>NZ_JBIAUR010000008.1:102393-569249 GCF_042893105.1 Streptomyces sp. NPDC001663 | reverse complement strand
CGGATGAACCACGCCCATCTCTCCCGCCACGAACGGGAGTTCATGCCCACCCACCCGAACTAAACGATCACGTTCGGAAAGCGGATGGCGTCTGACCTCATCGACCGGGGCAGAGGATTGTGCTCAGCTGCCTGCTGCGCACTGGGTGAACCGCGCTCAGCCGTCGTGGTCAGATCCGCTCGCTGTACGTGTCCGGGCCGGGGGTCTCGCAGGCGCATTCGGCCCAGACCGTCTTGCCGCCGGGCGGGTACGGCTCGACGCCCCAGCGGTCTGCGAGGGCAGTCACCAGGAGGAGGCCACGGCCGGACTCGGTGTCCGGGGACGGTCCGCAGTCCGCAGGCGGTGACGGGAGGCGCTCGCCCCGGGCGTCGGTGACGGCGATACGGAGCAGGCCGGCCGCGGTGTCGAGGGTGAGGGTGAGCCGAAAGTCGCGGTTGTTGACACGACCATGCAGGGCGGCGTTGGATGCGAGTTCGGCCACGATCTGCTCGGCGTGCTCGGTAACGCCGGGTGACACCGGCCACGCGCGGAGTTGCTCGGCGGCGAGAAGGCGGGCAAGCCGGGCTCCACGGCGGGTGGACGACAGGGGCTGGGTGAACGTGTGTACGGTGACAGTGGGTTGGGGTGTGGTTGCGTTCATGGGGCCACGGTGACGGGTGCGCGGGGGCGCGTTCCAGAGTTGCGGTCCGTACGCTGCGTCAGCGTACAAGCACATGCCGTGGACAGTACGACGGTTCATACGTCACGCTGAGTGTCGTCGGCTGTGGGACGGCGAACAGTGCGTGTACGGAACCGGAGGTGGCCGCGGATGGCCGGCGGCGGTGTGGTGGACGACGAAGACATGCCGGGCGGCGATGCGGACCGGGAGCCCGATCCCTCGGACAGCCTGCGGACGTTCGGGGCGGTCATGCAGGCACTGCGCGAGCATGCGGGGTACAGCAGAACCGAGTTCGCGGACATGGTGCGCTTCTCCAAGCACACGGTGGAGTCAGTGGAGTTGGGGCGCCGGATGCCCGACCTGGCGTTGGTGGAGCGCTCCGAGGAGGCGCTGGGGAACACGGGTGCGCTGCGGAAGTCGTCGAAGTACGTGACACGGGGGCGCGGGGATGTGGGGCTCGCGGCGTGGTTCCGGCAGTGGGCTCGGCTGGAGCGGGTGGCGGTGAGCCTGTGTACGTACGAGTGCCGGCTGGTGCCGGGGTTGTTGCAGTCGGAGGGGTATGCGCGGGCTCTGTTCGAGAACCGCATTCCGCTACTGACCGACGAGCAGTTGGAGGCTCAGGTGGCGGCGAGGCTGGATCGGCAGAGGATGCTGTCGGAGCGGCCCACTGTTCCCTTCCACTTCATTGTGGAGGAGGCCGTATTCCGGCGCAGGCTGGGCGGTCGTGACGTGTGGCGTCGCCAGTTGGACTACGTGCTGGAACGTACTGCGCCTCGCAACGTGACGCTGCAAGTCATGCCGTTGGATGCGGAGTTCCATGCTTGCATGGATGGTCCCGTACGCCTCTTGGAGACACCGAAGGGGCGCCGGCTGGCGTACTCCGAAGGGCAGGAGAACGGCCGGTTGATCTCTGACCCGAAAGAGGTGAGCCTCCTCTGCCAGCGCTATGACACACTGCGCTCGCAGGCCCTGAACCCCAAAGACTCCCGGGGTCTGCTGGAGCGACTTCGAGGAGAGCTATGAGCACGTCGGAACTGGTCTGGTTCAAGTCCAGCTACAGCGGCAGCTCGGGCGACGACTGCGTCGAGGTCGCCATCACCGAACGGGCCGTGTGTGTACGGGACTCCAAGGACGTGACGCGCCCTCACTTCGCCGTCGGCCGTGAGGAGTGGTCGCGGTTCGTGGGGTTCATGACCGAGGATTGAGCGGCCTGTGGTGGTACTCAGAGGACCTGGCAGGCCCATCGCATGAATGTTGACGTCAACGGCGAGCCGACGGCCGAGTCGTTCCACGTGGACCCCGTCACAACGTAAGCCCGACCCGACTCGTGTGGAAGCCAAAAACATGCCGCGCGGGAGAGTCGGGGTCACAACGCTGCTGTCCGCTCTATCGGCGGGGTATGGCGATGTATGCAACTCGGCTTTCTGCGTTCGCCCTTGGCGCCGTGTTCGCGCTTCAGGTTTCTTGTGGCTTCAGTCAGGCCCAGCCCCGGCGGTTGAGGCCTCTCTACCGGTCACTCATCGGGTTCGGCGGGTAGGAGGGAGCCCAACTCGGGTGCCCCGTAGGTCAGGAAGACTAGGTCACTGTCGCTGCTGGCGTCCCAGATATCGCGATCGAATGTGACGGGGACTGAGGCCGCGGGCGACTGACCCAAGAAGCACTCGACGGACGTCACGCCATCGGAGCGTCCGAAGGACACGCGGGCGTCGTTACGCGGAAGGCACAACAGGTTGTAGATACCAGGGCGTCCGTCATCTGGGGTCAGCCATCGGCCTGAGAGGACGTTGTTCGTGAGCTTGATGGCAAGGCCTGACGGAGTGATGTCGCCCGTCAGATCCGGTGGGGTCTTGATGGTGATGTCGTCGTCGGGAGTGCCCAGGTCGTCGGTGCTGACGGGCTGGTTGCTTATGTCGTCGATCTGAGTTCGGATGTCGGCGATCTCGCGAACGATGGCTTCGCCACTGAGGTTCGCGGCGAGAGCCAGGTCTTCGATGACCTTCTCGACGGTGCCGAGGACGGGGGCGGCGCCCCCGAGAATGTTGGTGAAGTCGTCGTAGTCCTCCTTGATGCCCTTGTAGACCTGCTCCTCCACGGTGTCTTTGTAGAAATAGTTGCTGATTTGGAGGTGCTCGTAGGTGGCGCCGATGCGATCGATACGGCCGATGCGCTGCTCGACGCGCATCAGGTTCCAGGGCATGTCGTAGTTGATGAGGCGGCCCGACGTCTGCAGGTTCAGGCCCTCGCTCATGGAGTCGGTGCCGATCAGGACCTCGATATCGCCGTTGCGGAATCGGGTCTTGATCTCGGCCTTGGTGACCGGGCTCCACTCCTCTGCTACGGGATCGTAGACCTCGCCGCCGCGGCCGGAGTAACAGCCGAGCCTGTAATAGCCAGCGGCCAGGAGGCGTTCGCGGACGTAGTCCATGGTGTCGGTGTACTGAGTGAAGACCACTGCGGAGTTGTACCTTTTGAACGCGTCGGCCAGGTCGTCGACGAGCTTTTTGGCTTTGGTGTCCTCGCCGGTGATATCGCCAAGGTCGTTGAGGAAAGAGCGAAGCTCGCCGATCTCTTCTTTGAGGCGGTCGGCGCGGACATCGAAGGCCTCGGGGTCGAAGAGGGAGTTCTCCAGGTCGACGCCGTCGTCGGCAGTGAGGAGATCGGCGAGGCTCTTGCCTTGCTCGAGTACGTCGAGGCGGCGTTGCAGAGACTGCTTGATCGCCTCGAAAGAGGAGGTCAGCCGGCGGCGGTAGACGGTCATGATGAAGCCGAGGGCCTTGGTGGCCTTGTCGGACTTGTATGCGTTGTAGTGGCGGCGGATGTATTCCTCGATGCGGTCATACAGCTTCCGCTCGTTCGGCGCCAGAGGAATGAACTCGTCAGTGACGTGCCGGTACGGGATGACGATCGAAGCCGGGATGATGCCAGCCGCCTGGTAGGCCCGCATGGTCTTGCGGGTGTTGCGGAAGACCCGATCGCGTATCGGGGTGTGGCGGCGGGCCCACTTCTCCATCCACTCGGAGGTGGCGTTCGGGAACTGTGCCCTGAGGTCCGGTGAGGGGGGATTGCCTGCCATCCCGGTCACCGTCCATGCGTCGGCCCATCCGAGTGCGTCGTCGATTTGCCGCTCCAGCTCGGTGTCGCGTTCGGCGAGCGGGTCGGAGAAGTAGTCTTCCAGCATGTCGCAAATGAGTTTCCAACCGCGCCTCTCAGGCGGATCGCCGAGGTAGGTGAAGTATTGCGCGAAGAAGAACGCCTGCTCACCCCACTTGCCCGGCAGCCCGAGGAGCTCGACGAGGTCCCAGGCCTCGTGGGGATGCATCTGCATTGGGGTTGCTGAAGCGAGGTAGAGCGCACGCCACAGGTCGCGCTTCTTCATCTCCTGGAGCAGCCCGAGCAGGGAGTTGGGAGTGTCGGTCGCCTTGGAGCCGCGGCGGCGGGCGTGATGGGCCTCATCGACGAGGACGACATCCCACGGTCCGGCATCGAGGATCTCAGTACGGCGAGTGCGGCGCCGGGCGAGATGGGAGGAGGCGAGCACGATCGGGAAGGCCGACCACGGGTTCGCCCCCGGAGCGGACGCGATGGGCTGGTCGAACCGGTCGAAGAAGCCACCCTTGTCGTAGCGGGCGACGTCGAGGTTCATCTTTTCGTGGAGTTCTTCCTGCCACTGCTTCATCACCGAGGCAGGCACGAGCAGTAGCGCCTTCTCCGCCCGGCCGGAGGTGAAGAGCTCACGTAGCACCATGCCTGCTTCGACGGTCTTGCCGAGGCCGACCTCGTCGGCAAAGAGATAGCCGCGCGGGTACGTCGACACCACCCGGTAGATCAGCTCGGCCTGGTGCGGCAGCGGTTGAGCCCAGGCTGTGCCCACGCCAGTCCATGCAGATGCCTTCGGTGCATCCCGGAGAGCGACCAGTTCGTCCCAGGCCTTCTGGATATCGACATCCACGTCGACAGGCGGTGCCTCCTGATCGGGCTCCTCGATCTCCGGCTGTGGCGCGAGCGTGTCGAAAGGGAACGGCGCAGCATCCGGAGCATGCTCTATCAGGTGTTTGCGGACGGCAGTGGGAAGATCGATGACCGCCCACCCCTCATCGGGCTTGGCACGCCAGTGCCGCTCGAAGGCTCGCTCTTTGGGATCGCCGTAGTCTTCCCAGGACTCGGTACGCCAGGAACGGTACGCGTCGAAGGTCTCGTGGTTCTTCACCCAAGCGGTGACCGAGGCGTTGTTGGAGCCGCTGAATGCGACCTTCTGGCCGTAGCGGTCCGTGAAGATGCCGTACTTGGTATGGAAGTAGCGGCCCGACTCCTGGTGGGTGAGTAGGTGGCCGTGCTTGTCGACCGGGATGCCGACCCGGATATGGAGCCGGTCGTTGGCGACCATCCAGGCCAGCACGCTGAGGTGCTCGCTCTGCACAATCTTCGTGCCCTCCAGGCCAGGGTCAGCCAGTAAACGTTCGGCGACCACATCGTCGAGCGGAGTGCCGGAGAGCACCGCGTCGACGTCCTTCTTGCCGAGCTGGGCGCCGACGATGCATCTCATCACTCCGCCACCAGCGATGAAGTAAGCCGTGCCCTGCGCGGCAAACTGCAGTTCTGCCCCGGACCAGTAGCCGACCGCACGGTCGTAAGCGACGGCCCTGGAAAGCAGGGGCTCGTAAAACGTCTCAAACGGTTTATCGTCAGGAGAGTACATCGCCTTCAGCGTCACGCTGCGGAACGAGTCTTCGGCCGTGGCAGGATCATGGTCGAAGAGACCATCCTGCGCCGGTGCCGCTGGCTTGGTGGCGGCACCGGGGAACAAAGCATCGTCGTGCTCGGCCAACGTCACTCCATCTCGAAGAGAGCGACTGGTTCGTCAGTCTGCGTTACAGGGATGTCTTCGGCTGGAATCTGAACACTATCGAAGTAGAGCGTGCACAGCGTGTCGAGAAGCCCCGCCTCCGGGTAGAGCCACGCGCCCTTTGATTTCTTTCGAGGGATCGCATTAATCAGGCCCTGGATGGCGGCAAGGAACGCACGGTCACTTGTGTAGCCATGCCGATCGACGAAACGCTTTGCAGCTTGCATGCCGTCAACCTTAGCGATGTAGAGCATCGTGTCGACGGCATCGATGAGGTGCTCGAACCGGGATGCCTCTGGGCGGACTCCAGGAGCATCGCCTTCGTTGCCTCTTCGGATCCGCTCTTCAGGAGCCAGCAACTCCACGGTTCCGGACTTCTTCTTGAGTACCTTGGCTTTCGTCAGGTGGTCGATGTCGAGACCGCCAACAGCCAAAGCGAGGAGCCTCGCAGCATCGAAATCGGCTTCCCGCGCCTTGAAAATGTCCCAAGCCATGAGTACGAAGTCGGTAAGGCTATCGACTCGGACTGCTTCACCCACGAGGCGGCGACGTCGGAGGTCGACGATCTCCTCACGAGCGATGTTCAGAGCCTCCTCCGGCCTCAGGAGCCGGTCGGCTCCGTTCTCGTCGGGCACTGACGAGTAGACGGGCCAGTTCCGCGAGATGACAGACAGTGCAGGGCCGTAGGTGGCAAGCATGAGGTCGACACCTTCGATACCGTCTTCGGTGAAGCGGAGCGATGCACTTCGTGCTTCTGCGCGAACCTCAGGCGCTACGTCTTCGAGGTACCGCTTCCCGCCATCATCGCTCCGGTCCCGCTTCCGGCAGACCAGCATGATGGTGGACTCTGCGGCGTTCTTGTTGGCTTGGTGGCTGCTGGACTCTGGCTCAGTAGCGACAGGCCATGACGTCTCGACCGTGAATCCCGCTGCGATCAACGCCGAGCCCAACGCATCCCATGCTCGAGCGTTCTTGTTGGTGAACATCACCGTGAGTACGCCGTCGTCGGACAGCATCCTGCGGCACTCCGTGAAGATCGCGGCCATCTTTGCCTCGTAGTCGAGGTCAGCGATCTCCTTCTTACGGCGACCGAGCGTTGCGAACCGCGCGTCGTTGGTGACAGCCTCGTTGTCGAGGTCGGTGTTCTCTTCTTCGAAGAGCTCCGGTGCCACGACGCCGAGGGTTTCACGCTCCCAGGCATAGAAGAAGTTGGAGAGCTCGGAGTACATGACATTGGCGTAGTACGGCGGATCCATGCAGATGTGCTGAATGGATCCATCAGGCACGGATGGGATGTCGGCTGCGGTCCCGGCCGTGACCTGCACCTCGCGATCCAGGCGTACACCGGGCGCGCTGCTGCCAGTCTCTTCGAGGAGACGTGCGATCTCGTCGTAAGCATCGACCAACTGGTCCAAGCACCACGGCAGCAGCTCTCCCGGGCCCGGAAACTCGACGAAGGTCCACTTAAACGCGAAGTTGTGTTTCTCGAAGACAGCGCGGGTCGACTGACGATTCACGTGCCAGGAAGCCTGCCGCGCGTTGTAGTTCAGCGCCTTTCCCTGCATCAGCGCAAGCTCCGTCAGGATGTCTTTCGCGAGACTCTCGTCGAGCTCAGCCCTCGCTTCTGCTGCAACCTTGCGAAAGGCTTGAACAAAGGCGGCGTGGGTGAGGAGCTGGCGAGGCGAAAAGAAGTCGGCCCATTTGTTGATGCCGTACATCCGATGACCGCGGTCGTAGTTCGACACCTCGGGGATCGAGGTCGATGGAATGATGCCTGTGGCTTCCCAGATTGCGATGTTCTCTGCTACCAGTTGCTCAGCCTTCTGGAGTGCCTCAAGGTCGGCATCGCTCGGGGATCGGAAGGTTCGCCCAGCGGAGGTCCTGACGACAACTGCATAGAGAACCTGGGTCATGCGGCCGGCCTTTGCCTCGGCCTTGATGTAGTCGCCATCGACGACAAGATTGTCGTACGGGCTGATCGCGCGGCCGCCCGCAAAGAGACCCTTGTCAGCATCGAAGTCGATGTCCGTCCCGTGCACGACTTCAAATTTCGGAGTCTGCAAATCGACTCCGTCGAGTTCAGTCAGCATCCGCACGGCGGCTGGCCTGGGAGCCTTTCGAAGCCACCAATCCGGCATCAGCGGCACGACCCGGCCAGTGCGGGGGCAAGTCACTGCATGGGCGTAGAGGTAGTTTGTAACCCTCTCCCGGCCAGCCTTCGGGAAGTACTCACTCAGCCTGTCCGTGGCGTCGTCCACGATCCGCTGACCCCATTTGCGCAGGAGCGGAGTTAGCGCCGTGCCGTGTTTGGCTGGGATCGTGAGGCTTGCGTTCAGGATCGACACAGCCACGCTGTTCAGGTCGTTCGCGTAGGTCGGCAGACCCAAGCGCAGCGCGGTCCATGGGATGGAGCCTCCCCCGGCGGTCACATCTGCAACGGCAGGAAGGCGGCCCCAGGTGCCGACGAGGACGTCGTGCAACTCTCGGATTTCCTGCTCGCCGACGCTGTTCTTGAACGCTGGGCGGTAGGTGTAAGGGTTGTCCTTGAGTTTAACGCCTGCGGCCTTGGCGGCTTCACTCGTTCGTTTCGCCAGCACGGGGTCTCCCCAAATCCCGATGAGGCGGTTGAACCAGTCGCGATATGCCCGTTCGGTTTGCAGCCCGCTGATCGTAGGATGCCGCTCCGCAAGTTCGTCGCTCCAGGCTGGCAGGATCCCCGCCAGAACTGTGGCTGCCGAGGCAACGATAGGGCGACGAGCCCACCATTGATGCAGGGTCTTGAGCTTCGGGAATTGCCCTGGGATCGGGGCAGCTTCACGTCGTGACTCGATGCTCAGAGCTGCCACCGGCAGCCAGTCTTCAGCCAGTACCTTGGGCCGCGTTGTCACGATTGCTTGCTTTCAGTAGTCGGAGAGGAGAGTGCGGATGGCCTTGCGAGCGCGGTTGGCGTCAACGCCGATGCACTTGGAGTACCAGTAGTAGGTCTCCTCGGTACTCATGGCGTTGATGCCGGCGACGAGTGCGCGGACGCGCTCATGCTTGGCTATGGGCTGGGTGGCCATCAGAGTCAGGGCCAGGCGTACGCCGTCGGGTTCGGTGAGCCGGATTGGCGCCTTGCGGGTGAAGGTCAGCACGCTTGGCTGGTGGCCCGATCGCTTCACGGCAGTGAAGAGAGCGTCGACGACGCGGCCCGTCTGCTGCGGGGTGAGGTTGACGACGGGCGTGGCGAAGACGGAGGCCGCCTCTCCGAAAGTCTCCTCGACGGTGAGGCCGTAGGTCTCACCACGGCCGGCCTTCACGATGAGACGGAAACCGCGGACGCCGGCGACAGCAGCGAGCCGTCGGCTCGGGACGGCCGTCGCGCGCTGGGGCATGGTCACTTGGTCACCTCCGCCGTCATCATTGTGCTCTTGATGCCGAGCTTCTTGATCACATCGTGGATCTGCGTGAACTGAGGGTCGTCTACATCGAGTGCCGGGGCGAACCGGAAGGTGAGCGTGACGTCGCCGACCACCTTCGTGGCAGCGGTGAGCGCCTTCTTAGCGTGGCCGTAGGCCATCTGGAAGTCGGCGCGCTCGGCGGTGCCCTGGAACTGGATGCCGCCTCCGGTGAGCCCCTTGTACTCGGCGCGGATGGTGCAGCGGACCGTGAGGGCCTGCTTCTGCAGCATGCCGAGCGAGGCGACGGCGAGGTCGATGTCGCTTGTGCCGGACGCGGCATCCGCGCTTGCCTTCATGGTGAGAGTCGAGATGGTGCGGATGGTGTAGTCAGAGACGGCGTCGAGCAGTGTCTGCATGGCTGCGCCGCCGGGACCGTTCGCAGTGAAGGTCTTGGAAGTGGCCGTGCGGGTGGGGACTTCGACGCCGATATCATCGGCGGTCTCGCGGGGCAGGATGTGGAGGGTGTCGAGGCCCTTGTCCTTGATCGCTGAGGGTGAGAGTGCCCGGACGCCGGCAGCGGGCTCGGTGTCGGTGACGACAAACCAGCCGTACTCGCTGGACTGGACGGCGGTGGCCAGCAGGTCGAGAACGTCGGTTTTGGAGGGCTCGCCGCCGCAGACGGCTTCGAGGCGAGAGCGGAGGTCGGCGCCGGTGAGTTGGTCTCCAGTGAGTACCGAGCGAAGGTCGGTCTGGGTGGGTTTGCGGACCAGCAGGCCGCGCAGCTGCGCCTCGGTCATGGTCATGACCTCGGTGTCGGCGCTGAAGGTGATCGACATGCCAGCCTGGTTATTGGCCGTATAAGCCTTTCCGCTGGCGGAGTCGTAGTAGACCCAGTTGTCGTGGTTGACGCCGTTGACGATCGCGTCACGCAACAGGGAGGGGTTGCGGACGATGGAGACCTTATGGTCGGCCCAGAAGTAGTCGGCGATCGCGGCCGTGCTGGTGGCCTCCTTGTTGGCCCACGTACGGTTGCGTAGGAAGGAGGCCGTGAACGGGCTGGTGCGGATCTTGTCCTCGTCGGTCATCAGGGTGATGACTGCGGAGGTGGCATTCTTCGGGTCGCCCTGGGCCTGGGCGGGGAGCTCGCGGTGGCGCAGGTAACCGGTGGCCTTCTCATCGGCTGGGTAGTAGATGTGCTTGAAGCACCGGGTGACCGCGATGCGTGCCTGGAGCCGGGCCTCTTTGTCGTAGGCCTCGACCTTCTTGCGGACCTCATCGCTGAACTGGCCGAGCCGGTGGGTATCCGCGGCGAGGTTGTTGGAGGCGATCAGGGCACGTGCGCGGTCCTTGAGTACGTGGATCTGCTCGGCGTCGGCCAAGGCGAAAACCAAGGAGTTACGGTACTTGCGCGGCGTGCCAGCCGAGCCGACCTTGTCGAGCATCTCCACAATCTGTGCCGGCGGCTGGTCGGCGTGGCGCGGGTCGACGGTGACGACATCGTGGTCAAGCACGACCACGCGTAGCGCGTTCTTGTCTGGGATCTCGGCAGGGCCTGACGGGAAGTGGATCGCGGTGACACCGCCGTCGTTGGTGAACGCCTTGTGTATCAAGCTGTCAACTTCCGCAGCGACCGCAGTGTTGGCCACATTGCGTTTCTCGGTCTCGATGATGGCGTTGACGTTGGGCTCGATGTTGAAACGCCAGCGAGCACCGTCGTACGACAGATGCCAGAAGACCTTCTCCGACTCAGTCAGTGCCTTCTCGAAGATGGTGGCGTCCTCGCCGGGGCGCAAAGTGCCGACCAGCCAGTCGTTGCGGCCCGCCCCTGCGGTCGAGACCATCTCGAGGGAGTGGGTGAACACGGTGCGGGCCACGCGGGTCGCGTAGGCAGGTTTGCCGGGGAAGACGTCGGCGTCGACGACAGCCGCGTGGGAAGCCTTGGAGGCGAAGTCGCCCTTCGCTACGCTTGCGTACTCGGCGCGTCCGAGACCGTCGGTGAGGTGGTTGAGAACCGGCTCGTTGGAGTAGTCGACGTCGCCGACGTTGATGATCGTTGTGTCGTCCTTGGTCGCGTAAATGTTGGCTACGACCTCGGCGAGAAGCTTCAGAGCGCCTCGGGCGCGCTGGAACTCGGTGATGTTGCCCAGGCGCTTGTCGAGGACGCGGACCAGCTCCGGGTGGAACGGGTAGGTTTTGGTGACCAGGTCGCCATAAGTAGCCGACTGCTCGGCGCCGCCGGCGAGTTGCTCCGTCTTGGCGAGCTGCTCGTAGAAGTCCCGATAGGCCTCCCCTGCGGCCTTGGCGGCGTCCTCGTCGACGGAGGCGAAGAGGCGTTTCTTGAGGATCTCTCCGATCTCGTTGTCATCCGCAGGCTTGATCACCGCGCTCGGCTGTACTGCGCGGGTCAGCACGTCGCCGGTCTCCTGGGCGGCCTTGACCGATGCGGTGTTGGCGGCGTCGGCCTTCTCTCGTTCCTCACCGGTCAGCTCGCTGATCTCGGTGGTCTCCGCCCCGAACGCGTTGGTTGTAGCGGCCAGAGTGATGATGACCGAAACCCTGTTGGTCGGGTCGGAGGCGACCTCGAAGAGGTTGCCGAGGAATACAGGGATCGCACCGACCATGCGGCGTACGTCTTCGCTGCCGGAGGAGGACACCACACGCAGGTGCTTGGCGATTTCGTCGACGATGACCACCGTCGGCTTGCCGCCAAAGGCGGCCTTGATCGTGGCGGTGCCCGGAGCGGTGCGTTGGGTGTCGTTTGCCTCCATCGCCGCGAACGCGTCATCACCAAGCTGGGCGGCCATCTCACCCCACATTGTGTACGTGCGATGGCCATTGGTCTCGAGGCCTGCAGTGGGATCGAGGACGTCACCGACTAGGGCCGCGACCTGGACCGGACCGTCGGGAAGCAGGCTTGGGTCGAGGAACTCGGTGATGTTGGACGGCCGGGCACCCCTGGCGAGGTGGTAGACGGCGGTTAGCCCGTGGGTCTTGCCGCCACCGAACGAGGTCGTCGGGCGCAGCACGCCGTTCTCCCCCGCGACACCCTTCGATCCAGTCAGGCGGCCGAAGGTCTTGGTGAGCAGCTTCTTCAGGCCGCTCGTGGGGTAGGTCTGCGAGAAGAAAGCCTCCGCGTCGCCGTACACCGGATAGTGCTTCGCGTCGCGGACTACTTTGTCCAGTTGTGCTGCGAAGTGGTTGTCCGACAACCCGCCTTCGAGCACGTCCTCTCGCGGAACGCACACCTTCCGCAGAGCCGTCAGGTTCGACGCTGCCATGTCTCTCCTACCCCCCAGACGCCGTGCACGCGGCGTCGTTCCTTGATCTGTGCATCATGCTATTGCAGGCCACCGACAAACCATGTCGAATTCTGCCGTTGGTCGCACATCGTCCTGCAGCAGCCGGATGTCCGCCTGATCCGTCCTGTCCGACGGGCAGTGCGGCGCCCGGCCTCATTGTCTGCAGCGTTTCCCAACCGGTGGGCCAGGTAGTCACGCCCCCGCGTGACTGAACTGGACGGGGCTTGAACCCGGATCGTGAACACTCGAGACACTTGGGTCCAGCCCCTCAACGAAAATGACCCTATCCGCCCCGTGATCACGTCGCCCGCACCCTGTGCTCCCCCCGCTCCAGACGCCCCATTACCACCTGATGCGCCCGCCACCCATCCGGAAATTTAGGCGGCACATCCAGATAGACAGGACTGCTCCGCGGATGCCGGTCCAGCAGGTCGCGGATGCCGGCGCGGGCCACGACGATGCAGGCGAAGCGGTGCCGGGACAGCAGGACGCACAGGCGGCCCGTCTCCAGGTGGAAGGCGGAGGCGTCCTGGCGGCCGGACAGTGGGTGCCAGACCAGGGTGACGTCGAACTCGCGGCCCTGGAGGCGGTTGGCGGTGTCCACGGTGATGCCGGTCAGGCCGCGCGGGGCGAGGCGGGAGCGGACCGCGTCCGCCTGCACGGTGCGTGCCGTGCCGATCGCGATGCGCGACGCGGTCAGGGGGGCGCCGTTGACCAGTGCGCCGCGCTCCAGCAGCCGGGCCGCCGTCGCCGCGAGGGCGTCCGCCACCTCCGGGTCCTGGTCCAGGGTGTGGCGGGCGGGGAGTTCCAGGTGGCCCCAGCCGGAGTCGGCGGCCCGGGCGAGGACGTCGTCCAGTGGGCCGGAGCCGTGCGGCAGGCTGGCGTACGAGAGCACGCGCTCCGGCGCCGTCGTACCGGGGACGAACCGGTAGAAGGGGTAGAAGGCTCGCTCGACCAGGGGTGCCGCCGTCTCCGGGAGGCGCCAGGAGACGGGGAGCTGGTGGCGGAGGAAGTCGGGGTTGTGGGCGAGGGTGACGTCGACCGCGTTGCGCAGGGGGTCCCAGGTCAGGCCGTGCCAGCGGTCGGTCTCCACGGTGGCGAAGGGGTCGAGCTGGCCGGGGTCGCCGACGAAGAGGACCTGTGAGTCGTCCTGGGCGAACAGCGGGGCCGTCGCCAGGAGGCCATCCGAGCGCATCTGGTACGCCTCGTCGACGATGGCCCACCGCCACGGCGCGCACTTGTCCGGCGTGACGAACGACCACTTCTTCGCGGTGGACACCACGACGGGCAGGTCGCGCAGGTCCGTCACCTGGTTGCTCCCGGTCACGTTGGGGTGCCGGGTGACGCGGGGCGGGAGGACGTGGCCACTGGCGTGGAGGCGGCCGAGCGCCAGGCCGGGGTGCTCCCGCGCGATGCGGTCCACCAGGTCGTCGACCTGCTCGTTGGTCTGCGCGACGATCATGAGCTGGTGTCCCGCGGACGTCAGGTGCCCGGTGGCCTTCACCACCAGCGTGGACTTTCCGGCTCCGGGAGGGGAGTCCACGACGACGCCACGGCCGGGCGCGGTGTCGAGGCTGGTCAGGATCCCCGCGACTGCCCGGTCCGCGCGTTCGCCGGGGGTGAGGGCTTCGGGTTCCCCGGTGTCGGGAAGGAGGGCAGTCACTCCCAGGTCTCCTCTGCGTCCTCGTCGGTGGGCTCGTACGGCTGCGGCGGACCGCCGTGGGTCCAGGGGGTGTTCTCCTCGTCGGGCAGGGCGGACGGCATGGCCGTGGGGTTGAGCGTGGTGTACGTCAGCTCCTCGCCGGTCTCCGCGAGGGTGCCGGGCGGTGCCGGCGGTGTGCGCTTCCTCGCGAAACCGCCCTTGAGCTGGAGCACCACGGTGTGGCCGCCGTCGTCCTCCCGCCTGACGTCGAGGATGCGGGCCTCCTGGCCGGGCCGGGCCGGGGACTTCACCTCCGTGCCGATCGCGAGATCGACGCGGGCGTCGGTGTCGGTGCGCAGGGTGATCGTCGGACGCCACACCTGGGATCCGGGACGCTCGCCGGGGACGAGGCGGTCCTCGTCCCTGGCCGTGACCGTGCCCGTGAACGCCTCGCCGGTCAGCTCGTACTCCGCCATCACCAGCGGGTCGTCGTACGCGCGCTGCGCCTCGTAGCGGGTGACCGCGTCCTCCAGCCGGGCCAGGCGGCGGGCGGCTCGGACGGCCTGGTCGCGGCGGGCCTGCGGGCGGCCGTCGGCGTCCAGGTACTCGGCGTACTCGGAGAACCAGCGCCGGTCGAGGGCCCAGCGGCCGGGGACGTGGGCGCCCTCCGGCAGCTTGCGGAGCAGCTCCACGCCGCGCCACATCAGCCGCCAGGTGGGCAGCATCTGGCCACTCAGCTCACGGTCGATCTGGCGGCCGACCGCCTCGCGTCCGCGGTCGTCGGACGCCTCGTCGTAGCGCGTCATCAACTCGTGCAGGGTCCGGTCGAAGACCGGGTCGGTGGACGGACCGGCCGGTGGCCACACGGCGGGGTCCTCCGCCTCACGCGCCGCCCGCGCGCCGTCGCTGCCCTCCGGTGGATCGATCCAGGCGAGCAGGGACGCGAGGTGGGAGTCCTCGGAAGAACTCTGGCCCGTGGCCCAGTTGGCGGCGAGCAGCCGGGTCATCGCGAGCATCACACCGGAGTCCGGGAACTCGGCCAGGTCCGCGAACCAGGTCAGCCACTTGCCGAGGATGGGCACAGACGGGTCGACGGCGTATGGCCCGTCGGTGGCCCGCAGTCTGGTCAGTCGGCCGAGCAGGCGCACGTACGCGATGCCCTCGCCGTTCGGCACGAGGAGCTGCGGAGCCCGCTGGAAGCGCAGACGTTCCTCCTTCTCCTTGCCGCGGCCGACGGTGTAGGGCTCCGTCTCCGTCCGGCACCCGTCGATGTACGCGAGGAGGAGGGCGGCAAGGCGCTCGGCGAACCGGAAGCGTTCGGCGCGGTTGCGCGGCTGGTGGACGGTCAGCAGGGTCGGGTGCTCGGGGTCCGTACCCGCGAGCGCGGCCAGGGGCGCGCACGCCTCGCCGGCGAGGGTGAGCGGCACCAGGACCAACGGCTTCTCGTCCAGGTACTGGTGGCGGACGGTCGTCAGCGGTTCGGCACGGCCGGTGCGGGAGGCCGTGAGCGTCGCGACGGTGGACAGAACGCTCATGCGGCCCCCCGGCGGAGTCGGCGCAGCCGGGCGGCGGCGCGCAGCAGGTCGGCGGCTTCCGCCTCGGCCTCTCCGGGGGCGGCGACGCCGTCCAGGTAGTCGAGCGCGGTGCGGGTGGAGTCGATGCCCGGCAGGTCGTTGCGCACGCCGCTGCCCAGCCGGGCCGGCGAGGCGCATCCGTCGGCCTCGTCGCGGCAGTAGCGCGCCATTTCGCAGAAAGACAGGCAGGAAGGCGTGTACGACGCGTCCAACGCCTCTATGGAGGAGGAGAGTTCGTCCGCGCTTCGGGTCGTGTCCAGGGTCGCCGTCTCGGGGAGCCGGGCCGCGAGGTCCTCGGCGCGCCGCAGCCGCGAGAGCTGGAACTGGAGGGCGTCGAGTTCCTGCCGGAGGTCGATCAGGCGACCGTAGGGGCGGTTGGAGAAGTCCTTGGGGCAGACGAGCAGGAACTCGTGGGAGATCTGCTCGGTGGACAGACCGGCGCTCTCGAAGGCGCGGTGCAAGGCGAGGACGTACACCGCGGCCTGCTTGGCCGCCTCGGCGACGGCGATCGGATTGGCCTGGCCGTCGATCGCCGCGAACGAGCGGATCAGGACGACGTGGAACTTCCCCCCGATGCGGTGGGTGAGCGCGTCCGGCTCCAAGTACGCCGTCTGACCGGCGACTTCGAGGGTGAGCACGGGACGGTCGAGGATGAGGCGTACGTCCTGGCCGGAGGCCACGTGCGCGATGAGGCGGCGAGTCTCCCGCTCGCGCAGGTGCAGGGCCGTGTTGCCCCCTACCTCGTTGAGGTCGGTGACATGGGCCTCCGCCACGGGAACCGAGAGCTGCTCGCGCAGCAGCCGGATGAGCTCGGCGTAGCTGCCCCACTTCACGAGGCCGTGGAACGCCTGTTCGCGGGCGAGGGAGAAGGGTGACTGGCCGAAGCGCGGCTCGTATCCGACCTGCTGGGCGAGCAGCGCCTTGTCCACCCCGGCGGCGTCGAGGACGGCGCGGCGGGCGCAGGCGGGATTGGCGGTCAGGGCGGTGATCTTGCGGGCGGTGTACGGCTGAGGGGGCTGCGGTCCACGCAGCCGCGCCAGTCGGTTGTCGGGAGGTTCGGACTGCTGCGAGGGCATCGTCTCTACTTCGGGAACGTCTTCGGGAACGTCTTCAGGACCTCACCGGCGTGCGAGGCGTCTGACGTCATCGCCGTCGGGAAGGGGTCGTCAGGACAGGGTCCCACTCGCGTCGCGCAGGGCGTCACGCATCGGTGCCGCACCGAACAGCTGCTGTACGTCGGCGAGTTGGGTACGGGCGCGCTGCGCGGCCGCTTGCCGTTGCTGGTCGTCCTCCTGCTGGTGGACGGCCGCTTCGGCATGGGCGGCGGCGATCACGCGGGCGGGGTCGGGTTCCGGGGCCGCGGCGTCGTAGGCGCCCGGGATCGTGAGGGCGAAACGGCGCAGCAGCCGCCAAGCTGCGTCGGGGGCCGGATGCCCCGCGGTGGTGAGTCGCCGGATCTGCTCGGCGGTTCCCACCGCGTGGGTGAGGAAGTCGGCGCGCGGGCTGAGCGGGCCGATGATCCGCCGTTCCACGGGCCAGGTGGACAGGGCCAGGAGTCCGCGTGCGGGGACCAGGCGGTCGTGGGTCAGTGCCGCGCAGATGTAGTACGGGCGGGCATAGCCCTGTGCCGTGAAGGATCGCTCCTCGTCGCGGCGGAGGGACGCGAGTTTGGTGGCGACCAGTGACTCGGTGAAGAACGCCTCGTACGTGGACGAGATGAGCTTCGGGGAGGCAGGGGCGCCCAGCAGGGTGAGTGCCTGGTGGACCTGTTCGCGGATCGGGATGGAGCCGTGCGTCGGGCGCTCCGCACGGCGTGAGGCGGCTGTGGTTGGCGACGCCTGCGGGGCCGGGGGCTCGGCCGGGAGTGCCTCGCCGTCCGGTTCCGCCTCGGTCTCGAGGGCGTGCTCCCAGGCGGCCTCGGCTTCGCGCAGCGCGCGACGGATGCGCGCGGTTTCGGCCTTGTCCTGTGCGCGCACGGCACCGCGCAGCTCGGTGCGCAGGTGGGACAGGCGCTGCTCGAGTTCCTCCAGTGATGCCGCCATGTGGGGCAGCTTAGCGCAGCAACCAACCTATGCCAAGAACTTCCAATGAGTTCCAAGATTACCTGCTACGGTCGAATGCGGCGGCGCACCCGGCCGGTCCGAAGGGTGCCGTCTGTTCCGAGACAAGGGGGAGGCAATGAGTCACGACACGACGGCATGGCACAAGCCGCACTGGCTGACCGGGAATGACGACCTCGTTCGCGTGGGGCCCGGTACGGGCGGGAGCGAGGAGCACACCTGCCCCTCGCACGCCGCTGCCAAGGCCCGGCCCGGTCTCTGGCCGGCCCGGCGTCTCCGTCTTCCGAAGCCGGAGCTCGAGACGTTCACCCTCGGGCCGGTGATGGACGCCGTCGACCGGGTCGAGTTCCACGGTGAGACACCCGACCAGGCCCTGGCGGGGCTGCGCTCCCGCACCCCCGCGCTCCACCCCGGTCACCTGACGTATGCCGAGCACGCCCTCCGTACGTACATAGAAGCGTGCACCGGCGACGGTGAGCAGCGGCTGCAGCCGGTCCGTCCGTACTGGGTGGCCCAGCGGGAGAACGGCAAGTTCTGGGAGATGTATGCCTGGTGGCGCAGGTACGAGTCGGCCGACGGACGACTGCGCGAGTACCGACGGCTGCGGCACGGCGAGGCCAAGGACTCCGAGCCCGGCGAGATCGCCATCGCCGTGTACGTGGCCGTTCACGGGCGCCAGGCGGCCTGGCCGCGGAAGTGGGCGCGCGCGTTCCAGCCGTACGGACCCACCGCCCGGCCCGAGCGGGTGCGTGTCGTCGAAGTCGGGCTCTCCGACGGACGGCCGCGCGTGCAGTTCGACGGGACGGCCGAGGAAGCCGAGGCCTACTACGCCGAGCACGGGCACGCGCACGTGGCCCGTGTCGTGGCGGGCGGCAGGCCGGCACCCGGCTCATCCTGCGTCGACTGCAAGCAGTTCACGGGCTGCGAGGCCGTGCCGCGCAGGCCGGGCGTCCTCGGCCTTCCCTCGCGGGTGGCACCGCTGAGGAAGGTGTCGGTCAGCGATCTGCGCTATCACGCGGCCTGCCCCGCACAGGGGTTCCTCCGCGCCCTGCACCTGCCCAAGTCCGACGAGTACGGCAGCGCGGCCAGGCTCGGCCAGGCGGTGCACGGCTGGATCGAGAAGCTGCACCGGCGCCCGGGACGGCCGCCGTGTGCGGCCAGAGACATGCCCCCGGAGGGCGAGAACTGGACAGAGGGACGCTGGCGGGTCTCCGACGAGGACGCCGCGACCGGTCGGGACATGCTGCTCCACCACGTCGACGCCTGTCCCTTCCAGGACGCCGCACTCATCCAGCGGGTCGAGCCCGAAGCCCTCCGAGTCGTCCACGACACCGCGGCGCAGGCCGTCGTCATCGCCAAACCCGACCTGCTCTACCAGGAGGACGGCTCGTGGGTGTGGCGGGAGCTCAAGACGACACGGAAGCGGCGCCGCCACCACGAGGACCTTCTCGACACCTACCCCCAACTCGCCTTGGCGGTCGCGCTCCTGGCTCAGGGTGCGCTGGGCGGCGATCCGGACGGCTCGCGCGTCGAGGTGGAGATCCTCCGGCCGGACGGTTCCGATCCCCACGTGATCGACCCGACGGACCCCGGCCGACAGCGGAAGGCGCTGTCGGTGCTGCGGCGGTACGCCGGCCCGTGGCGGGAGGACGAGACATGGGACGCCCGCCCCGGACCGCATTGCCTGTCCTGCCCGGTCTCCCGGTGGTGTCCGAGCGCCGCGCCCGACGGCGCCGTCGCGGGAGAGGGGGAGTCGTGACCACGACCGACATGAGGGAGGCACGGTCCGAGGACGCCGTCGGCACGGACGAGGGGTTGCTCCGACAGATCGCCAGCGCCCTGGCGTGCCTGTCCCGGCAGCGGACCGTACCCAACCCGGTCTACCCGGCGAAGGTGCAGAACGCGTACAACCGCCTCGTCCTGCACTGCCTGCGCCGGGGCGAGGAACCGCCGGGCAGCGTGCCGCAGATGGTCCGCTGGGCTGGTGAACGGCCGCTGATCGAGTGGCCGTTGGAGCTGCCGCCCGACAACTTTCCCGGAGCGGCCCTGCTCGTCGATCCGGAGACCCGGCTGCCGCACCAGCTGTGTCTGGAGTGGGAGGTGAGCGCGGCCGACCCGGCGGCCGAGCTCTTCGAGAACGAACGCATCCGGGAAGCACTCGCCGTGTGCCGTGCGGCCAAGGCCCCGCAGGCCTACACCGCGTTCCGGGCCCTGCTCACCTCCAGGCCCGTGCTGACCGGCGCCGAGCTGGCACTGCTCGGCGGCGATCCCGACTGCGGAATGCTGCTGCACGACGTGATCAAGCGCTGCTACGAGCCTGTGCCCGCCTCCTATCTGAGGCGCGGCACGTACCGGCAGTGCGCTCGCTGCCGCTGCCTCATGGTGCCGCTGCTGCACGGCAGCCACCGCTGCGAACTGGACCGGTGCCGCCGCGACGGCACATCGGACGAAGGCACGCCGCTTCGTGCCGACAAAGGCGGGGTCTTCCAGCTCAGCCGCCCCCTGCGGATGTTCATCACCAGCCCCGGGCTCGCGGAGACCGATCTACAAGCCGCCCTGGAGAAGAAGTTCGGAATCACCGCCGAGATGTGGCCCAACTACGACGCGTACGACCTGCGCGTCCCCCTGTCTGAGCGACGGCACTGGGCGGTGGACGTCAAGGACCGGGTGAACCCCGTTCTCCTGGCGCGCTCCCTCACGCCGTTCAGGAACGAGCCGCCGTACGACCGTGCATTCCTCGTCGTGCCCCGCTACCGCTTCCGCGACAACGAGGCGTATGGGCGGCAGTTCCGCCGAAACCTGCCGGAGGACCTGGCCGATCGGGTCACCCTGCTGGACGACCAGGCCTTCCTGCGGCTGGTCGCCGATGAGATCTCCACCCCGCGTGACAAGGCGGGGGACCCGCGTACCGAAGGAGGACGCCGTGCGTGACCGTAGGGGATGGCACCGGCGCTGCTCGCCGCAGCAGCTCACCGAGGTGTGGCCGGCGAACCTCGGCAGCTTCCGCCCCGGCGACCTTCTCGACGTCGAACTGGGCCTGTATCTCTTGCAGGACGTGACGCCCACCCGCACGGCCGCCGATGTCTGGCCGCTGTTGGGCGGTTACCCGTACAGCGAGGTGTTCGGAGACGTTCGCAGCGACGAACAGCGGCTTCGTGTTCTGCGCGCCCGCCACTATCTGTGGGACATGCGGCGACGGCACGCCTGGTCGGAGGCGCTGATCGACTACCTGAAGGTCCCCCAGCACCTGCGCGGATACGACATCGACGGACCCGGCTCCGTACCACGCCGTCGCGAGCCGTCGCGCGCCGCACGCCGTTTCGAGATCTTCGAAGAACTGCTCAGCACCGCTCCGCGGTTCGCGACGCGGTCCATTCCGTTCGCCGAGGAGGGAGAGCACACCTTCCGGGTGCAGGACCGTACCCACTCCGTGGTGTTCGACGAGGAACTGCTGACGGACACCCTGCCGCGCGCCCACGCGCTTGACGCACCACCGGCCGGGCGTGGAGAGCCCGTCGACGTCACCTGGGAAGAGCTCGAGAAGGCCGCCGACGAGATGGACGCCGTCGAGGCGACGGCACAGGGGCCGCGCAACGGCTGGGCCGGGCGGCTCCGGCGGGTGAAACTGCTCGTGCGCGACGCGGAACTCGGCCGCTTCACAGAACAGGGACGGCTGAGGATCGACCGGCTGCTGCATCTCGTGGGGATGGTGGGAGCCGGCAAGTCCACCCTCCGGGACATCCTGACCTACCACCTCGTGACCCGGACACCCCGCCGGGTCACCATCGTCGTCGGCGATGTGGCCGAGACGCTCGCCGTGGTGGAGCAGTTCGACCGGCTCGGTGTGCGGGCGGCGCCGATCCTCGGGCACTCCACCAGGGAGCGCAACATCAACCGGCTGCACCGCCGCACTGCCACGGCCGGCGCCGCCACCATGCTCGGGCACGACCACGCGGGCTTCGCCTACCTCAGCAGCGCCTGCCCCGTCGACGTGCTGCGCGGCCTGGAAGCCCGCCGCCCGCTCGGCGTCCGTGAAGCACCGTGCATCACGCTGTACACCGTCCCCGAGCAGGAGGCCACGGACGGCGATCCCCTCCTCGACGAGGAGTACAGCACGCAGCGTGACGCACAAGGCCCGAAGCCGCAGCGGAGACTGTGCCCGTTGTGGAACCGCTGTCCGCGCCACCGCGGGGCTCGTGATCTGGTCGACGCACAGGTGTGGGTCGCCACCCCGGCCGGTCTCGTGCACAGCTCCGTCCCACTGCACCAGCACCAGGAACAGCTCCGGTACCTCGAACTCGCGTGCCGACTCAGCGACCTGATCATCGTCGACGAGGCCGACCGGGTGCAGATGCAGCTCGACACGGCCTTCGCGCCGGCCAGCACTCTGGTGGGCAAGGCCCCGAACTCCTGGTTCGACGAGGTCGCCGTCCACAAGTTCCAGCAGATGGCCCGGGACGGCCGGCTCCAGCTGTCCGCCCGTGACGTCGACGACTGGACCAACGCCGTCAACACGGTCAGCGCCGCCACCGACCGCCTCTTCGCCCTGCTCGTCAAGGACGACAAGCTCAGGCGGTGGATCAGCGTCGACTACTTCAGTGCCTTCACCCTCCACAACCTGCTGCTGGACAGCTGGTTCCCGGGGCGGAAGGAGGGCGAACGCCCGTCTGCGGCGGCCCGGACGCTGGACAGTGCGCTCGGCCGGTTCCGCGATGACCCGCTGCACGAGCAACAGAGCACGGGAGACGACGATGGAGTGACACCCTTGGTGAACACCTTCGTCCACCTCGCCCTGGAACTCCTGCACGCGCCTCAGGGAGCACGGACGCGTGAGAGGCTGCGCGACACCCTCACCGACATCGTCGGAGACGACAGCACGGTGCTCGCGGACGCCGACCTCCAGGCCCGGCGCTTCGAGTTCACCCTGCTCCTTTCCGCTCTGCACAGCCGTCTCGACTTCATGACCACGCTGTGGCCGCGCGTCGAGGCCGCCCTCAATCTCGAGAGCGCCTCGAACGTGCTCTCCCGCAGGCCCCCCAAGGACTACGAGGCGGTCATCCCCGAATCGCCCATGGGTAACGTCCTCGGCTTCCAGTTCCGCCACGACGACCGTGAACGCGATGGCGACCGCAGCGGTGAACTCCGCTTCTTCCACTGCAACGGCGTGGGCCGCGAACTGCTCATGCGGCTCGGCGACCTGTGCGCCGTGGACGGCCGCCCGGGCCCGCACGTCCTGCTCATGTCCGCAACGAGCTGGGCGGGCACGTCGAGCAGGTACCACGTGCACGCCGACGTCGGTGCCGTTCTGCGTCCTCACGACGAGGAAGTCGAAGCCGTCCTGGGCAGCGAGTTCCGCAAGGAGTTCTTGTACTGGCCCGGGAACGACCGGCCCAAGCCGCTGCGCCTGTCCGGCTGCGACCCCGAAGAACGGCCACAGGCCCTTCTGCACATGCTGCACCAGCTCGCCGTGCCCGACCGGAGTCTGCCCGACGCCGAGAGCATGCTGGACGCCGAGCTGAAGGAGATCGACGATCCGGACCGCCGCCGCATCCTGTTGCTCGTCGGCAGCTACGACGAGGCACGTCGGGCCGCCGAGTACCTCAACCAGATCCCCGAGTGGAACGGCCGCGTCACCCGACTGGTGTCCGACGACGCGGACTCCGACACCGCCTGGACCCGGCTGCCGGAGGACGCCGCCGCACGGACGCTGCCCCGCGGTGATGTGAAGGCTTTCCCTTCGGTCGGCGGCGACATTCTCGTCGCGCCGCTGCTCGCTGTGGAGCGGGGACACAACATCGTCCTGCGCGATGGCAAGGCGGCCATCGGCACGGTCTACTTCCTGGCACGCCCACACCCTCGGCCCGACGACATCGCGCTCGCCATCCAGTCCATCAACGACTGGGCCGTACGCCAACTCCGGGATGCTGACGGATCCTTCCGGCAGAACGCGCTCGCCGCCGCCACCCCCGACCAGGCGGCTGTGGCGTTCCGCAGCCGCGCACGCCGTCAGTGGAACCGCTTCCTCACCCGGCGGCTGGCCTGGTCCAGCCTGCGGGACGAGGAGAAGACGGCGTTCACCTGGGACCAGCTCGTCGTCATGTGGCAGGTCATCGGTCGTCTGGTGCGCGGCGGCGTGCCGGCCCGGGTGGTCTTCGTCGACGCGGCTTTCTCTCCCAGAGAAGCCGGATTCCAGGACACGGACACCCCAGACACCAGCCTACTGGCGAGCATGCGTGAGGTGCTCGCCCCCTTCTTCGAGGACGGGAACACGGCGGAGCGGCACCTTGCCCCGATCGACAAGTCCCTGGTCCGTGAGCTGTACGAACCGCTCTACCGCGCCCTGGTGGACATGGGCTGACGGCATCCGTCACCACACCGCACCCCCGACGTGTTCGCGTCGCGTCCGAAGACTTAACGCCTTGCTCCGAGGAGAACCGACACCATGGCCTACCAGTACAACCGTCCGGCGGCGTACCTGCCCGACCCGGCACGGGGACCCTTCGTCTTCCCGATGCACACGCTCTCCCTGCCCGCCCACTGGGAGGAACCACTCCTGCGCCTTTACCACGGCGGAATGACAGAGGGGCAGGCCGAGCGACGGCGCCGCGTACCCACAGCGGCTGTCAACCAGCTGATGCGCGCCACCGCGCCGGACATCGTCACGGTCGACTCCACGGCACGGTTCGGTTCGGAGAACCCCTGGCTGTACTGCCAGGACGCGTACCCGATGGCGGTGACGAACCTCTACATCGCCACCTGGCTCAGGAGCCTCCCGCGCGATGCCGGCGATCCCGAGACCGCGGCCCTGCTGATGAACTGCTTTCGTGACCTCGACACCGCGGCTCTCAGCTGGCGGCCCGGCAGGGTCGACCTCCTCGAGCAGAAGGTGTCGCCCGGAGGAACCGCTCTGCCCGCGCCCCACGTGTACTGGTTGCTTCCCGACGTCCTCGCCGAAAGGATCGCGCGCCAGGGACCGTACGAACACCACGGGCAGCAGCTGTCGTTCCGACAGGTCGCCGGTCGCACGGGGGCCAGGGGGCAGGGAAGCGGGGGCGCCGAGCTGATGTCGAACGTGATCGAGTACGTACCCGGGCGGCGTGGTGGCGGCGACGGCAAGCCGGCCTACTACGCGGCGACCCTCCGCATCACCGTGCGCACCGTTCCCTTCTCACCCGTCCCGCGCGTCCACGTGGCCGCCGGCGTACGTCGGTTCGCCACCGGCAAGGTCTACATGCCGTACGGCAAGGGCGTGTCCGCGTACCTGCTCCCGGACGACTCCCTCGTCCACGATGGCCCGCAGTCGCAGCGTTTCGCCGTCGCCATGCTGGAGTGGAAGAACGGCACCACGGACTGGCGTCAGGGCGGAGCAGAAGGAATGCTCGCCGGGATCAGCGCACTCGACGCACTGCCGTCCCCGGACCGGCTGGTGAAGGAGGCCGACCACTGGATCCACGGCCGGGACGGCATCCGGATCGCGATCGGGCACCAGGCGGCCATGGGCAGGCACACGATCGGCACCGGACTGATGCCCAGTGAACGCCGACGGCTGATCGAGTGGGCGGAGCAGGCGATCGCTCCCGAGTTCGTCTCCGTTCCGAAGCTCGAGCGCAGTGCGTACGCGCGGCCGCCCAAGAAGCAGCTCAAGAAGCTGACGTCCATTCCCAAGAACATGGAAGAGAAGGATCCCGAAGAGCGCGCGGTCATCCTGGACCAGCGTGAGCTGAACGCGGCCCACAACGCTCAGGTTCTGCGGGCACGCCTGGCCGAAGCCCTCGAAGGGGAAGACCTCACCGCGGTCGTGCTCCACCAGAACGATGCCATCCGCGATCAGATGATCGCAGCGGCGGAAATGGGGCTGGGGCTGGCCGGGCACCGGCACGCGCAAGGCCCCGATACCTGGGTGTGGGAGGCGGAGGAGCTGACCGTCCGGCTGCACGCGCGGCCCCTGGGCGCTCTCGGCGCACCGCTGGGAGGCGACAGCGTGCCGCGCCGGGGGCAGGAGCACGACAAGGCCATCGAGGAGCGCCGTATCGGTGTCGCGCGGGCCATGGCCGCCTTGCGGGAAGCCGTACCCGGGGTGCGGCTGGCCTTCGTGGAGCTCGACGGGCAGGATGCCTTCCGCCACGCCAAGCGACGGACCGACCCCAAGCACGCGATCCGCCTCGGCTGCGCGGACGCAGGCCTGGTGACCCAGTTCATCCGTCCACCAGACCCGGATGCGGAGACGGAGGAGGCTCTCGCCGATGCTGGTCTGCGTGCCGCCGCGGCCTGGTCGGACGGCCTGCGCCAGACCGGTATGCGGCTGGTGCCCCAGCACACGCTCGGTGACACGCTCATCCCCGCGAACCTGAACCAGGTGGCCTTCCACCTCGTGGAACGCCGCCTTGACGGGCCCACAGGCAAGCAGCAGTTCACGCCGATCGCGGTGCTCATCCGACCGGGCGCGAAATGCGTGCTGGGCAAGTCGGCAGACATGCACGCATGGGTGCCGTACCCCGAACTCCTCAAGTCATTGACGGGAAGGGTCGAAGGCAGGAAGAACAGCGCGGAGCAGTCGGCCCTCATGGCGGCCTTCGTCAAGAAGACCCTCGCACAACTGCGCAGCACCCCGACGCTCGTCCTGGCCCACGCCCAGGACGTCCGCAAGCGCTGGCCGTGGCTGAGGAACGACGGTCTGGAACGCGACAGGCTCGGCCTCGACGGAAGCCCCGCCCAGCGGATCGGTCTCTACGGCAAGCAGCTGCGTGTCATCCGGATCGCCGACGGCAGCCGTGACGAAACGGCACAGTGCTGGGCCGAGGCGGAGGAACTCTCTCCCGAGCTGGAGGGCCAGCAGCGTGGGGGCATCGCGATGGGGCTGTGGCGGCCCGGAGTGCGGGGTGACTCGGACCGCGTCTTCTACAGCACGACCGGCAAGTCCGGCTCGCAGCCGAACCTCACCAATGACGACGCCAAACTCACTCCGCACACCAACGCCTCGGGCAACAACGCCTACCGGCCGACGGCGAACGCCTGGAATCCGGACCTCCTCGAACTGACCGTTGCGTGCCTTCAGCCCGGTGACGATGCGGAGGCATGGGCCGCATTCGTCCACCAGCAGCGTTTCAGCGAGGACTACCGTGCTGGTCGCGAGGGGTTGGCTCTGCCCTTGATCCTCCATCTCGCGCGACTCGCGGACGATTACGCTCTGCCTCACGAGATCGAGGAGGCCCTGGACCCGACGAAGCCCCTGGTCGTAGCTGCGTCCGCCGATTTTCCATCGGGCCAGATGGCCTTCGACTTTGACGACGACGAGTGACCTACACCCTTGAGGCCGCCAGACACGATCGCTGCCCTGCCTCCCGAGAGGGTTGACATGCGATGATCACCGCGCTGTGATCCTGCTTCGCACTAGGGTCGAGCTGTGCTCCCACGGTTGCCTACGGTCTTGAGCTCTTGTGCCTGCACCACCTGGCGGGACACATCGTGGCCAGTCACAGGAACTGCGGGCGTTCGATGGTGTATTCGGTCCGGCCTAGTGGGAAGAACGCCTTTGGCATGCCGGATACGCTGCCGCCATGATTCGTGCAGTTGTGTTCGACGTCGGTGAGTGCCTGGTGGACGAGACCCGGGAGTACGGCACGTGGGCCGACTGGCTTGGCGTGCCGCGGCACACGTTTCATGCGATGTTCGGCGCGGTGATCGCGCAGGGCCGTGACTATCGGGAGGTGTTCCAGGAGTTTCGGCCGGGCTTCGACCTGTACGAGGAGCGCGAGAAGCGGGCGGCCGCTGGGCGGCCGGAGCGGTTTGGCGAAGAAGACCTGTATGCGGACGTTCGCCCGGCGCTGGCGCGGCTGCGGGCGGAGGGGCTGTGGCTCGGTATCGCGGGCAATCAGACGATCCGGGCCGGCAAGCTCCTTCGGGAGTTGTTCTCCAATGACGTCGATCTGATCGGCACGTCGGACGACTGGGGTGCCAGCAAGCCGGACCCCGAGTTCTTCCGGCGGGTGGCCGAGGTCGTTCCATTTGCTGACGACGAGATTCTCTACGTTGGCGACCGCGTCGACAACGACCTGCGGCCGGCCGTCGCCGCGGGCATGCACACGGCCCTGGTGCAGCGTGGTCCATGGGCGACGATCCAGTGGTGCACCGAGGAGGCGGAGAAGCTCCCGACCTTCCGTATCGAGAGCCTCCAGGAACTGTCCGGGCTGATCACGGACTTCAACGGCTCAGCGCGCTGACCGTCGTCGACCAGGCATACAGCCGGTCGTCGAGTTCCCGTACGCACCGCTCCTGCTGGTGCGGAGCCAGCGTCCGCCGGACCTCCCGCACCCGGTCCATGCCCATCGCGTACCAGGTCCGCTCGAGCTGGTCGAGCGCCCGCAGCGCGTACGCGCATGCTTCATCGAGCCGACCGGCGGCGGCCTCGACCGCGGCGAGGTCGCCGAGGACGACCGTCGTCTGCTTCTCCTCACTCGGATCGAGGGCATCGAGGACGCCGAGCAGGGTCGCGCGCGCCTGAGGCAAGTGCCCGGCCTTCAGCTGCGTGTTGCCCTTGAAGGCCGCCAGCCGAACCGGGCTGAACCAGTCCAGCCACTCGGGGCTCTTGTGCTCGGAGCCCTCGGCGAGCGTGTCCTCGGCGTGCCCGATCAGATGAAGCGCGGTGCGGGTGTTGCCGCATCGGGTCTCGCACTCTGCCTCGACCGCGTCCAGCCAGGCCAGCAGTTCGGCGGAGGCGGGACCGCGGCGTGCGTAGGTGCGTGCGGCCACCATCCGCTCGACCGCGTCGTCACGGCGTCCGTCCCAGGCGGGGATGAAGGCGGTGTGGGCGAGGATCGCCGCGCCCAGCAACGGGGCGTCGGCCTCGCCCGCGGACTGCAGGGCGCGGAGCAGGGTCTGCCCGGCGCGGTCGGGCTCGCGCATGTCGAAGAACTCGATGCGTCCTGCGAGCAGGTAGGTCTCGGCGAGGGCCTCGGCGACGGTCCGTCGGGTCTGGCCGGCGGTTTCGGACAGTAGCGCGCAGCCCAGCGTGGCGTGGGCCAGCGCGGCCGGGTGCAGCGTGGCCGGGGCCACCGACCAGTACAGGCGTCGGTGAGATCGGGTGACCGAGGCGAAGTCGCCGGCGACGGTGGCGGGTTGCAGGGCCACCGCCTGCGTGGGGACGGCCGCGAGGCCCACAGCGGCGGCCGTGGCGGCCAGCACGGTGCGGCGCCCGCGGTCGGGTTGGGTGCTGTGCGGCGGGGTGAAGCCCAATGACTCGAGGTCCTGGCCGAGTTCGCGAGCAAGGGCCTGGGCCTGGTCGGGGTGCGGCCATGGCGGGTTGTCCGACTCCCAACGCCGTACCTGGCGGACACCGACGCCGAGGGCCTCGGCCAGGGCTTGTTGCGATCTGAAGCCGGCCGCCAACCGGGCTGCTTTCAGTCGGGTGTTGCCTGCGGGCCGTGGCACTGCTGCACCTCCATGTCGAGCACTGTGGACAGTGTCGCCACGAGTCCTCTCTCTGGCTACCCGTCACCGCACCGGCTCAACGAAAGTCCCATTAGCGGCGGTTGAAAGACCTCTTGAAGTCCTCGTTTGTGGGATGTGAGAGGGCCACTGTGGAGGACATCCGATTGCCGGTGCTTTCGAGGAGCCACGATGCCCAGCAGACCGCTACCGACCGCGGCAGGTTGTGTCCTGCATGACGCGGGCTTGGACTGGGACGCCATCCGCGTACCGCAGCACATTGGGCTCGCCGCGATGGTCATCCTGGGCGGTGGGTGCGGTGCGGTCGCTGAGGACCCGTACTCGATGGTCGTCTACTACTTCGTTCCCCGCGGCACCGCCGCGGGGTGGCGCGTCCGGCAAACCCGCGCGATCGGTCAGGGCGGTACCATCGCGATTCCGCCGGCGTCCTGGACGCATGGACCAGGCCCCCATTGGCGGAAGTGCCCTGGAGATAGCAGCTGGCTGAGCGATGCACGTGCACTCCAAGCGGCTCTTGAAGACTGCCTCCGCCTCAGGGCGGGATCGGAGCAGCCGGCATGAGCCGGCTCCAAGAGGCCGTCGCGGGGGCGACGATCGCTCTGTCCCTGCCTGCTCCCGTCGACTTGCCCGAGCCCCGGATTAGCGGCCGCGATTGTGTGTGGTGTGGAGTCGCCCTCACCGCCGAGACAGCCGTAGACCTCGGCACGCGCACCTTCGACACTCACGGCACCCAGGCGAACTGGTCACCTCGCAGCTGCCGTTCGTGCATAGCCGAGCAAGCGTATGAGGCGCTCTTCGACCACGCACCGAGCTGCGAGCAATGCGTCGACGACGTGGACCACTGCGAGATCGGCGTCGCTCTACGGCGGCTCATGCGAGAGGGGCGGCGGTGATGGGTCGTGCCGATCCGCTGTCGCTGCCAGCGCGATTCGCGCCGATGAGGCTTATCACGAGCGCGCGCAGCACCGGCCGTCCGGCGCCGTCGTCACCGCCCACCCGCAACATGGCGCGTGGCTCGAAGAACTCCCGCCGCCAGTGCCCAGGCCCGCGCCGGCAGCGGGATGAGGCGGCCGTCCCTGCATCCCCCGTCAGGGGCGGCCGCCTGCTCCCTGTCCATCGGCCGGGCATTCCTCATCCCTCACCAGAGGAGAGCGGTTTCATGCAACGGGAATCGAGCGCCGGGACATGCTGGCGGTGCGACGCCACAGACTTGCCCGCGAACCGCCTGCGCGTGCAGTGGGCCGGCCGGCAGACGCCGTTCTTCGTCGCTGAGAGGCCCCATGCGCCATGAACTGATCATCGCCCCTTTCCTCCAGGACCACTGGATTCTGCGTCCAGGAAGCTCAGCCGGGCTGAAGATTCCGGCGCACCGCTACCTGGAACTGCGCGACGCGGCAGCGCACGACACGATGCCCGCATGGCTGCCCGACGTGGTTCGGCGACGCTGGGGAATCGACGTGGGCGACCGCCGACCGCGCGACATCCTGCTCGTCCGCGGCCCCTCGCCTTACGGCCACGGCCGCGCCTCGTACGAGGTCAACAACGGGTGCAACTGGGCCTGTCCGCACTGTGTCTATGGCGACAAAGTGCACGAGGGCCTCGCGTGGGAACCCCGTGAGCGCCTACTGCATCTCCTGCGCGACGCCGGAATCGTGTGGATCGAGCTCGGCGGGGGCGAGTGCACGATCGACACGCACTTTCCCGAGACGTACGCGCTCGCGTACGACCTCGGCATGATGGTGGAGATCCAGACGAACGGGTCCACCCTGCATCGCCCGGCCATGCTCGACCTGCTCACCAGCCGCCGTCCGTACCGAGTGACGCTCAGCGTCTACGGCGCCACAGCGGAGACCTTCGACGGATTCACCCAACGCCGCGGTGCCTTCGACAAGTTCATGCGCGGCCTGGTCGCCGCCCATGAGGCCGGCCTGCCCCTGTCCCTCAGCGTGATCATCACGCGCGAGAACGCCCACGAGACCGACGCCATGCGGGCGCTCGCCCATCGATACGCCTCACGCGTGCGTGAATACGCCCACATGTCCCCGACCTTCGCCGGCGGCGCCGAACCCCTCGCGCAGCAGGCCCCCGAGTACCTGCAGAACCGAACTCCCTTCACCGGATGCGACGCCGGCCACACGTCCTTGAACGTGAACCCCTTCGGCATGGCGAGCGTCTGCAAAGTCTCCCGCGACCACCCGATACCGCTCCTCAAGGAGGGGCTCGCGGGATTGGCGCGCCTCGGCGCCCTCGCCGACCGAGCACTTCAACGGCAGAACGCATGCGCGAGCTGCGCCCTTCAGAAGAAGTGCACTACGTGCATGCCGCTCGTGAAGCTGTACCGCCGGGCCGAATCGCCTCTCGACCGCTACTGCCAGCACGCCTGAGAAAGGAAATACGCCCATGACCGCCACCGCTGTGGAGATCACCGTAGGTCTGCTCGCCGAGGACGAGATCGAGTTCGTCGAGGACCTCGACGACGTCGCCGGCGGTGACGTCATGCGGGGCTGCGGAGACGACAACCCGTACAACTGAGCCCCTCCGAAACCGGGGCCGCCCGCTCCGCATGGACGGCCCCGCCCGCCCCAGCCCCTACACTCCCGCCGTGGTGACCATGAGACTGAATTGGGAAGACCTGCCCACCGCCACCCGTGGGGCCGTCGAGGCCCTCACCGGCCCTGTCTACGCGGTAACGACCGCCGACAAGGGACTCAACAGCGAGATCGCTGCCACGCTCGAGACCCGCACCGGCCGCGTCTTCGTCAAGGGACTGAACGCCGATCACCCTCGCGCCTGGACACAGAGTCGCGAGGCCACCATCAACCCCCACGTGGCCCCCCTCGCCCCCCGCCTGCTCTGGCGGATGAACGACGGCACGTGGGACCTGCTCGGCTTCGAGCACCTGGATGGCCGACCCGCGGACTACCGCCCGGAGTCCGACGACCTGCCACTCGTCGCCGAGGCGATCATCACGCTCTCCGGCGTCCGGGCCCCCGTCGATTTGGAGCTCAAACGCATCGAGCAGCGCCTCGCCGACTACCTCGACAGCCCAGAGGACGCCGAACTGCTGTGTGGCGAGAGCCTGCTGCACACCGACTGGCACCCCGACAACGTCCTGATCGTGGACAACACCGCCCGCGTCGTCGACTGGGCATGGCCCACGCGCGGCGCCGCGTGGATCGATGCCGCCTGCTGGGTCGTCTGGCTCATCGCGGCCGGCCACAGCCCCGCAGCGGCGGAGCAGTGGGCGGCGAAGATCCCCGCGTGGTTGACCGCGCCCCGGCGTGCCCTCGACGTCTTCGCGACCGCCCAACAGCGGCTCTGGGCCGACATCGCCACGGACGCGCCCGATGTCGCGTGGATCCAATCTGTCGCCGCCGCAGCCGGCCAGTGGGCCGCCTTCCGCCGGACGTGACGACGGGAGCGTCCATGGCGGACCCACCCATTCACGCGTACGAGACACTCACCACCCGCGACGGCGAGCAAGTCGAGATCGACACGGAGATGGTCCCCGTCATCCGTGGACTGTGGCGCCTCGGCTTCACCACGATCGCTTGCTGCCAAGACGTCGGCGAGGCGACCGCCGGCGTTCGAGCGCAGAGCGACAAGTCGCTCGGCTACGGTGCCGATGGCTTCATCGCGTACCACTGCGGCTGGGCCCTGCTCAAACTCCCCATCACCGACGCCATGCGTCTCGTCGCCCTGCTGTCCCAGGAACCCGTCTTCGCCGCCCGAGTCCGCCACCGCTGGCGCCCCGGCTCCTGGCGCATGAACGTCCCCCTCGTACCCGACGGCCTCGATGAAGCGGCACTGCTGCACCTTCCTCGCCAGCAGCTCCCCGAGCTCATCGAGAGCCTGCAACAGCAGCGGTTGTGGAGGCGGGCGTAGGCGGTGAGTGGGTAAGTGCCGCTCCTTCTCCGCGTGTTGTTTTGTGGGGGGCATGCCTCGCTCGGCCGCCGATCACCCGCTTTCGCGCTAGGTGGGAACGCCACAGGCGGCCGACGCGCCGCCGCTCAGCCGGAAAGCTGGGGCTGCTAACGTGCGGGCGATGTGGCTGACTTCTGGGCGCAGGTAACGCCCGATGTTCTTCCGCTGGGACTGGCTACGACCTGTGCTTACCGCGCCGATCGTGCCCACCCTCGGCCCCGTCCACCCGCACGCCCTGACGGTCGACCTCTTCGAGGACATCCGCACCGCGGCCGCCACGGACCGGTACTTCCTCCACTACGACAAGGACCGGCGCTGGAGCAGCGAGAAGGACGAGACCGTGCTCGCCGACGGCATCGTTCATCAACCTGACCGCACCCTGATCCCCACCCTGTCCAGCCGCGGCCGAGGCACGATCAAGGTCTTCGTTTACAGCCACCTGTCCGACATCCTCAGCCAGGCCGCCGGACTCGCGGCGAAACTCACCGCCGAGCACGGCGTGGCGGGCGCTCGCGTCGTGCGCCCGCTCGGTCCCGAAGCCACACCCGCCGACGGGGTCCGGATTCAACTCCAGGACTTCGCCGCCCGCCCCTGCCACGACCCCGGCGGACCGGTGCGCCCGTACACCGAATGGCCAGCCACGGTGAGGGACACATTCGCGCCGTATGCCCAGACCATGGCCGCTGACGGCCTGTCCTTCCTGCACACCCAGATGCAGTCGGCAGGCTGCGGCCCCGTCCTCACCGCAGCCCTCGATGGCCGCGTCGTCGGCGCCATCGGTCCCATGGAGATCCGCCGCGACGCCATCGGCCAACGCCAGCTCATGCCGCAGTACTTCGCAGTCCTGCCCGAGGCTCGCGGCAAGGGCCTGGGCCGTCTGCTGTGGCGAGCGGCCATGCACTGGGGCCAGTCCCACGGCGCCGACTACCAACTCCTTCAAACGGCGGTCGGCGGCGCCTCCGACCGCCTGTGCCGTGACGAGGGGCTGGTTTCGCTCGGCTTTGTATGCGCGCGGAGGGTGTGACAAGCAGCGGGTGGATCGGCACGAGGTTTCCGGCATGCTGCGCGTTGCCACCAAGCGTGGGCGCCGTGGGTGTCGCGGTCGTTCAGGAGTTTCCCGACGGCGACCATGGCGTTGGCGCCTCCGGTGTTGGCTGTCCGGGTCTACCAAGCACATCACTCGGCACGTGCACGCCCTGCACCTATCCCGAGCAACAGCGCGCTGCGTGACCTACCAGATGTCCAGGAATTCCCAGACAGCTTCCATGATTCGGTTCTTGCGGCGATGTTCCTTGCTGCAATAACGCAGCCGTCGCCAGCGGCTTTCTGGCTGCTGCACCGGTTTGCCGCACCACTCGCACGGCCGTGTCCTGGACTTGGATTTCCCCATGCCACCCCCCGTAGCACCGCCGTGCGAGGTCCGACCGCTCACCTCCTACAGCGACGGCCGGATCCCGCCCTGCCTCCCATTGGAAGGAACCTTCAGTGAAGCACCCCGACGACGAGAATGAACGACTCCGGCGGCGAGGTAGTCGACCCGGGCGTGGCGCGGCCAGCCCGCGACCAGTCGGCCGACCCGACCGGCCGAACCGACTTCGACCCGTCAGCCGACCCGAACAACGGTCGGTCGGTTGCTGAGTCGGGCGACACGACCGTCCGCCGGTTGGTCGACCTTCCGGCCGCCAGGGCGGCCGAGCAGTACCGCTTCGACGGACACAGCCTCCCGAGGCAGAGCGCAGCGGTCGTAGGAGATCACGAGACTGATTCGAACGTTGAGCCCTGCTTCCCGCCGAAGAGGATTCCTAGCCCACGCGCATCCGGGCTCGGGTGATTGCGCAGCGCAGCGCGGTGCGCGTGGCTTCGCCATCCATGCGCAATCCAACTGCGCAGGTATGCGCGATGGTGCGCAAACAGCGTCCGCGAGGCCGACCGCGCAGAGCCCTGGTGGTCGGGTAGCCGGTTGTACATCGTGGGCCAACGATGCGCACCCGGCTGCGTACTTGGTGAAACGCTGCTGTGCAGAGCCATGGTGCGCCCCTTGGTCGGGGCGACCATGAAGCCGACCACGGCAGGTGGGTGGGTGTCTGCGCGGGCTCCGATACGTGCGCGTGTACTGACTGCGCAGCCGTTCCTGCGAGTTGTGTATCGCGCTGCACGGTCACCGTGCATTCGGCTGCGCATCGCCGTGGTCAGGGGCGTGGTCGAGGTGTCGCGGCTCTGGTCGGCCCCGTGGTCGGGCTCTGCGCAGCCGCCGCGCGGCGGTGGCGAGTGGTGCGTAGCGGCTGCGCAGGCCGTCTATCCCTATGGCGACCAGCTCCAGGCGACTGTGTGGTTGGGGTCCTGGACGCGATGCCACACGCGCTGAGAAGGGCCGTGGGTGCGCAGGTCTGCCAGCGCCGCGGCCAGGACCGGCACCGTGCGCAGGAACGGGGCCAGCGACGGATCCCTGGCGGTCGCGTACAGGGAGTCGATGCGGTTGGCGACGCCAGCGGGACCGGTGCCGTCCAGGACGAACAACAGGCGCGGGAAGATCGGGTAGTGCCGCCGCCATGCCTCCCGCGCCGGCTCCTGTCCGAAGGCCGGGCGTCGCTGACCCGGAGAGGTTGGCACGTGCTTGTGGAGGCGGGCGTAGGTGGTGATTTTCGAGGCCAAGCGTTCTGGGCCCATGGTGGCCCGGTCGACTTCCACGAACGCCCGCAGCAGCGGCCCGTTCTTGCCGCCGCGCACGTAGTACAGGAGAGCGTCGGGGATGACGGCCTCCCCGCTGCCGAGGGAGTGATAGACCTCGGGTATCCAGTCCAGCGGCCGGCACAGGTCGCCGCGGCGGCGTGCTTCGTCGAGGAAGACGAGCGCGGTCTCCGTCACGGTCAGCGTGTGCCCTATGCGCAGGCGCGCGGCCGTGGGATCGGAGACCGTCTTCGGCGGTCGTCGTCCCCGCAACTCCGGCCACTCCGAGGCGATTTGCACGCCGTAGGCAGTGGGAAACCACACCCGCAGGCGTCCGGCCCGGGGCAGGGTGATGCGGTCGATGAGCCCCTCATCACGCAATTTGGCCAGCCGCCGCCGCGTCTGCTCCCTGCGCACTCCGGGGGCGATCACCCGGTGCATCTGTTCGGTGGTGGCCATCCGGTACTGCGTCAGCACCGCCAGCGCCAACCGATCACCACTGCCCGTATCCACGTCGGTCATCGTCGGTCCGCCTTTCCTGTACGGGCGGCGCCGTTCCGTCCGGCGCCGCGCATACCGGCTACAGCAGCAACCGACCCCGACCACTCCCGCGACCAAGAAGGCCCGACCACGGTCACGATGCGACAACACCGCCCCCGACCGGGCCGATATCCCCACCGACAACTGGCCGTGCGCTGCCGCGCCCCACGCGGCGTATTCGCAGGTCACCACGGACACTTCGGCTTGGTCGCCAGCCCGACATCCCCCTCTGCACACCCCCACGCTCGCCCCAAAGACAGAAGAAAGGCAGGGGACGGCGGGCGAACGGGGCGGGCGCGTGCCGACGGGGGATCGGGGCGGCCATTGCTCATGTTGCGCGTCGGCGGCCGCCTCCGCGCTCACGCGCCGCAAGAAGCGACGCACACAAGCAGCAGCATCATCAGCGTCTGGGGCGACGGATGCCGTTGACAGCCTCGGCCAGGGCGGCGCCGAGTCGCGTCGTCGATTACCCAGAAGATCCTTCGCCAGTTAGCCACCAGCGGGGGAGCAGGGGTGAAAGCGATTCGCCAGACCCGTTGCTTGAACGGGTGTCGGTGAACTTCGAAAGCTGGCCCGGACGATCCGATCGGCAGCCTAGTGCCGCCCGGTGCGAGGTAGGTTCGCGCTACCCCACAGGCCGAGATGCGCGTCCACGCGCCCGCTGTGGGAGACCGTCCTCCGCGGTCGCGGTCGCAGAGCCACGACGTGCTGCGACTGCAGCCCGGGCGTGCTTGCTGATCTTTGCCGTCCCTTGATGTCTGTCATACCTCCGGCATAACCGTTCTCCATAGTGTCTTGGGGTTGGCATGTGCACAGAGTGAAGCAATTGACGTACGGGGGCTGGTTCGTGTGTCGGACCTGAAGAAGGAGGCGACGTCGCTGCACAAGGCGGCGTCGGGTCTGCGTGGGGTGGGGCATCACACGGCGAAGCCGTTGCAGCAGTTCGAGGCGCAGTCCCATGACCTGGGCGCGCTTGGTGCGTTGGGTTCGCTGCTGGGCGCCAAGAGCGAGATCGAGAAGGGCATGACCACCCTGGTCAAGCTGACGAAGCAGTTGGACGAGGAGTGGGAGGCGGAGGCCAAGCTGATGGGTGACGTCTCCGACGCCTTCGACCTGCTGGACGTACTGATCGCGGCAGCGGCCCAGGCGGAGAAGGGCTGAGCGGCACTCCCATGGTCGACCTCAACCCGCTCCACTACATCAACAAGTTCAACCACATGTTCGGCGACAGTCTCGCCAGCGGTCTGGAGTTCCTGGGCATCTCGGATCCGGCCGTGGATCCGGACGGGGTGCGGGAGATCGCGAAGAAGTGGCGGCACCTGGCCACCGGGCTGGACGACGCCGCCACCGCGGCGGAGCGTGCGCTGCACGGCGTCGAGTGGGAGGGCAAGGCCGCCAAGGCGTTTACCAAGCGCTCGAAGGCGGCCCGTAAGCAGGCCACGGAGATGGCCCACTCGCTGCGGGAGGGTGCGAAGGCGCTGGACGACTTCGCGGACAAGGCGCATGAGCTGCTGTCAGAGATCGGCGTGATGCTGGCGGAGATCGCAGAATTCGAGATCGCCGGCCTGGCCCTGTCGATCCTCACCGCCGGCGCCTCCGAGGTCGCTTCCACCCTCATGGCCGGCGAACGCGCGCTGAAGGTGGTGGCGCTGATCGGCCGGATCGAGGAGGAGGGCACGGCGCTGGGCTCCGTGGTCCGCGGGGTGATGGAGGTCATCCGCGGGGTGGAGCGGGCGCTGAAGGCGCTCAAGGAGATCCGCGGGGTCGCCGAGGTGGCCAAGATGGCCAAGGGCGGCATGGAGTTCTCCGCCTTCGAGACCCTGCTGAAGGACCCGGGCGCGTTCAAGGACCCGGAGAAACTGGCCGGGATCCTCGCCGAGGGCGCGGTGATGGGCGTCGGGTTCGGGATGCTGGGCAAGGCGCTCGGCAAGGGACTGAAGGCGCTGGGGCCGGCGGCTCTGGCCAAGCTCAGCAAGTCGATGGGGCTGGACTGCGCCGCGTTCGAGCGGCTGAAGCTGAACCCCGGCTTCAACAAGCTGCCCGCCTCGGTCCGCAACATGGTCAAGAAGTTCGTGCGGGACCCGATCGACGTGGCCACCGGCGACATGGCCCTGCCCCGCACCGACGTGATCCTCCCCGGTGTGTTGCCGTTGGTCCTGGAGCGCACGCACATATCGTCCTACCGCCATGGTGGCTGGTTCGGTCCCACCTGGGCCTCCACCCTCGACCAGCGTGTCCAGGCCGACGATGAGGGCTTCGTCTACGCGACCGCGGACGGCGCACGTCTCTGCTTCCCGGTTCCCGCCCCCGACACCGGCGAACCCGTCCGACCGGACACCCCCGGCTCACGCCTGCTGCTGTCCTGGGACACCGAGATCGACGGCGGTATCCGCGTCCACGACCCCGACACGGGCCTGGACCACGTCTTCCACAGCCCTGTGCCTGCGGCCGACGACACGGCCGTCGACCTGCCGTTGCAGTACATCCAGGACCGCAACGGCAACCGCATCACCATCGAGTACAAGACGGGCGACATCCCCGAAGCCGTCGTTCACTCCGGCGGCTACCGCATCGCTCTCGACCACAACCCCGCCCGGTCCCGTATCACCGGCCTGCGCCTGACCGACCCCGCCCACCCGGACCGGCCCGGCACCACCCTGGTCACCTTCGGCTACGAGGAACACGGCCACCTCGTCGAGGAGACCAACTCCTCCGGCCTGCCGCTGCGTTACACCTACGACCCCGAAGGCCGCATCACCTCCTGGACCGATCGCAACAACACGACCTACTGGTACCGGTACGACGACCAAGGCCGAGTCACGGCCACCGGCGGCACCGGAGGTGTCCTCGCCTCCACCCTCGCGTATGACGAGGAATCACGCACGACCCGCGTCAGCGACTCCCTCGGCCACGTCCGTACCTATGAGCACAACGAGGCGCTGCGCCTGATCCGTGAGACGGACCCGCTCGGCAACTCCACCTGCCAGGAGTGGGACGAAGACCTCCAACTCGTATCGGTGACGGACCCGCTCGGCCGCACCATCCGCTACGAACGCGACGAGAACGGACGGATCGTTTCAGCCAGTCGGCCGGACGGTCGGACGACTCAAGTCGGCTACGGCGCGCTCGGGTTGCCGGTGACCGTCATCACCGCGGACGGCAGGCAGTGGGATTGTGCGTACGACGAGCGCGGAAATCTGACGTCTGCCACAGCCCCGTCGGGAGCTGTGAAGAAGTCCGCCTACGACCGAGCCGGCCGCCTGACCAGCGTCACCGACGCACTCGGCGACACCACCCGCATCCAGTCCAACGCCGCCGGGGTTCCCGAACACATCACCGACCCGTGCGGAGCCTCGACCCGATACACCCTGGACGCGTTCGGCCGCCCCGTCACACTCACCGACCCGCTCGGCAACGTGACTCGCCTGGAGTGGACCGTCGACGGGAAGCCGGTTCGCAGCACCGCCGCGGACGGCACTACCGAGTCGTGGACGTACGACGCCGAGGGAAACCGCACCGGCCACACCGACGCCACGGGTGCCGTCTCCCGCTTCGAGTACACCTACTTCGACCGGTTGTCGGCGCGTACCGGCCCGGACGGCGTTCGGTACACCTTTGCCTACGACACCGAGTTGCGCCTGACCGAGGTCACCAACCCTCAGGGTCTGGCCTGGAAGTACGCATACGACGCCGCCGGACGGCTGGTCACGGAGACAGATTTCGACGGCCGCACGCTGACCTACACCTACGATGCCGCGGGCCAGCTCACCAGCCGCACCAACGTGCTCGGTGAAACGATCCGCTTCGAACGTGACGAACTGGGCCGGACAACCCTCAAGGACGTGGCGGGTCAGGAGACCACCTACGCCTACGACCTGACCGATCAGCTTGCCCGGGCCACCGGTCCGGACGGCACGACCCTTACGCTGCTCAACGACCTTGATGGACGCCTGAGTTCGGAGACGGTCAACGGTCGCACTCAGAGCTACACCTACGACATCCTGGGCCGCCGGACCAGCCGCACCACCCCCGCCGGCGCCACCACCACCTGGTCCTACGACGCCACGGGCCGCCCCACCGGGATTCAGGTCTCCGGCCGCAGCATCGACTTCACCTATGACGAAGCAGGCCGGGAACTGACGCGTCACATCGGTGGGACGGTCACCCTTGAACACGGCTTCGACGCACTGGGCCGCCTGACCACCCAGTCGGTAACCCGAGCGGACGGCCGCACGCTGCAACACCGGGCCTACACCTACCGCGCCGACGGCTATCTGACCGGCATCGACGATCTGCTCAACGGCACCCGCCACTTCGACGTCGACCCGACCGGCCGCGTCACCGCAGTCCACGCCCACAACTGGACCGAGACCTACGCCTACGACAACGCCGGCAACCAAACACACGCCACCTGGCCCGACCGACACCCCGGCCACGAGGCCACGGGCGACCGCACCTACACCGGCACCCGGATCACCCGCGCGGGCAACGTCCGCTACGAACACGACGCCCTCGGCCGCATCACCCTGCGCCAGAAGACCCGCCTGTCCCGCAAACCCGACACCTGGCACTACCAATGGGACGCGGAAGACCGCCTCACCCAGGTCACCACCCCAGACGGCACCCAATGGCGCTACACCTACGACCCCCTGGGCCGCCGCATCGCCAAACTCCGCCTCGGGGCGGACGGCGAAACCGTCGCGGAGCGCGTCGACTTCACGTGGGACGGCGCAACACTCTGCGAACAGACCGCGCAATCCGCCGACCTCCCGAACCCCGTCACCCTCACCTGGGATCACCAGGGCCTCAAACCCATCGCCCAGACCGAGCGCATCAGCGCGGCCGATGCACCTCAACAGGAGATCGACTCCCGCTTCTTCGCGATCGTCACGGACCTCGTGGGCTCTCCCCGCGAACTCGTCGACGAACAAGGGGACATCGCCTGGCGCGCCCGCAGCACCCTCTGGGGCGCCACCACCTGGACCAGCGATGCCACCACCTACACTCCCCTCCGCTTCCCCGGGCAGTACAACGATCCCGAAACCGGCCTCCACTACAACTACTTCCGCCACTACGACCCCGAAACGGCCCGCTACCTCACCCCTGACCCCCTCGGTCTCACCCCCGCCCCCAACCCCAACACCTATGTCCACAACCCGTACACCAGGACCGATCCACTCGGTCTGGAAGAGTGCGGCGAGGACCTGATCTCGGTCTACCGCAAACAGACCGACCACCCACTGAGTCAGCGGATTCACATCGGTGAGAACGGCGAGGTGACGATCACCGGTAAAGGCAAGCTCTATCTGAACATGAGCGGCAATATCAAGCACACGTTGGAATACCGGGGCGACGGCGGCCAGATCGTCTCCTTCAAGATCCCCGAAGACTACCTGATCAAGGTCCGTGAATCCGCCCTGCCGCAGAACAAGGATGATCACCCTGACGGTGACGCCTTCACCCGCACGGAATGGAAAGGCCTGCTCCAGGAGTACCCGGAAATCTCCGATCCGACCAAGGGGAAGGACCTCTACGGAATCCCGGCCAAGCTCCTCAACGAACTCCGCGACAACATCATCAAGGGCTCCGGACGTGTCGAACAGGAAGGATAGGATCGTGCGATGATCCACAGCGAGGAGAGTGTCGCTGCCGAACTGGACCGTGTTCGGCAGCGTCCCGCGATCGAGTCGGCTCCGCCGGTTCTGGCCGCGTTCGCCGTCGATGTATTCGAGGGGACCTCCGAGGCGTACGCGCTACGCGTACGTCGCGTCCTGTCGGCCGCCCTCCACCTGGCCTCCACGGCGGAGTTCGACGATGAAGACCTGCCGACGGACGAGTTCCCTGACTGGTTCACGACGGCCTCCGTCCGGGACGGCGAGGTGCCGCCACAGGAATTCGTCCGACACGGCCGCACCGCGTACGCAGACCGTAGCGGTGGAGGCCCTTGGTCCTTGCAGAACTGGATCTACCGGTTCGACCCGGACGAGGATTCTCGTGGCTGGGAGTTCTGGGACATCGTCCAGGTGGGACCGTCGCGGCTCCGCGTCTGGGTCGACAGCTGGGGGGAATCCTTCTTCGGCTCCCTCGAGCTGCTGTGGCTGCTGTACACGGCCGGTGCCACACATGTCGAGGGACCGGAAGTCCACAAGGCGGGCACGTGGGCGTCCGAGGTGCGCGGCCGGTGACGGAGGCAGAGCAGGGGCGGATCGTGCGGGCGGAATACACCGACTCCACCATCGCGGTCTATCAGGCATACCCGCAGGAGATCGCGGAACCGGCCTTGCGCGCCCGGACGTTCGTAGCGCCATTCAAGCGCGAACGCATGACGTGGATCAAACCATCGTTCCTGTGGATGATGTATCGCTCCGGCTGGGCCCGGAAGCCGAACCAGGAAAGAATTCTGCGGATCGACATGGACCGGGCCGGGTTCGAATGGGCGTTGGCACACGCGGCCCTCAGCCACTTCCAGCCCGGTGTGCACGAGGACCGGGCTCAGTGGCGAGCGGAGGTCGCCGAGTGCCCGGTGCGTGTGCAGTGGGACCCGGACCGGTCGATCCATCTGGAACCGCAACCATGGCGAGCCATTCAGGTCGGTCTGTCCGGCGAAGCCGTGGACCGTTATGTGGACGATTGGATCGTGGACATGGCGGATGTCACCGATCTGGCATGGTCGGTCCATGCCGCTGTACTCGACGGCAGGATTGATGAGGCGCTGCGCCGGCTGCCCACTGAGCGCTCATATCCGCTTCCAGAGCGCCTCCGTCGGCGACTGGGCGCGGACGGATGACTGATCCACCGACCTCTGAGCCACTCTTGGCGTTCACGCCCAGTCGCCAAACTCCCGTGCGTTAGAAGGTTTTTGAAGTAGGCAGATTACACTTGGTGCTTTGTTGGAGTGCACCCGGTCACAGGCGAACCGCCTTACGTCGCGGTGGAACTGAAGCCGTGGAGTCAGGCACTGCCTCACGAACACGTGAACCGGCTGGCCGGAGTGGCATATTTGCACAACGCCACCGAGTTCGGCCTGAGCGGGCTGACGGAGATCGGGCGTGACGGCCACGGACTGCTCTTCACCGCGAAACGCCGAGGCGCCTTCCTCAACCACCTTCGTACGAGGCTGAGCGACAAGCACTCAGGGGTTCGGGCGGCGGACGAACTCCGCGCAGGTGCGACGGTACCGTCGAAGCAGCTCATGTCCGTGGCCGAGGTAGGCGGCGAGAAGGCCGGTCGGCCATCGGCCGGATACAGGTCAGCGAACGCCTCGTCCTCGAACACCACATCAGGCCGGTCCCTCATCAGCATCACCGGCGTCCCGCTCGGACACGCCGCCCACGCCGTCGGGACCTTCATCGGGAGAATCCGCGACGTCCTGCTCTTCCTGGCCGCTCAGGAAGAGGGTGTTGGGCAGCCCGAACAGAGCGGTGCGTGCAGTGCCCCAGGCCCCGCCCCGGAGGGAAGGGCGCTCTAGGCGTGCCGGATACGCTGCCGCCATGATTCGTGCAGTGGTGTTCGACGTCGGTGAGTGCTTGGTGGACGAGACCCGGGAGTACGGCACCTGGGCCGACTGGCTTGGCGTACCGCGGCACACGTTTCATGCGATGTTCGGCGCCGTGATCGCGCAGCGCCGCGACTACCGGGAGGTGTTCCAGGAGTTCCGGCCTGGCTTCGACTTGTATGAGGAGCGCGAGGAGCGGGCGGCCGCCGGGCAACCGGAGACGTTCAGCGAAGAAGACCTGTATGCGGACGTTCGCCCGATGCTGGCGCGGCTGCGGGCGGAGGGGCTGTGGCTCGGTATCGCGGGCAACCAGACGATCAGGGCCGGCAAGCTACTTCGGGAGTTGTTCTCGGACGATGTCGACCTGATCGGAACGTCGGACGACTGGGGCGCCAGCAAGCCTGATTCCGCGTTCTTCCGGCGTGTGGCCGAGGCCGTTCCGTTTGCCAACCACGAGATCCTTTACGTCGGCGACCGCATCGACAACGACCTGCGGCCGGCCGTCGGCGCGGGCATGCACACCGCCCTGGTGCACCGCGGCCCGTGGGCGACGATCCAGTGGCGCACCGAGCAGGCGGAGAAGCTCCCGACCTTCCGCATCGAGAGCCTCCAGGAACTGTCCGGGCTGATCACGGACTTCAACGGCTCAGCGCGCTGACCGTCGTCGACCAGGCATACAACCGGTCGTCGAGTTCCCGTTCGCACCGCTCGTGCTGGTGCGGTGCCAGCGTGCGCCGCACCTCCCGCACGCGGTCCATGCCCGCTCGGCTTTGTATGCGCACGGAAGGTGTGAAAAGCAGCTGCGGACGACTCGTCTCGCGCTGCTGCTGTGGATCTGCTCATCCGACGCTGGGGGTGGTGAAGGGGTACAGCGTGCGCAGGCCCTCGTTCAACGCGTACGACAACGCCGACCCGTGGGTCTGCCTGGGGTACAGGCGAGAGGTGAGCTCCAGGGACGGGTAGTTGCGCAGCCGCAGCAGTTGCGACATGCGGGTCATCGATCCGACGATGTCGGCGGCAGCCAGGTAGGGATCGGCGAGCTCCGCCTCGCCCGCGCCGAGGAACACCTTCGCCGCAAGGTCGTCGTGGGTCGTGGCGTAGTCGGCCTCCAGCGTGAACAGCAGATCCTCACACCCGCTGAGGGCAGGGCTACTGGCCAAATAGCGGCCGAAGGCCGCCGGCCGGGAGAACAGGGCGAAGCCGACGAAGTGCCCGCCGCCGGAGAACCCCACGAGACCGTGGTCGTCGTTGAACCGGAACTCGGCCGCCAACCGCGGGCGCAACTCGTCGACCAGGAACGACAACAGTGCATCGGCGCCGCCGCCCGTCGGCATTTCGCTGGACAGTTCTTCCATGCGCGCGCCGCCGGGCCCTGCATTGACCCATCTCGGCATCGGATAGAAGTCGTGTGTTCGACGCGCGCCGAACTCGGCGAGATCGCTCTCGTCGGAAGCGCCGACACCGATCACGATGAGCTCGGCGATCTCCTGCACGGTGTGGAGCCAGTTCGTCAGACCGACGGCGAGGGGGAAGCTGAGGGACGCGTCTGTCACCCAGAGGACGGGGTAGCTGCGGTCACCGTGCTCGTACGACGGGGGGAGCGCGATGTGCACGTCATGCGGCCAGGGCACATCGGTCCCCTGCATCCGTCTGGTGGGCAGGACCTGATATGTGTGCCGGGGCAGGGACACAACTACCTCCTGCTGAAGGCAATGTTCGGACATTCGATCAGGGGTTTCGCGTGTCGGAGAGCGCTCTGGCCAGCCGATGGCCGAAGAGTTGCACACCGAGCGGCCCACTGCCGGGTTTCTCACCCTCGCGACGAACGGGCCCCGGCACGTTCGAGATTGAGCCTATTCCAACCTGCCCCGCAGGCACGGCCGCTGTGCCGGCATGCCCCGCCGACACGTGTGCCGCTGTCGGCAGGTGACCACAGACGCACAAGTGAGCGAGCCACCAGCACCTCACTCGGCACGTGCGCGCACTGAACGTATCCCGAGGAACAGCGCGCTGCGTGACCTACCAGATGTCCAGGAATTCCCAGACAGTCTCCATGATTCGGTTCCTGCGGCGGTGTGCCTTGCTGCAGTAACGCCGCCTTCGCCAGCGGCTTTCTGGCTGCTGCACCGGCTCACCGCACCACTCGCACTGCCGCGTCTTGACCTCAGTTTTCCCCATGCCACCCCCGTAGCACCGCCGTGCGGGGTCCGTCCGCTCATCTCCTACAGCGACGGCCGGACTCCGCTCTGCCTCCCATTGGAAGGAACCTTCAGTGAAGCACCCCGGCGACGAGAATGAACTCTTCCGCCGCCTCGAAGTCGACTTGGTGGCCAACTCCGGCGGCGAGGTGGTCGACCTCGACAAGGCGCGATCGGCCCGCAATCATTCGTCGACCCGACCGGCCGACCCGAACAACGGCCGGTCGGTTGCCGAGTCGGGAGCCGCGACCGCGCATACCGGTCACAGCAGCAGCCACCCCCGACCACGCGTACGACCACGCGGGCCCGACCACGGTCACGATGCGACAACACTGCGACAACACCGCCCGACCAGGCCGACGTCCCTGCCGACAGCTGTCTGCGCGCCGCAGGTCACCACGGGCTCCTCGGCTTGGTCGCCGGCCCGACGTCCCCCTCTGTTCCCCCCTGCGCTTGCCTCTGAGAAGGAGGAAGGTGAAGGGGACAGCGGGCGAAGCGGACGGCGCGTGCCGTAGGGGGATCGGGGCTGCCGTTGCCCATGTTTGTGCGTCGGTGGCTGCCTCCGCGCTCGTGCTCCGCGAGAAGAGCGCACGGCAGCAAACGTCACCAGGGGCACGGGCAGTGGATTCGTTCACCTCGACCAGGACGGCTGTGCCCGCCACTAGGCCACCACCGAGCGACCCGCCACCCGCGGCTCTCGATGAGCCTTTGCAGAGACCACGCACGGGACGACTTGTGGCGCGGCAAGGGGCTGAGGCGAGGTTCTCACGGACATCGGCAGCTGGTACCCCCCGTGCACCCCGCCACCCCGCCGAATTCAAGCGGGTGAATGAGACCCTCAAAGCCGCCTGGGTGTTGTTCGCGATCTTTCTGTCGATCGTTGACCAAGGGCACAATGTGAACGGTTGGGCCTGCTGGTTCGCGCAGGGTCATGGGGCACCAAGGGGGAACTCGTGCCGTTCTTCATACCAGTCATTCTCATCGGTGTTGGTGCGGCAACCGGCGGTAGCGGCGTTGCCCTCGGCGGCAAAGGCGCCCACGACCTCAAGCAATCGAAGGATCGGGTCAAGGAGGCGGGCCAGGGCTACGAACGACGCATGGCCCAGGCCGAGGACGCACTGGCAGCGACGAACACCGCCCTCGAGGCACTGGGGGAGCAGCAGAGGCAGGCGCTCGTCGATGTCGTCGCACGCATGGGCGCCTTCCTGCGTCGCCACGAGCGACAGGTGCGCGAGAGCGAGCGGCTGCTGGTGGAGGGCATCGACGCCACCATGACCCAGATCCCCGGGCTTCGCGGCCTCGACGTCGACGCGGCGACATGGATCGGCGGGGCTCTCGGATCCGCGGCGGCCGGAGCGGGCGCAGGGGCTGGGATCACGGCGGCAGTGAGCAGCTTCGGAGTCGCGAGCACCGGAGCGGCGATCTCCGGCTTGACGGGCGCCGCGGCCGAGAGCGCGACCCTCGCCTTCCTGGGCGGTGGGTCGCTTGCATCGGGTGGCGGCGGGATGGCCCTGGGAGCTACGGCCCTCAACTTCTTCACCGTCGGTCCCGCGCTGCTCGTCGGTGGCCTGGTCATCAAGGGCCAGGGCGCGAAGGCGATGACCCGGGCGAGGGAGTTCGAGGCGAAGGTCGCCGTGGCGATCGCTGAGCTTGACGAGACGGACGCCCGGTTGAAGGGCGTCGACGCCCGTGCCGCTGAGTTGCGCGAGCTTCTCCGGGACCTCACCTTCCGAGCGCTTGAGGCGCTGGAGCTCCTGGAGTCCGAGCCGTTCGATCCGCCGAGGCACGCCGCGCGCTTCCAGCGGGCCATGGCACTGGTCATGGCGGTCCGCGACGTGGCGGCGACTCCGATTGTCGACACCGAAGGCACGTTGGACGAGCACAGCGCAAACCTCACCATCCGGTACAGACCCTTGATCGAGGAGACTCACGATGCCTGACCAACCCAAGGTGCATGTAGGCAAGGTCGTCAACGCGGCCAAGGGCCCCGTTTGGGCGATGGACGGCTTCGCTGCGCTGAACCAGATTGTCGAAGCCGCCCGTGAATGCATCCACATCCACGAGGTGGAGAGCACCAAGAGAGCCCGGATGGAGACCTACGAGGCCACGGAGGTCGCTCGGATCCGGGCCGCTGAAGCCGTCCTCAAAGACTACTTCGCACAGGCATTCGCGGAACGACGCAACATCTACGAGGAGATGTTCGCCCGGTTGGACAGGGCACTCGACGAGGGCAACGGCGAAGTGCTGCACACCGTCGTGCGGGGGATCGTCGACATCGCCAAGAGCTCGCCGCTCGCAGATATCGGAGACCTCTCTCAGGTCCGGGCGGCACTGGACGACCCGGATCAAGTATGGGAGCTCTGACAAGAGCGCAGTGAAGGTTGGCGGTGACCTCCGCCGTGGCGGGAGGCTTGATTCACGAGGTCGGCGTAGCGACTTTGGCCGGAAGCTGCTTTGGCGTGAGTGATCATGGCCCCTTAAGCTTCCGGCGCTTCGGGCAGTCTGTGGACCTTCAGCCGACTCCGGGTGATTCCTCCTGTGCCGGTGCGCCGCGCCCGACTGTCAGCGACCAGCGCACCACGGACGGCGCCGCGACTGAGACGACTCCGCTCCGATCCACGCCCGACACGGCCACCTGGTTGTAGGTGGTGCTGACCTCGTTGGCCAGGCATTTCAGCGGGAAGGAGACGTGCACGGACTGCACCGCCACCTTGATAGTGCCCTTCCCCTGACAGCGCACCGCGACGATGAGCGCGTCGCCCTTCTTGGCCTGGCCGAACTCGATGCTGGCGTTCCCCGTGGTGGCCTTCTGGCGGCCGGCCAGTGTCTCGTCGGGGTCCAACTCGGGCGGCTCCTGGACCGGGGGCTGCGTGCTGCTGGGAGTGGCGGTGACAGTCGCCGGGCCTGACTCGGCGGAGCTGGTGGCTGATGTGGGCTGCTGGGCGTCGGAGGGGTCCGACGTGCAGGCAGCGACCGGGAAGAGCACAGCGGTACACGCGATGCTCAGCCCAGCGAGGGTGCGGCGCGACATGTCACTTCTCCCAGATCGCCCAGCCGATGCGGTGCGGCGTGTAGATAGTGACGTCGTGCTTGCTGCCCTTGCCGCAGTTGACGTACGTGTACTGACTGTAACCGTAGCTCTTCAGGCGGTAGACGCCATAGCGGGCGTACGTTGTCTTGTGTGGCGGCGTGTCCACGGTGAAGCTGTTGCCCATCTTCGCAGTGAGCGATGCGGACACGGACACGCCGAACTTGCCCTGGATCTCAACGACAGCCGCGCTGCCCTTCACCTGCAGCTCGCCCGTAAAGGCGATGCCAACGGTGCCCGTCACCTCCGAGGTGAACGTGGACTTGGCGGTGCGCGAGGTGCCGTTCCAGTTGGCCTGCTCGGCGCCTACGCCCTTGTGGTAATCCTTGGCCTTTTTCGTGGCGTGGTAGTACCAGCCCTGTTCGCAGCCGCGGGCGTCGGGCGAGTTGCCCGTGTGGTTGACTGCGTCGGATGGCGCGGAGGCTTCGGTCTCGGAGGCGCCCTCGGTGAGGTCCGTTTCCTCCGGCTGGTCAGGCGGGGCCGTCGCGATGGTCTCGGTCGGCGACGGAGTCGGGTCGTCCGCCAGAGCAGGGCCGGCGCCGGCCAGAACGGCCAGGGCGACGGTAGGGGCGAGCAAGGCCCGCCTGGGCATGCGCATGAAAAGTTCTCCTTGGTCAGGGGAGGGTGGCGCAGTCGGATCAGCTGCTCATCCGCAGCTGACGAGATCATGTCAGCGCATCCGAGTGGCCTGCCAGCTCTCGGCGGGTTTCCTGAGCAAGACGAGAGGTTCGTCTGTGCAGCGGTGAATCCAGGCATTGGACCCTGCGCAGCATGCCTTGCGAGTCTGCGCAGTCCAATTGCGTTGATCCGCGCGAAGGTACGCCGACACCGTCCGCAACTCTGACCGCGCAGTCCTCTGGCCAGTCGTCCAGCCGGTGCGCGCAACGCCACCCAACAGCCCATAGAAGGCTGAGTACTTGATGAGGTGTTTGGATTCCGAACCGGCCACCTTCCGCCTTTCAGGCCGTATCCCCCCGGCTCAGCGGCTGACCTTACGGCGCGTGGGCGATCTCGGCAGGTCGGAGTTGTGCGCTGCTGTTGGCGTACGAGGCAACCGCGAACAGAGTCATGGCGCCCTGCGCCTGCCGCGTGCTGTTTGAAGCAGCCCCGGTCGCCGTCCACATCTGCCTGCGCCACGGCCTCAGTGCGCGAGGTCGGCGAGAAGAGTGTCCAGGACGGTCTCTTCCTCTATGCGCACGCCGAGTTCAGCCAGGGCAGCGGCCAGGTCGGGGTCCCACGCGGCGGTGGCGGGTGTGCCGGTCAAAGGCGGCGCCAGGGGCGTAGTAGCGGCCGCGGTGCGGTAGTCGGCGGCCGTGTAGCGCCAGGGCCGCCAGGGCACGCGGCGCAGCAGGGCGTCGGCGATGCGCAGACCACCCCAGTCGAAGTCCCCGTGGTAGCGGAGCGTGCAGCCATGGACGTGCAGGTGGCGCAGTAGAGTGAGGGCGGCGGCCGAGGGCTGGCCCTGGAGGCAGACCAGAGGCGGGCAGGCGGGGCCGTGGGTGTCGGCCGCGGTGGCCAGGACGGTCGGGTTCTCGCACACGTACACGACCGTGGGTGCCCGACCCGGCAAGTTGCGGGTGAGCTGGCGCAGCGTCAGGACAGCTGGTTCGCCCTCGTCTGTCAGCCAGTCCAGTGCGGGGGTGCCGCGCAGGCCCAAGGTCAGGACGGTGGAGGACAGGGCATCCCTGAGCAGGCCGGCCGAGGCCCAGGCCTCGCGGCGCCATTCGGCTCCGTTGCCGTCCGGGAAGCCGGTCAGGGCGCGCACGCCGGACAGGACGAGGGTGGCGAGCGCGGTGCCGTCGTCGAGGGCGTGGGCGTCGCCGAGCGTCCGGTTCGCGAAGGTGGGCAGGGATACAGCCGGGTCGGCGGGAAGCGTGCGCAGGGCCGATGCGGCGTCGGTGAGCAGGATCTTCGCCACGTGCGGGGTGCGGGCGAGACGGCGTACGAGACCGTCGTGGCGCAGTTGGTCGGCCCACGCGGACAGTTCGGGCCGTAGCGCGGCGAGTGCGGTGAGGGGGAGGTAGGCGTCCTGCCAGGCGTTCGCCTCTTGTTCGCGGACGTCGGCGAGGCGGGCGACGGGGCCGGTCAGGGCCGTGATGGCCGGGGCGAGGCCCTCGGTGCTGATGCCGGAGCGGCGCAGTACGGCGTCCACCACGTCCAGGCGCACGCTGAGGGAGCGTCCGGCGCGTGGGGCGCGGCCCAGCAGGCGTTCGGCGGCGGCGCGTTCGGCGGGGGTCGGGTCGGCCAGCGTGACCGGGCCGGTGAGGGGCTCGTCGCGTTCCATGCGGCGCCGGACGCGCTCGACCAGCCAGGCGAGACCGGGGTCGCCCAGCAGGCGGCCGAGGCGGTCGAGGTCGATGCGCGGCGGCCCGGCTTCCGCGGGGGTGCGTGGCTGCCCGGTCATCGTGGGTCGGCCAAGCATAGCGAGCTGTCCAGGCAAGCTGCGCTGTCCGCGCATGCCGGGGTCTTAAGGGGCAGCGGGCAACTCATGACCACAGCCCGTCCTGTCCCGCATCGGTGTCCTCGGCGGGCCCGGGTGCCGCCGCGCCGACCCCGGCAGCCGAGGACGTCGCCTGCGCGGAAAGCACCGCCAGACCGTGGTCGGGTTCCGTGCCCCGTGCACGCTCGCTCCCGTCCCATTCCCACCGCGTCACCAGCACCGCCGCGATCTCGTCGACGCGCGAGAGCTGAGCGATGGCGATGCCCGGAACCTGCGGGTAGCAGGCCCATTCGCGTTCGCTGGTCATCACCACGTCCAGGTCGAAGGCGTGCAGCAGGCCCAGGCACTTGGCGCGCGAGTCGTCGTCCACGCCCGCGAACGCCTCGTCCAGGGTGACCAGGCGCGGGGCGTCGGGGGCGGCCGTGGCGTAGTGCGAGGAGGCGGCGGCGAACAGAGGCACGGACACGGCCAGGACGCGTTCGCCGCCGGAGGCGGGGCCGGTGGCCGGGACCCAGGTGCCGTGCTGGTGGCGTTCGATGCCGAACTCGTGCCAGGAGCGGTAGTCCAGTGCCGCGGTGAGCACCTCCAGCCAGCTGCCCGCCGCGTCGTCGGACTGCCGGCGGGCGATCTCGGCCTGCAGGAACTCGCCGACCGCCGTCCGGTCCTCGGGTGCCCAGGCATCGGCGGACTGGCGCAGGCGTTCGCGGGCCTGGGCCAGTCCGGTCGGCGCCTTGCGTGAGGGGCGCCAGACCAAGCGCAGTTTCATGCCGGTGGAGGTGGGGCGCTCCTGGAGTTCGGCGTTCATCGCCCGCACTTGTCGTTCGGCGGCGGCGATCAGTTCCTGCAGGGTGCCGGCGACCTCGGTGAGCAGGTGGGTTTCGAGGATCTCGCGTTCGTGCGCGGACAGGATGCGCGCCAGCTCGGCCGTCTCGGTGGTGAGGGCCGCGGCCAGTTCGGGTACGGTCCGCCGGCGGCCCTGGTAGACGATGTCGACGACCATGCCGTCCTCGACCATGCGGGCGGTGGCGGTGTGGCCGCCGCGGGAGAGGGCGTCCTGGAGTTTCTTGTACTCCTCGCTGAGCCGTTTCTGTACGCGTTCCCAGGCGCCGTCGGAGTCGTCGGTGCCGGACGGGCCCGAGAGCTGAGCTTCGATGGTGCGGGCGAGCGCGACGGCCGGGGTGGCCGCCCACGGTCCCTCGTCCAGCGGGGGTACGGCCACCTCGGGCAGGGCGACACTCAGCAGGCCGGTGGCCGCGAACCGCTGGAGCGCGGCGATCGCCTCGGCGCGGGAGGCCGCCGCCTCTCGTACGTCCTTTTCCAACTGCTCGATGCGGCCCTCCGCATGGCCGACGCGCCGGCCGGCGGCCGCCTGCTCCTCACGCAAGCGGCGCTGGTCGCGGTCGCAGGCCGCCAGGGCCTCGGCGGTGGCGGCCAGGCGCCGCTCCAGTTCCGCGACGGCGGCGCCGACGGTGGAGCGCAGGGTGGTGTGGCGTGCGTCGGTTGCGGCCGCCAGGCGGGCCGACTCCTCGGCGCGCAGGGCCAGTTCGGCCACCCGGGTGCCGGCCTGCTCGGCTTCCGCGCGCTCGTCGGCCACCGTCCGCATGGCGTCGGTGCGCTCGCGCAGTGCGGGCCACAGGGCGGCCAGGACGGCGGTGTAGTCGCCCAGCGCCTGGCGGACGGACGTGAGGCCCGCCCGGTCGGCGGGCAGGTGCACGGCGGCGGCCGTGTCGGTGAGTTCGGTGGCGGCCTCGGCCTCCTGCCGGGCCGCCGCGGCCAGTTCGGCGGAGCGTTCGTCCTGGCGGGCGCGGGCCCGGTGGGCGGCGTCCGCGGCGGCCGCGGCCAGCGCGTGCGCGTGGCGCAGGGCGGCGTCGTCGGGGACGGCGGCCAGTTCGGCGTCCAGGGTGCGGCGGCGCCGGGCCACCGTGGCCCGCTCGACCTCCAGCTGCGCCACCTCGCCTGCCAAACTGTCGAGTTCGTCGTGCAGGACGGCGATCCGGGCCCGGCGCGCCTCCTCGCGGGCGCCCTCACCCACGTACGCGGCGGCTTCCTTCGACCAGCTGCCGGTCAGCGCCCCCACACGAAAGCGGCCGTCCGCCGCCACCCACGTGCCGCCGCAGTCGCCGGACTCGCCGGAACCCAGTCCCACCGCCGCCAGCAGGCGGGCCACCGTCCGCTCGCCCACCGCCACGGCCCGCGTGTCACCGTGGTCCACGGCCGGGCGCAGCACCTCGGCGAGCACCGGCCCGGTGAGCGGGGCGCCCGGCGACAGCAGGACGTCGTGTCCGTCGGCGGCCACGGCGCTGCCGTCCGGATACACCCAGGCGTCCAGCAGACCGGAGGCCTCCAACGCCGCCTCCAGGCCCGCGCGTTCACCGGCGCCGACATGGTCGTGGAAGTCGACCAGACGCCACAGCGGCGCTCCGGGCGCCTGCTCGCGCACGCCGGGAGTCCGCGTGTGGGGTGCCGTGGGGCCGCGCTGGCCGCCCGCCTCCAGATCGGTCAACTCCCGCTCGGTCTCGGCGCGCCGGGCGGTCAGGTCGCCCAGCCGCTGACCGAGGGCAGCCGTCTGGTCGGCCAGCTGCGCGGCGCGGGCGCGGTGGGCGTCGGCCGTGTGCACGCGCGCGGGAGAGGGGCCCTGCAGGTGCGTGACCCAGTCCTGCAAGCCGTCCAGCAGGCCCACCGGGTCCTGGGGCCGCAACTCCTCACACATGGCGAGGTGTTCGCGTACGGCGGCGACCAGTTCCGCTCCCGCCCCGGTGGCGGCGGCCTCCGCCCGGGCCTGCCGTTCGGCGGTGTGCCCGGCCTCGGTCTGGGCCTCGTCCAGGCGGCGGGCGGCGGCGCGCCGTTCGGCGGCGGCCTCCTCGGCGCGCACCGCCAGCTCCTCCACGTGGTCGAGGGTGCGTCGCCTGCGGGCCACCGACTCCTCGGCCGCGCGGCGCAGTTCGGCCTCCGGCGCGCCCTCGGTGCGCATCTCGCCGTCGAGGCGGGCGGCCTTCGCCGCCTCCCGCTCACGCGTGAGCGTGTCCGCGACCTGCTCCTGGGCCGCCGCAAGCCGCCGGCCCGCACTCTCCAGGCGGCCCAGGGCACGGGTGTGCGCCTGGGTGGCCTGGTCCCGGTCCGCCTCGGCGCGGGCCACCTCCGATGCCGTACGGCGGGCGTCGGCCGCCGCCTGCTCCAACTCCCGTGCGCTGCGCATCTCCGGGCCCTCGCGCAGCGCGGCCTCCTGTGCCTTCAGCCGTGCGGCACTCTCCTCCAGCTCCGCGAGCCGTTCGGCGATCCGCTCCCGCTCCTCCTCGGCCTGCGAGCGTTCGCTCTGGGCCTGCGCGAGGTCGCGGCCCAACTGCTCGTAGCGGGCGTGCTCGTGGCGGGGCAGCCGGGCGCGGCGGCGGGTGGCGACACGGGTGTAACGGCGGTAGTGGTCCAAGAAGGCGGAGGCGGCCCGCTCGGCCTCGGTGGCCGCCCGCAACTCCTCCTTCTCCTCGTCCAACGACCGGAACGCCTCGGCCACATCGGCGATCACGGCCTGGTCCATGGGCGGCAGCGCCTCGGTCAGCGCCCGCGACAGCGCCGCCTCGTTGGGCCGCTTCGACAGCTGCGGCTGGCGCAGCTGGATGAGCAGGTCCACCAGGGCCGCATACCGCCGCTCACCCAGCCCGAACAGCGCCTCATCCACCGCCCTGCGATAGGCGGTAGCGGTGTCGTACACCATGCCCCGCCCGGCCAGGGCCTCCGCGAGCCGGTCCCGCGACAGGGCGGTGCCGGTGGCATCCAGCAGGCTGAGCTCGGCTCCGATGCGCTGGTCGGTGACGGCGTACCAGTGACGGGCGATGCCGCGGCCCGCCACCGCCTTCAGCCCGCAGACCAGGGTGAGGAAGCGGTCCATTCCGGTGGCCTCGTCATGGCGGCCGAACTCGATCCAGGTGTAGCCCAGCCGCTCGGGGTGCGGGTGCTGCCCGCCCAGCAGCAGGTTCCACTCCATGCGCTTGCCCGGGTCGGCGTCGGGCTCCACGCGCCGCGCGGACAGGTCGCCGTCCAGGAGGAAGGGCAGGGTCAGGGCGAGGACCTTGGACTTGCCGGTGCCGTTGTTGCCGCGCAGCAGCAGCCGTCCGTCCCGGAACCAGAACTCCTCGGCGTCGTAGTAGAAGAGGTCCACCAGGCCGACGCGCAGCGGCCGCCACCGGCCGGGCGCGGGGGTGGGCAGGGCGGTCACGGCCATCACGCCTTTCGCTGAGAGCTGCGGGGGTGGGGGACGCCCGGTTCCCGTACGACCATCTCGCCGACGGCGTACCGGGCCAGTGCCGGCAGCGGGGCGACGCCGCCGGGTACGGCGGTGACCAGGCCCAGCGCGGTCAGCTTGACCAGCGCCTGATCGACCAACTCGCCCTCCGCGCCTGGCTGTTTGGCGCTCTTGGACCAGAAACCGCCGTGCTCGACGGCCAGTTCGCGCACCTTGCGCTCCAACTCGTCGCGGCCGACCGCGCCGCCCGCGTCGGCGAGGTGTTCGGCGAGCAGCAGGGTGACGTGTCCGTGGGTGCCCTGCTCGGGCATCCGTACATCGGTCAGATCGTCCAGGGGGTCGACCATGGCGATGCCCTCGGCCCGCACCTCCGTGACCAGGCCGGTCAGTTCGGTGATTCGTGCGGTGATGAAGGCGCGCTGGCGGGTGAGGTAGGCGAGCTCCTCGTCGCTCAGTTCGGCGTAGTACAGCACCGGATCGTCCAGCAGGCGCCGGGTCAGCCGCTGTCGGATGGCGCGGAAGCGCAGTTCGTCGCTGTCCAGGGCGGTTTCGGCGGTCAGCTCGGCCAGCCGGTCCTCGAATCCGCCGGCGGTGATCATCGACGGGCCGCGGCGGGCGGCGAGCAGTCCGGCCAGGACGCGGCGCTGGACGTCGTAGAGCACATCGCCCGCCCCGCTGACGTAGGCCTCCTCGTCCCCGGCCACCCGGCGCAGCACTCCGTAGCGCATGAGCAGGCGTACCACCGCCGCCAGATCCAGCCGCTCCTCGCGCCGCTCCAGCGTGAACTCGATCCCGGCGGCGGCCAGATGGGGATCGGCGGCGTCCAGGACCACCTGCTCGGCGAGCCGGCCGAGTGCGATCTGCGCCTCGCCGCGCTCCAGCGCGGCCAGCGCCAGGCACAGCAGCACGTAGCGGCGGCGGGTGAACGGCGCCCGGGCGCGGGAGGCCTCGCGGGCCGGATGGGTGGCATCGGCCAGGGTGCCGGGCGTCCGGCCCAGCCGAGCCGCCTCCGCGTCCACCCGCAGCGGCCAGCCGGTGTTGCGGTCGAACCAGTCGCGCAGCTCGCCGGCGTGCTGGCGCACCAGGCGGAACTCGTCGGCGTGCGGGCCGTGCGCAAGCAGCAGAGGCTCCTTCAGCAAGGCGCGGGCGGCCTTGTGGAACTCGGCGGCGCGCCGGCTGTCCAGCACCTCGCTCAGGGGCGTGGTCATCGCTCCCCTCCCTCGGGAGTGCCGTCGGCGTGCACCTGGCCGGTTCGGGTGAGATCGGTGATCTCGACCAGGTGCTCGGGGCCGCGGAAGGTGCCGCCGGGGGTGCGGATCGCGGCCGTCGTCCCGTCCGCCAGGGCGGTCAGCCGGACCTCCATCGTGCCGTCGTTGCTGGTCGCCACGGTCGTCGTCATGCCGGGCCGCCAGGTGGCCAGGGCGTCGCCGAGCAGCTGCAGGAACAGGCCGAAGGCGAGCGGGTCGAGCTCGCCGAGCGCGGACAGCCGCGTGGTGCCGTCCGTCGCCAGGCGCGCGCGGGCGGCCGCGATCTCCTGCGCCTGCTGGGCGGCGATCTCGGCCAGGCGCCTGCGCTGCTCGGAGCGGTCCTGCACCCGGCGGGTCCTGCCGCGCCGCTCGTAGCTGCCGGTGCGGCGCAGCTGCGGGCTGATGCGCAGCGGCTCGGCCTCGGCCCACGGGGTGGCAGCGGCCACCGGGTGGGCGGCGCGCCGCTCGAGGGTGTCGGCATCGACGGTGAGGTGACGTGCCGGATACAGCCCGAACGCGGCACGCCACAGCCGGTGCCGCGCCGCGTCGTCGGGGGCCTCGGCGAACCAGCGGGCCAGGGTGCGAAAGTCCGCCGAGCGGTCCGAGCGCCCAGCCCGCCGCTCGTTCAACTGCCGTACGACCGCCAGCAGTTGCGGAATCGCCCCGAGAGCGCGCCCGCGCAGCAGCCGGGCCTGCGACTCACGTCCGTCCGCCGACACGAACCAGGCGGCCAGCCCCGACCACCTGCCCGCCCACCGCTCATACGCCCGCACCTCGGCGCTCTCGGCCTCATCCGGCGCGGCGTCGGCCGCCTCCCGGGCCGCCGCCAACCGCAGCAGCACCCCGACCCGCCCCTGCTCCTCCAACTCCCCGATGAGCAGGGCGATCCGCCCACCCAGGGTGATCAAGTCCTGGATGAACCGCTCCAGATACTGGATCAGGCGGTCCTTGTAGGCGAGGAACACCTCGACCTCCACATCGTGCAGGTCGATGGTGCGTTGCAGGGAGCCCATGAACGCCCGCGCGTTCTCCGCCAGCGCCTCGAACCGGCTCGTCAGCGCGGACAGCGCCAGATGCGCCTTGGCCGCGTCCGGCTCGCCCTCCTCCTGCCCGGCGGCGATCACCAGCAGGGCCCGCAGCTGGGTGACGATGTCGTGCAGGGCCACCGCCTGCAGCGCACCACGCCGCCCCAGCGCCTCGTCATACGCCGCCAACGCCAGCTCGGCAGCCTCGCCGGCCTGCGTGAGCTGGTAGATGAAGCGCTTGCGGTAGAAGTCCTCGACCGCGGTGACCCGCGAAGTGTCCGGATCCGCCCGCAGATTGCCCCACTCGACCAGGCTGTCCAGCGCCTTGACCACCGCATCCAGCTCGGCGGGCCGATGCTCCGGCGCCAGCGCCGCGAACACGTCCTCGGGCCGCAGATGAACCGCGAAGCGCTCCTTGGCGGCCAGGAACGCGCCCATCACCCGGCGATACAGGACTGCGTTGGGCACGGTGAGGTGAGCGAAGGGCGCATACCCGGCCCGTGCCGGTCCGGAAGGCGTCGACGTCATCGTTGGGCATTCTCCCCGACGGACACCTCGCGGCGGCAACCGTGGCCTGAGCTTCACGCAGAGCTCTGCCCGCCCGGGGGTGGTGTCAGCACCACCCCCCGGTCCACCACCTCGGCCCACTGTGCCACCGCCCCGCCCGCTACAGAGTTGTGGACGCACGCCGAAAGGGCGAAGCACACACGACCACCAGGGGGTACAGGACATGTCCGAGCAGACTGGCAAGCAGGACGAACCGGGCCTGGGGCGGCGGGGTTTCATCGCCGGAGCGGCCGTGGTGGCCGGGGCGGCGTTGACCGGCACGGCAAGCGCCACACCCGGCGCCCGCGCGGTGGCCCAAGGCGCTAGCAAAGCCGGCGACACCGACACCGACACCGCCCTCGCCTTCACCCACGTCACCGTCATCGAGGGATCAGGGGCCGCTCCGGCGCACGACATGACGGTCGTCGTCGAGGCCGGCCAGATCACCGCACTCGCGCCCAGCGCGCGCACGCGGCTCCGGCCGGGTGTCCGGACCGTCGACCTGACCGGCAAGTACCTGATTCCGGGCCTGATCGAGGCGCACACCCACAGCGACGGCCCGGACGCGGTGGTCCCGCCGCTGTACCCGCTGGCCGGGGTGACCACCGTGCGCGAGATGCAGGGCGCCCCCGTCCATCACCGATGGCGGCGGCAGATCCGAAGCGGGACGTTGCTGGGGCCGCGCTGGCTCATCGGCAGCCCGATCATCGACGGAGCGCCGTCGCTGTGGGCGCAGGACGTCCCCAACCACATCTCCGTGCGGGACGCGGCCGAGGCACGGCGCGTCGTACGCCGGGTCAAGCAGGAAGGGGCCGACTTCGTCAAGGTCTACTCGCGGCTGTCCCGGGAGGCGTACTGGGCCATCGCGCAGGAGGCCCGGCGCCAGAACATCCCCCACCTCGGTCACTGCCCCGACCTCGTCCGCATCACCGAGGCCGCTGACGCCGGCCAGCGCAGCATCGAGCACCTGCACGCCCTGCTGCTGTCCACCTCGGCGCACGAGGCGGAGGTTAGGCGCGGTCTGGCCGCCGTACGCATTGATCCGGACGATCCCAGCAGCCTGTCCCGCTACCACAGCTGGTTCCAGCAGGTGCATCCGCTCGAGTGGCAGGCCGTTCGCGGCTACGACCCGCGCAAGGCGGACTCCGTGTTTAAGCGGCTGGCGGCGGGCGGGACGGCGGTCGTCCCCACGCTGAGCGTGCACCACACGCTGGAACTGCCCGACGAGGTGCCGGACCGGGCCGAGGACTGGAAGTACCTGCCGGCCTGGCAGGTGGAGTCCTGGCCCGACCAGTTGCAGGCCCTGACCGGCGGGCGAACCCCCGAACAGGCCCGCCGGATCCGGGAGATCTACGCCCACCGGGAGCGGCTGGTCAGGGAGTTGCACGAGGCGGGTGTGCGGCTTCCCGCGGGCACGGACACCGGGACCGGTTACAAGGTGCCGGGGTTCGCCCTGCACGACGAACTGGCGTTGCTCGTCGAGGCAGGCCTCACCCCCATGCAGGTGTTGAGGTCGGCCACGCAGGAGGCGGCCCGCCTGCTCGGCCTGGATGCGGTCGGCACCGTGGCCAAGGGCAAGGCCGCCGACCTCCTGGTACTCGACGCCGACCCGCTGCGCGACATCCGCAACACCCGCAGGATCCACGGCGTCGTGGTGAACGGCCGCTGGATCGACGCCACGGAGCGGGAAGCGTTGCTGGCCGCCGTCCAGAAGGCGGCTTCGGAAGCCGAGCCGCCGCAGGAGGGAGCCGCGGCCGTGACGGGGTGCGGATGCGGCGGTCACCCGTAGCGGGCGCGGCCGGGGTGCCGGAAAGGTGACGGCCGCTGAAGCGGTGGCGGCGCTCGCCGGCCCTTGGCGAGTGCTTCCGCCGCCTTGCCTCAAGCCTTCGGGACGAACGCAGGCACGCGAGGATTTTGGTCCAGCTGTTGCAGCCGCCGTCAAGGTGTCGCCTGCCGCTGCCGCCGACCGCAGCCGCTGGTCCCTGCGGCAGGCGTGCTGCTCGCCGGTCAGCGTGCGCTGGCAAGAACCCGGCCGGACCAGACGTCGATCACCACCTGGCGGTGATGCGAGCGCACCGCCGCCCTGTCGGCGGCGTAGTTCTTGTCGACCTGCGCCGCCTCGGCCGCATCCGGCTTGGCGTTTGTGCAGGACGTGCCGGGGCCGTGGCCGGACATGATCTCCGAGCACGGGCCGCTGTAGTCGTCCGGCAGCCCGAGGATGTGCCCGGTTTCGTGCGCCGCGATCCGGGTCGCATCGAAGCCCTCGTCCACCGCCTGCTGGCCCAACTGCACGTCACCGTTGCCGCCGGGGAAGATCGGCCCCTTCGTGGTCTGCGGCCAGCCACTGGTCGCCTGGTAGACGTAGTCGGCCGAGCCGGGGGTGCTCGCCGGCTCCAGGCGCACGTTGTGCAACGCGTCGTTCCAGTTCTGTACGGCCTGCTTGATCGGGCCCGCCCACTGACCGGCATCGCTGGCGTCGTAGGTCAGGGTGACCACAGCCGGGGGCGCGTGCGGCGCGGAGTGCGCCGATGCGACGCCGGCCGTAGTGCTCAGCATGACCGGGACAAGTGCCGCCAGCGCGGCCATTTGCTTGATCATGAGGCTGGTGTACCTCCGTGAGTCTCAGCTGCTGCCCGCAGTAAACGAGTTCGTCGTGAACACAACAACCCTTCTGCTGGCGACCGAATCTCAGATTCCGTCAAGTTGGCTCAAAGTGCATACGAGCTGACAGCCGATCGGACGAGGGGGCCATGGCCCTGCCCGGAACGAGCTACTGACTGCGTGTCGGATGCGTCGTCGTCGTGGTGCCAGCTGGTCCGAGCTTGGGGCAGCGATCGGGTTGTGGCTGAAGGAGAAGCGACCATGCCTGGTGACTGCTGGGTGGATCGGGATCGGGTCTGCACGGCCCCGGTGGTGACTGTGGGACCCGGGCCGTTGGCTTGATCGGTCCGCCAGCCTTGATCGTTTGCTGAGCCTGCTGATTAGTTGGTCGGCATGACTGAACTCGGCCCCGTCTCCTGGCCGCCTGCCCCGATCAAGACCGAGCGGCTCGTGCTCCGAGAGGCCGAGGCCCGGGACCGTGCGGCGTTCATCGAGTTGCACGCCTCGCCGGGGGTGCACACCTACCTCGGCGGCCCCCGGCCGCGTGACGAGCTTGAGCGCGAGATGCCTGAGGTCCCCGGGCGGCGGCCCGGGAGTTTCGTCGTCGAGCTCGACGGGGCGATGATCGGCCAGATCCTGCTCAGGAGGGAACCGGAGCACCATCGTCCAGCTGCGGCCGGGAAGGTCGATCTCGGCTACCTGTTCCTGCCGCAGGCGTGGGGATTCGGGTATGCCGCCGAGGCGTGCGCGGCAGCACTCGATTGGTTCGACGGCGTCCTTCCCGGCGAGCCGGTGGTGCTCACCACCCAGACCGCCAACGTCGGCTCGATGCGCCTCGCGGCAAAGCTGGGGTTCACCGAGGTAGAGCGGTTCCAAGCGTGGGACGCCGAGCAGTGGCTCGGCTTGCGGTCCCCGGTCACGCCGTCCGCTTGAGCTCCTGCTCGACGACCGCAGAGCCCCAACGTGACAGGCACTGCTAGACGGAACCCAACGCGGTCGAACTCGTGAACGAAGCCGCGTTGTGGGCCCGCCGACCGGCAGGTTTCGGCGGAACCGGCGATCGGTGACGGTCAGTTGAAGCTCACTGGAGGCGTCTGAGCGGGGAGACGTCGGTGACGCGGTCGGTGATCATGGGGCGGGCGGCTTCCTGGGTGGCGAGCAGGGCGACGTTCGTGACGGGCTGGTCGAAGTGGGGACAGTTTCGGACGGCCGTCCGTGCCAAGGGGGATGGTTCCGGGGGGTGCCCTTATGTCCTTGGTCAAGGGAAACGGGGTGCGTTGGGTTTGGGAGCCGGACAGCATGTCGGTATGGCTGATCTGCTGTGGGATGACGTGAGCTCTTTCTTCGATCCGGACTCGATGGGGTCGCTGCCGGACGTGCGTGTCCCAGATGCCTCGGTGGAGGACTGGCAGGCGGTTCTCGATCTTGTCGCGGAGAAGGGTTGGAAGTGCCAGTACTCCGAGGGAGAGACGGTGCTTCCGGTGCCGCGGGCGGAGGGCGTGCTGTCCCGCCCGGCGGATGCCGAGTGTCCGGAGCTGCGGGTCTGGCCGTCTGCCGATGTGTTGGCGATCTTCCGTTTCCATGCCGACGATGAGGTCGACTTCGACGTCGACCTGCGGGAGTTGCAGGGCCAGGAGCGACTTGATGTGCTCTGCGGTTTCCTTCGGGAGATCGGGCGGCGGTTGGGCAAGCCGGTGCTGATGGACCCGGAGGGCGACTACGGCCATCCGGTGCTCGGCTTCGACGCCGAGGCTGATCGAGTCGTTCTCCTCGCAGACCCGCAGGTCAGGTAACTGAGGCCGACGGCTGCGGTCCGTAGAAGGTTCCGTCGCGGAGCATCGCGAAAAGGACGTCGGCCCTGCGTCTGGCGAGGCGGAGCAGGGCTTGGGTGTGGTGTGAGTCCCTTACGCTGCGTCGTACGCCTCCAGAGACGAGGGGCAGTCGCCCCGTTCGTCGGCCGCATCAGTGACGTCGCTGCTCAGCACGGTCCGTCGGCAAACACGAGTGCCTCGCCCGCCCCGATGCGCCGGTAGATGGCCAGGGCCTCGCGCAGGTGTGCCTCGGCCTGGCTCTGTCCGCGTGGGCGCAGGTCGCAGCGGCCGATGCCTTCGAGCGCGCGTGCCTCCTCCAGCGGGCTCGGGACCGCGCGGGCGAGTCGCAGGGCTCGTGCGTGCTGGCGGCTTGCCCCGGACGGGTCACCGAAGTTCCGCAGTACGACCCCCCACTTGTTCCGTGTGACGGCTTCGCCGTGGCGGCTGCCGAGTTCCATGTGAATGGCCAGGGCCTCGCGCAGCAGGCCGATCGCCTCTTCGCGCTTGCCCATCAGCCCTTGACCGGCGCCGAGATGGACGAGCGTGCCGGCCTCGCCGAAGCGGTCGCCGAGGCCGCGGTAGACGGCCAGTGCCTGCCTGAGCAGGTGCACCGACGCGGTGAGGTTGTCGGTGAGCCGGTGCACCACCCCCAGCTCCTTGAGGGCCGCCGCCTCGCCGAACCGGTCACCCACCTCTTGGCACAGGTCACGGGCCGGTTCCAGTACGGCGGTGGCCCGCTCGTGCAGGCCGCGCAGCCGCAGGACTCCTCCGATCTGGGCGAGCGCTCCGGCCTCGCCGAACCTGTTGCCGAATGCGCGGTGCACGGCGAGGGCTTGCTCAAGCGTCCCTAGGGCCCGGGAGTAGTCGTCGGTGAGGCGTTGCACGCGCGCGAGTTGGCCCAACGCCCGTGCCTCGCCCAGTGGATCACCGAGATGCCGATACGTCGTACAGGCCTGCCCCAGCAGCTCGAGCGCGCGGCCGTAGCGGTCGGTGAGGGCGTGTACTCCGCCCAGATCCGTGAGGGCGCCCGCCTGGCCGTGCGGATCGTCGAGGCGCTCGTAGAGGATGAGCGCTCGACTCAACACCTCGTCGGCCTGGGCGTAGTTGTCGGTCAGGTACAGCATGACGCCGAGGTTCCGCAGGGCGTGGGCCTCCTCCGGCCTTGCCCCCATGAGCTGGGCCGCGGCCACCGCCGCCCGGTGCAGGGCCAGGGCCTGCTCCCAGGGGCCCGCCTGGTGGAGGAAGGCGTGCATGGCGAAGGCCAGGCGGATGACGCGGGGGTGCTGGGCCTGGGCGGAGGCCCGGGCCGCACAGGCGAGCAGATTGGCGTGTTCGCTGCGCATCCACTCCAGTGCGGCCCTTCTGCCGGGCAGGCGGGGCATGGGAGTTGGTGGCGGAGGTGCCGCCGGATCCGGCGGCCAGGACTGCGGGGACAGGTGACGGTCGGCCGCTTCGGCGGTTGTCTCGTAGTAGTCCAGCAGGCGTTCGATGGCCTGCCTGGTCTCCGTGGGCGGGTCCTGGGCCGCGTGATTGCGTGCGTGGTCCTTCAGCAGGTCGTGCATGCGGTAGCGGCCGCGGACCGGCTCGTCCAGGAGGTGGTCCGTGTACAGGGCTTCCAGGTGCTCACGGGCCTCGGCTAAGGAAATGTCTCCCAGGGCCGCCGCCGCGTGCACGTCCATGTCATTGCCGATGTGCAGCCCCAGCCGGAGGAACAGGCGCTGCCGGCCGGGCGGAAGATTGCGGTACGACAGGTCGAACGCCGCCCCGATCCGTACGTCCTCCGCCTGGAACTCGGCGAGCCGGTGCTGCGCCGAGGCCAGGCTGCTGACCAGGTCCGTGATGTCCCAGGCCGGATGGTGCCGGAGCTTTCCGGCGAGCAGGCCGATGGCCAGCGGCAGACAGCCGCACAGTCGAGCCAGTTCACCGACGGCGCCCTCTTCCTCCGGCCGCAGCGGACGCGACATGAGCCGGACGAACAACTGGCACGCCTCTTCGTGCGGCAGCGTCTCGAGCGACAGGCACTCCGTCTCCGCGAGTGCAGTTAGGCGACGTCGACTGGTGACCAGGACCAGGCACCGGCCGTCTCCCGGCAGCAGGGGCCGTACCTGGCCGTGCCCGGTGGCGTCGTCGAGGATGATCAACATGCGCTTGCTGCGCAGCAGATGACGCCACAGCTCCGACCGGCCGTCCTGGTCCGGAGGCAATTGCTGGGTGGGCACGCCGAGACGGCTCAACTGGTCACCCAGGACGGCGAAGGGCCGGGCGGGGAGCCGGCCGGGCGTGTGCCCGTGCAGCGACACCAGTAGCTGCCCGTCGGGGAAACGGTGCGCGAGGTCATGGGCGAGGCGTACCGCGAGGCTGGTCTTGCCGACACCAGCCATGCCGTCGATCGTGTGGACGGCGGAGGATCCCTGCTCGATGGTCCGGCCGATCGACTCCGCGAGGCCGTGCAGTTCCTCCTCGCGGCCGGTGAAGAACGGGTTGCGGCGGGGCAGGGTGTTCGTGATCGTCACCGCGGTGGGGCCCAGGTAGTGACGCGAGGCCCAGTGGGAGACCGCGGGCGGCTTGAGGAGCAGCTCGGTCAGCTCGTTCACGTACCGCTGTTCCTCTGCGCTGAGGACCGGACGCAGCTCGTGCTCGACCAACTGCCGGAACTCGTCGACCAGTTCCGACCGGCCCCGCAGTAACCGCCCCAGTTCGCGCTGCCACTGGACGGCCAGGGTGACTTGAGCCTCGTCGTCGTTCTCCAGCCGCGCCCTCAGGACGGCCCGGCGTACCAGCTCCAACTGGTTGCCGACGCTGTCCGGTTCCTGCGGATGCCGTTGCCCCCACCAGCGCTCCACCGCTGCCTTGGCACGTTCCCAGCCCTCCGTGGTGAGCGTCGACACGAGCGTCACCGCCGCCGTGCTCGCCAAGCCCGCCGGATCCATGCCCCCACCCCCTGCGCGCCTGCCAACGCATGGCTACGGTACGTGCACGCCGCGGGCCGTGGATAGCCTCGCACCGCCATGACGCAAGGCGGGCCGAGGACTTGATCTCGCGCCCGTCAGACGCTTCTGGCCTGGGGTGACGTGTCGGTCGACTGGCCGGTGCGTACCGGGAAGAGCTCTCTTCGCGGTGATGCGCCTGCTGCCCGCGTCGTACCTGCGAGTCACCTCCGTGGGTAGTGTCCATGGGTTTCTCCCGGTCTGGAGCAGCACTGGGCGCTACGTAGGTTTGCGGACGCCGGGCGGTCGGTGTCGGGTTCAAGTGCCGTGCTCTGCACGGGTGTTCGGGGGTTGTTCCTGCGCGTCGGGCGGTTATGCCTGCCTCAGATGCTGGGCGAGGCGCTGGAACGCTGCCCAGGCGTGAGGGTCGGTTCCGTCGCCCAGGCGGTAGTGAAGGGCGGGTTCCGCTGTCGGCCCGAGCCGCACTGGCAGGGGACCCTGGGGTGGGTTTTCGGCAAGTGCAGGGCCGATGTGTCGCGCCTCGGTGTTGCCGAGTGTGAAGGCGACGGGTATCGGGGGGTGTTCGAGGTGCGCCGACACGGTGAGGTCACGGCGTGCGGCCCGGAGTGCGGTGAGCAGGGTGACGAGCCCGTGTTCGGCGGCGAGTTCGGCGGCGAGATCCTCCAAGGCGTGCAGAGGGAGTGTCTCGTCGTCGCCGTATCCGAGGGCCAGGGTGATGTCTTCCTCGACGCCTCCCGGCGTGCGCAGCACGCGGACGGTCGCGAGGGCGGGACGTTCGGGGTTTCCGACGGCGGTCAGCCAGGTGGGGCGGGGCGCGCGTGCGCGGGCCAGCTCAGTCAACTCGCGTGTGTTCCATGGCAGGTTGATCGGTTCGGCGGTGCTCCATCCGGCGGGTGGAGCACCGGTCAGGTGGCGGAAGGCAGCTTCCAGGGCGCCGCCGAGTACGAGGTCCTCGGATGCGGGGTGCCGGGTGCGCAGGGTGAGCAGCAGTTGGCGGTCATTGCTGTCGGTGGTGTTGAGAGTGAAGGCGTCGGCGACTTGGGCGGCGCCGTTCTCGTCGCGTACGGGGGTGAAGGTGCCGTTCTTCCAGTGGAGTACGGCGCCGGACAGGCCGTCGTAGTAGCCGTGCTCGGGGTGTTGGACGACCCAGCGGTTGGGCAGGCCGCGCAGGGCCGTGCGGGTTGGCAGGGTGAGGCGGGCGGTGGGTGGGGTGACGATCTGCAGGGCGCGGTCGGCGGCGACCGCGTCGCTCAGGGCGTCGGAGAGCCAGCTGGTCATGGCGACCAGGGGGCGGTCCTGGATGACCACGGCCGTCGAGTTGGTGAGGACGTCCACGGCGGGGGTGGAGGTGGCCGGGACCGAGATCGCCGAGACGTCGGTTGTGAGGGGTATGACGTCTGTGGTGGCGGCCTCGGGCGGCCAGACCGTGCCACCCAGCACGGTGGCCAGCCGCCCGGCGAAGGATCCCGCGAGCCGGGCCGCCTCGGCGATGGCGGTGGAGGCGCGGGCCTCGGTCCACCACACCGGTTCGTCGTCGACCGCGTGGTCCAGTAGGCGTGTGGTCTCTCCGGGCACCTGGATGAGGATGGGCGCCTCGACGGAGACGAGCGGGCGGCCGTCGGGGGCGCAGAGCTGTACGACGGCACCGTCGGCCCGGGTGCCCACAGCGAGGTCGGGGCCACCTGAGTAGAGGCCCGCCAGCAGGGTGCGCAGCTCGGGCATCTTGGGGGTGAGGGCGATGACGTCCTTGGTCACAGGGCTTCTTCGGCGCTTTCGTCGGCTTCGGTGGTGAGGGCGGTCTGGATCAGGAGGTGGGGTCGGCCGCGGCGGACCAGCGTCCCGCGGCCGGGCGGCTGCTGGGAGGCGTACAGGCCGGGGAAGAGCTGGCCCTCGGTGCGGTCACCGGTCATGACCAGAGCGGTGGTGCCGGTCTCCCGCAGGGTGGTCAGCAGGGGTTCGTACAGGGCGCGGGAGGCGCCGGCGGTGCGGCGGGCCAGGACGAAGTGCAGGCCGATGTCCTGGGCGGAGGAGAGGTAGGGCAGGAAGGGGGACAGCGGCTGCTGGCCGGCAGTGGTGAGGATGTCGTAGTCGTCGATGAGGATGACGATCCGTGGGCCGGTGAAGGCGGGCTCGTCGCCGATGGTGTCCGGGTCGGCCGTTTCCGGCAGGCGCTTTTCCAGTTCGGCGGCGATTCCGGTGGACAGGGCGGCGGCGAGTTTGGCGTTGTGGGCGTAGCCGCCGCGGTAGGGCTCGGGGATCACGCCGCGCAGACCGCGGCGGGGGTCGTAGACGCCGAAGACGAGTTCCTTGTCCGTGTAGCGGTCGACCAGGCTGGTGGCGATGAGTTTGAGCAGGTTCGTCTTGCCGCATTCGTTGTCACCGAGGATCAGCAGGTGCTGGTCGGTGTCGAAGAGGTCGAGGAGGACCGGGGTGAGGGTGTCCTGGTCGACGCCGAGGGGAACCTTCGTCGGTTCGGCGGCCGGGGTGGGGAGTCTGGCGGCGGGCAGCAGTGTCGGCAGCACCCGCACCGGCGGGGCGAGTTCGCCGTGCCAGGAGGCCCGGATGGTGCGGGCGGTCCGCTTCAGGGTGGGGACCAGGTCGCCCGCGCTGGGACGGTTGTCGATACGGGGGAGCGCCACCTGGGCGAAGAGTTTGGCGTCGGTCAGCACCCGGCCCGGAGTGTCCGGCGCGAGTGTCTCGGACAGCTTGCGGTCGATGGACGAGTCCGCCGGGTCGTTGAGCCGGAGTTCGACACGGGTACCGAACATGGACTGGGTGGCGATGCGGACATCGTTCCAGCGCAGCATGCCGGCGACGACGTGGATGCCGTAGCCGCTGCCGCGTTTGAGGAGGTCGGCGACCGGGTCGTCGAGGTCGGCGAACTCGTCGCGCAGGGCGCCGAATCCGTCGATGAGCAGGACGACGTCGGTGGCGCCCAGCTCGGCGAGTCGGCCCTGGGCGCGCAGGTGGCGCAGCTGGTCGACGGAGTCGATGCCGTGCTCGCGGAACAGCTCCTCGCGCTGGGTGAGCATGGCGCGCACCTCGGCCACCGTGCGGGCGGCGCGCTCGTGGTCGGCGCGGCCTGCAATGCCGCCGACGTGCGGCAGCCCGGCCAGCGCGGCGAGGCCGCCGCCGGCCAGGTCGAGACCGTAGACGGCGACCTCGTCCGGGGTGTGGGTGAGGGCCAGAGAGAGGGCGAGGGTACGCAGGAGCGTCGTCTTGCCGGACTGCGGTCCGCCGATGACGACCGCGTGCCCGCCGGCCACGGTCAGGTCCAGCAGCCAGGGCTGCTGGCGCTGGCGGGCGGGGTCGTCGAGGATGCCGAGCGGGATGCGCATCGGGCCGTCGCCGTGGGCGAGGCGGAGGCCGTCGGTGGCGGCCTGGAGGGGGCCCGCGGCGATGTCCAGCGTGGTGGCCTCAGGCAGTGGCGGCAGCCAGATGCGCCGTACCGGCGGGGCGGCGGTGGCGAGTTGGCCAACCATGGCGGACAGGACGGTGGGCCCGGTCTCGCGCTTGGTGGCGGCGGGCTCCTTCGTCGACTGCTCGGCTTCCTGCGGAGTGTTGTACGTCGGATAGGGCAGGACGAGCAGCTCGTCGTCCTGCTCCTTGCGCAGGGTCGGGCCGTGGTAGGCGCCGGAGACGTACCCGGCCTTGAAGCGCTCGTAGGTGGAGGTGTCGACCTTCAGATAGCCGAAGCCCGGCAGCGGCGGCAGGTGGAAGGCGTCGGTGGTGTCCAGGACCGTGCGGGACTCGTCGGCGGAGAAGGTGCGCAGGCCCAGCCGGTACGACAGATAGGTGTCCAGGCCCTTGAGCTTGCTGCCCTCGATGCGCTGGCTGGAAAGCAGCAGGTGGACGCCGATGGAGCGGCCGATGCGGCCGATGGACAGGAACAGGTCGATGAAGTCCGGCTTGGCGGTGATGAGTTCGCCGAACTCGTCGATGACCACGAACAGGTGGGGGAGGGGCTCCAGGTCGGGGCGGGTCGTGGCGCGCAGGGCGGCGTAGTGCCCGATGTCGGCGACATTCCCGGCGTCCTTGAGGACCTGCTGGCGGCGCTTGACCTCCCCGGCCAGGCTGGTGTGGACGCGTTCGACGAGCCCGGCCTGGTTCTCCAGGTTGGTGATCACCCCGGCGACGTGCGGGAGTTCGGCGAAGGGAGCGAAGGTGGCGCCGCCCTTGTAGTCGACGAGGACCAGGGCGAGGTCCTCCGGAGAGTGGGTGGCGGTCAGGGCCAGGACGAGGGTGCGCAGCAGTTCGCTCTTGCCGGAGCCGGTGGCGCCCACGCACAGTCCGTGCGGGCCCATGCCGAGTTGCGAGGACTCCTTCAGGTCGAGCAGGACCGGTTCGTGACGGTCCGTCAGCCCGATGGGGACGCGCAGGAAGTCCCGTTCGGTGCGGGGCGCCCACAGCCGGGCCAGGTCGAGGCCGGCCGGGTCGTCGATGCCGAGCAGGCCCGGGAAGTCGACCGGGCCTGCGACCGGGGTGCCCTCGGCGGCCGATTCCGCGGACAGGCGTAGTGGGGCCAGCATGCGGGCGATGCCCTCGGCGCCCGCGGCGGTCACGTTGTCGCAGGAGCCACGGGCGACAGAGCCGTCGCGCAAGTCCTCTACGGTGATGCGGTCGCCGTCGACGGTGATGCGCACGCTCACCTGATCCGGCTCGTGCACCTGCTCCTCCAGCAGGTGCAGCACGGTCACCCCCATCTCCGTCAGGTCGATCGCCGAGTCGGGGCGCGGGAGTTCCGTCGCGGTGTTGCCGTAGACGTCGCTGACCACCAGCAGGCGGTCGGCCAGTTGCAGGGCGTCCCGGCCGGACAGGCCGCGGCGCACTTCGGCCGCGTATGCGGCGCGCCGCCGCAGGTCAGGTGCGCAGTGCTGGGCCAGCTGTGCCAGGTCCGGTGCGATCCGGCGGGCCGCGACCGGGCCGTCGTACGTCTGCGGGTCGAGTATGTGAGGCAGCCACTTGGCCCACTGCCAGTCGGCTTCGTCGCCGATACCGAGGGCGAGAGCGGCGTCGTCCGGCGCATGGGCGACGGCCGCCTGGACCAGTAGGGCGCGGGCGACGCGCAGAACGCCCTCGCGGGCGCCGACGATGCTGACGTTCCCGGCCCGGTCCAGGGGGACGGTGAGCGGGAAGTCCGAGGCCGTGCTGAACCGGCTCTGCAGAGCGCGGATCTCGTTGAGCATGAACGGATCGGGCGGTGTCAGCACCCCACCAGTGCTGTTCTGCGCGATCACCAGTTCCTGGACCGGTACATCGCCGGTGCCCGCCCGCACCCGCAGGAAGTCGGCGCTCTGGCGGCGGCGTTCCCACAGCCGCGCCGGATCGCGTACGACGTCGTAGAGCGCCTGGGGCGGCGGATTCAGCAGGTGGGAGCGCTGCCGACGTTCCCGTTCGGCTTCTCCCAACTCCTCGCGCAGTTCCTCCAGATACTCGAGATACCGCTCGCGCTGGGTGCGCCTGGTGCGCTGGGCCTTGCCGCGCTGAGAGAGGAACAGCACCACAGCACCGGCCAGCGCAACGACCAGCACGATCGCGCCGAGCGCGGCGAACTGGCTGTTGCGGATGATCGTCATCATCACGACCGAGCTGATCACTCCGGCCATCGGCAGCAACGCGGTGGCGGCATTGCCGACCCTGCCCTCGGGAAGGTTCGGCGGGGCCTCGACGGTGCGCGGCTCGGCGGGGTCGAGAGGCGGGGTGCTGCGGGCCGGGCGGTGCACGAGCTGTTGGGTCATCGCACCCTCACCGCCCGGTGCATCACCTCGGCGGCCAGGCGGACGGCCGCAGCCCGGGTGTCCTGGCCCAGCATGGCGGTGTGGATGGGGCCTCCTTGGGCGAGATGACGGTCGTAGGGAAGCAGGACGACGGGCACGCCGGGTTCGCGAAGATGCGCGGTGGCAGCCTTCGCATCCAGCGTGGCGTCGGGGGAGGCGGCACTGAGCGCGACCACGGTGGTGGCCAGCGCGCCATGCGGCAACTGGGCGAGCCAGTCGAGGACTTGGCGGGTACCGTCGACGCCCTCGGCGGTCATTGGCGCGACCACGACCCGGGCGTGGGCGGTGTCCATGGCCGTACGGGCCACATCGCCCGGCAGGGTCTCGCAGTCCACTACCGTCACCGCGAAGTATCGCCGCAGCGCCAGCGTCACGGTGCGGTACGTCCGTACGTCCAGGGGAGCGCCGACCCGTCCCTGGCTCGCCGGCAGCAGCCAGCCGCCATCGGTCACGGGCACCAAGTAGCCGGTGACGTCCGTCAGTTGCATGGCGGGAGTGAGGATCCGGGCGAGATCGGCGCACGACCAGCGCACCGACTCGGCGCCCATCCGCACCGGCAGCGTGCCCAGCGCGGCGTCCGCCTCCAGGGTGAGCACCGGATCGTGCCGGTAGTGGTTGAACGTACGGCCGAGCAGCGCGGCGATGGTGGACTTGCCCACTCCGCCGCGGATCGACGTCACCGCGATCACCCGGCCGGTCGTGACCGGCTGCTGCACCTCCTGCGCGAGGCGGGTCTGTTCGGCGACGTCCTGCCCGGCGGACGCGGTGAGTTGGCGCAGGGAGCGACCGGTGCGGCGCACCACCGAGTCGCCATGCTGCGGCCGGCCCAGCGCGATGGCCAGCCGCGGGTCGACGGTCGGCACGGACTCCGGGGTCGGGGCCGGGCGGCGAGGATCGTGGGTCTGGCGGGGGACAGGCGGAGCAGTCGGTGCCGGCACGTCCGCCGGCGCGGGCGAGGGCGTCTGAGGCGGCGTCGGCACGGGGGTGTCCGGGGGCGTCGAGGGGGTGTCGTGGGGGCTGTCGGCCAGTTCCCGTAGCACGTCGCGCTGCCAGTCCCCTCCCTGCGTCATGTCGATCCTCAGCCCCTCAGATCCGCACGCTCGTCAGGCGAAGGTGCCGAGCAGCCGCCCGTACACGCCGAACACGCCGATGACCAGCGGCAGCAGGGCGATCACGGCCGTCGACTCCAGGACGTCGCCCAGACGACGCAGCCGCACGCGCACGTGCTCGGCGGGCTCGACGGTCAGCGCCGCGAGAGCAATGAGCGCGAACAGCGCGAGTACGGCAACGGGCCCGGCCGCGGCGGCATGAGCGAGCCACACCGTGACGAGCCGTACGGCGACGACGGCCGCGGCGGCCAGCAACACGACGACCTCGAGGGTCAGCGGAAAGGCCCGCGCCCGCAGCGCCAGCACCAGCGCGACGGCGATGCCCGACAGCACCGTCCACACCGACACTGCATGCAGCAACAGCACCCCGGCCGCCGTGGCGGAAGCGGCGAGGACGACGGTCGCCATGGCCAGCCCGCGGTGCGTGGCCGCCAGCGCGGTCGCCACCTCGTAGCGGCTCACCGACACCCCGCCCGTCCGCTGGTCGTCCAGTCCGTTCAGACCCGAGGCCATCAACGCCAGCCGAGGCAACAGTCCCAGCGTGACGAGGGAGATGACGGCGAGCAGCGCACCCGCCCGGGCCTGCCCGGCAGCACTTGCCGCCCCGCCCTGCGAGGCGACAGCCGCCTCCCACAGCACGAGCGTGCCGCCGACGGTACCGGCGCCGATCAGAGCACCGCGTCCCAAGGGCGTGAGCCAGCCGGCGAGCAACAGCGCGACCGCGCCGACCACCGCAACACCCGCCAGCCGCGCCCCGCCGGACCAGCCATGAGCGTCGGCCGCCGTCCAGGTGCCGAGTACGCCAAGTGCGCCCGCGGTGACGACGAGCGTGGCGGTCGGCCCTTGTCTGCGGGCCCGGCCGGTGAGCACGCCGGCGAGCGCACACGCGCCGGCCGCGACAAGAAGACCCCCGCCGACCGCAGTGGGAGAGAAGTGCCCGCGCGCGAACACACCAGCGGCCGCCGCCCACAACACGGTGGCGATCCCGGCGACCTTGCGCCGCATCGCGGGCCGCCACCGCCAGGCCCGCAGACCGAGATCGTCGGCGACCTCGTCCGTGACGTCGTGCACGACGGGAGCGGAGGGGGCATCCTCGATCCGCACCAGCCGCAGCACCGCTCCGTCGGGCACACCGGCCGACTCCAGCGTGCCGTCGTGGGCCAGTGCCGACCCGTCCGCCGTCACCAAGTGCCGCAACTCCGGACGTGGCCCCACGCGATCGTCGAGCAACCGCATGATCTCCGGCAACAGCAGCCCGACCGGCTCCCGGGAAGGGAGCACGAGGTCGACCCGACGCCGTTCACCGACCAGAGTGATACGGCTGAGCGCTGTACGACTGCTCGTCGCGGAACGACTCAGGGACCCCGTGGCTATCACGCGTTCGAACCTATCACCGGGTAGAAGGGGCAGTTGAGGGCGAGGAGGACGGCTGCCGGGAGGGCTGCGGCGAGGGCTGTACGGGCGTCGCGTACGGACTCTTCCCGATCACCCGATGCGACACGAACGACCACCCCACACAACCGGCGCACAACACGGCCGCGATGACGAGACCGGCGAACACCTTCCCGACCCGCTCGTCCAGCGACCGCCGCTGCCGCTGTGCGCCGAACAGCAGGGCGTCGCGAAGGCGACGGCGGCGGACGGACACCGACTCGAGGAGCTGGTTGTCGTAGTCCTGGGCTGTCACGGTCTTCGGTCGCCTATCTCTACGGAACGTTCGTCAGGTGGGGAACTCGCCGAGCCAGTCGTGCTGGAGGAGGTGCTTGGGGAGGTAGTCGGACTCGACCTCGATCGGGATTCGACCGTCGTAGGCCAGACAGGCGATGGCGAGGGGGCCAAGGGCGATGGTGCCGTCGAGTTTGGCCCGCCGGTCCTCGTTCAAGGTCCAATACATCTTGTGCAGCTTAAGGGCCTCCACCAAGGCCGGGCTGAAGCCTTCCTCGTCCTTGCGGACGAAGTGATAGAAGAGGTTGATCGGCGGGTAGAGCTGGCCGTCCAACAGGTCGCGCGGCGCGATCCGCGCCACAGCTGGATCCGACGCCTGGAACGTTGCGGTGAGCTTCTCCACGAGGCCCGGGCGACGCAGCCAGTAGGTCTGCAGCGTGTCTACCCAGTGGTAGATGTACTCGTCGTACTGGCCCTCCGGCGACCGCAGCCGCTCCAGTGGGATCTCACAGAGTTGGGTCATTCGTTGCTGCTCCCGGCAGATGACCGCCAGCCAGAAGGCATTCAGCCAAGTCCCCGCGTCGGCAGTCGACATGGGACCAACGGCCGGAAGAGCCCGCACTTTCCCGTCAATACGACACTCAACGGTTCCCTCGCCTGCCCCGGTCACGGCGAAAAGAGCAGAGCCCAGCTGCATCGCGTTGACTGCGGCCTCCCACGTCTCGATCGCCCCCGCCTCCGGGTCGATGAGGCAGCGAGAGCGCAGGTTCATGAGAGAGGTGCCGAACGCGAAGTCGATCATGTCTGAAGACTCTTCGAGACCGGCGATCTCCTCAGCCAGATGCTCACCGAGCTGCTCCGCGTAGCCCTCGGCGTCGGGCCTCGGTACATCGTGTCGGGCAATGGTCACGGTCAAGGAAGCGTCCCCCTGCTGATGTCGAACCGCCGATATCTATAGCCAGTGTACGTCCCGACATTCTTCTCGCCCTTGACGACGACATACTCCAGCTTGCCCCGCGCAAGCGCCTTCTGGATGTCCCTCACCAGACCGAACTCGCCACGGTCGGTCATGAGCTGGATGATGTCGTGGAAGTACTCCCTGCTTCCCTGGGACACTTGTCGGCCGTTCGGAAGGGTACGCTTGCCGAGCCTCGTACCAGGACTGCTCTTGGCTTCGACGACGACTATTCGACCGTCCTTGTGTTTCCATACCTGATCGAACTGGTCATTTCCGTTTTCCGGGCCGAGGAGTGTCTGTTTCTTGAAATCCGGGTAGTTCTCGGCGACGTAGTGGTACTCGGCCGCCTTCTCACCGAACTCCTCTGTTGCGTCCCCCATGGCGGTGTGGGACTCCTTGTACGTCCCCTTGGCCTCTCCCCACTGAGCAGCCGAGTCAGCCGTTTCATGGACGTGGTGTGCGGTGCCGGCCTCCTCCTTCCACTTCTCGGCTATGTGGTCCCACTGGACGGCGAAGTGGCGATTCTGCGCAGCCTCATTCAGGATCTGCCGTCTCGCCGGGCTTGTGACGGTGTCCTCTCCCACGCGGATGTAATCAGCGTCCAGGAAATGCGGCTCGGGTGGCTCAGGAGCGTCCTTGGCGCGAATCCAGGGTGCGTCATGCGACGGGCGAGTGAGGTGAGGAGGTGTGAATCCGCTCTCGTCGTGGAGCTTCAGGCGCAGGCGTGTTCCGTTCTTCCTGTAATACCGCTCCAGATAACCGGGCTCGTGATTAGCGCGGTAGACTTGGATCTCCTGAATCTGCTCCCGTGTGAGCGACCCTCGGGGTCCGTAGGGATTCGGTCCCTCATGCATGAAACTGGGGCGCCGGCCCTCCGTATGAGGGTCATTGGCGTTACCGTCCGGCCGTGAGCCCTCGGTAGTTCCCTCCCCGAGCGCATCGTCGCTAGACCGTCCGACATCGTCCGGGCCGATGCCACCGTGGTCACCCGAGCCGGGACGGACGTGGCCGTTGCCGCCCGGTTCGGCGCCCGTTCTGAGAGTGCTGGGACCTGATGTGTGTGAGGCCCCAGGCCCGGTGGACGCTTCGTTTGTATTGCGAATTCTGTCCCCGCTGCTGTGTCCTGGAGGAGCCGCGTGTGGCGACAGGTTGTCTCCAGCGCGGGCTGTAGCGAGGGGGGTGTGCGACGCCGCGTCGGCCATGGCCGGCTCCCGCGTTGGAGCCGCCTCGGACGCAACTTCCTGCGGGACGCCCCGTTCCTGCTTCGGAGTGTCGGAGATGACGTCGCCGTGTCTGTCGTAGGCGATGAACTCGCCGTCCTTGATGAGGACTCTGGAGCCGTCCTCAAGTTCGATCACGCTGTGCACGCCATGCGCGTCCGCCACCCCCGCTTTCGTCGCGGGCAGAAGGCGGGAGGTGAGGTCGGAGAGCTTCGGCAGCGCGCTCACGGTCTTGCCGGTCGCCTTGAGGCCCACCGAGAGCGGGTCCATGAATTCGCCGACCTTCGCGGCGACGCTTGCCCCCTTGGCGACCGCGCCGACCTCGCTCGTCTTGGACACGACTGCCAGCGGGCCGGCGCCCAGGGTGAGGAAGTTGAAGGCGGTCGTCCCGGCTGCGCGGGTCGGGTTCTCCTGCCACTGGTCCCAGGCGACAAGGGATTTGCCGAACTCCTTCGCCGCCTTCTTCGCCCTGATCTCGTCGGCGCTCTCCTTGTCCGGGCCGAAGGCCCAGTCCATGGCTGCGTCGTACGGGGTGGCGGTGTACAGGCCGATGCCGGTGACGACGTCCTTCAGCCCACCCCAGGCGTCACCCGCCGCATCCCCGCCGTTCCCGCCGACCAACGTCCACAGTCCGCTGACACCGGCTTCGATGCCGTCGTGGTAAATCCCGTCCCAGACAAAGCTCTTGGCGCCGTGCCCGAACCAGCCCAGGCTCCACGCCTCGTAGCTCTGCTCGTCCACGCTGCCCCAGGGCAACTCCTTGGCGCCTTCGAGCAGATCGCGGTCGTAGCCGTACCTCACCGTGTTGCGGTCGTAGAACCCGCTGCCGTGGTCGGCCACGAACGTCGGCCCGCCCACGATCGTCGAGATCTTGCTGGCCGCCCTGCGCTCCGCGTCCTGGAAAGCGAGTTGCGTGGCCGTGACGTCGTCGACGAGTTCCTTGTTCCGGTGGACCTTGTCCTCGTCCTCGGTCCAGTCGTCGTCACCGTCGACGCTCCCGACGAACGCGAGCGCATCCGTCTTGAGCTGCTCCAGCCGCTTGGCCAGCGGGCGCGCCTCGATGGAGAAGGTGTCCAGAGCGTCGGCCACCGTCTCGAGTTTGGTGGCGAACGTGTCGGCGTTGTCCATCACCGGCTGTGTGGTGGCGAACAGGTCGTCGGCCTCGGGTGCCGTGTAGTAGGCCCCCAGCATCTGGAAGCGGGAGTGGACGTCCATACCGCCGTTGCGGATCCCGATGGCGTCGCTGCGCAGCCCGGAGACGTCCTTGTCCAACTGGTCGAAGTCGCCCGTGAACTGCGGTATGCCGGACGGGTTGATCACTTCTTCGAGTCCCCCTGGCCCTTGCCGCCGCCCTGGCCCGGCAACTCGACCTTCGGCGCGGCGAGGGCCTTGTGCTGTGTCTTCGTGGCCATCTCCAGATCCCCGACGACGTAGTACGCGGTGGCCTCCCGCGCGCCGTTGACGGACTTCGCCGCCCGCGCGCTGAGCAACAGCACGTCGCCCAGCGTCTTCTCCACGAACAGCGACACCGCCGCTCCGACCGGACCGGTCGGGGGCATCCCGCAGTACGGCCCGCTGATGGTGCCGGCCGAGCCGGCCGCGCTCTCGATGTTCTTGCCGTATGCCTTGACGTCCTTGGCCAAGTCGTCCATCGCGTCCTCGACCAGCGAGGTCACGAACTCGACGCCGGACGGCGAGATGTCCCACCGCGTCACGTCAAACCCCCGTTTACACCCGTGTACTTGCCCGGCAGTTGCAGCTACGGCGCCGGTCAGCCGATGTTGTCCACGGCCGCCCGCGCTTTGGCCAGCGTCGACTGCGCGGTCCCGTCGTTCTGCTCCAGCGTCGTGCGCACCAGCCGGATGATCTCGCGGACCTCGCTTGCGGCGCGGTGCCAGCGGACCTCCTTGCCGTGGTACTCGTCGGCGACGCCGTCGGCGGTGAAGTCGGCCATCGCGGCCTTCACGGCGCGGTCCCGGTCGGTCAGCACGCGCTCCAGCTGGCCGATCACGCCGGCCAGGCTGATCTGCACCTCGCTGGAGGCACCGGTGTCGTACGAACGGCGGTCTTGGTTCTGACCCATGGTCAGGTTCCCCCTTGCATACTCGAAAGCTCGAACTCGCTGACGGCGAAGACGATTTGGACGACGAAAGCCGTCAGCGCGCGCCGAAGCGGGCGGCGTCGAAGTTGGCGGCGCCCATGTTCTGGTGGGCGTTGTCCCCCAACTCCACATCACCGGAACCGAACGCGGTGTCCATGCCGGACTGGCCGCCCAGGATCGCGCCGAGCGAGCCGTTCAGATCGTTTGTGATCTCGTCGGCGTGGACTTTGAACCGGTCGAACGCGGCCTTGCCCGCCCCGTTGAACTTGCCCTCCAGCGGCTCCGCCGCCTGGATCAGCCACTTGATCAGCGTGCCCAGGTCATCGCTGGAGCCGACCGTGTTCTTGCCGAGCTCGGACAGGGTCGTCGAACCCATGTCGAACTTCATCCACCCACCCCCGTAAGTGTGTTGTGTGCTGTGGTTGCTCGATCACCGCTGCGGCATCGTGCGCCACGTCGGCCTCACAACTCGTCGAACATTCTCTCGTGTCACGCGTTGCAGACGCAACGGGGAATGGGGCGAAGTGGCGTGATCTAGATCATGAGGGGCCGTGAAGGATTGCTACCAGCAGTTGAGCTGCGGCCGCCAGACCTGCACACGCGTGGACCCGACAGTTCAGTCTGGTGAAAGGGGCGGAGGGCTTGGCTGTTGCCAGTCGTGGAGGACCTGAGGATGAGACGGGATCTCTTCGCCCAGCCGAGTGCACAACTGGTGGTGGCGCTCGATCGCGTCGGCCACCATCTGCCGCCACCACAGCAGCCGCTCCCAGCCGGTATGACTCAACGCCAACTCGGCGTGCAGCACGTACAGTTCGCAGGCGGTGTGGCACTGCGTCTCCGGTACGGCGGCGGGACTGTTCTCGAAGCGCGTGAGGGGACGGCCCTCACACACCCGGCACTCGCACGGCCAGGGGCCGATCAGTGCCTCCCAGTGCTGGAGCGTCGTCACGCGGCGGTACTCCAGGAGACCGCGGACGAGCACGACCGGGTACGGCGAACCCCCGCCGCCCCCGCTGTCGGCCCGTGGAACCATGCCGTGCCGGAGTGCAGCCGTGACTCCCACCGCAGCACCGATCGCGCCGTGCGCCATCGCGTCGAACGCCGCGAGGTCGGTGCGCTACAGCAACAGCTGCGGGCAGGACCGGCACAGCTGCCGCAGCCCCTCGATCACCCCTCTCGCTTTCAGAGGGTCGCTCCCGTGCTGCATGATCAACGCAACGGGATGCCGACTGGCTCGTACCTGCCGGATCAGCTGCTGCAAGGAGTCGCCTGTCAGCCACCGCCAGCTGCATGGCAGCAGTACCACCGTGTCCGTTCGCCGGAGTTGGTTCGCCTGGCTGATGACCGCCTGGAGAACGCGCGCGTCCCCCGTGGCGTCGTGCGGTATGAAGGCTGTCGGCGTCACCGCGAACGCGGCCTTGTTGGCGAGCTGGCCGTTGAGGATCTCCTCCAGTCCTGCGAGGTCCAGGGTGCGCCAGCCGTCCTTTGCGTGATAGCCGAAGGGTCGGGTCGCGGTGGCGACGGCGTGCTCGTGTCCGGCCAGGTCGACTGCCACGACGATGTCCGGATACCTGTTGCGCAGGTGCCTGCATCGGGTCGGGGCATCCGCTCCGGTGAGGACCAGGCCGCCGGTCCGCTTGTCGACATACGGCAGTAGATCGATCGCCTTCTTGTCGTTGGCCATGATCAGCAGTCGGTCGTTCAGCAGGTGTAGTAAGCCGTCGCTGTCTTCCCCCATGCGGTCCCCCTCACGGTCCATGAGCCGCCCCGCTGGTTAGGAGTGTGAGAGTCGTACAAAAGTGAACGCAAGACGGCTGGAATTGGACATAGTTCGTTCTCGGACAGCTCATTGGGCGGCTGCGCGGGAGGTGTGCGGCGCCCGCGACACCGAGGCCTTCGCGGGCGAGGGTGAGATCGTTCAGCTGGCGACGAAGTACAAATCGCGCAGTCCGGTGAACGCCAGCACCATGCCCGTCCGGCACGAAGCGATCAACGGCATGGTGGCCACTGCCGAGCACCGTTGAGTAGGTTCCGGCCAAGCGCCGTGATCACATCTGCCACGAGAAGATCGCCCCACCGCGTTGCGAACTGCCCAATACGGAGGCGCATATGGAGACGGACTTGGTGAGTCGTCTGGAAGAGACGGCGGATCGTTTCGTGATCCCCCTGCGCATGAACGAGGGGTTCGATGAGCAGGCGCTCCTTCAGCTACAGGAGGAGATCGATCGCTGCGGGACGGCGTGGAGGGAAGAAACCCACGTACCGAAGCGAGCGGCGTTGATCCTCGCCGAACTCCACCCAGCGATCGAGGCTTGCGCTTGGCTGTACGAAGGGAACATGCGTCAGTGAATCCAGGAGGCAGGAGTGATGGTGTCTGAGGCAGTGATCGCTGCGCTGGACTGAGTGCTTCCCACACCGTCGGCGACGTACCTTCCTGTAGGCCTCAGCGCGAAGAGACGCAAGTCGGCAGAACAACAGGCAACTGGGCACGAGCCCGGCCTTGCGGGACAGCCTTTGAAGGCTGTCCCGTAACTGCTGGTTGCCGCAGGCGCTGAGCGGTTCCCTGCGCTGGGCGCCAGTGAGCGCCGTGGGCGTTGTCAGTGGGGGAGGGCACACTGACCGAATGAGTGCCTCTTCGTCCACCGCAGTCGGTGCGTCCCACACCTTTCCTGTCTGGGTGGAGTCGATGGGCGGGCCTTTGACCGTTATCCCCGTCTCCGCGCTGGCTGCGTGGCGCGGGTGCACGGAGACCGGGGTCATGGCGGGGGACGCCACCGCTCCGGACGACTACGACCGGGCCTGTGCGGTGGATGATCTGGCCGGTGTGATCGCGGTGGGGGAAGGCGGTGCGCAGGCACTAGTGCTTGCGGACGAGCCAGCCACCAGCTGCTATCTGCCCGAGCACCGCGCCTTCCTGCGGTGGCTTGCCGCCGACTCCGAGGCGGGGCTGAAGGCCGCAGCAGAGGCTGTCCTCGCGGACCCCGCCACCGAGTGGGAAGAGTCCGGCACATGGGTATCGGACGGTCCGGCCGTGCTCATGGACTCCGCCGAAGCAGGCTCCGCACTGGGCATCGAGTATCCCGGCGGCGGGATGCCCGACCAGGCACCGGTCCCGCTGCCCGCCGGCCGCTGGAGGGTTCGAGCCAGCCGCACCAAGGCAGATGAGGAAAACTGGGTCGGCCTGGTCCAGCTCCTGCCCACCGAGTCTTGAACGGGCAGCTGCCTCGATGCGTACCCGGTCCATGCCCATCGCGTACCAGGTCCGCTCCAGATGGTCGAGCGCCCGCAGCGCGTACGCGCACGCCTCGTCCAGCCGACCGGCCGCAGCCTCGACCGCGGCAAGGTCGCCGAGGACGACCGTCGTCTGCTTCTCTTCACTCGGATCGAGGGCACTGAGAACGCCGAGCAGGATCCGCGGCTTTGCGCGGCGATCGTGGACCGGCTAAGCAGAACGGCACAGCAAGTTAGGCCATGATCACCTGGCCTTGAGAAATGCCTATGCCTGGAACTTGGGTCCGTTCTCACCGAGTAGCGCATCGTTCTCGGCGAACTCGATCCGCTACGCGAGCTGCCTGGACCTTACGCTCAGCTCTGCCTTCCCCGCACTGCTCGTCACGCTTCCTCCAGGACATCGCCCCAAACCGGCGCAGGGCCAGCCTGCCGACGCAACCGGGTAGATCAACGGCCCCAGCCCTGGACGGTCCCGCTTCAAGCCAATACACCGGGGCGCACGACCTGGTGCAGGTCGAGGAAGAACACCGGCACACGGGTCGCGTCGATCAGGCGCCCGCACACCTCATCCGCCAGCGCCTCGAGATCAACGGCGCCCACTGGGGCCTGCCCAGCGTCACTCGTGAGCCTCCGGGCCCCCTGAGAGCAGCTCCCCGGCGGCGCGCTCCACGTCCGCCTCCGACACGAGTACCAACTCCGCCGCCTTCCCCAGCGGAACAAAGCTGTCCGCGCTCGCAACCCGTCGTACCGCCCCGCTGAACCCGGCATCGACCAGAGCCGTGACGACTCCCTCCGACACGCCGCCCGTACGGCGGGTCTCGTCCACCACGAGGACGCGTCCCGTCGCGCGGGCTTCCCGCAGCAGGTCCTCGACCGGCAGCGGCGCCAGCCAGCGCAGGTCGACGATCCGGCAGGCGATGCCCTGTTGCTCCAGCCGGCGTGCGGCTCGAAGGGAGATGGGCAGGCCGTTGCCGAAGGTGACCAAGGTCAGGTCCGCACCGGTGCCGTACGTGCGTGCCCGGCCGATCGGGACGTGCTGTGCCGGTGGCGGATACGCCGCGAGCCAGCCGTTGTCGTCCTCCGTATGGAGATCACGCGTGTGGTATAGCGCGATCGGTTCGAGAAAGGCGCTGACCGTTCCGTCCACCTTCGCGGCCGCCACACAGGTGCGCAGCATCGCGGCGGCGTCGTCGGGGCGGGACGGGGAGGCGATGACCAGACCGGGAATGTCGCGCAGGGCGCCCACCGCGTTGTCGTTGTGGAAGTGGCCGCCGAAACCGCGCTGGTAGCCGTAGCCGGCGATGCGGACCACAACGGGATTGCGGTACTGGCCCTGCGAGAAGAACTGCAACGTGGCGGCCTCGCCGCGCAGTTGGTCCTCGGCGTTGTGCAGGTACGCGAGGTATTGGATCTCCGGCACGGGGAGCAGCCCGGACAGGCCCGCCCCCAACGCGAGGCCGAGGATGGCTTGTTCGTCGAGGAGGGTGTCGAAGACCCGAGCGGTACCGAAGCGACGCTGGAGGCCCCGGGTCAGTCCGTAGACGCCGCCCTTGCGGCCGACGTCCTCGCCGAAGACGACCATTTCCGGGTGGCTGCCGAGCAGGTCGGCGAGTGTGTGGGTGATGGCCTGGGCGACGGTGACTGGCTCGCCCACGGGGGCTGTGGGTGGTTCGCTCGTACGGCGTGCCTCGGCCGCCACCAGCTCCGGGCGGCGGGGTGCGATGGGGGCGGCGATCTGGGTGGCGGTGGTCAGTGGCTCGCTCTCCAAAGCCTCCTTGGCTACGGCGAGCACCTGGCCGCCCACCTCGTCGTACCGGTCGAGAACCTGCTGCGGGGTGAGGGCGCCGGTCGCGGTGAGCAGCCGGGCGGTGGCCAGCAGCGGGTCGCGGTCCAGATCCGCGGCGATTTCGGACGGCATTCGGTAGGCGGCTTCTGCGTCCGAGCCCGCATGGCCCAGGAAGCGCACCATCGACAGGTGCAGGAAGGCGGGTTGACGGTTCTTGCGTACGTGGGTCACTGCCTCGTACGCGGTGTCGAAGGCGGCCTGCGGATCGCAGCCGTCCGCGGCGAAGTAGGTGAGAGAAGGCCGGTTGCCGTAGGCCTGCCGTACCCAGTCCTGCGGTGTCGGCACGCTGATGCCCAGGCCGTTGTCCTCGCAGACGAACAGAATCGGCATCGGGAGGCCCTGGTAGGCCGCGTTACAGGCGCTGTTGATGGCTCCTGCCGCTGTGGAGTGGTTGACCGAGGCGTCGCCGAAGGAACAGCAGACGACGGCATCGGCGGGCCAGGCGCACTCGGTGCCGAGCCGCTTGGCGCGGGCGATGCTCCACGCCACCCCGACCGCCCGCGGCAGGTGGGAGGCGATGGTCGACGTCTGCGGGATGACGGCCAGTTCGTGGCGCCCGTACACCTTGTGCCGTCCACCGGCGATCGGTTCGTCGGCCCCGGCGGCCACCCCCAGCAGCATGTCCCTGACCGCATCGACGCCGCCGGCCTGCCGGGCGCGGGCGCAGTAGAAGGCGCCGGAGCGGTAGTGCAGCAACGCCGGGTCGGTGGGGCGCAACGCGAGGGCGAGCGCGGCGTTGCCTTCGTGTCCGCTCGATCCGATGGTGTAGTAGCCGCGGCCCTGCTGCTGCATCCAGCGCGCAGCGAAGTCGGTGTGTCTGCTCTCCAGTTGGGCGTCGAACAGGTCCAGTGCGGTACGGGTGTCCAGTCGGCCGACAGCGTGGGCAGCAGACCGTAGACCGGTCACCGCCTCGCGGAAGTGCCGGTCCAGGTCCTCGACGACGCTCACAGGCGGAAGGAGAGGTCGGGCTCGAGCGTGGCCACGTCCATCTGCGCTTTCTGCAGACGGCCGGAGTGGTCCCAGTTCATCGACTGCCAGCGGGTGAACTGGTCGAGCACCCACTGCCCCGACTGTCGACTGCCGTTGCCCGACTTGCCGTTGCCGCCGAACGGCAGGTGCGCCTCGGCTCCGGAGGTGGTGTTGTTGACGCTGACCATGCCCGCGGAGATGCCGCGCCGGTACGTCCACACCTCGTGCGGATCGCTGGTATAAATCGCGGCCGATAGCCCGTAACCATGGGCGTTGGCCAGTTCCACGGCCTCGTCGAAGGTCCGGTAAGTCGTCACTCCGACGATCGGACCGAAGGTCTCGTTGAGGAACAGGTCGTCGTCGCGGCGCACTCCGTCGACGATCACCGGGTGGTAGAACATGCCCGCCTCAGGGTCGCCTACGAAGCCCTTGCGCGGGTTGGCGGCCGTGATCCGCCCCGTGCCGTCGGAGCCGTACGTGCGGTGGTGGTCCTTGATCCACCCGAGGAAGGTCTCGTAGCGCCGCGCGAACCGCTCATCGAGCATCGGGCCGTACAGGACGTCCTCGAACGCGTCGCCGATCCGGGCCGCGCGGCTCGCGGCGTCGAAGCGGGCGAGGAAGTCCTCGTGCACCGACTCGTGCACGATCAACGTCCCGAGGGAGGTGCAGCGCTGCCCCGCGGTGCCGAATCCGGAGAACAACGCCCCCTCGACCGCCAGGTCGAGGTGTGCGCTCGGAGTGACCACCTGGGGGTTCTTGCCGCCCAGCTCCAGGCAGGGGGTCTGGAGGTGGCTTCCGCACAGGGCGCCGATCTTCTGGCCGACGGTCGTGGAGCCCGTGAAGCCGACCTTGTCGATCAGGCCGGCGTCGAGGGAGGTCTCCAGGCCGGCGTACGTCTGCTCTCCGTCGGCGAGTACGAGGTTGAGTACGCCGTCGGGCAGGCCGCCTCCGTGCACGAACAGCTCGTAGAGAGCCTTGGCGCTCGCGGCGGCGTACTCGGCGGGCTTCCACACCACGGTGTTGCCGGTCACGAGCGCCGGCACGAGGTACCAGGCCGGTACGGCCACCGGGAAGTTGCCGGCGGTGATCACCGCGACCGCGCCCATCGGGTTGCGGAAGGTGAACAGCTGCTTGTCCGGCATCTCCGAGGGCACTGTCTGCCCGTACAGCCTGCGCCCCTCGCCCAGGAAGAAGTCGCAGGTGTCGATGATCTCCTGGACTTCACCGAGCGCCTCGGCGAGCGGCTTGCCGATCTCTTCGGTGACGATGCGGGCGAGGCGGTCCTTGTTCGCTTCGACGAGCCGGCCGATCTTTCCGATCGCGGACCCGCGCACCGGCGCCGGGACGTCCGCCCAGGACCGCTGAGCCGCCTTCGCGGCCTTGGCGGCCTCGACGAAGGTCGAGGCGTTCCCGAGCGAGACCTCGGTGACCAGCTCGGCGGTACGGCCGGGATTGGGGCGCTGAAGAGTCCCGCCGGGAGCGCCGGCGACCGGATGGCCGGCAACGATCGAGGCGACGGAACGGGCCATGTCTTTGCCCTACCTTTCGGGTGGGACGGGGCGGCTGGGAGGGGGTGGCTGGTACGGGGTTCGTTTGCAGGGAGTCGGTTCGTACGGGGGCGGTTGGTACGGCGTCGCCTGGTACGGCGTCGCTGGTACCGGTCAGTGCAGACCGGCGAGGACCCGGTCGAGGGCCCGCAGGGCGACCCCGAGCTCGTCCCGGGTGATGGACAGGGCAGGGCGGAAGCGCACCGCACGCTCGCCGCACGGCAAGGCGATCACCTGTTCCTCGGTTCGCAGCCGGCGCACCACCTCGTCGCGAACGGCGCTGTCGGGCATGTCGATGGCGCACATCAATCCGCGCCCCCGCGAGTTCGACGCCACCGGTGCGTGTCGGACCTCCAGATTACGAAGCTCGGCCAGGAACCACGCGCCCACGGCGGCGGCATTGGCCACCAGGTCGTCCTTTTCGATGATCTCCAGGATGCGGCGGGCCCGGACCATGTCGACCAGTCCGCCGCCCCAGGTGGAGTTGATCCGCCCGGAGACCCGCAGGACGTTGTCGGCCACCTGGTCGACACGGCGGCCGGCCATGATGCCGCCGAGCTGGACCTTCTTGGCGAAGGCGACGATATCGGGCTCGAGGCCGAGTTGCTGGTAGGCCCAGGTGGTGCCGGTGATCCCCACCCCGGTCTGCACCTCGTCGAGCACGAACAACGCGTCGTACTCGTGACAGAGCGCCTGCATCGCCTGCAGGAACTCGGGGCGCATGTGGTTGTCGCCGCCCTCGCCCTGGATCGGCTCGGCGAGGAAGCAGGCGATGTCGTGCGGGTTGTCCTCGAACGCTCGCCGCGCCTGCTCGAGGGCCCCTCGCTCGGCCTCCTCGACCTCGGCGAGGTGGCGCTCGAGGGGGAATCGCACCGCGGGTACGTCGATGCGCGGCCAGTCGAACTTCGGGAAACGGGCCGTCTTGTTGGGCTCGGTGTTGGTCAGCGAGAGGGTGTAGCCGCTGCGGCCGTGGAACGCCTTCCGAAGGTGGAGCACCTTGGTGCCGAGCTCGGGTGAGCGGCCTGCGGCCTCGTTGCGGCGGCTCTTCCAGTCGAACGCCGTCTTGAGCGCGTTTTCTACGGCGAGTGCTCCGCCCTCGACGAAGAAGAGCCTCGGCAGGTCCGGATCGCCCAGTACCCGCACGAACGTCTCGACGAACTCGGCGTAGTGCGTGGTGTAGATGTCGGGGTTGGCGGGCTTGTTCGCGGCGACCTGTGCGAGCAGGGCCATGAAGTCCGGGTCGTTCACGATGCCCGGTGCGTTGAGCCCCAGCGGAGCGGACGCGAAGAACGAGTAGAGGTCGAGGAACTTCTCACCGCTGCGTGCGTCGACGATCCACGAGCCCTGACTGGCGAGCGGGTCGAGCACAAGCTTGAAACCGTCGATCAGCACGTGCCGACCGAGTCTCTCGTGTACCTCGTCGGGATGGACCGTCGACGTAGCGGCAACCGTCATGGAGACACCTACCCTCGAGAGCCGTTTACCGAAGAAACTTCGTTGAGCGTGAGGATCAGCGAAAATATCTTAGGTATCGCGCGGAGTGAGCCGCAAGGTTTCGTTCGCTGATAGATCCTCCGGACGAGGAGCTGATCCGGCCGCGGAGACACTGCCAACAGCGACGACGCCGGCGAGCAAGAAAACGCGACTCGCTTGGTTCCGACGGAGAGGGGCCTGCTCGGGCGGGTCCACCTGCACTAGAGGTTTCGCCGACGGCGAGGGCCAGCATGGCTGACCGATGCAGAACTGGCCTCCGTCACGAATGCGCTCGGGCATTCCCTACGACAAATTCTCATCCGCATCCAGTGCCGCGACCGCGTGGGCTGCGAGGTTGAGTCAGGACCAGCGCCTGCGGAACGTGCTGGATGAGATCCGTGCGTACTGGCTCCAGCAGGTTGGCTGCCGCTTTGAGGCGCCAATGGCCTCCTCACCCCGGACGACCAGGCGCGCTTCGCCTGGGGCAAGTGATCTGCACGGCTGTTATTTGGGGGGCACCTCTGCCCTTTCCAACTGGGCTTCCAATACCTCCCCCTGCTAGAGAGGTAGCCCCTCCGTGCGCCTTTGGTGCAGGTCGGAAGGGCTAAAGGGGCTTCCTGTGTGTCCTGCAACTCTGTCTGAGACAGGTCTGTTCTCGGCACGTGCTGGCGGCCGGGGAGGCGTCCCGCCTCGGTCGATCTGGTCCCTGTCTCAGGTGAACGGGACAGCAGAATGGGCCCATGGGATGGATAGATGCGCCGAGTGCTTCCGATGGCGCCGAGCCGGGTCGGGATGATCTCGTGGAGGCTGCGTGGCAACGACTGCTCCATAGGAAGGACATGGACATCAGACTGGTGGGAGCCGCGTATGCTGAGCCGCTTCTCCGGCAGCTCCATCCCTCAAGCAGTCACCAGGACCTTCATTTCAGCAGGTGTACAGGTGCCTGGTCCTGGGATGTTCCGTTCATCATGCACCTTCCTGGCGGGCGTTACCTCGTCGCTGGGCCGTCCCGTTCCCAGATCGTGGGGGAGGCGGACACCGCCGAGGAAGCCGTTGCTCTGGTCGTCGGTGGTCTGCCGCCAGGCTGCGGCCCAGCGGTCGTCGGGGGCCGGGAGGACCTCGCTCGGCTCGACACGGTTCCGCCGGACCAGATCCCTGGAGACGATGAGGGGCGTTCTTACCCATCGGACCAGATCGGCTGAGAATTCGAATGTCCGCCGCACCGAGCCAGCGTCCATGGCGTGCGCGGAGGAGGCGCCGACAAGGCACAGAGGCGGCATCGCCGAAGCCACGAACGCCTGGCGGAGTGCGCGTCCGGCTGGCTGTGAATGTGCTGCACCCCCGAAGCCCTGGCTGCCCGCCCAACGACGAACCCCGCCCTTCCGCGCCGGAAGGACGGGGTTCGTCGTTGGCCGGCGTTTTCACGCCCGCCCTGGGGCGCGTCATCCGCCCGCGGCGTCATCGGCCTCCCAGCGCAGCAGGTCGCCCGGCTGGCACTTGAGCACCTCGCAGAGTGCGGCGAGCGTCGCGAAGCGGACCGCCTTGGCGCGGCCGTTCTTGAGTACCGCCAGGTTGGCGGGCGTGATCCCTACGCGGTCCGCGAGCTCACCCACGGACATCTTCCGCCGGGCCAGCATCACGTCGATGTCGACGGCGATCGGCATCAGATCACCTCGTCCAACTCGGCCTTCATCTGCGCCGCTTCGACGTCGCGCGCCACGGCCTGGGCGAGCAGCATGCGCAGCACGAGCACGATGAGTGCGACCCCCAGGATGGCCACGCCGACCCCGGCCATGATGACGGTGACGCCCGGGTCGTCCCGCTGGCCCGGTGCGTTGATGGCCGTGACGGTGAACCACACGAGGGCAGCCGCCACGATCGCGCCGATCACGCCGTCCACGTAGCGGAAGGCGGCGTGGGAGAACACGGTTCCGCGTCGCACCATCGTCACCAGCCGCCATACGCAGACCAGGGCGAACTGGGCCGACAACATGCCCAGGATCGTGATCACGCGCAGCGGGGTCAGGGGGAGCGACCCGTCCTCCGGGTCGTTCCCGCTGATCAGCGCCCACAGCATCAATGCCTGTACGAACACGGTGCCGGCGAGCACCACCACGAGCACGGCGCGTAGCGCACGCACTGCCAGCTTTCCCACGGCCCATCCTTCCATCGAGTTGCGATGGGAATCTATCGAAATTCGATAGATGGCGCAAGGGGTGGGACGGAGGGTGGGCGGCGGTTTCGCACCGCGGCGGGACGTCGCCACCTCCCACGGCCGGGTTGGGGGCGGGGCCTCGCCTTCACCAAACAGGCTGAGGGACTGGAGCACTCGCGCAGGGGAGACAGCGACACGCAGGTGTCACCGGAGGTCGGGTAAGACCTCACGTCGGGAGAGTGCCAGCCTGCGTCGTTGTCGGTCGATTTCTGTGACGACGACCGTGATCTCGTCGCCGACCTGAAGGACGTCCTCCGAAGTCGCCACAGGCATCCTGGTGAGCTCTTGTAGATGGACCAGTCCCTCAATACCGGCGGCGACCTGAACGAAGACGCCGAACGGGACCACCCTGGTGACCTGTCCGTGCAGCGTCTGGCCCACCGCAGTCCCTTCGACGAACGCCGCGAAAGGGTCCGGCTGCATTGCCTTCAAGGACAGCCTTGCCTCGCCGTTCCAGTCGTCGAACTGAAGAAACTCACATGAGACGCGCTGTCCGACCCGAACGACGTCCGAAACTGCGTCGATGTGGCGCCACGACAGTTCGGGGATCGTGATGAACCCAACGCCAGGGAAGACCGGGTGGTCAGGGCCGTCATCCAGCGACACGAACACGCCAAAGCGCTCGATCGCCGCGACTGTCCCGGAAAGGATCTCTCCGCGGTGACGTGATTTCAGGAACGCCCAAAGTTCCGGATTCTCGGTGGCGGTCATCGCCAGCCGGACCCTGCCCTCGTCCAGGTCAACGGCCATCACCTCAGCGGTGATCCGCTGGCCGACCTCCACGGCCACAGCCGTATTCCAGCGCCAGGAGACATCCGCCGGCCAGACGGTCCCCAGCGGGCGTGCGGAGAATCCGTCCAGGGTCACCGTCACCCCGTGAGACCGCGTGACCTCTGCGACCGTCCCGCTGCAGAGGTCGCCAACATGGATCCCTGCCAAGAACTCCTGGGAAGTCTGATCGTCCGGCGCTGCCCCCATGCCGTCCAGCCTCTCATGGGAGCCGTGCGCAAGGCCCGGAGCGTGGTCAGGCTGCCGATTTAAGGGGACGTCCGCCTCCAGCGGGTGCTCCTCGGTGTCTCGTGTCCGGTTCTCAGCAGGTTCAGTCGGTGCACGATTCGCCCACACTCGCGGCTGCAGCGCACCTACCGTGACCTCTGACTGCCGATCACGGAGAACCTCATCGGCCGTCGCACGTCCCTTCCGGCGGCCTCGGCCATCCGGATCCTCTCGGGGAGCCTCACACGTGCCCGACTACGGGACCTGCCAGAGCGCAGCAGCGCAACAGCGACGAGCGGCGCATGACCCGCCTCTACTTGGCCCTCACCAGCCCGGCGTCGTACGCCATGATCACCGCCTGGATGCGGTCCCGCGCCCCGATCTTCGCCAGGACCCGGCCCACGTGCTTCTTCACCGTCGACTCGGTCAGCACCAGCCGCTCCGCGATCTCCGTGTTCGTCCAGCCCTGGCCGATCGCGATCAGAACCTCCCGTTCGCGGTCGCTGAGTGCCTGCAGTCGAGGGTCCTCGGCCGCGGGGGTGTCGGACGGGGCCAGGACCTGGTGGGCGTAGGCGTCCAGGAGGCGGCGGGTCAGGCTGGGGGCCACTACCGCGTCGCCCGTCGCTACCGCGTGGATGCCTGCTACCAGTTCTTCCGGGCGGGCGTCCTTCAGGAGGAAGCCGCTCGCTCCGGCCCGTAGGCCCTCGTACGCGTACTCGTCGAGGTCGAACGTCGTCACGATCAGGACTCTCGTGCGGCCGCCCGTCGCGGTGATGCGGCGGGTGGCCTCCAGGCCGTCCATGCCGGGCATGCGGATGTCCATCAGGACCACGTCGGGGCGGAGTTCGGCGGCCAGGCGGACCGCTTCGGCTCCATGTGCCGCCTCGCCGACCGGGGTCAGGCCGGGGGTGCCCTCCAGCAGCATGCGGAAGCCCATGCGTTGCAGGGGCTGGTCGTCGGCGATCAGCACGGTGGTCATCGCTTGGGGTCTCCTGAGGGCGGGGGGTCCGTCGAGGCGTCCAGGGATACGTCCACCAGCCAGCCGTTTCCCGTGTCGCGTGGGCCGATCGTGACTTCTCCGCCGTACATCGCCGCCCGTTGGCGGATGCCCACCAAGCCGTGCCCGGGGGTGGCGGTCTGTGGCTCCGTCGTCGTACGTGCCGTTGGTGGTGTTCCCGTGTCTGCGATGCGGATGTGGACCCTGCCGGTCTCGGACGTCACCGAGACTTCGGCTGCGGAGCCTGGGCCCCCGTGCTTGAGGGTGTTCGTCAGCGACTCCTGGACGATGCGGTAGATCGTGAGCTGGACGCCGCTGCTCAGGGTGTCCAGGTTGCCCACCGTGCGGTACGTCACCGGTAGGCCCGCCGCGCGGACCCTTGTCAGCAGCTGGTCCAGGTCGGGGATGCCCGGTTGGGGGTTCAGGGGGCGTTCGGGGGGATGGTTCTCGCGTAGGACGCCCAGGACCCGGCGTAGCTCGCTCATCGCCTGGCGGCCTGTGTCGGCGAGGATGCGCAGGGCATCGGCGGACTGTTCGCCTCGGTTGGTGGCCAGGGTTGCTGCGCCGTCGGCGACGCTGACCATGACCGAGAGGTTGTGGCCGACGATGTCGTGCATCTCGCGGGCCACCCGGGCCCGTTCGGCGGCGGCGGTGAGCTGCACGCGCTGGTCGCGTTCGATCTCCAGGCGGGCGGCGCGGTCCTCGAGCGCGGCCAGGTACATCCGGCGGATGCGGAGCGTCAGGCCTGTGGCCATGGCCGCCGTCGTCGTGCCCAGGAGGAAGAAGAGGCCGAGGAGCGGATTTTCCACGGGCACCAGGAAGCAGGTGGCCAGGGTCAGGCCGGCGAATGTCAGCGCCGCCGCCCAGCCCAGCAGTCGTAGCGAACCCCGTGAAGCCAGGGTGTACAGGGCGACCAGTGCCGCGATGCCGGCCTGCTGCCACACGCCCAGCGACCACTGGATGAGCGACACGGAGAGGATCACGAAGAACGTGACCGCCGGGGCCCTGCGGCGCCACCACAGCGGCACGATGAGTGCTACGGCGAAGGCGATCAGGGCGGCCGTCGGGTAGTCGGCGCGGGTGCTCGCCTCCCCGAAGGGGCCGTGGGTCCTGCGGGTGAGCAGGTCCGGGAGGCTGATCAGGGCGACGATCAGCACCACCGCCGTGTCGAAGAGCCACGGATGTCTACGGTCCAGCTGCCGGCGGTGGTTCTGGCCGCGCAGCATGCTGTCCAGGACCGGGTGCGACGCCCAGGCAGCGTCGAGCCCGGGGGACGGCACTTGCGCCGTCCCCCGGGACGCGTCCGCGGCGGCCGCCGCGCGTTCCGGACTCATGGGCCCCATTGTCCCCGTCCTAGCAGGTCACGCGTCCGAGCGGACCAGTCGCACCGCCGCCCCGACCAGCGCCAGAGCCACCCAGCCCCCGAACACCGCCAGCCCCGCCCCCGCCGACAGCGCGTCCGACGACTGGTGCAGGGCGTACACCGCCGAGCCCGCGTTGCTCGGGAAGTACGGGTTCATCGTGTCGTACCAGGAGTCCGGCAGCAGCGAGGCCAGGCCCGGGAGGATGAGGAGCACGCCGACCAGGACCGCGATGGCCCCGGCCGAGGAGCGCAGCAGTACGCCCAGGGCCACGCCGAACACCGCCACCAGGCCGAGGTAGACCCCGGCGCCCGCCAGGCTGCGCAGTACCCCGTCGTCACCAAGAGACAGCGCGATCTTCTCGCCGTCCAGGCCCAGCTTGCCCAGCTGGAATGCCGCCAGCGCGGCGATCGTCGACAGGGCCAGGACGATGGGGCCGATCACCGCCGCCTTCGACCACAGCACCGGCAGCCGGCGCGGCACCGCCGCCAGCGTGGAGCGGATCATGCCCGTGGTGTACTCGCCCGCCGACAGCAGCACCCCCAGCACGCCCACCGCCAGCGACGCGAAGGTCACGCCCGTCAGGGCCAGGCTGACCGCATCGCTGTCGCCGGAGCCCGGGCCGGGCGGGCCGCCCGTCGCGGTGGCGTCGGGGCTGTAGGTGGCGGCGGCGATCGCACCGAACGCGATCAGCAACACCACGGCGACCGCCAGGGTGATCCAACTCGAGCGCAGCGACCAGAACTTGGCCCACTCCGAACGCAGCACCCGGGGACCGGTCACCTTGTAGGTCGTCGTAGGGGCAGGGACGGGGGCGAGGTCGGTGACGGTCATCAGGCGGCCTTTCGTTCAGCAATGGCTTGTGCGGCATCGACCGGGCCGCTCTGGTACTCCACGACGTCCCTAGTCAGTTCCATGAACGCCGCCTCCAACGACACCGCCTGCGGGGTGAGTTCGTACAGCGGCACCCCGTGCTGGGCGGCGATCGCCCCGATCTCGCGGGCGTCGCGTCCGGCCACCAGGAGTTCCTCGGCGGAGGAGGAGGTGATCGTGACGTCGGGGGCGGCCAGGAGTGACCGCAGCCTCGCCGGCTCCGTCGTGGCGACCTTCACGCCTCCGCCGCCTGCCTCCCTGGTGAAGTCGTCGACCGTGGTGTCCGCGAGGAGCCGGCCGCGGCCGATGATCACCAGGTGGTCGGCGATCAGGGCGGTCTCGCTCATCAGGTGCGAGGAGAGCATCACCGCGCGGCCCTCGTCGGCCAGGCCGCGCAGCAGGTTGCGTACCCACAACACGCCTTCCGGATCAAGGCCGTTGACCGGTTCGTCGAGCATGACGATCGCCGGGTCGCCGAGCAGGGCCGAGGCGATGCCGAGGCGCTGGCCCATGCCCAGGGAGAAGGCGCCGACGCGCTTGCCGGCCACGCTGGTCAGGCCGGCCAGCTCGATGACCTCGTCGACCCGGCCGCGCGGAATGCCATGGGTGTGCGCGAGCGCCATCAGGTGGTTGAACGCGCTGCGCCCGGGGTGGACGGACTTGGCCTCCAGCAGGGTGCCGATCTCCTGCAACGGAGCGGCGTGCCTCGCGTACGAGCGCCCGTTGACGGTGACCTTGCCTGCGGTGGGGGAGTCCAGGCCGACGATCATGCGCATGGTCGTGGACTTGCCGGCGCCGTTGGGGCCCAGGAAGCCGGTCACCTCGCCCGGCTTCACGGTGAAGCTCAGGTGGTCTACGACCGTCTTGTCCCCGTAGCGCTTCGTCAGCTCACTCGCTTCGATCATCGGCGTGGGCCTTCCCTGCCTCGAACTCGGCCGCGGATGCCTGGATGCGCCGCGGTGTCTGTGTTTCTGAGTTCGAAGCTATGGGCGGGGCGGGCCGGGTCTCTGGGACCGCGGGGGAGTCTTCGGCGGCCCGGTGGTACCGCGGTACCACCGGGGCCTCATCCCCTGAGGTGACCCCGGCACGAACAGATCACCCCGGGTACACGACCCCCGTAAGCCGCTCCGACTCCTCCCACAGCCGCCGCTGGACCTCGCTGTCGTGGGAGCGGGCGGTGGACTCGACGCGCTCCGGGTGACCGGTGAACTGGGTCAGGCCCGGAGGGCCGTAATAGGCGCCGCCCTCCGCCTTCGGGTCGGTGGCTGCGCGCAGGGTGCCGAGGGCGCCCATCTCCGGGGGCTGGACCAGCCAGGAGTTGAGTGGGCTCAGGCGTTGGCTCATGAGGAGGCGGGCGGGGGAGGGGAGGTCGCGGCCGAACTCGGTGCTGGCGTTGCCCGGGTGGGCGGCCAGTGCGATGGTGTCCGCTCCGGTCGTCCCCAGGCGGCGTTGCAGTTCGTACGTGAACATCAGGTTCGCGAGCTTCGCCTGGAAGTAGGCCGCCGGGGCGAGGTACCGGCGTCGGCCGTGCAGATCCGCGAAGTTGATCCTGCCGTGGCGGTGGCCGATGCTGCTCACCGTCACGATGCGCGAGCCAGGGGTCGCCAGCAGGCGGTCCAGGAGCAGGCCCGTCAGTGCGAACGGGCCCAAGTGGTTGGTCGCCAGCGTCAGTTCGAAGCCGTCCTCGGTGACGGTGTGGCGCAGTCGTAGGCCTCCCGCGTTGTTGATCAGCAGGTCGATGCGGGGGTGGGAGGCGCGCAGCTCGTCCGCCGCCCGGTGGACCGAGGCGAGAGACGCCAGGTCCAGCTCCTGCACCGCCACCTTCGCGCCACGCACCCCCGCCCTGATGCGGGCCTCCGCCTCCGCCGCCCGCTCCAGGTTCCGGCACGCCAACACCACCGTCGCCCCGCGACCGGCCAGCACCCGCGCCGTCTCGAAGCCCAGGCCGCTGTTGGCGCCCGTGATCACGGCCGTACGGCCATGCTGGTCGGGCACGTCGGCCGCCGTCCAGCGTGTGCCGGTCAACCGCAACCCCCCGCATGCCCCTGGTCGACCCCCGCGGCCGCCAGCAGCTCGGGCGGCAGGTGCTGGGCGCGGATGCGGGAGACGAAGGCGGGGAGGCGGTCGACGCCCCAGTACTTGTCGAAGCCGTCGATGAAGTACGGCACCCCGAACACCCCGTCACGGTGCAGGAGTTCGATGGAGGCGAGGCCTTCATCCCGTACGGCCGGATCGGTGGACGCCTTCTCGAACGGCTCGGGATCCAGGCCGAGTTCGGACGCCACGGCGGCCATCACCGCCGTATCGGAGATGTCCCGGCCCTGCTCCCAGCGCGCCCGGTACACCGCGTCGATGAAGCGGCGGCCGTGACCGAGGCGGTTCGCGACCAGGTAGGCCAGGTGCGAGACCTCCCAATGCGGGTCGGGGTCCTGCGGCCACACCATGTCGAGGTCGCGCTCGCGGGCCAGCCTGCGCACGTCCTGGAGGATGTAGAGGTGCTTCTCGCGCGACATCGGCACGTACGGGAGGCGGATGCCCCGCTCGGTGAGGTCCTGGTTGGTGGGCTCGTCGGGTTCCCAGAAGGGGAGCCAGTCGATGGCGTCGGCGACGTCCGGATAGCGGTCCGTCAGATCGCGGTAGGCCATCCAGGAGTACGGGCTGCGGAAGGAGAAGTACCAGCGTGGTGCGCGGCGTCGGGACATGGTGGTCAAGCTCCTTGGTGCGTCGGGTGGTTCAGAGCGGTCAGTGCCATCAGTGCAGGAGAAGCAGCGCGCAGCCGACCGAGCCCGTGCGGTCCACGGACGTGATCAGGCCGACCCGGCCGGACGCCTCGGACGGATGCGTCTCGGCGTACGCCAGCAGGGATGCCGTCTGGAAGCCGGCGGCCGCCGCTCCCGTGTCGCCGATCAGCTCGTGCGGGGCGAGGTCGACGGCCGCGGTCTCGCCGAGGACGTCCGCGACGGCCAGCACCTCGTCGGCACCCGCGCGGCCCGTGCTGCAGGAGCGGGCGATCCCCACGATCTGCTCAGACGTCACAGCCGCCTGGGCCAGGGCGCGGCGCAGACAGGACGCGAGGGCGGCGCGCACGTCCTCGCCCAGCACGACGCCCAGTTCGACGGCGAGGATCTCGGCGAGCACCGGCTGGTCGCCCGCTGCGGCCGGTTCGACCAGCAGCATGGAGCTGCCCTCACCCAGCGGCAGCGAGCCGGACGCGTCCGTGTGGTGCTCCAGCCACGCGCGGGCCGGCGAGAACTCCTCCGCCGTACCGCACAGCACACTCTCCGCATGGCCCGAAGCCAGCAGCCTGCGCGCGTAGTTGAGGGCGTGCAGGCCCGCCGCCCGGCCGCCCGCGATCGTCGTGTTGGGGCCCTTGAGCTGGTACCAGATCGCGCTCTGGCCGCTCGCGCAGTTCATCACCGTGTTGGGAAACTGCGCAGGGTCGACGAAGAACGGCTGCTCGCCGGTGAGCGAGTCGCGGGTGAAGTCCATCATGCTCTGCGCGCTGCCGGTGGTGGTGCCCAGCGCGAAGGCCGCGCCCTCCCCGGTGCCCACCCGCCGGTTGCGCTCGCTCTCGTCCAGCAGCGCGCCGACCGCGGTGACCGTCAGACCGGTGACCCGGTCCATGGAACGGGTGCCCTTGCGGCCCAGCGCCGAGCGGACGTCGAAGCCCGGTACCAGGCAGGCCGTCGGCTCCGGGGTCTTCTCGTACGAAGGCGCCAGCGCCGCCCTGGTGTCGCGGCGCTGTCGGACGCCCTCGGTGAACGCGGCCCTGCCGACGCCGAAGGGCGAGACGGCGGACCAGGCGGTGATGACCGGGCGGCGGACCGCCGTTGCCGTAGCACTCATGATCGTCACGTTTCTGTGGTGAGGGTTGTTTGCAGGACGGGCGGGGGCGTCAGGACCGAATCCAGGAACTCGCGCAGCTCGGCGTTGAAGTCGGCCGGCTCGTCCACCATCGGGAAGTGGCCGCTGCCGCCGAGGACGCGCAGGCGGGCGTCGGGCAGCGCGCCGGCCAGCGCGATGGCGTGCTGGGACGGGGTGGCGATGTCGTGCGCGCCGCCAACCACCAGACAGGGCACGGTGATTCGGGCCGTGCGCAGCTCGGGCGTGCGCAGGAACAGGTCGAAGAAGCGGATCCAGCCGTACGGGCCGATCCACTCCCGCACCCGCTGCGCCATGAGGATCTCGGTCTCCGCCGACACCCGGCCGCCGGAGTGGGCGCGGATGCCCTCCTGCAGGATCAGGTGGAAGTCGTTGAGGTAGTGGGTGATGGTCGCCCAGTCGAACTCCTCCGCCGTGCCCCGGTAGAAGGGCGAGACGAGGACCAGGGCGCGGATACCGAAACGGTCGAACGCATCGGTGCGGTCGAGCAGTTCGAGCAGCACGTTGGACGACATCGAGTGCGCCACGACGACGTCCACCGGGCCGGGCACGGAAGCCAGCGCCTCCTCGACCCAGGGGGTGAGGTTGGCGGTCCGGCCCCAGCCCTCCACCCCCTGTCCCCGCCAGGGGAGTTGGGCCGACCAGACCTCGTGCGCGGCACCCAGCTGCCGCACGGTCTCCTCCCACACGGTGTCGCTGCCCGCGAGGCCGTGCAGGAACAGGATTCTGGGGGCGCCTGCTGCGGCGGCACCCGGGTGCCGCCGCAGCACGACGGGAGCCGACGGCGCGGGGGGACGCATCACCGTCGACTCCCCGCAAGGGGGAGTGGGGTCGAGACGAGCTGGGTCGGGGACAGCAGGGAGACGCCGGCCGTGGCACCGCTCAGGCCCGCGCCGGACACCGCGTACACCGGGCCCGTACCGCCCTCGTCGAACCAGTCCGTCGCCGCCGCGCACTGCAGCACGCCCAGCGCGCCGGACGCCTGGCCGAGCCCGGCGCCGAGGCCGACCCGCGGCACGCCCGGGAGCAGATCGTCGGGCAGGGTGGAGGCGGCGTCCTGCGGGATCTGCCAGCGGGCCGGCGCCGTACGGTCCGGGCCGGCGAGGTCCTCCACGCAGGAGCGGATGCCGTCACTCATCGCGTAGCCGCCGTAGACCGCGCGGACCGTGGCCGAGCGGTGGCGGGCGGCCTCGGCGCGCTCGACCACCAGGGCGGCACCGCCGTCCAGGCCCGTGCGGCCCTCGCCCAGCAGACGCCGTACCGCGTCGTTGTCCGGCTCCACGCCGATCACCAGCACCCGGTCGACCCGGCCCGAGTCGATCATGGTGGCGGCCCAGTGCACGGCGTCCAGGCCCGAGGTCGCGCCGTTGCAGACCATCAGGTTGGGGCCGCGCAGGCCGAAGCGGATCGCCACCGAGGAGGCGACCACATTGCTGGAGGCGTTCGGCAGGTCCATCGGCGAGGTGGCCGTGACCGTCTGCGCCCGGATGGTGTCCAGGGCGCGCACGACGGTGTCCAGGTTGCCGAAGTTGGAGCTGGCGACGACACCGATGCTCGTGCCCGGGACGGTCAGCCCGTCCTCGTCGAGCAGGCCGGTGTCCATCAGCGCGCCGGAGGCCAGGCAGTACGCCAGCTGCGTCGCCCGGTCCTTGTAGCGCAGGCCCTTCTTGCCGACCAGCACCTCCGGCGCCACGGGGCGCCCGCCCGCCTCGGGACCGGCCGCGAGCGCCGCCGGGGTGTCCGCCCCCGGGACCAGGACACTGACGCCCGTAATGACCACTGAACCGCTCATCGAGCCGCCTCCACGATCGCCACCGCGTTGATGCCGCCGAAGCCGAAGGCGTTCAACTGCATGGTTTCCAGGTGTGCTTGACGCTCGGCGCCGGTCACGAAGCGGAAGCCGGCCGCCTCGTCCACCGGGTCGTCCAGGCCCACCGTGGGCGGGATCCGCCCCTGGTCCATGGCCCGCAGCCCGACCACCAGGTTGAGCAGGCCGGAGCCGCCCGAGGTGTGCCCGGTCATCGACTTGACGGCGGTCATCAGCGGCTTGTCCGCGTCCGAACCGAGCACCTCGGCGAGCGCGACGGCCTCCGCCTCGTCGTTGAGGAGGGTGCCGGTGCCGTGCAGCATCACCAGGTCGACGTCCTTCGGCTCGACCGCGGCGACGGCGTACGCCTGCCGCATCGCCTGCGCGATGCCCTCGGGCGAGGGCGCGGTGGCGTGGTAGGCGTCGCAGTTGACCGCCACCCCGCGCAGCCGCCCGTGCACCTGCTGACCCTCGTCCCCGGTCGCCTCCTTCTGCAGGACGACGGCTGCCGCGCCGTCGCCCATGAGCACACCGGTGCGGTTGCGGTCGAACGGCCTGACCCGCTCGGGCGCCTCCGGGTGGACCCGCTCCAGCAGGCCGTACATGCTCTCGGTCAGCACGTCGACACCGGCCACGATCACCGTGTCCGGGCCGTCCGGCCGGGCCAGCAGGTCCGAGCCGAGGGCCAGTGCGTACAGCGAGGCGGAGCAGGCGTTGGAGAAGGTGTACGTCTGCTCGGCGCCGAAGCGCTCCTTCAGGGCGGGCCCGAAGTGCAGTCCGTGCTCGGTGAGTTCGGCGTCCCCGCGCCACCACAGCTCAAGGGAGCGCAGCTCGCGCAGTCCCGTGCCGACGAGCACGGGGATGCCGGCGAGGTCGTCGCCGAGCCCGGCGTCCTTGGCCGCCTGGCCGACCGCATCCAGCAGCAGGGCGGTGGCGCGGGCCGGGACGTCGCTGCCCTCGGCGGGCCGGTCGTCGACCTCGTAGGCGTACTGGGCACGGAAGTTGGCCCTGTCGAAGCCGCGCAGCGGGGCGTGGCCGGTGACGCCGGCGCACAGGTTCTCGAAGAGGTCGTCGATTCCCCTGCCCGTGCTGGCGATGGCGCCGATGCCGGTGATGGCCTGGCTCAGCACAGCGCGTCCTCCTTCTCGTGTATGGGGTCGGCCGGGGCGTCGTAACGGCCCAGCAGCACCACCGCGTTGTTGCCGCCGAAGGCCAGCCCGTTGTTCTGCACGACCCGCAGGTCGGCCTCGACCGCCCGGTTCGGCACGCAGTCGACGGTGCACTCCGGGTCGGTGGTGACGTGGTTGATGGTGGGCGGCACGAAGCGGTTGTCGATGGCGAGCGCGCAGCCGATCGCGCCGAGCGCGCTGGCGGCGCCCATGCTGTGCCCGAGCATCGACTTGACCGACACCGTGCGCGGCGGGGTGTCCCCGAACACCTGCCGGATCGCGCCGACTTCGGTGACGTCGTTGGCCTTGGTGCCGGTGCCGTGCGCGGAGATCAGGTCGACCTGTTCCGGCTTGACGCCGGAGTTCTCCAGGGCGAGCTGCATCACCCGGGCGACGCTGTCCCGGTTGGGCGCCACCTGGTGGTAGGCGTCGCAGTTGAGGCCGTAGCCCAGCACCTCGGCGTAGATGTGCGCGCCGCGGGCCAGGGCGGAGTCCAGGCGTTCCAGTACGAGGACGCCGGCGCCCTCGCCCGTCAGGATGCCCTTGCGGTCGGCGTCGAAGGGCTGGCAGCGGTCCGGGGCGATGGTGCCCAGCCGGTAGAAGCCGGTGAACGTCTTGCGGCACATCGCGTCCGCGCCGCCGCAGAACGCGAACTCGGCCTCGCCGGAGGCCACGGCGTCGAAGCCGTAGCCGATGGCGTAGTTGCCGGCCGCGCAGGCGGTGGGCACCGTCACCGCCTCCACGTCGCTGAGGCCCAGCTCCTGCGCGACGGCCACCGACAGCCGCCCCGCGGGGACCCGGCGCACGGCCACCGGGTCCAACTTCTCGGCGCCGTCGGCGAGTTCGGCCTCGACGAGGTGGTCGAGGTCGTAGGACTCGCCGTCGGTGGTGCCGATCGAGATCAGGCCGCGCTGCTCACGCAGCCGGCCCAGGTCCAGGCCCGAGTCCTGCAGGGCCATGCGGGCGGCGGCCACCGAGAACTGCGTGGCCCGCCCCAGCTGGTCCAGGTCGAGCTCGGAGATCCACTGCGCGGGGTCGAACCCGGTGACCTCGCATCCCGTCGAGTGCGAGTACCCCTCCGTGGCGAACACGGAGATGGGCTTGGCCCCGCTGCGGCCCTCCTTGAGGCCCCGCAGGAACTCGGCGACGCCGAGGCCGATGCTGGAGACCACGCCGAACCCGGTGAGGACGACCCGGTGGCGTGCCCCTTCCCCGGCCGGCCCGATGGCGCTCGGTGCGCCGTGCTGTGCTGACATGCCACCCTTCCGATCCACAGTCGTCGCTCCCTCACCCGGATCCGGGCGCGGACTTGGCCCTACCAGCCGGCGGCCTCGGCCACGACCGCGTAGACGCCCTCGATGTTCACCATGCGGGGCAGTTCGCTCTGGTTGATGACGACGCTGAACTCCTTTTCCAGCGCGGCGAGAATCTCGATCGCGCGCAGCGAGTCGGCGTTGTGGTCCTCCTTGAAAAGGCTCGTCTGGGTGACCTCGTCCTCCTCGATCTCGAGGATGTCGCAGACGATTTCCTTGATGGTCTCGGTGCGCTCGGCGAGCTCGGTGGACATGCGTGATCTCCTTGAGAATTGCGCGGGAACTTCTCGGGAACTGCCCGAGAGGGAATTGATTTCCGTGAGTTCATTCTTGACCGCCACAAAGGCGATCGGTCCGGCCGCGGCAGGAAGTTGTCAGCGAATGCGGTCGGCGGGTCGGCGGGCCAGCACGGCCTGCTCCACGGTCAGGACCACCTGGCCGGCAACGCGCGTGCTGCCCTCGAAGATCTGGATGCCGTCGACCGTGCGGGCCAGCCGGACGGAGTGCTCGAGGGTGTCGCCCGGGAACACCGGGGCGCCGAAGGCCACTTGGGTGTAACTGCCGAGCATCAGGACCTCTTCGGCCAGCACATCCGTGTTGGCCTTGTCGGCCGTGGCGAGAACCGCCGCGGCCTGGTTGAAGGACTCCATCAACGGGCCGATGGGATAGGCGTACGCGGCCGGGTCCTTCACCTCGGAGTCGAGGTGCCGGTACCAGGGCTCGCCGTACGTGATCGCCTTCTCGGCGGTGACCTGCCCGCCGGGGGTGAACGACCGCACCCGGTCGATCAGCAGCATGTCGTCGCGGTGCGGGATACGGGCCATCAGCTCGGGCAGGTTCAACGGGCCCAGGCCGGTGGCCGGTCGGGGCGGGAACTCGGGCGGTACGAGGGGCGAGGCGGCGCCGGCCTCCTCGTACCGCAGACGGATGCGTGCCACCGGGGCGCGCTCGGTGGCGGCCGTCGCCCGGCACACCCAGTCCGCCCCGTCCTGCGTCCAGCGCAGCGCAAAGGTCAGCGTGTCGCCCGGGTAGGCGGGGTGCAGGAAGCGGGCCGACTCCAGGCGCGCCAGGCGCAGCCCGGGCGCTCCGGCCGGCGGGCGGTCGAGCGCGGCCTGGTGGGCCGTCTCGACGAGGAAGACCCCGGCGAAGATCGGGAAACCGCGGTAGTGGCCGTTGAACACCGGCTCCGCGGGGTCGAGTCGCAGCGAGACGCCGTCGGCCCGGACCTCCGTGAAGGGGGTACGGACCGACCGGCAGCGTTCGTGCCCGCTCATCCCGTGATTTTCGAGCTGAGCAGGCTGTAGGTCTGGCCGAAGTTGGTGATCTCGCCGAATTCCTTCTCGGAGATCTTGACGCCGAACTTCTTCTCCAGCTGGACCAGGATTTCCAGGCCCATGAGGGAGTCGACGCCGAGGTCCTCGACATAGAGGGCGTCGTCGGTGACGTCCTCGATCTCGACGTCGAGGGCGTCGGCGACGAGTTCGCGCAGGGATTCCTTTTCGAGCGTGGCGGTGGTCATTGCTGATTCCTTAAAGGTGAGTGGGAAAGGTGGGTTCAGGCCGCGACGAGCTGCCACGGCTCCGGCAGCCGCTTGGCGTGCCGGGGCTTGGCGTCGGCCCACCAGCGGACCGAGCGGGCCAGCAGGTCGGCGGGGTCGCGGACCTGCCTGGTCGGGGTGAAGGGGGCCGGGATGCTGGTGTAGCTCTCGAACATGCTGAGCAGGTCGACCGCGCGCTGCTGCACGTCGGAGAGGTGCGGGGTGGACAGCGGCAGGTAGAAGCCGTGCCAGTGGGCGGTGGGGATGACGGGCGCGAGCGGGATCGGCGCGATGTCCCGCTCGGCCCGCCACTCGTTGATGGTCCGGGTGATGACCGCGACCATGTCCGAGACCCGCAGACAGTTCTCGCCCCCGGCGATCGTCTCCACCACCTGCACGGCCGGCGGCGTCCCGAGCGCGGCGGCCACGATGACCTGGGCGACCTGGTCCACCGGCGAGATCTCGATGAAGCCGTCCGGGTCGCCGACCAGCGCGGGCGCCAGGCCCGAGATCAGGGACTGCACCATCGCGTACGGGCCCGACAGGCGGGCGATCGCGCCGTCGGTGCTGCGGCCGAAGACCAGCGGGGGCCGCACGATGGTCAGCGGTCCCGGATGCCGGGTGCGCACGACGTCCTCGGACTCGGCCTTGGACCACTCGTAGCCGTTGCGGTACAGGCCGTACTCGGGGTCCCGGGCGGCCCCCTCCTGTCCGTCGACGTACGCCGTCGAGATGTGCACGAAGTGGGTGTCGGCGTCGGCGAGTTCGAGGACGGCCTCGGTGGTGCGGACGTTGGCGGTGATCGCCTCTTCCTTGGTCATCGTCCACCGGGTGGAGGCGGCGCTGTGGACGATCACGTCCCAGTGCCGCCGGCGCAGCTCCTCGGGGGCGGGCTCGGCGCCCAGCACCCAGCCGGTCTCCGTCGGGCGGGTCGGGCGCCGGGTCACGGCCGTCACCTCGGCGCGGTCCCCGAACTCGGCCAGCTGGGCGAGGACTTCACTGCCCACCACGCCGCCGGACCCGGTCAGCAGGATCTTCATCCGGCGCTCCTCGGTGCGATGCCGCCGACCGCACCCGGCGAGGTGCGCTCGCCGATCCGCGCCAGCACGGACTCGGTGAAGCGGCGCAGCTTCCGCTCGGCGATCGGGCCGAGCATGGCGTCCATCAGCGGGATGCCGATCTCGAAGTCGAGGTGCAGTTCCACGGTGGTGTGCGGGCCGTCGGTGCCGATCTGCCAGTGACCCGTGCAGCGCGACAGCGGCCCCCAGGTGTGCCGGAAGTCGATGCGGCGCCGCTCGTGGTCGAGCACGTCCTCCTGCACCCATTCCAGGCGCGGCCCGTCGAGCAAGACGGCCCAGCGGGTGGTGCGCCGATCGTCGTCGACGCTGAGGGTCTCGGCCTCGGCGACCTCGGGGACGTAGGACGGGATGGACGCGGTGTCGAGCAGGGCGTCCCAGATGCGGCCGGGGGGTTCCCCGGTCGTCTGGCGGGTGGTGATGGTGGGCACGTCGGTCAGTCCTTTGCGTTCTGGGGCAGGTTCAGTTCCGGCAGACCGAGGAACTCGGCGTCGAGGTCGGGCAGATGGTCGCCGCGCGCGCTCTCGTGCAGGTCCTTGGCGCGGATCAGCAGCAGCGCGATGACGGCGCCGACGGCGGTCACGGTCGAGGAGGCGATCAGTACGTCGTGCAGGCCGTCGACGAAGGCGGACTGCGCCGCCTGGACGACCTTCCCGGCGATCTCCGGCGGCAGCGCCTTGGCCATCTCGCCGACGGCACCCGTGGACACCGCATCGCCGAACTGGTCCGCCTTCGGGCCGAGTTGGTCCGCCGCCGAGGAGGCGACAAACGCGTCGGCGACTCGGCTCTGGAAGACCGCGCCGAACACCGCGATACCCAGGGCCACGCCGACCTGCTGGAAGGTCTCGGCGATCCCGGAGGACATGCCGGCCTTCTCGGGCTCCACCATGCCGACCGAGAGCGCGGCCCGCAGCGGCTGGTAGATGCCCATGCCGACACCGGCCACGATCATGCTGGGCAGCAGCACGGTCCACTCACTGTCGTGCCGCACCAACGTGACCAGGCCCAGGCCGGTCGCCATCAGCGCCCCCGCGAGCACCGCGAGCAGCCTCGGCGACGCCTTCGCGGTCAGCAGACCGGTGACACCCGCGACGACGAACAGCGTCAGGGTCATCGGCAGGAAACGCACACCGGTCTCCCACGCGCTGAAGCCCAGCACGTTCTGCAGATAGGAGATCTGCAGAAAGATCGCGCTCAGCACGGTGGAGTTCCACAGCAGCGTCGCCGCCGACATGCCGATGAACGAGGGGATGCGGAACAGCGACAGGTCGAGCATGGCCGCCTCACCGCGACGCCGCTCGATGAGGACGAACAGCACGAGCAGGACGCCGGAGCCGGTGAACATCGAGACGATCGGCGTGCTGTCCCAGCCCTCCGCGTGTCCGCGCAGGAAGCCGGTCACCAGCAGGCCGAGAGCGCTGGAGAAGACCACCAGGCCCGCCCAGTCGACGCGATGGCCGGCCGGGTTGCGGGACTCGCGGATGCGCAGCTGGCCGATGGCCAGGGCGAGGACGCCGATCGGCACGTTCACCAGGAAGATCCAGCGCCAGTTCAGCGCGTCGGTGAGACCGCCGCCGATCAGCGGACCGAAGGCGATCGCCAGACCGACGACACCGCCGAAGATCCCGAAGGCCTGGCCGCGGTCCTTGCCGCGGTACTCGTGGCCGATCAGCGCGGGGCCGACCGCGAACAGCACGGCGGCGCCCACACCCTGGAGCCCGCGGGCGAGGTTGAGCTGCAGGATGCTCTGCGAGACACCGCAGCCGAGCGAGGCCAGCGTGAACACCACGAACCCGGTGTTGAACACCCGCTTGCGGCCCAACCGGTCGGCGAGCGAACCGCCGGTGAGCAGGAACGCGGCGAGCGTCAGCGCGTAGGAGTCGAGGACCCACTGCAGCTCGCTGAAGTCGGCGTCCAGCGAGACCCGCATGTCGGGCAGGGCCACGTTCACGACGGTCAGGTCGAGCATGAGCATGAACGTGGCGATGCAGACCACGGCCAGGGTCCAGCCGCGGCCCGAGACGGGGGGCTCGACGCCGGATTCGGGGACTTCTGCTTGCGTTGCCATCAACTGGTCTCCTTCATTGGGGTGTTGAGCCGTCATTGGGGTGGTGTGGGGGTGACGAAGGCTGCGGAGACGTTTCCTGCGGCGGTTGCGGCCACGACGAGTTGCGGTGCGGCGTCGGTCGTCTGCGGCGCCGTCGTGGCCGGGCGCGCCCACGCGGCGGTAGCCGCATTTCGGTTAGGGCCTCGCGTCCCTTCAGGGCGCTGCCGGGTTGTGAGCGCCGCGGCGACCGCCTGGAGGGGGCCGAGTGATCCGGCACCGGCGGGTTCCGGCTCGACGCCGAGCGCGGCTGCGACGGCCAGGGCGACCACGGAACCGTCACCGGTCAGGCGGACGTCGGCCCCGGTGTCGTAGGAGAGCCCGTCGAGGAGCACGCCGATGGCCGCTCGCACCTCCTCCGGCTCCCCGGCCCGCCGCGGCGGTACGAAGACCGAGCGCACCGCGATGCGCCCAAGTGCCCGGCGCCCACTGGCCGTTACCGCCTGAGCGGACTCGACGACCAGGGCCAGCGCACCGTCCTCGGCCGCACCGCGCACGCTCACCGCGGCCTTGTCCGACTCCGGCGCTACGACCTCGGTGGCCCCGGCGAGCAGCCAGTCCGCCCGACCCGACCTGATCGCGCGCAGCCCCGCCTGCAGCGCCTCCAGGGCGGCCGTCCGCGGGGTGTGCACGGCCAGGCTGAAGCCCTTGAGCGCGTGCTCCATCGCGACCCGGCTGGCGATGAGGTTCGGCGAGAAGTACGGCACCGCGGTCGGCGAGAGCAACCGGGCCTCGCCGGCGATGGTCGCCCGGTCGATCTCCGCGTGCACTCCGGCCACGGCATGGTTGGTGCCGACGGCAACCGCACGCCGCTCCTCGGGCACCGCCAGCAGCGCCTCGCCGACACCCTGCCGGGCCAGCACCCGCTTGACCGCGGCCAGCAGATACTGGGCGGACGGCGGCAAGTGCCGGTAGCCACGGCCGAGTTCGGCCCGCTGGTCGAACCAGTCGGTCGCATCGGGGTGCGGAGGGGTGACGGCGTCGATGGCCGACACGACGAAGTCCTGGGTCATGAGGACGCTCCGGTCAGGGCCAGGGAGATGTTGTTGCCGCCGAAGGCGTAGGCGTTCACCAGCGCGATCCCGTCGCGCAGTTCCGTGGCCTCGGAGGGCAGGTGGACCGGGCACTCGGGGTCGGACGCGGTCGTCGGCGGATTGCCGGGGACCGTGCCGTGGTGGAAGCAGAGGGCTGCCAGCACCGCACCCAACACCCCCGCGCCGCCCGCCAGATGGCCGACGACCGCCTTGAGGTTGTGCAGCGGGATCGCGGCGAGACGGGTGCCGAAGACCGCGCCCATCGCCGCCGCCTCGGTGCTGTCGTTCAGCTTGGTTCCGGTCGCGTGCGGCACGATCAGCGTGACGTCGTCCGGTCCGGCGCCCGCCTCCGCCAGCGCCGCCCGCATCGCACGTCCCGCCTGGGCGCCGGTCGGGTCGGGCGCGGTCGGGTGGGCGGCGTCGCAGCTCCAGCCGGTGCCGGCGAGCCGCGCGTACACCTGCGCGCCGCGCGCCTTCGCATGCTCGACCGATTCGAGTACGACGGCGCCCGCGCCCTCGCCGAGCACGACCCCGGCGCGGTCCTCGGCGAACGGGCGGGGCCGGTCGGGGGCGAGGGCGCCCATCTGGTTGAAGGCGGCCACGGTCACCCGCGAGTAGGCCTCGGCCCCGCCCGCGACCACCACGTCCGCCTCGCCGGTGCGGATCATCTCCGCGCCCATCGCGATGGCGTAGCCGCTGCCCGCGCAGGCGTTGCTGAGGTTGACCGCCCCGGCTCCGGCGCCGATCCGGGCGGCGAGCTCGGAGGCCAGCGTGAACGGCGGCGAGGCGTCCGCCACCGGGGGCACCTGCCCCGCCCGGGCCAGCTCCACCTGCCGGGCGTCGCCGACGCTCGACCCCATCACCACGGCGATCCGGGCGCCGGGCACGCCGTCGAGCCCGGCGTCGGCGTGTGCCTCCAGGCCGGCGTCCAGGGTGTAGCGGGTCGCGGGTGCCTCATCCGAGTTGCCGCCGGGCACCAGGTAGTACAGCGGCAGCTCAACCTTCAGATCCGGGTCCGGCACCTGGTCGGCGACGGCGGTGGCGCCGGCCCGTACCCCCGCCCAGAACGTCGTGACGCCCCGGCCGAGCCGGCAGACCACACCCAGGCCGGTAATGGCGATCTCAGTCACCTGAACAACTCCCCGTAAGCGCAAACCCCGTGTTTCCGGGGCGACATTAGGCCGGGAATTGCGCCGGAACTCAGAACCGGCAGGAACCTGAAACGCGCAGGTGCGGAACCCCGGACGGCCCCTGCAGGAAGCTGTCAAGACCCCCGGCACAACTCGGAGTTGCCCCTACGTTTCCTTCCGTCCGAGCGGCACGAGCCTCGAATCACGAGCCTTGGAAAAGGAACGGGGAATTCCGATGTCTTTCACTTCACGTACGTCACTTGCGTCACTTACGGAAAAGCTGGCGGCCCTCACCACCGGCACCACCCAGACCGAGGTGCGCCCGCGTTACGAGGGCAACAACATCAACACCTGGATCGGGTTCAAGCACGTCAACTACCTGGTCGAGGAGGCCGTCCTCGCCCACTTCCGCGCCGCGGATCTGCCCTCGCGCCTGCTGTTCGAGGAGTACGGCCTCGGTCTCGAGCTGACCGAGCTGGACACCCGCATCCTCAACGCCTTCCACCTGGACGAGACGGCCACCGCCACGGTCCGCCCCACCGGCGAGGGCACCGCGCTCACCTTCGCGGTCACCCTCTCCAAGGACGGCAAGAACAAGGACGTCACGTCCAAGGTGCGCGTCGCCCTGCGCCGTGAGCGCTATGTCGACCCCGCCAACGCGGTCCCGGCCGAGCTCGCCCCGTACGCCGTGGAGCGGATCGCGACCGCCGAGCCGGTGCGGGACGCCGAGCTCGTGCCGAGCGCCGACCTGGGCCTGACCGCCACGCACGCCACCGACCCGCTGCTGAAGGAGCTCGTCGAGGGCTCCAACGCGATCGCCTGGCGCTGGCGGATCTCCTACCCGTACTGCCACAACAACGAGCGCCTGCAGATGTCCGGTTACCTGCGGCTGATGGAGGAGGCCAAGGACCGCTTCGTCGCGCACCGCGGCATCTCCATCAAGACCCTTCTCGACGAGCGCAAGTGGATCCCCGTGGTCCCGCACTCCAAGATCCGCTTCCTGGACGAGGCGCTGATGGAGGAGGAGCTGCACATCGTCTTCACCGTCGAGGACGTCTTCAAGGACCTCACCTACACCTCGCGGATGGACTGCTACGTCGTCCGCGACGGCAAGCTCGTCCCCACCGCCACCGGTACGATCGTCCACGGCTACGCGGTCTTCGCCAACCGCAGGGACTGGTCCCTCGTCCCCTTCGACGAGCACGTCCTGACCGCCCTGCGCGGCGAGTGACCGACCGTGCCCGACGAGCCCGGCTTCGTACTGATCGAGTCGTCCGGACCTGCCTCCGGCCCGGCCGTCCCCCGCTTCCTCGGCGACGCGACCACACTGGCGCGCTCCGGCCACCCGGTCCGCCTGGTCCTCGTCCAGGAGGGCGTCACCGCCGCACTACCCGCGGCCCAGCCCCAACTGGCCGAACTCCTCTCGTACGGCGCCGAGTTGTGGGTCGACCGCTATGCGCTGACCCAGCGCGGGCTGGACGCGGACCAACTGCCCGCGCGGGCACGACTGGTCGGCATGGACGAGGTGGCGGGCGAACTGCTCGCCCCCGGCACCAAGGTGGTGTGGCACTGATGGCGCGCACCCCGCAGACGGACGTCCTGCTCGTCGTGATGGGCCCACCGCACACCGGAGAGCTCACCACCTCGGTGTTCCGGCTGCTCCAGGCGCTGCTGGAGCGCGGCGCGAGCGTCCAGGTGTGGGCCTGCGGCTACAGCACCATGCTCAGCCAGGAGGCGCTCGGCGACACCAAGCCGGCCAATCTACTGGACCGTTACGCCGAGTACCCGACCACCGTCGTACTGATCCGGGAGCTGCTGGAGGCCTTCCCCGGACGGCTGCACTGGTTCGGCTGCCGGGCCTGCAGCGAGCACCGGGGCGCCACCGGGCACATCCCCGAGGTGCGCATGCGGGCGCCGCACACCTTCGGCGGCCATGTCCACGCCGCCACCAAGACGCTGTTCATGGGGGTGGCCTGATGGCCTCGCTGGCGATCGTGGAACGCGCCTACCGCGGGGCGGTCGAACTCGCCTACTTCGACGCGCTGTTCCTCGGCATCGAGATCCACCGGCAGCTCGGCCTCGACGTACTGCTGCGCGGCGAGGCCGTCACATACGCGGTCGACGCCCCGGCGACCCCCGAGCCGCTCCTGGTCGGCAAGCGCCTGGTCGACACCCTCGACGCACCCCGCGCCGATCTGCTGCGGCTGCGCGACCTGGGCGTCGGCATCCGGGTGGAGCGCGAGGACCTCGCCGCCCTGGGGCTGGCCGAGGACCGGCTGATCGACGGCGTCGAGTGCGTGGCGGCGGGCGAGTCCGCGGCCCGCTGGCCCGACTACGACCGGATCTTCTTCCTGTAGCCGCGCACCTCACCGACCGACCACACAGTGCCAAGTGGACTCGTACAAAGCCTTATTGAGAGGGAGAACAGACGGTGACCGAAGTCGTCATCACCGGCCTGGGCGCCCTGTGTCACCTCGGCGCGGGGGTGGACAGCTTCTGGCAGGGGCTGCTCGACCCCGCCGCGCCGGTCGCGGCCCAGGCCCCCGACCCGCTGGCCCATGTCCCCATCCGGGACTTCTACTTCCTGCCCGAGGGCGCCCTGCCGCCCGAGCCGGCCACCGTCGACGGCTTCGCCATCGGCGACGCCACCCGCGCGGCCCTGAGCGTGGCCCGCGAGGCGGTCGCCGACGCGGGACTCGACGGGCTCGGCGACGGCCGTACGTCCGTCGTGATGGGGACCTCCATCGCCGACGCCTACGTCATCGAGCAGTGGCGCGCCAACAAGAGCTTCCCGGCGGACGACTCCTGGACGCCGGTGTTCTCCACCGCGTCCGTCGTCGCCCGGCAGCTCGGCGCGACCGGCGCCGCGAGCACCGTGAGCAACGCCTGCTCCGGCAGCGGCTATTCGATGGCCATCGGCGCCGACATGATCCGCGCCGACGAGGCCGACACCGTCGTCGTCGGCGGCTTCGAGACCTACTCCCGGGTCGCACACGCCGCCTTCAACCAGGTCGGCGCGCTCGATCCGACGAGCTGCCGGCCCTTCGACGCGACCCGCGGCGGCACCGTGCTCGGCGAGGGCGCGGGCGCCGTTGTACTCGAACGCGCCGAGACCGCACGGGCCCGCGGTGCGCGGGTGTACGCGACGCTGACCGGCACCGGCTGGAGCTGCGAGGCCTACCACGCGACCGGTCTCGACCCGGACGGCACCCAGATCGTGCGGGCCATGGCGGACGCGCTGGCCGAGGCGGAACTCGCCGCCGACGACGTCGACTTCGTCGTCCCGCACGCCACGGGCACCAAGCTGAACGACCTCGTCGAGACGCAGGCCATGTACGAGATCTTCGGCGAGCGCACCCGCCAACTGCCGCTCTACAGCCTCAAGGCGCTAATCGGCCACACCGGCGGCGCCTCCGGTGGCCTCGGCACGGTGGCCGCCGCGCTCTTCCTCCACCACGGCCACCTCGCACCGAACCTGCCGGTCGACACGCCCGACCCGGACTGCCCGGTGCACGTGCCCGTCGCCGAACGCACCCCGTCCGGGCGAACCGCGATGGTCAACTCCTATGCCTTCGGCGGCAACAACATGTCCCTCCTGCTGCGGGGTGAACCGCGATGACCGCTGCCGACCTGATGACCGCTGATCCGGTGGTGACCGGCATCGGCGTGGTCACCGAAACCGCCCTGGACCCCGAGGGGGAGCGCACCAAGGGCTGGTTCGACCACCGGGCCGAACTCGGCCGCGGCTACAAGTACTTGCCCAAGGCCAGCCAGTATCTGCTGGCCGCCACCGCGCGGGCGCTCGCCGACACGGGGGCCGAACTCGCCGACGTGCCCGAGCACCACCGGGCGATCACGGTGGGCACCAACAACGGGATGTCCGAGCTGCAAGGCGAGTTCGACCGCACGGTGATCGAGGGCGACTCGACCCTGCTCAGCCCGGCCACGGTCCCGTACTTCTCGGTGAACCTGGTCGGCTCCCGAGTCGCCATGGAACACGCCCTCAAGGGCTTCAGCCTCGGTGTCCACAGCCCCCGGGTGGCCGGCCTCGAAGCAGTGCAGCACGGCGTACGGGCGCTGCGCGCCGGCCGCGCCCAATGGCTGCTGACCGGCGCCGCCGAGTCCCCGCTCGACTGGTCCGAACCCGGCGCCACCGGCAGCGAGGACGGGGCCGTGGCCCTGGTCGTCGAACCGGCGGCGGCAGTCGCGGCACGCGGCGGCCGGACCCACGGCCGGGTACAGGTGCGCAGCTTCCTGCTGCCACCGCCGCTGGCCGACTCACCGCAGGGCCGTAAGGAGGCCGAGCAGCTGCTCGCCACCGCCCTGGCGGCCCTCGGCCTGACCGGCAGGCGCCCCCAGGTATGGCTCATCGGCGGGGACGACGCCGTCACCGGCACGGTCGAGGCCGCGCTCGGCGGAGGCGTGATCCGGGCGACGGCGGGCGCCGGCTGCCTGGGGCCGGCCGTGCAGGTCGCTGCGCTGCTGCGGGAGGCCTTCGTCGAGCAGCTCGTGATCGGGGTCGCCGCCCAGGGCAACGTCTCGGTCGCGCACGTGGTGCCGGCCTCCCGATGACAACCGTCCAGCAACCGAAAGGAGTTGAGCCCAGGATGTCCGTGGCCTTCGCCACCCCCCTGAACCGCACCGTCCAGACCCTCGAGCGCCGACCCGCCGGGGCCACCACCCGGCTGACCGTGGGCGCCGACGAGCAGGTCTTCCGCGGCCACTACCCCGACTTCCCGATCTTCCCCGGGGTCTGCCTGGTCGAGACCGTCCACCACGCGGCCATCGCCAACCCACCCCAGGAATCAGGGCAGTTGCAGCTGACGGCCGTGGAGTCCGTGCGCTTCCTCAGCCCCGTCTTCCCCGACGACGAGGTGACCGTAGAGCTGGAGTGGAAGCTCAAGTCCGGTGCCTGGAAGGCGCACGCCGCCCTGTCCACCGCCCGGGGCAAGACCGCTCAGGTCCGCCTCGGCTACGACCTGCGGGAGGCGTCGTGACCGACCAGCCGTACGTCATCGGCATCGACCGGCTCAAGCAGACGCTGCCGCACCGCTACCCGATGCTGCTCGTCGACCGGGTGACCGCCGTCGAGACCGGCGTGAGCCTCACCGCCGTCAAGGCGATCACCGCCAACGAACCCTGGTACGCGGAGATCCCCGACGGCGCCACCGAGGCCGACCACGCCTACCCGGTCGCCCTGCTGGTGGAGTCCTGGTGCCAGGCCGCCGGGGTGCTCGCGCTCTGGGAGCGGTTCACGCCCGAGGAAGTCGCCGAACTGGTCATGCTGTTCGGCTCCATCAGCGGCATCCAGGTCCACGCCCGGGCCCTGCCCGGAAGCCTCGTCGAGCACCGGGTGCGCCATGTCCGCAGCGTCGGCACCACGCTGATCTTCGAGGGCGAAAGCCTCCTGGACGGGGCGCCCCTGCTGACCGTCGGCTCGATCGTCATCACCATGCGCCCCGGCGGCGAACTGTCCGCCGACGGCGAGAACACCACCGAAGGAGAGCTCTCCCATGCCTGAACAGACCTCCAAGGTCGCCCTCGTCACCGGAGGCTCCCGGGGCATCGGCCGCGCCTGTGTGCTGCGCCTCGCCCAGGACGGCTACGACGTCGCCTTCTGCTACACCTCGCAGTCGGCGGCCGCCGACGAGGTGCGCAAGGAGGCCTCCCGGCACGGCACCCGGATCCTCGCCGTCCAGAGCGACGTGGCCTCCGCGGACTCCGTGCGCGACCTCGTCAAGCAGGTGGGCGAGCAGCTCAACCCCATTGACGTACTGGTCACTTCGGCCGGCATCGTCCGCGACAACCCGCTGCTGCTGATGACCGACGAGCAGTGGACCGAGGTCGTCGACGTCAACCTCACCGGCACCTACAACGTGTGCCGCGCCGTCGCCTTCGACATGCTCAAGCGCCGCTCCGGCTCCATCGTCACGCTCTCCTCGGTCGCGGGCGTCTACGGCATCGCCACTCAAACCAACTACGCCGCGACCAAGGCCGGAATCATCGGCTTCACCAAGTCGCTGGCCAAGGAGGTCGGACGGTACGGAATCCGGGTCAACGCCGTCGCACCCGGATTCATCGAGACCGACATGGTGGCGGGCCTGGACCCGGAGTACTCCAAGCAGATGGTCTCCGGAGTGCCGCTCGGCCGCATGGGTACGGCGGACGAAGTCGCCGACCTGGTCTCGTACTTGGCCTCCGACCGGGCCGCGTACATCACCGGCTCCGTCGTTCAGATCGACGGAGGGATCGTGCTGTGACGACGGTGGTCCGCACAGTGGTCCCGGCGGCCCTGACCGTCGCGCTCGTGGCGATCGGCGGCCTCCACCTCGTCTGGGCGTTCTCGCCCTGGCCGCTGGCCGACAAGGTGACCTTCACCAAAACGATCCTCGGCAGCGACAGCGGCACCATGCCCCCGCCGGCCCTGTCCGCACTCGTCGGCCTCGCCCTGATCACGGGCGCCGTGCTCACCCTGATGGTCAACGAGACCATCCCGGAGCTCGGCCCCAACTGGCTGCGCACACTCGGGAGTTACGCCCTGGCTCTGGTCCTGCTCGGCCGGGGCCTGGGCGGCTTCCTGCTCAACTCGGGCGCCACGGACGAGTTCCAGCGCTGGAACACCGCGCTGTACTCGCCCCTGTGCATCGCCCTCGGCCTGCTCGGCGGGGTGGTCGCGGTTGCCGCGAGCAAGCGCTGAGCGCCACGTCGCCGACGGGGGAGTGCAGGTGTGGTGGTGGCGGACGGCCCCCTCGGGCTCGGCGGGCGAGGGCCTGATCGGGGAGGGGCCGGTGGGCGAGGGGTCGGCGAGGGATGGGCTGACGGGGAGGGGCTCGGCGAGGGATGGCTTGGCGAGGGAGGGCTTGGCGGGGTACGGCTCGGCGGGGAGGGACCCAGCAACGGAGGGCCTGGCGGGGTACGGCCTGACGGGGAGGGACCCGGTGGGGGAGAGTGCGACGTGGAACGGCCTGACGGGGAGGGAACCGGCAGGGGAGAGCGCGACGTGGAACGGCCCAACGGGGAGGAAGCCTGCAAAGGAGAGCCCGGCGGGAAGGGCCCTGGCAGGGGAGGACCTCGCGGGGTACGGCCGGACGGGAAGGGACCCGGCAGGGGAGAGCCTGGCGGGGTACGGCCCGACGGTATGGGACCCGGTGAGGGAGGGCCTGGCGGGGAGGGCCCTGGCAGGGGAGGACCTCGCGGGGTACGGCCGGACGGGAAGGGACCCGGCAGGGGAGGGCCTGGCGCGGTACGGCCCGACGGTAAGGGACCCGGCAAGGGAGGGCCCGGCGTGGAGGAACCCGGCAAGAGAGAGCCCGACATGGAATGGCCCCGCAGGGAATGGCCCCGCAGGGAACCCCACCGTCCTCAGCCCTGCCGAGCTGCAGCGAGCTGCCCGCATCAAGGACCCCGAGCGAGCCGCCGCGTTCGTGCGCGGCCGCACCCTTGTGCGCGTACTTCTGGGCGAACTCCTGGGCACAGAGCCGCAGTCGGTGCCGCTCGGCCGAGCACCGTGCCCCGACTGCGGCGACCTGGAACATGGCCCGCCCGCACTGCTGACCCCGGGCACTCCGCCGCGGATCAGCCTGTCCCACACCGCCGGGCACGGCATTCTCGCCGTGGCCGGCTTTCCCGTGGGCGTCGATCTGGAGGAGCGCCGGGCCCTCGACCTGGACACCGTCGGCGGCAAGGCGCTGACTCCGCGCGAGCGCGCGGTGTTCACGGCGGCCGGTCCCGGCGACCGCGGCGCGCTCTTCTTCCGCTGCTGGACGCGCAAGGAAGCCGTACTCAAGGCCGTCGGGACGGGAATCGTCGGCCCGCTCGACGAACTCGACGTCCGTCCTGAACAGCCGGGCCACGCACATGTGACGGCCGGAGTGCCGGGCCGTGAACGCCCGTGGCTGATACGCGATCTTGCGCTTCCCGCACCTCTCGTGGGTGCCGTCGCCGTACCGAGGGAACACGGCGCAGGCCTGGTCCGGATATGGGAAATGCCACATTAGTTCCCCGGCGATCCGGGCATCCGAAAGCCCTTTCCAGTGAATAAGAGGAGGACTCAGGTTTCCGTCGTGTGACTTGTTCAACTCTCACTAAAACTAGGCGCGTTGACTGTCAAGTTTGCGCCACTGTACTGTTGGAGGCGACTGCAGTTGTGATCATTGCTTTCCGTGCCACGGGGGTGGGCGCAAAGTGTCTAGTGCGGAATTCACGCCACAATCCAACGGAGAAGCCGAAACCACGCTTCTGGAGATACGCTCGCTCATCGATTCGGTCTTCCCGAAGAACGAACGCGACTCCGCAGAAAACAACTCTCTTCTCACCACAACCGAAGACGCCCATACGGCCCTCCAGGCACTCGCCGACCAACTCGGCCAGGCCGAGCGCCGCGTGGACGTCGTCCTCCCGTCCGACCGTTCCGGGGCCGGACTGCCGACCTTCGTGCTCGCCCGGGCGCCGAAAAGCCTGCCCGGTGTGCACATCCGCATGCTCGGATCCCAGTCCACGGCCGAGCAGTTCGGCCTGCTCGACCTCAAGCGACCGCGGCACAACCTGGAGATCCGCATCACGGACGCGCTGCTGCACGGCGCCGTCATCGTCGACGGACGCACCGTCCTGACCCGCCATGTGAAGTCGGGCTCCTCGCACGCCGCGCGGGTGCGGGCCCCGGCCGTGGTCCAGGCGTTCAACGCACTGTTCGCCGGTGCGTGGAAACGTGCGGTTCCGTTGTCCCTGGACCGAATTCGCCACGAGTTCCCCCAGGAAGTGCTCATCTGCCTCTGCGAGGGCTACATCGACGAAGTCGCGGCCCGTGAGCTGTCCATGTCCGTGCGCACCTACCGTCGGCACGTCGCCGAGATCATGCGCCTCCTCGGCGCGAACTCCCGTTTCCAGGCGGGTGTCTTCGCCGCCGAAGCGGGACTGCTGCGCGGGGAACGCGGCCAGGAGCAGCAGGCCGTCTGACATTCCACCGGCCCGACCGCAAGAAGATGTCACGCAAGAAGATGTCATTCAAGTCGGGAACCGTACGGCGGAATTCTTGCCTCCTGTCAGTTTCTGGCCATTCAGCCGCCCGGCCTCCGGGCGGCTGCCTAGCGTCCGACGCATGAACCGAAATCCCTTGAAAGGGGGTGCGCCGTCATGGGTAAGACCGCATTCGTCTTCCCCGGCCAGGGGTCACAGCGGGTGGGCATGGGCCTCCATCTGCTGGAGCAGCGGCCGGACCTGATCGACACGTACTACCGCACGGCGGACGAGATCCTCGGCCTGCCGCTGTCCCGCCTGTGCTGGGAAGGACCGCAGGAGGCGCTGCGTGACACGGCCGTCACCCAGCCCGCCGTCTTCCTGACCGGCATCGCCACTCTCGACGTCCTGCGCGGCCGGGGCATCGAGCCCGCACTCGTCGCCGGACACAGCCTCGGCGAGTACACCGCCCTGGTCGCCGCGGCCGTACTCGACTGGCGGGACGCACTGCGCCTGGTGCGCCGCCGGGGCGAGCTCATGGCCGCGGTCAACGCCCAGGTCCCGGGCCGCATGGCGGCGGTCATCGGCCTGGACCTGGCCACCGTGGAGGACCTCTGCACCAAGGCCGCCACCGCGACCGGCCAGGTCGTCGAGGTGGCCAACGACAACGAGCCGGGACAGGTCGTCGTCTCCGGCCAGGACAGCGCGGTGCAGCGGCTGTGCGGCGACGCACAGGACGCGGGCGCAGTCCGGGCCGTCGTGCTGGACGTGGGAGCACCCTTCCACTGCAGCCTGATGGCGGACATCGAGGAGGAGTTCGCCGCAGAACTCGACAAGGTCGAACTGCGCGCGCCGCGGGTGCCGGTGGTCTCGGGGGTCACCGCGGACCTGGTCGACTCCGCCCAGGGCATCCGCGACCGACTGCGCCGCCAGCTCGCCGGCCGGGTCCGCTGGACCGGCACCGTGCGCGCACTGACCGTCGCCGGCGCCGACCGCTTCGTGGAAGTGGGCCCGGGCAACGTCCTCTCCGGCCTGTGCCGGCGCATCGAACCCGACGTACCGGTCCACACGACCAACGACGCACGCAGGCTCGACCGGACCATCGCCCAGGCCGGCCGCGAGGCCGCCCGGCCCGGCGCCGCGGCATGAAGGGGGACAGGGGGATGGACACGGGGGTGAACACGAGGATGGCACTCACCGAACTCAAGGCGCTGGTCAGGCAGGGTCCCGACCCGGCGGCCACCGAACGCCAGCACGCCAAGGGCAAGCTGACCGCCCACGAGAGGATCGAACTCCTCCTCGACAAGGGCTCGTTCACCGAGATCGAGGCACTGCGCCGGCACCGGGCCACCGGCTTCGGCATGGAGACGAAGAAGCCGTACTCGGACGGCGTGATCACCGGCTGGGGCACCGTGCACGGCCGCACGGTCTTCCTCTACGCCCATGACTTCCGGGTCTTCGGCGGCGCACTCGGCGAGGCGCACGCCCAGAAGATCCAGAAGGTGATGGACCTCGCCGAGGCCGCGGGGGCCCCGCTGGTCTCGCTCAACGACGGCGCCGGCGCCCGCATCCAGGAAGGCGTCACCGCACTCGCCGGCTACGGCGGCATCTTCCGCCGCAACACCCGCTGCTCCGGAGTGATCCCGCAGATCAGCGTGATGCTGGGCCCCTGCGCGGGCGGCGCCGCCTACAGTCCCGCCCTGACCGACTTCGTCTTCATGGTCCGCGGCACCTCCCAGATGTTCATCACCGGCCCGGACGTCGTCCAGGCGGTCACCGGAGAGCGCGTCAGCCAGAACGAACTCGGCGGAGCCGACGTCCACGCGGACACCTCGGGCGTCGCGGCCTTCGCCTACGACGACGAGGAGCAGTGCCTCGAAGAGGTCCGCTATCTGCTGTCCCTGCTGCCCTCCAACAACCGCGAACTGCCGCCCAGGGCACCGGTGCAGGACTCGCCGACCCGCAGCACCGAGGCGCTCATCGACCTGGTGCCCGCCGACCCCGGCCGCTCCTACGACATGCGCAAGGTCATCGAGGAGATCGTCGACGACGGCGAGCACTTCGAGGTCAGCGAACGCTGGGCGGCCAACGTCCTGTGCACCCTGACCCGCCTCGACGGCCATGTCACCGGCATCGTCGCCAACCAGCCGGGCAGCATGGCCGGCGTCCTCGACATCGAGGCCTCCGAGAAGGCCGCACGCTTCGTCCAGTTCTGCGACGCCTTCAACATCCCGCTCGTCACCCTCGTCGACGTGCCCGGCTTCCTCCCGGGCGTCGGCCAGGAGCACGACGGCATCATCCGCCGCGGCGCCAAACTCCTCTACGCCTACTGCAACGCCACCGTCCCGCGTATCTCCCTGGTGCTGCGCAAGGCCTACGGCGGCGCGTACATCGTCATGGACTCGCGCTCCATCGGCGCCGACCTGTCCCTGGCCTGGCCGTCGAACGAGATCGCGGTGATGGGCGCGGAGGGCGCCGCCAACGTCATCTTCCGCCGGGAGATCGCCGCCGCCGACGACACCGAGGCGGTGCGCGCACAGAAGATCAAGGAGTACCGGACCGAGTTGATGGGCCCGTACTACGCAGCCGAACGCGGCCTCGTGGACGACGTGATCGACCCGGCGGAGACCCGCTCGATCCTGATCCGCTCCATGGAGATGCTCCGCACCAAACACGTCGACCTGCCGTCGCGCAAGCACGGCAACCCGCCGGTGTGATGGCCATGACGACATCTGCCGCACCTGTTGTGCCTGCCGTGCACCTGACTGTCGTACGAGGAGATCCGGACCCGGAGGATCTCGCCGCACTGATCGGCGCGCTCATCGGCAGCCGCCCGACTGCGCCGGAAGCGCTGGACTCGGGCCCCGCGAGGGCGAGTTGGGACCGAGCGCACCGAGTGACCTGTCCTCCGGCGGGATCCTGGAGGGCGCACTGATGATCCGCAAGATGCTCATCGCCAACCGCGGCGAGATCGCCGCCGACGAGGCGTTCGCGCTGGGCGGCACTGCACCATTCCGGGGGACAACCCCCGGACCCCCGGCAGAAAAGCGGGTCAGTAGGGACGGCATGCACGGAGTGGGGCGATGAGCCGGATATCCAGCGAGGCATCGATTGATCCCGCTCCCGCGGGCACGCAGAGGAAGGGCCCGAAGAACGTCATGCGCAAGGTGCTCATCGCCAACCGTGGCGAAATCGCTGTCCGCGTGGCCCGGGCCTGTCGGGACGCGGGGATCGCGAGCGTGGCCGTCTACGCGGACCCGGACCGGGACGCCGTCCATGTCCGCGCCGCCGACGAGGCGTTCGCGCTGGGCGGTGACACCCCGGCGACCAGTTATCTGGACGTGGACAAGGTGTTGGGGGCGGCACGGGAGTCCGGGGCGGACGCCATCCATCCGGGCTACGGCTTCCTGTCCGAGAACGCCGAGTTCGCGCAGGCGGTCCTGGACGCGGGCCTGATCTGGATCGGCCCGCCGCCGCAGGCCATCCGCGACCTCGGCGACAAGGTCGCCGCCCGGCACATCGCGCAGCGCGCCGGCGCCCCGCTCGTCGCGGGCACGCCCGACCCGGTCAGCGGCGCCGAGGAGGTCGTCGCCTTCGCCGAGGAACACGGCCTGCCGATCGCCATCAAGGCCGCCTTCGGCGGCGGCGGGCGCGGCCTGAAGGTCGCCCGCACCCTCGAAGAGGTCCCCGAGCTCTACGAGTCGGCCGTCCGTGAGGCGGTGGCCGCCTTCGGCCGCGGGGAGTGCTTCGTCGAGCGCTACCTCGACAAGCCCCGGCACGTGGAGACCCAGTGCCTGGCCGACACCCACGGCAACGTGGTCGTCGTCTCCACCCGTGACTGCTCGCTGCAGCGCCGCCACCAGAAGCTGGTCGAGGAGGCCCCGGCGCCGTTCCTGTCCGAGGCGCAGGTCGCCGAGCTGTACTCGTCCTCGAAGGCGATCCTCAAGGAGGCCGGCTACGTCGGTGCCGGCACCGTGGAGTTCCTCGTCGGCGCGGACGGCACGATCTCCTTCCTGGAGGTCAACACCCGCCTCCAGGTCGAGCACCCGGTCACCGAGGAGGTCGCCGGCATCGACCTGGTGCGCGAGATGTTCCGCATCGCCGACGGCGAAGCCCTCGGCTACGGCGACCCCGAACTGCGCGGCCACTCCTTCGAGTTCCGCATCAACGGCGAGGACCCCGGCCGCAACTTCCTGCCCGCGCCCGGCACGGTCACCGAGTTCGCCCCGCCCACCGGCCCCGGCGTCCGCCTGGACGCCGGCGTCGAGTCCGGCAGCGTGATCGGCCCGGCCTGGGACTCCCTCCTCGCCAAGCTGATCGTGACGGGCCGTACCCGCGAGGAGGCTCTGGAGCGGGCCGCCAGGGCCCTCGGCGAATTCACCGTCGAGGGCATGGCCACCGCAATCCCCTTCCATCGCAAAGCAGTTGACGACCCCGCCTTCACCGCCGAGCCGTTCACGGTCCACACCCGCTGGATCGAGACCGAGTTCGTCAATGACATCCCGCCCTTCGCCGCTCCCGCCCCCAGCGAGACCGAGCAGGAGGAGCCGGGCCGGGAGACCGTCGTCGTCGAGGTCGGCGGCAAGCGGCTCGAGGTGTCGATCCCCGCGTCCCGTTCCGGGCCGTTGAGCCCCAAGCGTCGCGCGGTGAGGAAGTCCGGGCCGGCGGCCTCGGGTGACGTCCTCGCTTCCCCGATGCAGGGAACGATCGTCAAGGTCGCGGTGGAGGAGGGCCAGGAGGTCGAGGAGGGCGACCTGGTCGTCGTACTCGAGGCAATGAAGATGGAACAGCCCCTGAATGCCCACAAGTCCGGCACCGTCAAGGGGCTTTCCGCCGAGGCGGGCGCCGCTGTCACGTCCGGCGCCACGATCTGCGAAATCAAGAACTGACCACCACACGTACTGACCAGAACTGACCAGGAAGGCTGAACATGGGGGACGAACTGGAGCAGACGTTGCTCCAGATGCGGGCGCTGGTCGAGGACGCGGTGTCCAAGACCAGGCACCGGGCGGGCGCCGGCCAGGGCGCTCTGACCGTGGTGTCCGATCCCAGCAACGCACGGATAAGGCGGACCGCCGAGCGCCTGATCTCCACCGCACGCCGCTCCGTGTCGCTGGCGCTGCCGTGCCGGGTGACCATGTCGGAGGCGCTGAGCGGACTGCTCGACATGCTGCGCGAGATCTCCGCCGCCGGAGTCGGGGTCCGCGTGCTCGGGGGACCGGGGATTCTCGACGACCGCAATGTGCGGCGCCATCTGACGCCGTTGCCGGCGAGGGCCGCGTTCGACGTCAGGATCGCGGCGCACCAGCACCAGGAAGTACTGATCGTGGACGAGCGGATGGCGTTGATGCGGGCCGAGTTCGGCAGGGCGGGCTCGCAGGCGGTGACCATCCGCGTGCCGATGGTGCTGCGGGCGCTGGACACGCTGTTCACCGGCGCCTGGTCGACCGCGACGCCCGCGCAGAGCTACCGCAGGGTGAGCGCGCGCGGCCGTACCGAGATCGCCCGCCAGGTGCTGAGCTGCCTCACCGCGGGGAGCACCGACGAGGCGGCGGCCCAGAGCCTCGGCCTGTCCGTGCGCACGTATCGCCGTCATGTCGCCGAGCTGATGCAGGAGTTGGGAGCCGTGTCCCGCTTCCAGGCCGGCGTCCAAGCCGTCGAACTCGGCCTGCTCACACCGGAGGCCAAGGCGGCATGACCGGCTAGGCGGGTCTCAGGAGCGCATCCATCGTCGCCTCCAGATACGCCGGGAAGTCCTCGGGGGAGGGCAGCACGGACGGCGCGGCATGGCCGAGCTGGGTGTGCCCCAGATAGAAGCTGTACGCCATGAGCGCGCGCCGTCGCGCCTCGGCCTCGGCGAAGCCGAGCTCGCCGAAGAGCCCGGCCAGGTAGCCGATGCGGCGCTCGGTGACCTGCCGCAGCGCGGCGGCGACCTGGGGGTGGTCGGTGCTGGCGAGCAGCGAGAGCTCCAGCGGATCGGTGGCGGCCGGCTTGGTGACCGCGGTGAACAGCCTGCGCAGGCGCTTCTCCGGGTCCGGCTCGGTCTCCACCGCCGCGATGATCTCGTCGGTGTTCGCCTCCACCCAGCGGGCGAGGGCGGCCTCGATCAGCGCCTCGCGATTGCCGAAGTGCCAGTAGAAGCTGCCCTTCGTCGCGCCGAGGCGGGCGGCGAGCGGCTCGACCGCCACCGCCGCGAGGCCGCCGCCCTCGCCGATGGCGGCGAGCGCGGCGTCCGCCCAGTCGCGGGCGCTGAGCCTGGCCTTCCCGGACCGCCGCCCCTGCTCCGTCTGCTGCCGTTGCACCATGACCATACGGTACCGTATGGTTGACCATACGCCAGCGTATGGAGGCATGCGATGCTCAAGGACAAGCCCGTAGCGGTGCGGTTTCCCGAAGGCGCCCAACTGATCAGGACAGCCGTGGACCGGCCCGACTACCAGGACGCGTACGCCATGGAGCTGCTGCCCGGCATGCCGCGCGACCCGGCGGCCTGGACGGGCATCCTGCGCGACGCCTTCCCGATCGCCGCGAAGCAGGACGGCGAGGCCCTGATGAACGTGAGCACGGCCGGTCTCGACGCCTGGGCCTCGATCGTCGTCGACGACAAGTACGTGACCCTGTGCAGCTCGGTGAAGACCAACGCCTGGCAGTCCAGGCTGTATTGGGGCGTGGTGAAGAGGGTGCACCCCTTCATGGCCCGCGCAATGATGGTCCGCACCCACCGCAGGCTCGCCCTGGCTACACGGAACCCGGTGTAGCGGTTCCCAGCGACCTTTCCGTCACCCGCGCCAGATGCCGTGCGAACACCTCGCGGGTGTCCGGCGTCAGCGTGCGCAGGGCCACCAGCGCGGTGATCACGACGTCGCAGAGCTCGCCCTGGACGTCCTCCCAGGTGTGGGTGACGCCCTTGCGCGGGTTCTGCCCGGTCGCGCCGATCACCGCCTCGGCGACCTCGCCGACCTCCTCCGACAGCTTGAGCATGCGCAGCAGCAGACCCTCGCGGCCGCCGTGCGGACGGTTGCCGTCCAGCCAGGTCCACAGGGCGTCGACGGAGGACCAGAGTTCGGGGGAGCCGCTTGGGGCAGGCGTGGGCTGATCAGTCATGGGCGCAGCCTGCCCACACCGGTCGCCCATCGAACAGCGGCTCCTACGACGCCGGTCGGTCCCCGAACGCGGCTGCTACGACGCCGGTCCCTCCCCGAACAGCGCCTCCTGCGAGCTGAACTCGTCCGCCGCCTCGTCCTTCTCCGGCTTCTGCACCCTCTTGTTCCGCGCCCCGACGACCAGCGCCGTGACCGCCGCCGTCGCCCCCAGCGCCGCCGGGACCATCCAGCCGCGGTCGAAGACATGGCCGAGGGCGTGGTCGAGGGAGAGCCGGCCGGGGCCCGCGACCGCGAGGCCGGTGGCGGCCAGGCCCAGGGTCGCCGCGTACTCGTAGCCGCCCTCCATGTTGAAGAAGCCGTTCGGGGCGTGCACCGCGGCGGCGCCCGCCATCGCGCCGGCCGCCGCAGCGCCCGCCGCCGGGGTCGCCAGGCCCAGCGCCAGCAGGGTGCCGCCGCCGGCCTCGGCGAGGCCCGCCGCGGTGGCGCTCGCCCGGCCGGGCGAGTAGCCGACGGACTCCATGAACTGGCCGGTCCCTTCGATGCCATGCCCGCCGAACCAGCCGAGCAGCTTCTGCGCGCCGTGCGCGGCCAGCACACCGCCGGTACCCAACCGGAGCAGCAGCAGGCCCAGATCACGTCGGTCGTAAGAACTCACGGTGACTCCTTGAACAGGAAGCAGGAACGACCCCCTCCGCGTTTCCACCGTCCCACCCCTCACACCCGGCGGACCGATCCGCGCAGCCGTTCGGGTGGCGGCTCCCGGCGGGCGGTGTGAGTCTGGCTGCCATGACGATTCAGCCTGCCAAGCTCAGCGACCCGGCCGTTCGCGCCTTCGTCACCGCAGTCAACGCCCACGACCGCGACGGCTTCCTGGCCCTCCTCACGGAGGACGCGACCATGGCGGACGACGGCTCCGACCGTGACCTCGCCGATTGGATCGACCGGGAGATCTTCTCCTCCAACGGCCACCTGGACGTGGACAACGAGTCCCAGGGCGGCCGCGCCCTCCTCGCCCACTACCGCAACGACACCTGGGGCGAGATGCGCACCCGGTGGAGCTTCGACGTCACCGAGGACGGCAGGATCTCCCGCTTCGAGACCGGTCAGGCGTGAAACCCCTTGCCCTAGGGTGCGCTCCAACTCCTAGTGTCCAGCGGTATGGAGACGAACAGGACACTGGGCCGCAGCGGCATCGGAGTAAGCGCTCTCGGCTTCGGCTGCTGGGCCATCGGCGGTGAGTGGCAGAACACCGAAGGCCAGCCGCTGGGCTGGGGCAAGGTCGACGACGACGAGTCCGTACGGGCGATCCGGCGCGCCCTCGACCTCGGCGTGACCTTCTTCGACACCGCCGACACCTACGGCACCGGACACAGCGAGCGCATCCTCGGCCGGGCGCTGGGCAAGCGCCGCGCCGACGTCGTCGTAGCCACCAAGTGGGGCAACGTCTTCGACGAGGAGACCCGCACCCTCACCGGCCGCGACGACTCCCCGGAGCATGCCCGCCGCGCGCTGACCGCGTCGCTGAAGCGGCTGGACACCGACTACGTCGACCTCTACCAGCTGCACATCTCCGACGCCGAGCCCGAGCGGGCAGCCCAACTGCGGGACCTGTGCGAGGAGTTCGTGGGGGAGGGACTCATCCGCGCCTACGCCTGGAGCACCGACGACCCGGCCCGCGCCGCCGTGTTCGCGGAAGGGGAGCACTGCGCTGCCGTACAGCACGCACTCAACGTGCTCAGTGACGCGCCCGACATGCTGGTGCTGTGCGAGGAGTCGGGGCTCGCGAGCATCAACCGCAGCCCGCTGGCCATGGGGTTGCTGGCGGGCAAGCGGCAAGGGGCCCTGGAGGCGGGCGACATCCGCAGCAGGCCGCCGGCCTGGCTGGAGGGCTTCAGCGAGGGCTCCGGGGCCGACGCGGACTGGGTCGCCCGGATCGACGCGCTCCGGGAGATCCTCACCAGCGGCGGCCGTACGCTCGCCCAGGGCGCCCTGGCCTGGCTGTGGGCGCGCAGTGCGCGCACCGTCCCGATCCCCGGCTTCCGTTCGGTCGCGCAGGCCGAGCAGAACGCCGGCGCGATCGCGAAGGGGCCGCTCACCGCCGGGCAGATGGCCGAGATCGACCGGCTGCTCGGGCGGTGAACGGCCCCCTCGGGCCCATGGACCGCGGTCAGTAGGCGACCTGGCTGTCGTACGCCTGCAGGCCGGAAGGCTGTTGCTCCGTCAGCGTCAGCTGCCCCGCCTTGATGGTCGCCAGGCGCGGGGCCCGGCGGGCGATGGACGAGTCGTGGGTGACGATGACGAACGTCAGGCCGTGCTCGCGCCACAGGCCCTCCAGCAGGGCCATGATGTCGTCGCGGGTGCCCTCGTCGAGGTTGCCGGTGGGCTCGTCGGCGAGCAGCACCTTCGGCTTCTTGACCAGTGCGCGGGCGATGGCGACGCGCTGCTGCTGGCCGCCGGACAGCTCGGTCGGGACGTGCGAGAGGCGCTCGCCGAGGCCGACCGAGCGCAGCGCCTCGGCCGCGCGCTCCCGGCGTTCGGCGGGCTTCACGCCGAGCGGGACCAGGGCCGTCTCGACGTTCTCCTGGGCGGTCAGGGTCGGGATGAGGTTGAACGCCTGGAAGATGATGCCGATCTTCTCGGCGCGCAGCCGGGTCAGCTTGGCCTCGCTGATCCGCGCCAGGTCGACGCCGTCCAGCTCGACGCTGCCCTCGGAGGGCCGGTCCAGGCCGCCGATCATCTGCAGCAGGGTGGACTTGCCGCCTCCGGTCGGGCCCTGGATGACGAGCTGGTCGCCGTCCTCGATGGTGAGGTCGATGCCGCGCAGCGCCTCCACCGTCTCCTTGCCCCGCGTGTAGCGCTTGGTGACGCCGGTGAGTCTGTACATGGGTTCTCCAGAAGAAGCATCGGGGTGGGGCGCCGCCTCCCGGGGGGAATTCGGAGGCGGCGCCCCAGCTCAGGGGGTGGTGTTACGACACGCTGCGCAGGGCGTCCGCCGGGCGCATGCGGGAGGCGCGCCAGCCGCCCATGGCGCCGGCGATCAGGCCGCCGGTGACCGCCAGGCCCACCGCGAGCGCGATGGTGGTCAGGGAGACCGGGGCGGAGAGGGCGATCTCCATGGTGTTGGAGGCCGACTGCTGGCCCGGGCCGCCCATGCCGCCGCCGGGGCCGCCGCCCATCCCGCCCCCGCCGCCGCTGCTGCCGAGCTGTGCGGTGAGCTTCGGGCTGATCGCGGTGACCGTGTAGGCGGCCGCGAGGCCCAGGCCGATGCCGAGGGCGCCGCCGAGCAGACCGTTGACCATGGACTCGCCGACGACCTGCCGGGTCACGTTGCGGCTGGGCCAGCCCAGCGCCTTCAGGGTGCCGAACTCACGCACCCGGCGGGAGACCGCGGAGGAGGTCAGCAGCGCGGCCACCAGGAACGCGGCGGCCAGCACCGCGATCGACAGCCACTTGCCGACGCTGGTCGCCAGGTTGGAGGCGGTCGACAGCGAGCCGGACACGGTGGACGCGAGATCGGCGGAGGTGGTGACCGTCGTACCGGAGATGTTGCTCTGGATCGTCTTCTTGACGGTGGCGATCTGCTTGGAGTCGGTCGCCTTGACGTAGATCGTGGTGACCTTGTTCTTGGAGTCGCCCAGCGTCTGCGCCTGCTTCAGCGGCACGAAGACGTCCGTGGTGGACTCGCTGCTGTCGGGCGTCGCGATGCCGATGACGGTGAACTTGGTGCCGTTGATCTTGAAGGTCGAGCCGAGCTTGTACTTCTTGGACTTGGCGTACGACTTGCTGATCACGGCGACCTTCGCGTTGGTCTGCGAGGCCGTGAACGTCTTGCCGGAGGTGATCTTCGACGTGGCCAGCGGGCCGAGCTCCTGGTCGGTGACGTCGATGCCGGCCACCGAGTAGGAGTTGACGTTGAAGGAGGCGCCGCCGCCCTGGACCTGCGGCTGCCCGCCGCCGCTGCTGCTGCCGCCGGGGCCGCCCTGCTGGGAGTCGGAGGAGCCGGAGGACGTCGAGGACTTCGCCTTGCCCTGCGTGAAGGAGCCGTCGACCTTCGTCACGTTCAGGGTGATCGCGCCGACCGCGTCCGCCACACCCTTCTGCGAGGCGACCTTGGTGACCAGCGAGGACGCCAGGACCTGACCACCCTGCGTCATCACCCGGTCCGAGCTCTGCTTGGACTTGCTGCTCGACTTGGCGTCGAACTTGAAGTTCGGGCCCTGCGAGCTGCCCGCCTTGGGAGCCGACTGCGCCTTGGTCACGGTCATGTCGGTACCGAGGCCGTAGAGCGACTTGAGGACCTTGTCCTGAGCCTGTGTCATGCCGGCCGACACCGAGTTGACGGTGATGACCAGGGCGATTCCGAGCGCCAGACCCAGTGCGATGACCAGGGCCGCCTTCTTTCTGCGGCCCAGTTCGCGCTTGAGATAGATGCCAAACATCCCGTTCCTCGAAGGTTCTTGGCGCCCGCTGTGGGCGCTGCCACAAGCTAGGGAGAAACCTTTGAGCCGGACTGAGTAAAGGATGTGTCAGAGCTGAGAAAGTGGGGTGTCGGGTCAGAATTCCGTAAGACAGCCAATTCTTATGCCGTAGAGGGCGTACTGCCAGGAAACCCCTGTTGGGTGGGTGTTAAGTTCCCGGGATGCACGGTTCCTCTCCGCTCTCCCGGCGTGCCGCTCTGGGCCTTGCCGCCGCCGCGATTCCGCTTGCCGCGGCGACCCCTGCGCACGCCTCGACCGTCGTCGGCGGGGCGCGCCTCGCCCATGACGGAATTCAGGGCACAGGGCTGCCCAAGAAGCTCACCGCCGCCGCCTGGCTCGTGGCCGACTGCGACAGTGGAGAGGTACTCGCCTCCTACAACGCGCACAAGCGGCTCGCGCCCGCCTCCACGCTGAAGATGCTGTTCGCCGACACGGTCCTGAAGAAGTTCGACCGCACCGAGCGGTACAAGGTGACCGACGCCGATCTGGCCGACATCCCGGCCGGCTCCAGCCTGGTCGGCGTCAAGCCCGGGATCACCTACACCGTCGAGCAGCTGTGGCAGGGCGTCTTCCTGCGCTCCGGCAACGACGCGGTGCATGTGCTCGCCCACATGAACGGGGGAGTGGCCAAGACGGTCGCCCAGATGCAGGCCAAGGCCGAGGACCTGCAGGCCCTGGACACCCACGTGGTCAGCCCCGACGGCTTCGACCACAAGGGCCAGCTGTCCTCCGCCTACGACCTCACCCTCTTCGCCCGGCACGGCCTGAAGAACGATGACTTCCGCGAGTACTGCCACCTGAAGACCGCGAACTTCCCGGCCGGCGGCAAGAAGACCTTCCAGATCCAGAACACCGACCGCCTGCTCACGGGCGCCTGGGGCGTGAAGACGTACGACGGACTGATCGGCGTCAAGAACGGCTACACCAGCCACGCCGGCAACACCTTCACGGGCGCGGCCACCCGCGACGGCCGGACCCTGCTGGTCACCGTGATGCACCCCAAGAGCGGCTACAACGCCGTCTACGAGGAGACGGCCGCGCTGCTCGACTGGGGCTTCGAGCGGGCCGGTTCGGTGCAGGCGGTGGGCACGCTGGTCGAGCCGCTCAGCGAGGGCGGGACGAAGGTGACGCCCACCGGGAAGGCGGCGCAGGCGGCGGCCGGCGCTCCGGGCGGGGCGGCCGATAGCCCCTCGACCTGGCGTCTGCTGGAGGGCGCGGCCGGCACGGTCGCCCTGCTGGCGGGCGGTGCGTGGGCGCTGCGCCGGCGACGGGCGGCGGCCGCGGAGGCCGGCGGCAAGGGCCGCAAATGACGTAGCGGCAGCCGTTCCACGCACCGGTGCGTACCTCGCGGTCCCACGCGAGATCCACCCCCACCCGGTGCCGGAACGGCTGCCGCATCCCCCCTCGGTTTGGACCGCGGAACGCCAGTGCTCCATCTGTGAAGCTCTGGTGAAGATGATTTGAGCATAAGCCCGAGACCGGCCGCAATGGAGCGGACGTCCAGATTCCGCTTGTGCAAGTTGAGGAGTCGACGGCCTTCCGCGGGAGCTCAGCCGCGCCCGACGTACGGCATCGCGGTGGCGAGCACCGTCGCGAACTGCACGTTCGCCTCCAGCGGCAGCTCGGCCATGTGCCGCACCGTGCGCGCCACGTCGACGACGTCCATCACGGGCTCGGCCGCGATCTCGCCGTTGGCCTGCAGCGCCCCGGTCTGCATCCGCGCGGTCATGTCGGTCGCCGCGTTACCGATGTCGATCTGCCCGACCGCGATGCTGTACGCCCGCCCGTCCAGCGACAGCGACTTGGTCAGCCCGGTCAGCGCATGCTTGGTCGCCGTGTAGGCGACGGACAGCGGCCGGGGCGTATGTGCGGAAATCGACCCGTTGTTGATGATCCGTCCGCCCTGCGGGTCCTGCTCCTTCATCTGCCGGTACGCCGCCTGCGCGCACAGGAACGCCCCGTTGAGGTTGGTGTCCACCACATGCCGCCACGCCTCGTACGGCAGCTCCTCCACCGGCACCCCGCCCGGCCCGAACGTCCCCGCGTTGTTGAACAGCAGGTCCACCCGACCGAACCGCTCCACCGCGGCGGCGAACAGCGCGGCCACGTCCGCCGGCTGCGAGACGTCGGTGCGTACGGCGAGAGACGCGCCCTCCGGCACCAGCGCGGCCGTCTCCGCCAGCGTCTCGGGCCGCCGCCCCGCCAGCGCCACCGACCAGCCCGCGCGCAGCAGCTCCACGGCAACCGCCCGTCCGATCCCGGAGCCGGCGCCCGTCACCACCGCGATCCTCGACTGCACTTCCGTCCGCATGGCATTCATGGGCCGCAGCGTAGGTGAGCGTCTGCCATGCGGGACGACCCGTCCGCCATCCGGGTGCTGTGCAGCCGACAACGCGTGTCGACTCCGGCCAGTCGTCCGCCTCCTCCCTGAACTGTGACGGGAGGACAGAATGACAATCACAACAGCTCGGTCCCGGCGGCACGCGCCCGAACTCCGTGCCGCCGCCCGACACATCGGCCGCCGCCGCATGCTCAGCCTGACGGCCGCGACCGTCGCGCTCGCCTTCGCCATCGACCTGCCCGCGGTCGGCGCGGCGGCGGCCGCCCCGCTCGACGCGGCACGCATCGCCGAGTTCCCCTTCACGCTCGGCGTCGCCTCGGGCGATCCGCTGCCCCACTCGGTGGTGCTGTGGACACGCCTCGCACCCGCCCCCTACCAGCCCGACGGCGGGATGCCCGCCGAACGCGTCGACGTGGACTGGGAGATGGCCAAGGACGAGACGTTCTCCGCACTCGCCGCCAAGGGCACCACCACCGCGCACCCCGAGTTCCACCACACCGTGCACGTCGAGGCCGATGGCCTCGAGCCCGGCCGCGTCTACTACTACCGCTTCCGCACCGGCAGCTGGATCAGCGAGACCGGCCGCACCCGCACCGCGCCCGCCGCCGACAGCGCCGCCCCCGCGCTCTCCTTCGCCGCCGTCTCCTGCCAGGCGTACGAGGACGGCTACTTCACCGCCCACCGCCACCTCGCCCAGGACGACGTCGACCTGGTCTTCCACCTCGGCGACTACATCTACGAGTACGCCATCGACGCGGCAGCCGGCGCCCGCAAGTACACCGACCACGCGCTCTCCTCGGCGTTCGGCCACGAGACCATGACGCTGGAGGACTACCGGCTGCGCTACGCCCTCTACAAGACCGACGCCGACCTGCGGGCCGTGCACGCCGCGCACCCCTTCGTCGTCACCTTCGACGACCACGAGACCGCGAACAACTACGCGGCAGCCGTCTCCGACAACGGCATGCCGCCGGACCAGTTCCTGCTGCGCCGCGCCGCCGCCTACCGCGCCTACTGGGAGAACCAGCCCCTGCGCACGCCGCAGCTGCCGGTCGGCTCCGGCATGCAGCTCTACCGGCGGCTGCACTGGGGGCTGCGCGCCCAGTTCGACGTCCTCGACACCCGCCAGTACCGCTCCGACCAGGCCTACGGCGACGGCAGGCACATCCCCGGCCCGGAGTCCGACGACCCGAGCCGCACCATCACCGGCCAGGCCCAGGAGAAGTGGCTGCTCGACGGCTGGCGCGCCTCCAGGGCGCTGTGGAACGTCCTGCCGCAGCAGGTCTGCTTCTCCCAGCGGCGGATGGACCTCAACGCCGTCGCCCAGGTCTCCATGGACGCCTGGGACGGCTACTCGGCCTCACGCCGCCGGATCCTGGACGGCGCCAAGGCGGCCGGCATCGAGAACCTGATGGTGCTCAGCGCCGACGTACACGTCGCATACGCCTTCGACATCAAGGACGACTTCGACGACCCGGACTCGCGCACGCTCGGCACCGAGATCGTGGCCACGTCCACCGTGAGCGGCCAGGACGGCACGAAGACGCCCGCGAACTGGAACACCTACATGACCGCCAACCCGCACCTGAAGTTCTACGACGGCCGGCGCGGCTACGCCAAGGTCACCCTGGGGGAGACCCAGGCCCGGGCCGACTTCAAGACGGTGCCGTACGTGACCCGGCAGGGGGCGCCGGTCGAGACGGCCGCGTCCTTCGTGACCGAGGTCGGCGAGCACGGCCTCAAGCCGGCCTGACGGCCTCCGCCGGGTAGCGGACGCCGATGCGGTCCCGTACCGCGTCGAGCGTCCGCATGACGGCCAGGGTCCCCTCGAGCGGGACGAGCGGAGACTCCCTCTCGCCCGCCCGCAGAGCACGCATGACCTCCCTGGCCTCGTGCCTGAGGCTGTTGCGGGGGCCGTCGGCCGGGTCGGCCGTGAACTCCTCGGGGTCGCGGCCGTCGCGGTGCAGCACGAAGCGGTCCGGGAAGAAGAAGCCGTACGGGATGTCGATGCGGCCCTGCGAGCCGGTGACGGACGCGGAGGTCGCCGTACCGCCGACGATGGAGCAGTGCACGGAGGCGAGAGCGCCGCTCTCCCAGGAGAGCAGTGCACCCGTCTGGAGATCGACGCCCTCGTCGGAGAGCGCTGCTCTCGCCACGATGTCCGAGGGTTCGCCGAGGAGGAGGTGGGCGAAGGAGACCGGGTAGACGCCGAGGTCGAGCAGCGCGCCCCCGCCCTGCGCCGGGTCGCGCAGCCGGTGAGTGGGCGGGAAGGGCCCGGCCAGCCCGAAGTCGGCCTGCACATGGCGCACTTCACCGATCGCGCCGCCGTCGACCAGCTCCTTCAGCCGCCGCACCAGCGGATTGCAGTACATCCACATCGCTTCCATCAGGAAGCTCCCGCGCGCCCGCGCCAGCGCGACGAGCTCCTGCGCCTCGCGCGCGTTCAGCGTGAACGCCTTCTCGCACAGCACGTTCCGCCCGGCCTCCAGGCACAGCCCCGCGGCCGCCCGGTGCGCCGAGTGCGGGGTGGCGACGTACACGACATCGACGTCCGCGTCCTCGGCCAGCGCACCCCAGTCGCCGTACGCCCGCTCGATCCCGAACCGCTCCGCGAACGCCTTCGCCGACGCCTCGGTCCGCGAGGCCACCGCGACGACCTCGGCATCGGGCAGATCCACCAGATCCGCCGTGAACGCGGCGGCGATCCCACCGGTCGCGAGGATCCCCCACCGCACGCTTTCCGCCGTCATCCCGGCCCACCCTCGCTGCTGTGACATTCGGCACTGTGTACGAGCTGAGAGCATAGGTGGCCGGGGGTTCGGGGGTGTCCCCCGGGACAATGCAGTACTCGGAAAGGGAGGGGCTCATGCCCGAGCAGGGCGCGTCGACATCACACATACAGCAGGCGGCCGGATCGCAAGCGGAACCGGCCGCCGACGCTGCTGTGCGCCGCACGGGTCTCGTCGTCACGCTCATCCTCGGCGGCCTCACCGCCACGCCCCCGCTCGCGATGGACATGTACCTCCCCTCGCTCCCGGAGGTCACCGACTCCCTGCACGCCCCCGCGGCCACCGTCCAGCTCACGCTCACCGCCTGTCTGCTGGGGATGGCGCTCGGGCAGCTGGTGGCCGGCCCGATGAGCGACCGGTGGGGCCGCAGGCGCCCGCTGCTGATCGGCCTCGTCGCCTACGTCGTCTCGACCGCACTGTGCGCGTTCGCGCCCACCGTCGAGTCGCTGGTCGCCTTCCGGCTCGCGCAGGGCCTGGCGGGCGCGGCGGGGATCGTCATCGCGCGAGCCGTGGTCCGCGACCTGTACGACGGCGTCGCGATGGCCCGCTTCTTCTCCACCCTCATGCTGATCGGCGGGGTCGCCCCGATCGTCGCGCCGCTGATCGGCGGGCAGATCCTGCGGGTGACGGACTGGCGGGGCGTGTTCGTGGTCCTCACGGTGGTGGGCCTGCTGCTGACCGGGTGCGTGTGGACGAGGCTGCCGGAAACCCTCCCGGCGGCCGAGCGGCACGGCGGGGGAGTGGGCGAGGCCCTGCACTCGATGCGCCGCCTCCTCGCCGACCTGCCCTTCACCGGCTTCATGCTCGCGGGCGGCTTCGCCTTCGCCGCGCTGTTCGCCTACATCTCGGCCTCGCCGTTCGTCATCCAGGAGATCTACGGCGCCTCCCCGCAGACCTTCAGCCTGCTGTTCGGCCTGAACTCGGTCGGGCTGGTCATCGTCGGCCAGGTCAACGGCAAGGTGCTGGTCGGACGGGTGAGCCTGGAGAAGGTGATGGGGATCGGCCTGACGGTCGTCATCGCCGCCGCGACCGCCCTCCTCCTGATGTCGGCCGGCGTCCTCGGCCAGGTCGGGCTCGCGCCCGTCGCCGCCGCCCTGTTCGTCCTGATGTCGGCCATGGGCGTCACCCTGCCCAACGCCCAGGCCCTCGCCCTGATGCGCACCAAGCACTCCGCCGGCTCCGCGTCCGCGCTGCTCGGCACGTCCTCCTTCCTCATCGGCGCCGTCGCCTCCCCGCTCGTCGGGATCGCCGGCGAGCACACCGCCGTGCCGATGGCCGTCGTCCAACTGGCGGCAGCACTGGTAGCGCTGGGCTGTTTTGTGGGAATGTGCCGTCCCTGGAACACGCGTGCGAGTGCGGAGGGAGCAGGGAGCTGAGCGCGCCGAAACTGCGCAGCGACACCCCGGAACGGGCCGGGCTCGACCCCGGGGAACTCCGTCTCCTCGTCCAGGAGGTCCACGACCTGACCACCGGCGACCACCCCTGGGCGGCCGGCACCGTCGTGGTCGCCGGGCGCGGCCCGGTGGTCGCCGTCGAGGCGGCGGCGGGCTGGGCCGTGCGCTACTCGGCCTACGACGCCGAGAGCGACCGCGGAGTCGAACTGCCCGCCGGGTCCCGCGTCCCGGTGACCGTCGACACGCCCTTCGACCTGGCGTCCCTCACCAAGCTGTTCACCGCGGTCGCCGCCGTGCAGCAGATCGAGCGCGGCACGCTCGGCATCGACGCGCGGGTCGGCGCCTACCTGCCGGAGTTCCGGGCGGCGGCCCGGCACGACATCACCGTACGGGAGCTGCTCACCCACACCTCCGGGCTGCGGCCCGAACTCCCGCTGTACGACTGCGCCGACGACGCCGAGCGGCTGGCGAAGCTGCGGGCGGAGGCACCGGTGGGGGTGCCCGGCACGTACACCTACTCCGACCTCAACTTCCTGCTGCTCCAGTTCGTCCTGGAACGCATCACCGGCCGCACGCTGGACGTCCTGATCCACGACGGGATCACCCGGCCGCTGGGCATGCTGTCCACCGACTTCGGCCCCTGCCCCGGCGCGGCGGCGACGGAGGACCAGCGGCGCCCGTGGGCCAAGGCGGACCGGGGCATGCTGCGGGGCGTCGTCCACGACGAGAACGCCTGGGCACTCGGCGGCATCGCAGGCCACGCGGGCCTCTTCTCCACGGGCCGGGACCTGGCCGTCTTCTGCCGCACCCTGCTCGCCGGCGGCTCCTACGGCCCCGCCCGCATCCTCGGCGCCGACTTCGTGGAACTCCTCCTGACCCCACCGGGCCTGGGCTTCGCAGTGGACCAGCCCTGGTTCATGGGCGAACTGGCGGGACGGGGAGCGGCGGGCCACACGGGCTTCACGGGCACGTCACTGGTACTGGACCCGTCGACGGACACGTTCCTGGTGCTGCTGGCGAACACGGTGCATCCGAGACGACGGGATCCGAACAGCCGGCCCAGGGCAGCGGCGGCCACGCGTTTGGCAAGGGCGGTGTACCCCAGCCCGTCCGGCGTGTGAGGACGAGGCCCCTCAAGGGCCGACGGGGGTCCAGGGGGCGGAGCCCCCTGGCGGGGTCGCAGGGGCAGCGCCCCGGGGGAGGGGACGGGTAGGGGCGGCGGGGGCGAACAATGCCGAGGCCCGCACCCACCCCGGCCGCCCTAGAATCACCGGGTGAACGCCCCCGTACCCCCCGCCGAAACCCTCCGCACCACCCTCGCCACCCTCCTCGACGGCCTCCCGCCCAAGCAGGCCGCGCAAGCCGTCGAGCGGCTCATCGCCAGCTACCGCGGGGCCACCCCCACCGACGCGCCCATCCTCCGCGACCGCGCCGACGTCGCCGCCTACGCCGCGTACCGGATGCCCGCGACCTTCGAGGCGGTGCGCTCGGCGCTGGCGGCGTTCGCCGAGGCCGTGCCGGACTTCACCCCCGGCAGCCACACCGACGTCGGCGGCGGCACCGGCGCCGCGACCTGGGCCGTCACCGCCACCTGGCCCGGCGAGCGCAGCGTCACCGTGCTCGACTGGGCCGAACCCGCCCTCACCCTCGGCAAGCAGCTCGCCGCCGCCAACCCGGCCCTGCGCCAGGCCAGTTGGCGGCGCGCCCGCATCGGGACCGCGCTCACCCTCGACCCGACCGACCTCGTCACCGTCTCCTACGTCCTCAACGAGCTGACCGAACCCGACCGCACCGCCCTCGTCGACGCCGCCGCGGCCGCCGCCCAGGCCGTCGTGATCGTCGAGGCCGGCACCCCCGCCGGATACGCCCGCGTCATCGAGGCCCGCGACCGCCTGATCACCGCCGGTTTCCACGTCGCCGCACCCTGCCCGCACAGTGCCGCCTGCCCGATCGTCCCCGGCGAGGACTGGTGCCACTTCTCGGCAAGGGTCAGCCGCTCCTCCCTGCACCGCCGGGTCAAGGGCGGCTCCCTGCCGTACGAGGACGAGAAGTTCAGCTACGTCGCCGCCGCCCGCCTCCCGGTCGCCCCGGCCCCCTCCCGCGTCGTCCGCAGGCCCCAGATCCGCAAGGGCCAGGTGCTCCTGGACCTCTGCGAGACCGACGAACAACTGCGCCGCACCACGGTCACCAAACGCCACGGCGACCTGTACAAGGCGGCACGGGACGCGGACTGGGGGGACCCCTGGCCGCCGTACACCCCGGAGTCGTAGAACCGCGAACCGATACCGTCGGACCATGGTCAAGAAGCCCGCCCCCGGCAAACCGGCCCCGGACGCCACCCGCCGCAGCGAGAAGTCCCGTCGCGCGATCTACGACGCGGCCCTCGCGCTCGTCGGAGAGCTCGGGTATCCGAAGACGACCATCGAGGGCATCGCCGCACGGGCCGGCGTCGGCAAGCAGACCATCTACCGGTGGTGGGGATCCAAGGCGGACGTCCTGCTGGAGGCCTTCCTCGACCTGAGCGAGCAGGCGTCCCGGGACGCGGGCCCGGAGTACGCGTTCGCCATCCCGGACACCGGCGACCTCGCCGCCGACCTCAAGGCCGTGCTGCGCCTGACCGTCGACCAACTCAAGGATCCCCGCTTCGAGGCCCCGTCCCGCGCCCTGGCCGCCGAAGGCGTGGTCGACGAGCAGCTGGGCCGCACCTTCGTGGCCAAGCTCCTCGAACCGTCGCTCCAGCTGTACGTCGACCGCGTGCGCGCCGCGCAGCGGGCCGGTCAGGTCCGCCGGGACGTCGACCCGCGCATCGCCCTGGAACTGTGGGTCTCCCCGCTCGCCCAGCGCTGGCTCCAGCACACCGGCCCGATCACCTACGAGTACACCGACACCCTCGTCGACTACGCCCTGCACGGTCTGGCCCCGCGTACCCCGGATGTCCCTTCTGGCACCCCGGAGCACGGATCGGTGGGACCATAGGGCATGCTGTTCCGCACGACAGCGAGGCGAGGGGATAGATGAGCGCGGAGTACGGCGGTCGCACCGGCCGGCAGGGCAAGCTCTCCCAGTGGCTGCGAGGCCGCCGCCCCAAGGAGGCCGCCGACGACGGCGGCCGTGAGAGCCTGCTGCTCGCCGCCGCCGGAGCGGGTCTGCCGCTCGCGCCCGCCGCCCATCCCGCCCCCGGCTACCGCTGCTCCTGCGACCGCGTGGGCTGTCCGACTCCCGCCCGGCACCCGGTGTCGTTCGCCTGGCAGACGCAGTCCACGACGGACCGCGCGCAGATCGAGCGCTGGGCCCGGCACCAGCCGCAGGCCAACTTCATCACCGCGACCGGCATGGTCCACGACGTCCTCGACCTGCCGCTGGAGGCGGGCCGGGAGGCCCTGGAGCGACTGCTCGGCTCCGGCATCGAGGTCGGCCCGGTCGCCGAGAGCGACGACGGCCGGCTGCTGTTCTTCACCCTCACCCGCGGCACCCCCGAGGACGAGGACGAGTGGTGGCCGTGCGAACTGGACTGCCACCCCGAGACCGCGGACGAGCACCCCGGACTGCGCTGGCACTGCCGCGGCTCGTACGTCCTGGTCCCGCCCGCCCGGCTCCCCGGCGACGACGGCCGGTCCGTGCACTGGGTACGCGGCCTGGAACACCCGCTGCCCGACCCGCTGAGCCTGCTGGAGATCCTCACCGACGCCTGCGCCCGCTACGCCGGCGAGGAGGCCGACCACGCGAGCGCGGCCTGGCCCCTGCGCCACTGAGGTTTCCCGGGGGCCGCCCCCGGACCGGCCCTAGGAGCCCTGCGCGGAGGTCAGACCCTCCAGCCGGGACAGGACCGACACCTTGCCGCCGCCGGAGGCCTTCGCCGGGTCCAGGGCCACCTGGTTGGACATCAGCTCCATGGTGAGCGACTGCTTGACCTCGCCCTTGGTCAGGGCGCGCACGGCGTCGGTGGGCTTGGGCAGCGAAGTGCCCGTGTAGGCCGTCTCCTTCGCGTAGTAGCGCGTGGTGAAGAACACCACCGCCCCGCCGTCCGCGGCCCGCAGCGCCAGCGGCGCGTAGTCCCCGCTCGTCAGCGGCTCGTCGATGTACTGCGTGACCCGCCCCGGCTGCTTGGCGCTCTTCACGCGCTTCGCCCGCCAGCCGTTGGTGTGCGGGCCGTCCGCGAAGGTGTCCCCGCCGCTCTTCAGGTACGTCGCGTAGTCCTTGCTCAGGTCCGCCGGTTCGACGGCGAACCCGGCCGAGTTCACGTCGACCGCCTCGGCCCAACCGTCCTTGTCCGTCTTGAACTTCGGCACCTGGCCGGCCGCCATCAGCGTCAGATACGACACCTGCCACGGCTCGCCCAGGCCGTCCCGCTGGAACACCATCACCCAGCGCGCGCTGCCGCCCTTGTTGCCGGCCGCGTCGGCGACGAACCAGCGTGGCCAGCCCGCCTTCTTGGGGATCGTGTACTTCACGTCGGAGAACTTCATCGGCGTGTAACCCGGGTTGCCGTCCGGGTTGTTGGCATGACCGGCCTTCAGCCGGGCCGCGTCGATGTCACCGAGGGCGCCGGTGGTGTGGTCGGCGTCGAGCGAACTGTCGTACGCCTTGTCCGCCTTGTTGTACGCGGTCGTGAACGCCTGGAGCGCCTTGGCGGCCTCGGCGCGGGTGGCGGAGGGGAGCACCTCGCGCTCCCCGTGCACCACCACGCAACCGCTCGCCGTCAACGACAAAGCGGTCACCGAGGCCGCAATCAGTACGCGCCGGTCAAGCCTGCGGAGCCTTCGAGGGCCGCGATCCCTGCTCATCAGGTGCCTTCACCTTCCCCTTCCCGGAGGCGAACCCTACCGGGGCGAAGAACAGCGCGAGCGTCGGGATCAGGTACAGCAGCCACACCGTGACCTGGAGAACGGTTGGGTCCGGCTGGAAGTTGAACACGCCCTTGAGGAGGGTGCCGTACCAGCTGGACGGGTCGATGGTGTTGCTGATGTCGAAGGCCAGGTTCGTCAGGCCCGGCAGCCAGTCGGCCTCCTGCAAGTCGTGGAAGCCGTAGGCCAGTACGCCCGCCGCGACCACGACCAGCATGGCGCCGGTCCAGGTGAAGAACTTCGCGAGGTTGATCTTCAGGGCGCCGCGGTAGAACAGCCAGCCCAGGAAGACCGCGGTCGCGAGGCCGAGGGCCACGCCGATCAGCGGGCGCGGGGTGCCGTCGCTGGCCGCGTGGACCGACGCCCACACGAACAGGGCGGTCTCCAGGCCCTCCCGGCCGACGGCGAGGAAGGCGGTGGCGACCAGCGCGCCCGTGCCCATCTGCAGGGCCGCGTCCAGCTTGCCGTGCAGCTCGGACTTCAGATGCCGGGCGGTGCGCCGCATCCAGAAGACCATCCACGTCACCAGGCCCACCGCGACGACGGACAGGGAGCCGCCGAGCGCCTCCTGGGCCTGGAACGTCAGCTCCTGGGAGCCGAATTCGAGGATGCAGCCGAAGCCCATCGCGATCAGGACGGCGATGGAGATGCCGATCCAGATGGGCCGGATGGCGTCCCGGCGGCCCGTCTTGACCAGGTAGGCGATCAGGATGCAGACGACCAGGCTGGCTTCCAGGCCCTCGCGCAGACCGATCAGGTAGTTGGAGAACACGGCTCACGCCTCCTTGGAGAACAGCGTGCTGCCCCACCAGTCGTCCTTGTCGCGGACGCCGGGCGGAACGGCGAACACCGCCGAACCCACGTGCTGGATGTACTCGTTGAGCGCGTCCTTCGCCGACAGGTTGCGCTGCAACGGGATGAACCCCTTGCGCACGTCGCGCTGGTAGGCGAGGAAGAACAGGCCCGCGTCCAGCCGGCCGAGGCCGTCGGTGCCGTCGGTGAAGGAGTAGCCGCGGCGCAGGATCGTGATCCCGTTGTTGGAGTCGGGGTGCGCGAGGCGCACGTGCGCGTCCGGCTTCATCGCCTTCAGGAACGGCTTGTCGTGCTCCTTGGCCTTGCCGACCGGCGCGCCCTCGCCCTTGTCCCGGCCGAAGATGTCCTCCTGCTCCTGCAGCGAGGTGCGGTCCCAGGGCTCGATGTGCATCCGGATGCGCCGGGCGACCAGGTAGGAGCCGCCGGCCATCCAGTCCGGCCCGTCCTTCTCGCCCACCCACACGAACTTCTTCAGCCGGTCCGTCTCCGTGCCCGCGATGTTGCGGGTGCCGTCCTTGAAGCCCATCAGGTTGCGCGGGGTCTGCGCGTCCGGGGTCGTGGACGAGGTCTTGCCGAAGCCGAGCTGCGACCAGCGGATGTTGACGGTGCCGAAGCCGATGCGGGCGAGGTTGCGGATCGCGTGCACGGCGACCTGCGGGTCGTCCGCGCAGGCCTGGATGCACAGATCGCCGCCGGTGCGGTTCTTGTCGAGGTTCTCGCCGGGGAACTGCGGCAGGTCCACCAGCGCCTCGGGCCGCCGGTCCGTCAGCCCGAACTTCTCGAACAGCGACGGGCCGAAGCCGATCGTCAGCGTCAGCCGCGAGGGCTTCAGGCCCAGCGCCTCACCGGTGTCGTCCGGCGGGGCCTCGGCCAGACCGCCGTACGCGCCCTCGCCGACCGCCTTCCCGGCGGTCATCCGGCGCGCGGCGGCCGTCCAGTCCTTGAGCATCTGCACGAACGCGGCGCGGTCGTCGGTCTGCACGTCGAACGCGGCGAAGTGCAGCCTGTCCTGCACCGGCGTGGCGATGCCGGCCTGGTTGGCGCCGTGGAAGGCGACCGCGGCGCCCATCTCGGCGCCGGCCGGGTCCACGTCGTTGCCGACGCGGCTCATCGCGACCGCACCGCCGGCCGCGGCGGCACCGAGCGCGAGCCCGGCACCGCCCCAGCCGATCAGCGAACGCCGGGACGGAGCCTTCTCGTTGCCGGCGTCCGCGGTGGTTGCTTCCTGGGTGTCCGTCATGGTGTTGTCCCCTACTTCACGACGGCGGCGGCGAGCTTGGACAGCGGCTCCGCGAGCGCGTTCACCGCGTCCGAGAGCTCCTTGCGCTGCTCCTCGGTGACCTTGTCGTACGACACGAAGCCGTCCGAGGTCTTGTCCGTGCGGTACTTGTCGAGCGTGGTGTTCAGCGCCGCGAACTGCTTGTCGAGCTCGGTGGTCAGCGCCTTGTCGTTGCTCTGCGCGACCGGCTTGAGCAGCTCGTAGGCCTTCTGCGCGCCCTCGACGTTGGCCTTGAAGTCACTGAGGTCGGTGTGCGAGTAGCGGTCCTCCTCGCCGGTGACCTTGCCGGTGGCGACCTCGTCGAGGAGCTCCTTGGCGCCGTTGGCCATGGAGGTCGGGGTGATCTCGGCCTTGCCGACCCGCTTCTGCCAGTCCTTGAGGTCGGTGAGCAGCTGGTCGGCGAGGGTCTTCTGCTCCGCGCCGATCTTCTTGTCCTGCCACAGCGCCTTCTCCAGCGCGTGCCAGCCCGTCCACTTCTGGCCCTTCTCCAGGCCGTCCGCGCGGGTGTCGGTCTTCGGGTCGATGTCACCGAAGGACTCGGCGATCGGCTCGGTGCGCTCCCAGCCGACGCGGGAGGGGGCGTAGGCGTCCTTGGCGGCCTCGAGGTCGCCGGCCTTGATCGCCTTGGCGAAGACCTCCACCTTCGGGAGCGTCGCGTCGGCCTGCTCCTGCGCGTACTCGCGGTAGTCGGCGACGGCCTTGTCCAGCTTGGGGTTGCGCTTGGCGACCGCGCCCGAGCCGGTCACCGTGAGGTTCTGCCGCACGCCGTGGCCCTTCATGCCCGGGCGGCAGGCGATCTCGTACGAGCCCGCCTTCACCTCGGCCGTCAGCGTGTACTTCGTGCCCGGCCCGATGTTCTCCTTCTCCGACACGATCCGGTCGTCCGGGAAGAGGATCTCCACCTCGGTCGCCTTGGAGCCCTTGTTCTCGATGCTCAGGGTGACCTGGCCGGCCGGCACCGACTTGGTGGAGGTGTCGCACTTGGAGTCGGCGGCGGTCACCTTGATCGCGGCATCGCCGTCGCCCTTGCTCTTCTCGGTGCAGCCAGTGACGGCGGTCAGGGCCGCCGCGGTGGCGACGGCGGTGACGACGGAGAGTCTGGCGGCTCGCATGCAGGCTCCTGAGGCTGGCGAAAAAACGCGTGTTGAGGCTCACACAGGGATGGTGAGGCTCGCCTAACTTATCTAAGGCTTGCCTGCGTGATACCCACCCATGCGGTGATTCAGCTCTCATGGACGGTGTATGAGCACGGACCGATCACGGTGGCCAAAAACGCACCCCAAGGAATGGTCAAAGGAAATTCAAGGATTTTGCTCGGGGGTGATCAGGAGGGCGCCGGCGCGGGGGTGCGGGAGCACCTCGACGGGCTGGTCGTAGACCTCGGAGAGGAGGGGTTCGCCGAACACCTCGGCCGGCGGCCCTTCGGCCGCGACACGACCGGCGCACCGAATCGCGACCCGGTGCGCGCAGGCGGCGGCGAACGCGAGATCGTGCAACACGACCACCACGGCGTCCCCTTGACGCGCCCTCTCCCCGGCAATCCGTTTCCGGGGCGGTCCTCCGTCCCGGAGACTGGTGCCCGTGATGAGGGCGACCAGGGAAGTGCTGCCAGCGGGCGGACTGGTGCTGGCCGTGTCGGGTCGGCCCGGTCCGCCGGCGTTGCGTTTCGAGACGGCGGACGGTGGACGGCTGCTGCTGCGGCTGGGGGAACGGCCGTTGATGCTGGGCCGGCTGGACGGTGACGGCTGCTGCCGGGACCTTCATGTGCGGCGCCTGGACGGCTGTCGCTCGCCGCTGCCGCCGCTTCGCTCCGATGCGATGCGCGCACCCGGCAACTGGCCGCACCAGTACGCACGGTGGCTGGAGGCGACCGACTCGGGCCCGTTGTGCGACGGTCGCTGGCAGCTCGAGGAGCGGGTGACCTTCGCGCCGGGCATCTGGAGCGAGGACTTCGTGCGCGGGTGGCCGGACGGCCGACTCGAACTGCTCTGTGGCGGTGGCTGGCACGGTGTCCTCCCCCTGCGCCGCCTCTCGCCGCCCGATGCCCCGCGCGTGAAGGCCTACCACAAGCATGCGCGCGAGGGCACGCTCGCGCCCGTACTCCTGTGGTGGGTGTCGTTCCTCGACGGCTGGCTGATCCTCGACGGCCACGACCGGGCGGTGGCCGCGCTCGAGGAGGGCGCCGTTCCACCCTGCGTCGTGCTCGCGCTCGTGCAGGACGACGAGAAGTGGCGGCAGACCGCCGACGAGATCACCGAGTCGCACGAGCAGCGCATGGCGCGGCTGGCGGCACGCCCCGCGCACGCCAACCTCGAACGCCAACGCGCCGCTCTGGAACAGGGATACGCCGACGTCATGTCGTGGCTGCCCTACGAGGAGGCGTACACCGACTCCTGGCCCCTCCCCGGCGGCCCCGTCACCTGGGACGACCTGGCAGCCCGGGCGATGTTTGAATGCCCCCGTGACTGACTACGACGTGCTCCGCGTCTTCTGCGCCCCCAACGGTGGCTACGGCAACGAACTCGGCGTCGTCCGCGAGGGCTCGGTGATGTCCGACCCGGCGGAGCGCCAGGCCTTCGCCGCGAAGCTCGGCTTCAGCGAGACCGTGTTCGTCGACGACCCCGAGCGTGGCGTCATCGACATCTACACCCCGTCCGTGCGCCTGCCCTTCGCCGGTTACCCCTGCGTCGGCGCGGCCTGGCTGCTCGACGTGGAGGAGTTGGTGACGCCAGCCGGCGTCGTCGGTGCCCGCCAGGACGGCGAGTTCAGCTGGATCGAGGCCCGGGCGGAGTGGGCCCCGCCGCGCACCTTCCGCCAGTACGCCACGGCCGCCGAGGTCGACGACCTGCCGGTGCCGCCGAAGGGCGAGTGGATCTACGCCTGGGCCTGGGAGGACGAGTCCGCCGGCCGCCTCCGCGCCCGCGGTTTCCCCGGCCGCGACGACGGCATCGACGAGGACGAGGCGACGGGCGCCGCGGCCCTGCTGCTCACGGAACAACTCGGCCGCGCGCTCAACATCACGCAGGGTGCGGGCTCCCAGATCCTCACGGCCCCACAGCCGTACGGCTGGGTCGAGATCGGCGGCCGCGTCTACCTGGAACGCCAGCCGGAGCGCTAGCCGGCGCCTTCCAGCGCTACGCGCTCAGCGGGAACTCCTCGCCCAGCGCCCGGAACACCGCTGTGTTGAGCGCGAACGCCCGCTTGCACTCCGCCACGATCCGCTGCTTCTCCAGGTCGTCCGCGCGGACGTCGTCCAGCAGCGCGCGGTAGCCCCTCTTGAACGCGGCCGGGTTGGTGATCCCCTCGAACACGTAGAAGCGGACCCCGTCGCCCTTGCGCTCGAAGCCCCACGTCCTCTCCGCCTTGCCGCGGATGATCTGGCCGCCGGAGAGGTCGCCGAGGTAGCGCGTGTAGTGGTGGGCGAGGTAGCCGCCGGGCCACCGCTCGGCGCACTCCCGCACCCGGGCCGCGTACGCCTTCGTCGCCGGGAGCGCGGACAGCCCGGCCCGCCAGCCGGCACCCCGCAGATGCGCCAGGTCCCGCTCCAGCGCCGCCAGCCGGAACAGCTCCGGCCGGATGAAGGGCCCGGTCACCGGGTCGGACACCAGCCGCTCGGCCCCGGTCTCCAACGCCTCGTAGACGAACCACAGTTGCTCGGTGTAGCGCGCGTACGCGTCCACGCCCAGCCGCCCGCCCAGCAGGTCGCTCATGAACGTCGAGGTCTCCGCCTCCACATGCTGCTCGTGGGAAGCGGTGCGGATGACTGCCGAGAAGGGCTCCATACGGCCTATCCTCTAAGGTAAGGCTTACCTAAGTCAACAGCTTTCCCGACCTCTCGTCGGTAAAGTTGCCGACACCTTGTCGGTAAAAGCGTACAGGAAAAGACCCGCCCCGGAAGGGGGGCGGGTCTCGAAGATCGATACGGCGACGTGGATCGCTAGGGCAGCGTGAGAACCTCCGCCCCCGTCTCCGTCACCACCAGCGTGTGCTCGAACTGAGCCGTCCGCTTCCGGTCCTTCGTGACGACCGTCCAGCCGTCGTCCCACATGTCGTACTCATACGTCCCGAGCGTCAGCATCGGCTCGATCGTGAACGTCATCCCGGGCTGCATGACCGTCGTCGCGTGCGGGCTGTCGTAGTGCGGGATGATCAGGCCCGAGTGGAAGGACGAGTTGATGCCGTGACCCGTGAAGTCACGGACCACGCCGTAGCCGAAGCGCTTCGCGTACGACTCGATGACCCGGCCGATGATGTTGATCTGGCGGCCCGGCCGGACCGCCTTGATCGCCCGGTCGAGGGACTCGCGGGTGCGCTCGACCAGTAGGCGGCTCTCCTCGTCGACGTCTCCGACCAGGTACGTCGCGTTGTTGTCGCCGTGCACTCCGCCGATGTACGCCGTCACGTCGAGGTTGATGATGTCGCCGTCGCGCAGCACCGTGGAGTCCGGAATGCCGTGGCAGATCACCTCGTTGAGCGAGGTGCACAGGGACTTGGGGAAGCCGCGGTAGCCGAGCGTGGAGGGGTAGGCGCCGTGGTCGCACATGTACTCGTGCGCCACCTTGTCCAGTTCGTCGGTGGTGACCCCGGGCGCGATCAGCTTCGCGGCCTCCGCCATCGCCCGCGCGGCGATCCGGCCGGCGACGCGCATCGCCTCGATCGTCTCGGGCGTCTGCACCTCCGGCCCGGTGTACGGCTTCGGCGCGGGCTTGCCGACGTACTCGGGACGGCGGATGTTTCCGGGCACGGAACGGGTGGGGGACAGCTCCCCTGGTACGAGCAGCGACTGGCCAGACATGCCAGCGAGTCTAACGAGCCCCTGTGGGGGAACATGTCGGTGGCGAGAGGAGCAGGTCATGGCCTTGTTCAAGAAGCGCACGGTCGGCAAGCCGGGCGAGTGGTACTACTGCCTGGAGCACAAGAAGGTCGAGGAGGGTCCGGAGTGCCCCGCCAAGGACCGCTTCGGGCCCTACGCCTCCCGGCAGGAGGCCGAGCACGCGATGGAGACCGCCCGCGAGCGCAACCTCGAGTGGGAGAACGACCCGAAGTGGCACGACGCCCCGGCCGGAACCCCTGACGACGACTGAGGCCGATCTCTTCTGCCCTCGGGACTGATTCAGGCCTGCGCCGGTGCGGCTGCCGCTTCCGTCCGCTGGTCGCGCAGCCGTACCGCGTGCTCGTTCGTGCGCACGTCGTACGTCATCAGCTTCGGGAGGCAGAGGGCGAGCAGGCCCACCGCGCCCGCACAGAGCAGGCCGCCGGACCAGACCGACGCCCGTACGCCCCACCACGCGGCGAAACCGCCCGAGCGGACCTGACCGACGGTCGGGCCCACCGAGTACGACAGCAGCTCGATCCCGGCGAGCCGGCCGCGCAGCTCGTCCGGGATCGTCTGGTTCCACATCGCGCCGCGGAAGATCCCGCTGACCATGTCGCAGCCGCCGGCCACGGTCAGGAACACCAGCACCAGCCAGACGTTTCCGACGACGCCGGCGGCCGCGATCGCCAGGCCCCACAGCGCGGCCGACAGCACCACCAGACGCCCGTGCCGGTGCACCCGCGAGGTCCAGCCGCTGGTCAGACTGACCAGCAGCGAGCCGAACGGGACGGCCGCGTACATCAGGCCGAGTGACCAGTTCGCGTCCAGCTCGTCCGCGAGGAACGGCAGTACGGCGAGCGGCATCGCCAGGAACATCGCCGCGAGGTCGACGGCGTAGGTGCCGAGGAGCTCCTTGCGGTTCCAGGCGTACCGGGCGCCCTCCGCGATCGCCTTGAGGGACGGCTTCGCGGCCTCGTGCGCGGCGGGGGAAGCGGCGATGCGCACGACCAGGACGACCGAGACGACGAAGGTCAGCAGGTCCGCGCCGTACGCCCAGCCGAGCCCCGCGTACGCCACGACCACACCCGCCACCGCCGGGCCCGCGACACCACCGACCGTCCAGCGCAGGGAGTTCAGCGCGGAAGCAGCGGGCATGTGCTCGTGGGCCACGATCCGTGGGAAGAGCGAGTCGATCGCCGGCCGCTGGACCGAGACCAGCGCCGAGGACAGGGCGGCCACGACGTACAGCGGCCAGACGGCGGGGTGCGGCAGCAGGGCGTTCAGCAGCAGTACGGCGGACAGCAGACCCTGTCCCGCCTCCGTCCACACGATCAGCTTCCGCTTGTCCAGGGCGTCGGCCAGCGCGCCCCCGTACAGCCCGAACACCAGCAGCGGCAGCAGCTCCACCGCCCCGATCGCGCCGACCGCCGCCGCGGACCCGGTGAGCTCCTTCAACTGCACCGGCAGCGCGACGAAGGTGAGGAAGCTCCCGAAGTTGGAGATCGTCCCCGACACCCACAGCCGCCGGAAGTCGGCCGAGGCCCGCCAGGGGGCGAGGTCGGGTAGAAGAGTGCGGAGGCGGGAGGGGGCTTCGGGGGCGTCGTCGGTCACGACGGGTCATGGTCGGGCGGGACGACTGCCGGGAGCAACCGGTTTTCCCGAGGTGGGCCGTAGGCCTACCAGCGCGCCGGCGGCGGCGCCGTCAGCTGATCCGCCAGCCGCGACAGGCGGTCCCGCAGCCGTCGGCGGCCCCTCGGTTCCGGCAGTGCGTTCTCCCCGGCCGCCGCGCTGACCAGGTGCTGCACCGTGTCCAGGTCCAGCTCGGAACCCTCCGCGACGGTCAGCGACTCGTGCGCCATGGAGACGAGTTCGCCCTCGCCGGGGCCCAGTGCCAGCACCGTCGCCCCGGCCCGCCGTGCATCGTGCACCCGCTCCAGCAGAGGGACGTCCGGCCCTCCCGGCGACACCACCACCAGCGTCTCGCCCCGCCGGGCGGCGGCCAACCTCCCCAGCCCGACCGCCAGATGCGCCGGATCCGACGCGCGCGCGTCGTGCCGTACGAGAGTCGGGGCCAGCTCCGGCGTCCCCGACCACGCGGCCTCGTCCACCAGATGGGCCGCCAGATGCCACGGCTCGTAGTCCGGCGTGCCCACCAGCAGCAGCCCGCCGCCGTGCGACACCACCGACCCGCGCAGCGCCCCCGCGAACCGCCGGGTGGCCCCCAGCCACTCGGTCCCGGCGAGCACTTCACGCAGCAACGCGACACGTACGGCGTCCATGCCTGCGCATCCTGCACCAACCGGGCACTCGTGACCCGGAGTTCACCACGAATTCGCCCGACCTGGGGACAGTGCGCGGATGACAGAAGCAACCGTTCCCTTCCGTGCCGGCCGTGAGGGATACGCCAGTTACCGCATCCCGGCGGTGGTCGTCACCGCCAAGGGCACCCTCCTCGCCTTCTGCGAGGGCCGGGTCAAGTCGGCGAGCGACCACGGGCACATCGACATCGTGCTCAAGCGCTCCACGGACGGCGGCCACACCTGGGGCCCGCTCCAGGTCGCCGCGAACAACGGCGCCCACCTCGCCGGCAACCCCGCGCCCGTCGTCCTCGACACCGGCCGCATCCTGCTGGTCCACGTCCGCAACGCCGCCTCCGCCTCGGAGGCCGCGATCCGGCAGGGCAAGGTGAAGGACGCCGACGGGCGCCGCGTATGGGTGCAGCACAGCGACGACGACGGGGTCACCTGGTCGGACCCGGCCGAGATCACCAAGTCGGTGAAGAAGGCGGGCTGGCGCTGGTACGCCACCACACCCGGCCACGCGATCCAGCTGAGCACCGGCCGGGTCGTCGTCCCCGCCAACCACTCGCCCGCGCCCACCGGCACCGACATCGGCACCGAGGCCCAGTACAACAGCGGCCACTGCCTGCTCAGCGACGACCGCGGCGAGACCTGGTCCATCGGCTACGTCGACGAGAACCCCGACGGCTACATCAACGCCAACGAGACCACCGCCGCCGAACTCCCCGACGGCCGCGTCTACTTCAACACCCGCAACGACTCCACGTCCCCCGGCAACCGCGCCGACGCCCACTCCGAGGACGGCGGAAAGACCCTGCACACCCCCTTCCGCCCGCAGGCCGGCCTCGACGGCCCCGTCTGCGAGGGCAGCCTCCTCCAGCTCCGCGACCCGGACGTACTGCTCTTCTCCGGCCCCGCCTACGCCTCCGCCCGCGCCCTGATGACCATCCGCGCCTCCACCGACAGCGGCAAGACCTGGCGCCCGGTCCACACGGTCGACGGCCTGCCCGCCGCCTACTCCGACCTGGTGCGGATCGACAGGTCCACCGTCGGACTCCTCTACGAGACCGGGGACTTCGGGGCGTACGAGCGCATCGTCTTCCGGCGGGTGCCCGTGACGCGGCTCACCTGAGCGACTGGGGTCGCCGGGGCGGACGTAAAGTCGGCCCATGACCTCTACCGACAGTGCTGCACAGACCCCCGCGAAGGCCCCCGCCAAGGACCCCTGGGACCTCCCCGACGTCTCCGGGCTCGTCGTCGGCGTCCTCGGCGGGACCGGGCCGCAGGGCAAGGGCCTCGCCTACCGGCTGGCCAAGGCCGGCCAGAAGGTGATCATCGGCTCGCGTGCGGCGGAGCGTGCGCAGGCCGCAGCGGACGAACTCGGGCACGGCGTCGAGGGCGCCGACAACGCCGAGTGCGCGCGCCGCAGCGACATCGTGATCGTGGCCGTGCCCTGGGACGGACACGGCAAGACCATCGAGTCCCTGCGCGAGGAGCTGACCGGCAAGCTCGTCGTCGACTGCGTCAACCCGCTCGGCTTCGACAAGAAGGGCGCGTACGCGATCAAGCCGGAGGAGGGCAGCGCGGCCGAGCAGGCCGCCGCCCTGCTGCCGGACTCGCGGGTCACCGCCGCCTTCCACCATCTGTCGGCCGTGCTGCTGCAGGACCCCGAGATCGTCGAGATCGACACCGACGTGATGGTGCTCGGCGAGGAGCGGGCCGACGTCGAGATCGTGCAGGCCCTCGCCGGACGCATCCCCGGCATGCGCGGCATCTTCGCCGGCCGGCTGCGCAACGCCCACCAGGTCGAGTCCCTGGTCGCCAACCTGATCTCCGTCAACCGCCGGTACAAGGCGCACGCCGGGCTCCGCGTCACGGACGTATGAGCGCATGGGGGACACTGGTCGGCACAAGCAGTCCCAGCAGTGTCCCCCGACAGGAGTCGACAGAAATGCCCCGCCTTGGTCTCTACGCCCTGATCGTCTGCCTGCTCGCCGTGGCCGCGGCCGTGGTCTCCTTCGCGCAGGGCAGCTGGCTGGGGATCGTGTGGGTGCTGCTGGCGGGGCTGTCCAGCAACATGTGCTGGTACTACATCAAGCGGGGCCGGGCCGCCCGGCAGAACTCCGCCACCGGCTGACCCGGCTCCGTCACGGGCTGACCGAGCAGAACTCGTTCGTGCCCTGCCAGAACCGGTAGAGCTCCTGACCGCAGTACGTGGAGAAGTCGCCGATTCCCAGGCTCCGCAGGATCGAATCGATCACGTCGAAGAACACGCTGTTCACCGACGGCACCCACAGCAGCGCGAACACGAACAGCAGGCCGAAGGGCGCGAAGGGCTCCACCTGCCGCTTGATCTTGTACGACAGCCAGGGCTCGATGACGCCGTAGCCGTCCAGGCCGGGGACCGGCAGGAAGTTCAGCAGCGCGGCCGTGACCTGGAGCAGCGCCAGGAAGGCCAGCGCGAAGCGGAAGTCCTGCGGCACGCCGTCGAGGGCGTCCAGCCAGAACGGTGCGGTGCAGATGACCGCGAACAGCACGTTGGTCAGGGGGCCCGCCGCCGAGATCAGACTGTGCCGCCAGCGGCCCCTGATCCGACCCCGCTCGATGAACACCGCGCCGCCGGGCAGACCGATCCCGCCCATGATCACGAAGAGCACCGGGAGCACGATGCTCAACAGCGCATGCGTGTAGGCGAGAGGATTGAGGCTCAGATAGCCCTTCGAGCCGACGCTGATGTCGCCGCTGTGCAAGGCGGTGCGTGCGTGTGCGTACTCGTGCAGGCACAGGGACACGATCCAGGCCGCCGTCACGAACAGGAACACGGCCACGCCGGGCTGTTCGGCGAAGCCGGTCCAGGTGGCCCAGCCAGTCACCGCTGTTACGGCGAGGATTCCGATGAAGACGGGGCTGATCCGCTGGTCCCTCGCGCGCGAGGCGGTGGTGGTCATGGCAGGGCTCCTGGTGCGTGGCGGCCGGTCCGGGACGAGCTTCGACCGTAATGGTGAACATGGGGACAACGTCCAGCGAGACTGTGAGTTCCCGGGGAGCGGTTCGGTGAGGGCGCATGGCCATCCGTCGTGGGACCTCGACTACGCCACGAACTTGGCGAGCTTTTCCTGGAAGTCTTCGGGAATCTCCGGAACATGGCCCCCTCGGTCTCGTGGGTGGCATCTGACCGTGATGCCGGCGTGAACCAGGTCCTCGCCGATCTCTGTGACCCCCATGCTGCGCCAGCGCTCGGCGATGGTCGTGCCGAGTGGTACGAACTGCCAGCGATCCTCACGGGCATCGTATGAAGGATGCTCGGACTCGTCCTTGGCTTGTTGGACGTATTCACGGCGCGTGACAGGGGTATCTCCGATTGCATGGACCAGCATGTCGAGGACGGGGGTGACGATTTCCGCGTCCGGTAGAAACGCATAGCCGGGGCAGGCCGGGGAGCCGACACGCGAAAGGCAGCGGATTTTTTGAGTGACGCGGTATGTCCCGTCCTTGCGTTGCTTTCTGGTCGTGTGCAACTGAAGGTTCTTGCCGCACCCACCACACTTGATCACGTTGAGGAGAGGGGTTCTGGGTGCTGCGGCACGTTGGCCGAGCGGCGTCGCGGAATCGGCTAGGACCTCCTGAAGGCGGTCGAAGGACTCCTGGTCCAGCACTCCTTCGGCTACGCGGATGGGCTGGCCGTCCTGATCGCGAACCAGCACGCGCCTCTTGTATTTCTTGCCGGGAACATCCTCGCTGCGTGTCTTCCATCCCCGGAGGGTGGGGGAGGTGAGGATTCCCTTCAGGGTGCGTGGATACCAGATGAAGTCCTTGCCCGACTTGTTGCGCTGATATGTGTCCGCAGGCGCTGGGATCCCGCGTTCTTCGAAGTCTCGACAGATGGCGTTGATCGATTCGCCGCCGATGACGCGTCGAGCGCCTTCCCGGACGATGTCGGCCGTCTCCGGATTGATCTCCAAGTAGCGAGCACCGTCTCTTGCGTATGTGCGATATCCGAACGGCGGTGAACTGCCGCCCCATCGTGTGGACATGAGCAGATGTGCGCGCGCTGAAGCGACCCGGTCGGCCGCCGCGTGGGCTTCCATCTGGGCGAAGGTGGCGATCATGGTGGCTGTCGCCCGCCCCGTCGGATTTGTCAGATCGAACGGCTCCGTGGCGGACACCAGCCCCTTGCCGCCGTGGCGCTCAGCCCACTCGACCATCTGGTGAAGGTCGCCGACCCGGCGAACGAACCGATCGAGTCGCCAGAAGACGATGACGTCGAATTCCGGAGCTCGGTCGTCGAGCCACCGGGAGAGCTCCGGACGCTTCCATGGCGGTACGGCAGTGGCGGAGACGGAGAGATCCTTGGCGACCCCGACGACCTCCCAGCCGCGCAGCTCACAGAATGACCTGCATTCTTCGATCTGTCGCTCGGGACTTGTCGTCGACTCGGTCTGGACGGTAAGCCGGGCAGTGATGAGTGCTCTTGGAGATGTGCTCACGGTATCGAAGGCTACCTTGTTTGTATCTAAGCTACTGAGAGTTCGACAGTTATCCCTTGGGTCTAGCGTTCTGCACGGAGAAGTCCTTCTGGGCCACAGAGCTATTGAGAATGGTCCGGTGCGCGTCGAAAACATCTCGCGGTCGCCTGTCGATTCTTGGAGGGTGTGGGCATGGGACTGCAGCAGGTGTTCTACGAGAGCTGGCAGATGGAGTGCTGCGGCAAGCCGTTCACCGTGGGCGAGGAGGTGAGCTGGCGGCTCGCGCCCATGGCGCCGGAGGATCTGCGGACCTGGGGCTGGGACAAGAAGCGGTACGCCGGGCTGTACCGGGTCGAACAGCACGGCGGCCGGGGGACGAGGACCACGGGCCGGGTTCGCGGCATTCACATCGTGTACCAGGTGTACGAAGAGAACGGGCCGGGCTCACGTACCTTCGAGCCGGTGCCTGGCGAGCGGTCGCTGGAGCCCGTCGACAGTTGCCCGAAGTGGTTCGCGCGCGGCAAGCCCGCCACGGAGCCGGGAGGCGGTAGGCGCAGGCGCGATGCGAACGGTGTCCTCGTCGCTCTCGATGTGCCGAGCGCCGCGCCACCGGAACCCCGTGACCCGTCGTGACACCTCCGGAGACAATGGACCCCGTGCGCTATCGCATCCTCGGCACCACCCAGGCGCTCCGCCCCGACGGCACCCCCGTCCCGGTCGGCGGGGCGCGACTGCGTGCCCTGCTCACCGTGCTCGCGCTGCGGACCGGCCGTACCGTGCCCGCCGGCCTGCTGGTCGACGAGGTGTGGCACGGCGACCCGCCCGCCGACGCCCCGGGCGCGCTGCAGGCGCTGATCGGTCGGCTGCGCCGGGCGTTGGGCGCGGACGCGGTCGCCTCCGTCGACGGCGGCTACCGCCTCAGCGCCGCCCTCGACGACGTCGACCTGCACCGTTTCGAGCGGCTGACCGGCGAGGGCACGCGCGCGCTCGCCGACGGCGATCCCGCCAAGGCGGCCGTGGTCCTCGACGACGCGCTCGCCCTGTGGCGCGGCCCGGCCCTCGCCGACCTGCCCGACCGCACCGCCGAGGCGGCCCGCTGGGACACCCGCCGCCTGGACGCGCTGCGCGCCCGCCACACCGCCGCCCTCGCCCTGGGCCACGCCGAGCAGTCCCTCCCCGAACTGACCGCCCTGTGCGACACCCACCCCCTCGACGAGCCCCTTCAGACCCTGCGCCTGCGCGCCCTGCGCGACGCGGGCCGTACGGCGGAGGCACTGGCCGCCTTCGAGGACGTACGGCAACTGCTGGCGGACCGGCTGGGAGCGGACCCGGGGCCCGAACTGCGGTCCTTGTATGGGGAGTTGCTGCGACCGGAGGACCGGGGTGGGTATGACCGCGAGCATGCGGCCGGGGCCGGTGCGCCGACGGGCGGCAACGGGGGCAGGCACGGCGCGCCCATGGACGGCCGCGGGTGGCGCGCAGCGCAGGGCGGCGGGCCGGGTGGCGCGCGGCACCTCGCCGAGCGGCCGGTCGGATCATCGAATGGCGCGGCCGGCGCGGAGCCCGGCGCCGGGGCCCGGTCGGTCCCCGGCACCCACGCGCACGGCGCGACCGTCTCCGGCGCGGACGCCCCCCAACCCCCCGGCAACCTCCGCGCCCGCCTGACCTCCTTCGTCGGCCGGGAGTCCGACATCGAGGCCATCCGCGGGGACCTCGCGGCGGCGCGCCTCGTCACGCTGCTCGGTCCCGGCGGGGCCGGCAAGACGCGGCTGTCGCAGGAGGCCGCCGAGACCGTGCGGTATGCGGCGCGGGACGGGGTGTGGCTGGCCGAACTCGCGCCCGTCGACCACCCGGACGCCGTACCGGAGGCCGTGCTGACCGCCGTCGGCGCTCGCGAGACCGTGATGTACGGCGCCGGTGCGGAGGCCATGCGGGCGGCCGGGGCCGACCGGCACGACGATCCCGTCGAGCGGCTCGCCGAGCACTGCGGCCGGCGGCGGATGCTGATCGTTCTCGACAACTGCGAGCACGTCGTCGATGCCGCCGCGCGGCTCGTGGAGGAGCTGCTCGAGCGGTGTCCCGAGCTGACCGTGCTGGCCACCAGTCGTGAACCCCTCGGCGTACCGGGGGAGTTGCTGCGGCCCGTGGAGCCGCTGCCCGAGCCGGTCGCGCTGCGGCTGCTCACCGATCGCGGGGCCGCCGCCCGTCCCGGGTTCCGGGTCGAGGACGACCCGGACGCCTGTGCCGAGATCTGCCGGCGGCTCGACGGACTGCCCCTCGCCATCGAGCTCGCCGCCGCCCGGCTGCGGATGTTGACGCCCCGTCAGATCGCCGACCGGCTCGACGACCGCTTCCGGCTGCTCACCTCCGGCAGCCGTACCGTCCTGCCCCGCCAGCAGACCCTGCGCGCGGTCGTCGACTGGTCCTGGGACCTGCTCGACGAGGAGGAGCGGGACGTCCTGCGGCGCCTGTCCGTGTTCGCCGGCGGCTGCGACCTCGCCGCCGCCGAGGCCGTCTGCGGCCCCCTCGCCCTGGAGGCGCTGGGCTCGCTGGTCGACAAGTCCCTTGTCGTGGCGACTCCTTCGGGGGAGGGCGGCATGCGCTACCGGCTCCTGGAGACCGTCGCCGAGTACGCCGGTGAGCGGCTGGCGGAGACCGGGCGACGGGCCGAGACACAGCGTGCCCACCTGACGTACTACCGCGAACTCGCCCGCACCACCGACCCGTTGCTGCGCGGCCCCGACCAACTCGCCGCCATCGAGCTGCTGGAGCGCGAGTACGAGAACCTCCGCACCGCCCTGCGCCACGCGGTCACCGAGCGCGACGAGCAGGAAGGTCTCTGCCTCATCCTGTCGCTCGCCTGGTACTGGCAGATGCGCGACATCCGTATCGAGGCCCGCAACTGGTGCGTCGAGGTCATGGCCCTCGGCCCCGACCCGTTCGCCGCCCCGGTCCAGCGGGCCGCCCCGGTCTGGCAGCGCTGCACCGACGTCCCGCCCCCGCTGACCGGAGAACTCCTCGCCGAGGCCCGCCGCGGCGTCCATCTGGCCCATCTCGCCTGTATGGACACCGAGTTGGAGGCCTGGGAGTCACCGCAGGCGAAGGAGAAACTGCGCCTGATCACCGAGGTCTACGAACCCGGCCTCCCGCAGACCTGCCGTACCCCCGGCATGCTCTGGTTCTACGCCGTGATGCTCACCGGCAGCGTGGACCGGCTGCCGTCGATCCTCGACGCCTCCGTCGCCACCTGCCGTGCCACGCCCGGTATGGAGTGGGAGCTCGCCGCCACCCTCCAGATGCGCGCCAACCTCCTCGCCAACCGCAGCGACTGGGCGGGCGACGCGCGGCGCGACGCCGACGAGTCGCTGGCCATCTACCGGCGGATCGACGACCTGTGGGGCACCGCCGAGGCGCTGTCCGCGCGCGGCGAGGCCCATGAGCGGGGCGGGGAGTACCAGTTGGCCGCCGCCGACTACGAGGCGGCCATCGAACGCGCCGAACGGCTCGGCGCCCGCGCCCAGATGGCGGTGCTGGGTGCCCGGCTCGGCAGTGCGCTGATCGAGGCGGGCGAGGGCGAGCGGGGCGAGCGGATCCTGCGGGAGGTGGTCGCCACGCCGCTCGGTGCGCACAACGAGGCCATGCCCGCCGCCCGGATGTTCCTCGCGGGCTGCCTCGCCGTGACCGGACGGACAGACGAGGCGCGCGAGCAACTGCGGCTGCTGCGCGAGGAGTTCAAGATCGCCTACTTCGTGATCTTCGACGCGTTCATCCTCGGCGCCGAGGCCTGGGTGGAGGCGGTCGCCGGCGACTACGAGCTCTCCCTGGAGAAGGTCCGGCAGGCCCTGCAGCGTTCCGCCGACCCGCTCGCCGAGGCCATGGCCCCGCACATGCGCTCCCTGTACCTGGCCATCGCCGCGATCGATCTCGCCGAGACCGACGGCGGCCGCCGCGCCGGGGACGGAGCACGGTGCCTGGGGGCCGCGCGGGCGGCGCTACCGCCGCGCCATTCGGCGATGTCCATGGAGCGTGAGGCGTACGAGCGGGCGGAGCGGCACACACGCGCCGTGCTCGGCGACGAGGCCTTCGAGGCGGCGTACGCGGAGGGCGGTGGCCTCTCCCCGGAGGAGGCCACCGCCCTGGTCTGACGCGGAACCGACCGTGAACTTCAGCTCTTCGTACGGAACTTGTGGATCGCGACCGGCGCCATCACGGCCGTGAGCCCCACGGACCAGGCCAGCGTCACCCACAGCCCGTGTGCGACCGGACCGCCCACCATCAGTCCGCGCGCCGCGTCCGCGAGCGAGGACAGCGGGTTGTAGTCGGTGAAGTTCTGCAGCCAGCCCGGCATCGAGTCGGTCGGGGCGAAGATGGACGAGCCGAACTGCAGCGGCATCAGCACCAGGAAGCCCATCGCCTGCACCGACTGCGCGCTCTTCATCGTCACGCCGAGGGTGAGGAACACCCACATCAGCGCCGAGCCGAACAGGGTGGCCAGGCCCACGGCCGCGAACAGCCCCGGCCAGTGCGTGATGTCGAAGCCCACCAGCACGGCCACCACCATGAGGATCGCGCACGCGACGAGCATGCGCATCAGTTCCACCACGATCTTGGCGATCAGCACCGAGCCGCGCCCGATCGGCAGGGACCGGAAGCGGTCCATGACCCCGGAGTTGAAGTCCGTGTTGAACCCGGTGCCCACGCCCTGGGCCATGTTCATCCCCATCATGGCCAGCAGCCCGGGGATGACGTACTGCACATACCTCTCCTGCCCGCCGCCCAGCGACTGCCCGATGGAGCCGCCGAAGACGTACACGAACAGCAGCGTGAAGATCACCGGGAACAGCACGGCGTCGAACATCGACTCCGGGTCCTGCCGGATCCACAGCAGGTTGCGGCGGATCAGTGCGCCGGTGTGGCGGAGATGGCCGCGCAGCGGGATGTGGGCGTCGGCGGTGTTCACGGTGGCGGTGGCGGCGCTCATACGGCGACCTCCTCGAGGGTGTCGGTGGGCACGGCGTCCTGCGGGGCACTGGCGCGGTGGCCGGTGAGGGACAGGAACACCTCGTCCAGGCTGGGCAGTTCGGTGCTGATCGAGGCGATCGTGATGCCGTGCGCGACGACCGCGCCGGTGACCGCGGTGAGCTGTTCGTCGCTGAGGATCGGGACGAGTACGTCGCCGCGCTCGGTGTCGACGGTGGTGGTGGCGAGCCCGGTGATGCCGAGCTCGTCCAGAGCGGCGGCGAGTGGGCGCAGCTGCAGCGGATCGGCGGGCTTCACCCGCAGCGCCCGTCCGCCCACCTTGGCCTTCAGCTCGTCGATGGCGCCGTTCGCGATGACGTGGCCGCGGTCGACGACGGTCAGCTCGGAGGCGAGCTGCTCGGCCTCCTCCATGTACTGGGTGGTGAGCAGCACGGTGACGCCCTCGCCGACCATCCGCTTGACCTCGGCCCACACCTCGTTGCGGGTGCGCGGGTCGAGCCCGGTGGTCGGCTCGTCGAGGAAGAGCACCTCGGGCCGCCCGATCATCGAGGCGGCCAGGTCGAGCCGCCGCCGCATGCCACCGGAGTAGGTGCTCGCCGGCCGCTTGGCGGCCTCGGTGAGCGAGAAGCGCTCCAGCAGCTCGTCGGCACGTGCGCGTGCCTCCTTGCGGGGCAGGTCGAGCAGCCGCCCGATCATGTAGAGGTTCTCCCAGCCGGGGAGCTTCTCGTCGACCGAGGCGTACTGTCCGGTGAGGCCTATCACCCGGCGCAGCTGCCGGGGCTGGCGCAGGACGTCGTAACCGGCGACGGTGGCCTGGCCCGAGTCGGGTGCGAGCAGGGTGGACAGGATGCGCACGAGGGTGGTCTTGCCGGCGCCGTTCGGCCCGAGCACACCCATCACGGTGCCCTCGCGCACGTCCAGGTCGACGCCGTCCAGCGCCTTGGTCTCGCCGTAGTGCTTGACCAGCCCCCGCACGGTGACGGCGGTGTTGCCGCCGCTGGGGTTCTTGTCGATTCGCGTCATGCCGAGAACGGTGTCAGCCCTCACCGACAAACGACCGACAGCTCACCTACAGCTGCCTACAGCCTGCCGACATCCCCGGAAACCGCTGGTCAAAACAGCAGCCCGCCGACGGGGGAAATCGGCGGGCTGCCTCTGTGCCGCGATGGCTCTAGTGGACGGAGTTCTCCTCGGACGGGAACGTCCCGCCGACGACGTCCTCCGCGAACTCCTTGACCGCGTTGCCCATGACCTCACGCAGGTTGGCGTACTTCTTGACGAACTTCGGTACGCGACCGCCGGTCAGCCCCAGCATGTCGGTCCACACCAGCACCTGCGCGTCCGTCTCCGGACCGGCGCCGATGCCGACGGTCGGGATGTGCAGCACCCGCGTCACCTCGGCCGCCAGCTCCGCCGGCACCAGTTCCAGCACCACCGCGAACGCGCCCGCGTCCTGCACGGCCTTCGCGTCCCGCAGCAGCTGCTGGGCTGCCTCCTCGCCACGCCCCTGGACGCGGTAGCCCATGGCGTTGACGGACTGCGGGGTGAGCCCGATGTGGGCCATGACCGGGATGCCGGACTCCACCAGCAGCCGGATCTGCTCGTGCGAGCGCTCGCCGCCCTCCAGCTTGACCGCGCCCACGCCGGCGTCCTTCACCAGCCGGGTCGCCGAGCGCAGCGCCTGCACCGGGCCCTCCTGGTAGGAGCCGAAGGGGAGGTCGCCGACGATCAGGGCACGCTGCGTGCCGCGCACCACCGCGGCCGACAGCATCGTCATCTCGTCCATGGTGACGGGCACGGTCGTCTCGTACCCGAGGTGGCAGTTGCCCGCCGAGTCGCCGACGAGGATCACCGGGATGCCGGACTCGTCGAAGACGGACGCGGTCATCGCGTCGTAGGCGGTGAGCATGGGCCACTTCTCGCCGCGTTCCTTGGCGAGAGCGATGTCGCGGACGGTGATACGGCGTGTGCCCTTGCCCCCGTACAGCGCCTTGCTGCCGTCGGAGGGCCTGTTCCCAGCAGTCTGGGCAGCCGAAAGCTGCGTCATTGCACCGGCTCCTTCAGTCATCTCGAGGCACCCTGACGGTGTCCCCGGATCACCTCCCATGGTGGCACTTCGTGCCAGGGGAGCCAAGGGGACCTCCGTCACGTCGGGGGCTCACGTCGAGGGCTGACGTAAGGGCTGGGTAAAAACATTTACGATACGGGACCGTCTCGTATCGGAATTGCCTAGCCTGTTCCGCATGACCACTCCATCCGTCGCTGCCACCCGGGTGCCCGAAGCCGTGCACCGGCGCCGCTGGGCGATCCTCGGCGTCCTGATGCTGAGCCTGCTGATCGTGGTGCTCGACAACTCGATCCTGAACGTCGCCATCAAGACGATCTCGACCCCGAAGCCGACCGGCCTGGGCGCCACGCAGAGCGAGCTGGAGTGGGCGATCAACGCCTACACCCTCGTCTTCGCGGGGCTGCTGTTCACCGCGGGTCTCATCGGGGACCGCGTGGGGCGCAAGAAGGTGCTGCTCGGCGGTCTCGTCGTGTTCGGCATCGGCTCCGCGCTCGCCGCCGAGTCCGGCTCGCCGACCGAGCTCATCGCCTTCCGTGCGCTCATGGCCCTCGGCGCCGCCTTCGTCATGCCCGCGACCCTCGCGGTCCTCATGAACGTCTTCGAGCGCGAGGAGCAGCCGAAGGCCATCGGCATCTGGGCCGGCGGCGTCGGCCTCGCCATCGCCATCGGCCCGATCACCGGCGGTGTGCTCCTCGACCACTTCTGGTGGGGTTCCGTCTTCCTCATCAACGTGCCGATCGTGCTCCTCGCCCTCGCGCTGATGCTGTGGCTGGTCCCCGACTCCCGCGACCCGCGGCCCGGCCGCCTCGACCCCGTCGGTGTCGTCCTGTCCGTCGTGGGCCTGGTCCTGCTGGTCTACGGGATCATCAAGGGCGGCGAGCTCGCCGACTTCACGGACGCCAAGGTGCTGTCGACGATCGCCGCCGGCCTCGTCGTCCTCGCCGCCTTCATCGTGTTCGAGAAGCGCAGCGACCACCCGTCGCTCGACGTCACCTACTTCAAGAACAAGGTCTTCTCGGCCGCCATGGCCGCCATCGCGCTGGTCTTCTTCGCGCTCATGGGCGTGACCTTCTTCTCGGTCTTCTACACCCAGAGCGTGCGCGGCTACTCGCCGCTGCAGTCCGGTCTGCTGATGCTGCCGCTGGCCGCCGCCCAGATGATCTTCGCGCCGCGCGCCCGGCTGGTCGTCGAGCGCTTCGGCAACCGGGCCACGACCACGGCCGGCATGGTCGTCATCGCCGCGACGCTGGCCGCGTTCGCCACCTTCGAGGCGGACACCCCGATCTGGCTCCTGGAGGTCATCTTCTTCCTCATGGGCACCGGCATGGCGCACATCATGACGCCGACCAGCGTCGTCATCATGCAGGCGCTGCCCCGCGAGAAGGCCGGCTCCGCCTCCGCGCTCAGCAACACCTTCCGCCAGGTCGGCGGCGCCCTCGGCATCGCGGTCCTCGGCTCGGTGCTGTCCACCGCCTACCGCAACGGCGTCGAGGGCAAGCTCGGTTCGCTGCCCGCCGGGCTGCGCGACACCGCGGGCGAGTCCATCGAGGCCACGCTCGGCGTCGCCGCGAAGCTCGGCCCGCAGGGCCGGGGCCTGGTCGATCCGGCCAACGACGCCTTCCTGCACGCGATGCACATCACCGCGCTGTGGGGCTCGGCCGTGGCGGTCGTCGGCGCGGTGGTCGTGGCCGTGTTCCTGCCGGGGAAGCCGCCGGCCCGTCAAGAGGGCGAGGAGAAGCAGGAGTTGGTGACCGCGACGGAATAAAGCCTTCCGCGGTGCCGGGTGGCACCGGGGAGAATCGCTCCAGTACGAGGAAAGGGACGCAGAGTGAGCCTCGCCGACAGCCCAGCCGCTCCCGGGGTGCCCGCGCGGGGGCGCCCCCGCAGCGAGGCGGTCGAACGCGCCGTCATCGAGGGCGTGATGAAGCTCCTGGAGGACGGGGTCCCGCTCGCCGAACTCTCCATCGAGCGCATCGCCCGCACCGCCGGTGTCGGCAAGGCCACCATCTACCGCCGCTGGAGCGGCAAGGAGGAGCTCTTCGTCGACGTCGTACGCGCCGCCGAGCCCCCGGACCCCCAACTCCCCGGCACCTCCATGCGCGACGACCTGGTGGCCCTCCTGGAGCAGCTGCGGCAACGCGGCGTCATGACGCGCACCTCGGTGCTCCTGCACAACGTGTTCGCCCAGATGAAGAGCAGCCCGAAGGTCTGGGCGGCCTATCACGCCTCCGTCGTCCGGCCGCGGCGCAGACTGCAGATCGAGATCCTGCGCCGCGGTCAGGAGAACGGCGAACTGCGCGAGGACGTCGACATCGAGCTGGTGAACGACCTGTTCGTCGGCCCGATGCTGCTGCGCACCGTCATGCGCCCCGAGGCGGAGGTGGAGACCGACCTCTCCGAGGGGCTGTCGGAACGGATCGTCGACACCCTCCTCGAAGGACTACGGCCCGTCAGCTCCCCGACCACGTAGCCCGCATGTGCGCGTTTCGTCACAGAGGGCGCTTTCGGCGTCCGAGGACGGAACTTGCGCGACCGACTTGTTCGTCCTCGTGCCCGTACGGCCGTCATGCGACGGCAGGATCGGAACCGATCATCCCCTAGGGTCTTAAGAGTCTCGGGACACGGGGGACGAACGGTGTGCACGGCAGGCAGTGAGGCGACGCGGTATGGCGCAGCAGGCGTACATGACGGAGACGGACAACGGCGGCTCGGGGCCCGAGCGTCGGGGAGCCCGGTTCCGGCGCCTGATGAACCGCCTGGTCGCCGGGTGGCGCGGTGACCCGAGAATCTGGCGCCGCGGCATCGTGGTCGCCGCCCTCGCGGTGATCCTCGCCCTGGTCATGCTGCTGCACTCGCGGATCCCCAACCGCATCGGCAACCTGGGCAGCCTCACCGAGACCTTCCTGCCCTGGCTGGGGCTGCTGATCCCGCTCCTGCTGCTGCTCGCGCTGGTGCGCAAGTCGGCGACGGCGCTCATCGCCCTGATCCTCCCGGTCGCCGTATGGCTGAACCTCTTCGGCGGTCTGCTCACCGACAAGACCGGCAGCGGCGGCGACCTCACCGTCGCCACGCACAACGTCAACGCCGACAACCCCGACCCGTCCGGCACCGCCCGCGACGTGGCCGCCTCCGGTGCGGACGTCGTAGCCCTGGAGGAGCTGACCGCGTCGGCGGTGCCGGTCTACGAGAAGGCGCTGGCGTCGACGTACAAGTACCACTCCGTGCAGGGCACGGTCGGGCTGTGGAGCAAGTACCCGATGGCCGGCGTCAAGCCCGTCGACATCAAGCTGGGCTGGACCCGCGCCATGCGCGCCACGGTGACCACGCCCGAGGGGCGGATCGCGGTCTACGTCGCCCACCTGCCCTCGGTGCGGGTGAAGCTGGAGGCCGGGTTCACCGCCCGGCAGCGCGACAAGAGCGCCAACGCGCTCGGTGAGGCCATCGCCGACGAGAAGCTCCCCAGGAAGATCCTGCTCGGCGACCTGAACGGCACCATGAACGACCGCTCGCTCAACGCCGTCACCGCCCAGATGCGCTCCACGCAGGGCGCGGCGGGCAGTGGCTTCGGGTTCAGCTGGCCGGCCTCGTTCCCGATGGCGCGCATCGACCAGATCATGGTCCAGGGCATCGAGCCGGTGAGCTCGTGGACACTGCCCCGGACCGGCAGCGACCACCTGCCGATCGCGGCCCGTGTGAGCCTCGACACCAGCTCTTAACCTCCAGGAATACTGGGCCTGAGAGGCTTTGTTCCGCGAATGAACATACACTTGCGGAACACGAACCCCTCTGAACTCCGAAAGGAACAGGCCCCTTCATGCCCCTGGCCCTGCTCGCTCTGGCCGTCGGCGCCTTCGGGATCGGTACGACCGAGTTCGTGATGATGGGCTTGCTGCCCGACGTCGCGAACGACCTGAACGTCTCCATCCCCACCGCCGGTCACCTGGTCTCGGCGTACGCGCTGGGCGTGGTGATCGGCGCTCCGCTGCTGGCTGCCGTCACCGCGCGGCTGTCCCGCCGCACGGTCCTGATCGGCCTGATGGCGCTGTTCGTGGCCGGCAACGCGCTGTCGGCGTTCGCCCCGGGCTACGACTCCCTCCTGGCCGCCCGCTTCCTGAGCGGTCTGCCGCACGGCGCCTTCTTCGGCGTGGGCGCCGTCGTCGCGACGAACATGGTGGCGCCGGCGCGCAAGGCCCGTTCCGTCTCGCTGATGTTCCTCGGCCTGACCGTCGCCAACATCGCGGGCGTCCCGGTCGCCACGCTCATGGGGCAGCACCTGGGGTGGCGGGCCACGTTCCTGGGCGTCAGCGCGATCGGGCTGGCGGCGATCGCCTCGCTGGCCCTGCTGATCCCGCACGACCACGCGCAGGCGCCGGCGGTGGGGCTGCGGGGCGAACTGGCGGCGCTCCGGTCGCTCCCGGTCTGGCTGGCCCTCGGCACGACGGTCGCCGGGTTCGGCGCCCTGTTCGCCGCGTACAGCTACATCACACCGATGCTCACGGACGCGGCGGGCTACGCCGACGCGAGCGTCACGCTGCTGCTCGCCCTGTTCGGCGTCGGCGCGACGATCGGCAACCTGGCGGGCGGCCGCCTGGCGGACCACTCGATGCGCGGGACGCTGTTCGGCGGGCTGCTGTCCCTGGTGGCGGTACTCGGCCTCTTCCCGCTGCTGATGTCGACGCAGTGGAGCGCCGCCCTGGCCGTGGTCCTGCTCGGCGCGGCGGCCTTCATCACCGGCTCCCCGCTCCAGCTGATGGTCATGGAGAAGGCGTCCGCCGCCCCCTCCCTGGCCTCCTCCGCCAACCAGGCCGCCTTCAACCTGGCGAACGCCGGCGGAGCATGGATCGGCGGCCTGACCCTGGCGGCCGGCTTCGGCGTGACGTCCCCGGCCCTGGCGGGGGCGGCGCTGGCCGTGCTCGGACTGGGCGTGGCGGGGACGGCGTATGCGGTGGACCGGCGACGGGTTGCTCCGCGGTCCGGCCGCGAACGCCTGGTCGCGGTGCACGTCCCTCAGGCCTCCGAGACGCTGTACCGCTGACGCACTCGGCCCGCCCGGGGGGTGGGGACGCGGCGCGGCTGTCCCGAGTCCCTGCCGCCGGTTGTGGCCCGCGGTTCGCGGTGCTGGTCACGCGTTTCCAGCGGGTCCGGGGTCCGAGGACGAGTAGTTGCCGTCCCGAGCCCCACCCGGCCGGTGGGGCGTACTTGTCGGTGCCGGTTGTGCATCTCCTGCCGGTTCGGCGTTCGAGGACGAGGTCCAGGCGTCCCGAGCCCCCGGCCGGAGGCGAGCCTTTCGTCGCCGGTCCGCGCAATTCAGCCCGTCCGGCGTTTGAGGACGAGGCCCTTCGGGCCGATGGGGGTCTGGGGGCGCAGCCCCCAGGGCCGCGCACCCCACCTGCCCGCACCGGACCACCGGCCGTGCCGGACTGGTCGAAGCCGTGCCGGACTAGTCGAAGCGGGCCAGGTCGCGCAGCCAAGCCGTGGCCGAACTGTCCGACGGCGCCCGCCAGTCACCCCGCGGCGACAGCGAACCCCCGGCCGACACCTTCGGCCCATTCGGCATCGCCGACCGCTTGAACTGGGCGAACGCGAAGAAGCGGCGGCAGAAGACCTCCAGCCACTGCCGGATCTCGGGCAGGTCGTACGCCACCCGCTTGGCTTCGGGGAAGCCGGGCGGCCAGGCCCCGCCGTCCGCGTCGTGCCACGCATGCCACGCCAGGAACGCGATCTTCGACGGCCGGAACCCGTACCGCAGCACCTGGAAGAGCGTGAAGTCGTGCAGCGCGTACGGCCCGATCTTCGACTCGGTCGACTGCATCTCCTCGCCCGGCACCAGCTCCGGACTGATCTCGGTGTCGAGGATCGCCGCGAGGATCTTCCCGGTCTCCTCGTCGAACTGCCCGCTGCTGATGACCCAGCGGATGAGGTGCTGGATCAGCGTCTTCGGGACACCTGAGTTGACGTTGTAGTGGCTCATCTGGTCGCCCACGCCGTACGTGGACCAGCCCAGCGCCAGCTCCGACAGATCACCGGTGCCGAGCACGATGCCGCCGCGCTGGTTGGCCAGCCGGAACAGGTAGTCGGTCCGCAGGCCCGCCTGCACGTTCTCGAAGGTGACGTCGTACACCGGCTCGCCGGACGCGAACGGGTGCTCCATCTCCTGCAGCATCAGCCGCGCGGTCGGCGTGATGTCCAGCTCGGCCGCGGTGACACCCAGGGAACGCATCAGCGCATGCGCGTTGTCCTTCGTGTGGTCGCTGGTGGCGAACCCGGGCAGCGTCCACGCCAGGATGTCGCTGCGCGGCCGCCCCGCCCGGTCCATCGCACGCGCGGCGACGATCAGCGCATGCGTCGAGTCGAGCCCGCCGGACACCCCGATGACCACCTTCGGCCCGCCGATCGACGCCAGCCGCTGCTGAAGCCCCTCGACCTGGATGTTGTACGCCTCGTAGCAGTCCAGGGCGAGCCGCTCGGCGTCCGCCGGCACGAACGGGAAGCGTTCCAGCCGACGACGCAGCCCCAGGTCGGTGAGCGGCGGATCGAGCTCGAACCCGACCGTGCGGAAGTCACTCGTCCGTGCCCGGTGCGTACGCCGGTTGTCGTCGAACGTGCCCATCCGCTGCCGCTCCTGCCGCAGCAGGTCCAGGTCCACGTCGGCCACCGCGTACTCGTCGCCCAGCGGGAACCGCTCGGTCTCGGCCAGCAGCACACCGTTCTCGTAGACCATGGCCTGCCCGTCCCAGGACAGGTCGGTGGTCGACTCGCCGAGGCCGGCGGCCGCGTAGACGTACGCGGCGAGGCAGCGGGCGGACGCCGAGCGGCACAGCAGCTTGCGGTCCTCGGCCCGCCCGACCGTGATCGGGCTGCCGGAGAGGTTGACGAGCAGGGTCGCACCGGCGAGGGCGGCCTCCGCGCTGGGCGGCACCGGCACCCACATGTCCTCGCAGATCTCCGCGTGCAGTACGAGCCCGGGGACGTCGTCCGCCGCGAACAGCAGATCCACACCGAAGGGGACCGCCTCGCCGCCGACCCGGATCGAACCACCGCGCTCGTCGGCGCCGTCCGCGATCTGCCGACGCTCGTAGAACTCCCGGTAGTTCGGGGGATACGACTTGGGTACGACGCCCAGGATGCGGCCGCGGTGCACGATCACCGCGCAGTTGTAGACCCGGTGGCGGTGGCGCAGCGGGGCCCCGACGACCAGCACCGGCAGCAGATCCGCCGACCCGGCCACCACCTGCGAGACCGCCTCCTCGACCTGGTCGAGCAGTGCGTCCTGCAGCAGCAGGTCCTCGATGGAGTAGCCGCACAGCACCATCTCGGGGAAGACGGCGACGGCGACGCCCTCCTCGGCGCACCGGCGGGCGTGACGCAGGACCGATTCGGCGTTGGCGAGCGGGTCCGCGATGACGGTGTGACCCGTACATGCGGCGACGCGTGCGAAGCCGTGCTGATAGATCGACCAGAAGTTCAAGGCAGGCACCCGCACAGTGTAATCGTCAGAGCGACACGATGGGTGGTGCGGGGGCGTGCGGCACGCCACGCACGGCGAAGGGGCGCGGGGTGAACACACCCCGCGCCCCCTCAGGTTGCCGTTGCCGGCGGTACCTCAGTGCTTGCGGTACGACTCGACGTAGCCGTTCGCGGGCGTGCCCACGCCGGTGACGTCGTCGTAGCCCTTGACCGCGGACAGCGAGCTGTCCTTGCCGAGGCTGCGGACCGAGGTGGCCAGGCCGCCGGAGGCGTCAAAGCCGTTCACGAAGTCGACGCGGGCGACCGCCAGGCCGGAGCCCGTCGGGTTGTCCGTGACGTCGTGGTACACCTTCGACCCGAACTTGGAGTAGATCGACGGGTTGGCGAAACCGATCGCCTTGCCGCCGCGCGCCTCCTGGGCCAGGGCCTGGACGGCCGCGATCACCGGAGCGGCGAGCGAGGTGCCGCCGATGCGGTACTCGCTGTACTGCTCCGACCCGTCCGGGAAGGTCTGCGTCTGGCCGACCTTGAAACCGGTGTTGGGGTCGGCGATCGCCGAGATGTCCGGCACGACGCGGTTGCCCGCGGCGTTGTTGGCCTTGGCGAGCGCGTCCGGGACGACACCCTTCTGGTAGAAGGGCTCGGCGACCGTCTTGCTGGTGCCGCCGCCCGCACCCGAGGTGAACGCGCCCGGGAAGCCGGTCCAGCTCTTGCCGTCCGCGGACAGCAGAGCCTTCTCGGTGCCCCAGCCGGTCTCCCACAGGTATTTGTCGTCCTTGCCGACCGCCAGCGAGGTACCGCCGACCGCCGTCACCCATGCCGAGTTGGCCGGGGTGTCGACCTGCTTCGTACCGGTGTTGGCGACCTCGTCGCCGTTGTCGCCGGAGGAGAAGTAGAAGCCGATGCCCTCGACCGCGCCGAACTGGAAGACCTGGTCGTAGGCGGCCGCGAGGTCGGGCGTCTGGTTGGCCTCGATGTCGCCCCAGGAGTTGGAGACGATGTCGGCCAGGTGCTTGTCGACGATCTTGCTGAGCGAGTCCAGCAGGTCGTCGTCCATGCAGGACGAGGCGCCCACGTACGTGACGTTCGCGTTCGGCGCGACCGCGTGCACGGCCTCGACGTCGAGGGTCTCCTCGCCGTACCAGCCGGAGGCGTCGCACTCGTCGGCACCGGTGTGCGTGTACTTCTTGGGCAGCACCTGGCTGAGCTGGCCGGTCTTCCAGGCGGCGTCGCCGTGCTTCTTCGCGTAGGTCTGCGCGTCGAAGGCGATGGTCGGCGAGGCGAACGCGTCCGTGATGGCGACGCGCACACCCTTGCCCGTGTAGCTGCCGGCGCCGTAGGCGGCCCGCAGCTGCTTGCCGGTGTAACCCTGCACGGCGTACGGGATCTTCGTGCCGTACGCGTCGGGCAGCGTGCTCGCGATGTTCGAGCCGTAGTACGAGGAGAACGGCCCGGAGTTCTTGAACACGGTGCCCGGACCCGGCAGCTGGTCGCTGTGGGTGGCCTTGTGCGGAGCGTTGTCCAGACCGGTGACGGTCAGGACGGCACCCTTCAGGCTCTCCGGCGCGGAGGCGGTCTTCGCCGGCGCGCGGTACGTCTTCGAGCCCTTGGTGTAGTTGTGCAGCTGGGTGCCGAACGCCTTCTCGGCGGCGGCCACGTCACCGGTGACGGAGACGTAGTGCTGCGTGACGCCGGTGACCTTCAGGCCCGCGGACGTCAGCCACGACTTGACCGCGGCCACCTGGGCCTTGGTCGCGCCGAAGCGGGCCTGAGCCTTCTTGGCGCTCAGGTACTTGCCGTACGAGGCGGAGCTCGGGTCGGCCACGGCCTTGGCGTAGGCGGCGAGGCCGTCGGCGTCCTTGCCGGCGAGGTAGACCCGGGCGGAGACGCCGGCGCTGTTCGAGGTAGCGCCCTTGTCCGCCTTGGCCGTCGCCCACGCGGGCTTGGTGCCCGCGAGCGCGTCCCGGCCCGGGTTGTCCGCGGCGTGCGCCGCGGGTATGCCGAGCGCCAGCGCACCCGCGACCATGGGCAGTGTTGCTGCCATGCTCACGGCGCGCAGTTTGGCGCGGTTGGATCTCATGGAACCCCCTGCGATGCGGTTCTTCGCATGTGTGGTCGGTCGTCGCAGTGATCCGCGTAGACATCCCGCTCCGCGGCGGAGGCGCGGGCATTGGATCAAGCGATGGGGGCCACTCTTTCGATGAACCGTTCATGCCAGGGGAAATCGGAAGCCAAGAGAAGCCCAAGGAACCGTCAGGTGGGGCGATTTGAGGCTTTCGTTCTTACGGCAGTGTTACGAAGGCTGCTAGGAACGCGCTTTCGCGCCCCGCTCCTTGAGCATGTCCGCCATCAGCTTGATCTCCGAGGTCTGCGCGTCGACCATGCCCTGCGCGAGACTTTTCTCCACGCCGACCCTGCACTTGGCGACACAGCCCTCGGCCATGTGGATGCCGCCCTTGTGATGGTCCGTCATCAGCTGCAGGTAGAAGATCTCCGCCTGCTTGCCGCTGAGCGTGCCGAGTTTCGTCAGCTCGGAGTTGGTCGCCATGCCGGGCATCAGCGCGCCGTCCTTGCCGGAGGCCATGTCGCCCATGCCCATCCAGGTCATCGGCGGATCCGCCGACACCTTCGGCAGCGCCCACAGGTCCAGCCAGCCCAGCAGCATGCCGCGCTGATTGGCCTGCGTCTGCGCGATGTCGTATGCAAGCCGCCGCACCTCGGCGTTCTTCGTGCGGTCGCGCACGATGTACGACATCTCGACGGCCTGCTGGTGGTGCACGGCCATGTCCCGCGCGAACCCGGCGTCCGCGGAGCCGGCGGTGGGCGTGCTCGCGCTCGACCCGCCGTCCTCGGCGACCGCGTAGGTGATGGCGCCGGCCGCGACGAGCACCGCGGCGGTCGTCCCGGCGATCCAGCCGATGTGCCTCGTCACGTCACATCGTCCCGCCGGTGCACGAGGCACCCGGCTCCGGGGTCTGCTTGCCCTCCACATACGTCTCGAAGAACTTGGCGACCTTCGGGTCGTCGGCGCTCTTCACGCCCAACTGGTGCCCCCACGCCGACAGTTCGATCGGGGAGGTCTGGTTCGCGTACGGGCTCATCAGCGTGTACGGCGTCTGCTTCACCTTCGCCGCCAGCGCGTCGACGTCCGCCTTCTTCGCCTTGTCGGTGTACGTCACCCAGACCGCGCCGTGCTCCAGCGCGTGCACGGCGTTCTCGTCCTTCACGGCCTTGGTGTAAACGTTGCCGTTGCAGTTGAGCCACACCGGGTTGTGGTTGCCGCCGACCGGGGGGTGCATCGGGTAGCTCACGGTCGTCTCGACGTGGTTGCGGGACAGCTTGCCCGTCCAGGTCCGCACGCCGTCCTTGCCGGTGGTGAAGTGGCCGGAGTCCCCGGAGGAACCCTTGGCGCCGCTCGCCGTGTCGTCCTTCTTGTCGCTCTGCGACTTCACGACGAAGACACCGCCCACGACCAGACCGGCGACGACGACCACGCTCGCGGCGATCGTCAGGATCCGGTTGCGACGCTCCCGGGCCTGCTCGGCGCGCCGCATCTCTTCTATTCGCGCCTTGCGTGCCGCGTTGTTGCTGCTCTTCGACTTGGCGGAACCCATGGATTGTCCTTCTGGGGAAAGGGGGGTGGGTGGTGCGGGTGGGTCGGGCCCGCTGATCGTAATGGGGGACGTATGCGCTTTCGAAGGGCGGGCTCGGCCAACCCATAATTTGAAGCGCAGATGCGCATTATCTACGCTGCCGGTATGCGTCTGCTGCGCTCCACCGACCTGGCCCTGAGGGTCCTCATGCGGCTCGCCGTGGCCGAGGGGACCAGCCCGACGACCCGCGCGGTCGCGGCGGACATGGACGTGCCCTACACCCACGCGGCGAAGGTCGTCGCCGAACTCCAGCACCTGGGCCTGGTCGACGCCCGCCGCGGCCGCGGCGGCGGCCTCTCGCTCACCGACAAGGGGCGTACGGCGTCCGTGGGCGCCGTCGTGCGCACCTTCGAGGGTGACGGCGACGTGGTCGACTGCGAGGGCGCCACCCCCTGCCCCCTGAACTCCGCCTGCCGTCTGCGCGGCGCCCTGCGCCGGGCCCAGGAGGCCTTCTTCGCCTCACTGGACCCGCTGACGGTGGGCGACATGGTCGCCGACCCCACCGGCCCCCTGCTCCTGCAGATCGGCCGGGCTTCCTCCTAGCCCTGCGCCAGCCACAGGTCCGGCCCGAACACCTCGTAGTGGATGTCGGCCGGGGCCACGCCCTTCGCGATCAGCTGGGTGCGTACCGCCCGCATGAAGGGGAGCGGACCGCACAGGTACGCGCGCGTGCCGGACGCGACGGGCACGCGCGCGAGGTCGACGAGGCCCGCGTGGGCCCCGGCCGGGACGTCCCGCTCGTACCAGAGGTGTACGGCGGTGTCCGCGAGCTTGCCCGCGTACGCCTCCTGGTCGGTGCGCAGGGCGTGGTCGGCGGGGGAGCGGTCGGCGTGCACGACGGTGACCGGGGCGCGGCGACCGGTGTCCGTGAGGTGCGCCAGCATGGCGACCATCGGGGTCACGCCGATGCCGGCGGAGGCGAGCAGAAGAGGGGTGTCGTCGTCGGCGTCCAGGACGAGATCGCCGTAGGGGGCGGACAGTTCGAGGACGCTGCCCTCGCGCACGCGCGCGTGGAGGTGATCGGAGACCTCGCCGTCGGGTGACGCGGTGTCCCCGGCGACCCGCTTCACGCTGATCTGCCGTATGTCCGTGCCGGGCGCCCCGGAGAGGCTGTACTGCCGTATCTGCCGGGCGCCGTCCGGCAGTTCGACGCGCACCGAGACGTACTGTCCGGCCCGGAAGTCCGGGACCGCCCCGCCGTCGACCGGCCGCAGCCGGAAGGAGACGACGTCGGCGGTCTCCGTGACCCGCTCGACGACCTCCCAGCGCCGCCGGCCGGGCTCGCCCGCCTCCTCGTACAGCCGCTTCTCGATGGCGACGAGGGCGTTCGCCATCAGCCAGTAGACCTCGTCCCAGGCGGCCGCGACCTCGGGCGTGACGGCCTCGCCGAGGACGTCGGCGATGGCGGCGAAGAGGTGCTCGTGGACGAGCGCGTACTGCTCGGGCGTGACGCCCAGGGAGGCGTGCTTGTGGGCGATGCGGGTCAGCATCGCGTCCGGGCGCCGGTCCGGGTGCTCCAGCAGGTGCGTGGCGAACGCGGCGATCGAGCCGGCCAGGGCCTGGCGCTGGGTGCCGGCGGCCTGGTTGCCGCGGTTGAAGAGGTCGCGCAGCAGCTCGGGGCGGGCGGCGAAGAGTCCGGCGTAGAAGCGCTCGGTGATCTCGCCGAGGGCGGCTCCGACGGCGGGGAGGGTGGCGCGGACGGTGGCGGCGGACGGCTCGGACAGCATCGGGGCTCCTCGTGGCTCGGCTGATCGGCACGCTATTTAAACTTGCATCTGAGATGCAAATTAAAGTGGAGTGGCGTCGCTCACGGTCCTGTGGGGCCGGGCGGCACGGTCTTGCGGGGCCGGGCATTACGGATGTCGGTCCGAGCAGGCAATATGGGCGGCAGAGCCGTACACGCGGCGTACATGAGGCGTTCGGTCCGAGGTCGCTACGACGATCAAGGTGCGCAACGCGCATGAAATGCTGTTGTGGTGTGATGCTCAGGTGCCCGACCGCCTCCTGCGGGACACGGAGACAGGCGGCCTGACCAGCAAGGATGGGGAAGCTAGATGGACAAGCAGCAGGAGTTCGTGCTCCGGACCCTGGAGGAGCGCGACATCCGGTTCGTACGCCTGTGGTTCACGGACGTGCTGGGCTTCCTCAAGTCCGTCGCCGTGGCCCCGGCCGAGCTGGAACAGGCCTTCGACGAGGGCATCGGCTTCGACGGCTCCGCGATCGAGGGCTTCGCCCGCGTATACGAGTCCGACATGATCGCCAAGCCGGACCCGTCGACGTTCCAGATCCTGCCCTGGCGGGCGGAGGCCCCCGGTACGGCGCGGATGTTCTGCGACATCCTCATGCCGGACGGCTCACCGTCCTTCGCCGACCCGCGCTACGTCCTCAAGCGCGCCCTGACCCGCGGCTCCGACCTGGGCTTCACGTTCTACACGCACCCGGAGATCGAGTTCTTCCTGCTGAAGGACCGCCCGCTCGACGGCACGCGCCCGACCCCGGCCGACAACTCCGGCTACTTCGACCACACCCCGCAGAACATCGGCATGGACTTCCGCCGCCAGGCGATCACCATGCTGGAGTCGATGGGCATCTCGGTCGAGTTCTCCCACCACGAGGGCGCCCCCGGCCAGCAGGAGATCGACCTGCGCTACGCCGACGCGCTGTCCACGGCGGACAACATCATGACGTTCCGCCTGGTCATGAAGCAGGTGGCGCTGGAACAGGGCGTCCAGGCGACGTTCATGCCGAAGCCGTTCTCGGAGCACCCGGGCAGCGGCATGCACACGCACCTGTCCCTCTTCGAGGGCGACCGGAACGCCTTCTACGAGTCCGGCTCGGAGTACCAGCTCTCCAAGGTCGGCCGCTCCTTCATCGCGGGCCTGCTCAAGCACGCGGCCGAGATCGCGGCCGTCACCAACCAGTGGGTGAACTCCTACAAGCGCATCTGGGGCGGCTCGGAGCGCACGGCCGGCGCCGGCGGCGAGGCCCCCTCGTACATCTGCTGGGGCCACAACAACCGCAGCGCCCTGGTCCGCGTCCCGATGTACAAGCCCGGCAAGACCGGCTCCGCGCGCGTGGAGGTCCGCTCCCTCGACTCCGGAGCGAACCCGTACCTGGCCTACGCCGTCCTGCTGGCCGCCGGCCTCAAGGGTATCGAGGAGGGCTACGAGCTCCCGCCGGGCGCAGAGGACGACGTCTGGGCCCTGTCGGACGCCGAGCGCCGCGCGATGGGCATCGAGCCCCTCCCGCAGAACCTCGGCGAGGCGCTCACCCTGATGGAGCGCAGCGACCTGGTCGCCGAGACGCTCGGCGAGCACGTCTTCGACTTCTTCCTCCGCAACAAGCGGCAGGAGTGGGAGGAGTACCGCTCGGAGGTCACGGCGTTCGAGCTGCGGAAGAATCTGCCGGTGCTGTAGGCGCAGGTGGGGGCGGGTTTCCCGCCCATTGGACCACTGGGGCTGACGGTCGCGGACCGTTGGCCCCGTGGCGTCTCACTGAGTCTGGGCCGTCTGCCGCTGGATTAGGCCCAGCGCCGCAAGTGATCTAGGGCGTTTCGCTGGATTGCATGACGACCTTGGTGGCGGTCTCGCTGCAGTAATAAGAGTTGCTGACGCTTGGCCTGCGAGATGTGATGGGAAGGTGTCCGAGAAACCGAGTATCGCCGGACTTCGCCGCAGCGTCCGTCGGCGTCGCCATCATGGATGGTCGACGGCGTCGAGGTCTCAGGCTCGGGACCGGACGCAGTGGGTCACTCCGATCGCGGCCAGCCTGCCAGGACTCGCGGCTCTAGGTGCACTACTGTTCACGTGGATGCAGGTGGGACAAGCCGCCAAGGAACTTCAAGTCAGTGAGCAGGGGCAGATCACTAACCGGTTCAACGCTGCTGTCACCAACTTGGGATCGCCATCCACTGATGTGCGTTTAGGTGGAATCTACGCTCTTGAGCGCATTATGGAGGACTCCGAGCGTGACGCCGAGACAATCCCGTTGATCCTTAGCGCATACGTATGCCTTCACGCGCCTCTGTCAGCGTCGGAAGCTGAGAAGACGCAAAATACGTCGGAAGATAAATCACCGCCCGCCGATATTGCGGCGGCGATGGATGTTCTGGCTGACCTTCCTGTACTGGGCGGCGGATACGCTCACAATGTGGATCTGAACCGAACGAATCTGAGGGGACTGGACGCCGGACGAGGAGAAGCCAACTTCGAGGCTGCATATTTCAGGGGATCGAACCTTTCCAGCGCCTCTTTGAATTTTGCGCTCCTGAACAGTGCGATTCTTGACGAAGTTAACCTTCATGGTGCGGATATGGCAGGCGCTGATCTGTCCAATGCTTCCTTGATCGATTCGAACCTTACCAATGCGATTTTGGCGGACGCGAACCTCCGCGGCGCGGACCTTACTGGGGCCAAGCTGACAAACGCCGACTTTACCGGTGCACACCTCGATGGAGCCCGCGGGCTACCGCCGTCCCTCCGCTAGTGCTTGTCGCCTGGCACGGTCTCCCCTGCGCTAAGGCTGTGTCTTGTCGCGACAAGACACAGCCTTAGCGCGATGCCGGCGGATAGGAGGGAGGAAGAGCGAGGACGGCCCAGTCGAGGCAAACGCGCCACGGCTTAAGCCCCTCGGGTGCCTTCACGGTCGCCTGGCCCTGAACCCGGTACGAACTCCTGCCGCGAACCTCCAACGCGCCCTCTGTCACGAGTCGGGCAAGAACTTGCCGGAGCGCCGTCCGGCCGATGCCAAGTCCTTCGACCAGCGAGCGTTCCGAGGGAACTTGTCGCCGGGGGCCTACTCGCCAGCGGTGAGCCGTGCGCGAAGCGTCTCGTAGAGGTAGGTCGTCTTCGGTCCCATCCGCGGAGCACTCTCCGTTCTGACATGGTGCGTACCAGCGGAGCGGGCTGTGTATACCCAGCCTCCAGCACCTTGTAAGCCAATCCCGTATCAAGGCATCAGATGTAGAACAAGTGATCGATTTTTTCTGGGACGTCAAAGACCTCCCCGCTCCGGGATACCGGTCGCTATAATCCACACCTTGCTTATCGGGAAGGGGGCTCTGATGGATGGTGCACAGGAAACGCAAGAGCGGGAGCGCGTGGCGATACCGCGTTTCTTCTTAAGGATTCTAACTACGGCCCTTGCGGCTGGTGGGGCCTTTCTCGTTACTCAGCTCTTCAATCAGGATTCCACCGACAATATGGCGCTTATTGCGTCAGTTACCATCGGCTCGTCGGCACTGATTGTTCAATATCTAGTCGATTTTGGAGAGAAGCAGGAGGCGCTGGCGCGTCGTGAGAGGCGATCAGAGGAGAAGGAGGCTTATCAGAATCTACTGGAACCTGACTCCCTTAAAATTCTGATGGACCTGAACCAGCGCCAGATTGAGGGATATCATGATATTGTCACAAAGCAGGCGAAGCAATCTTATCGGTCAGCTCAGTTTGCGATGTGGTCAGGTGTCGCAATGCTGGCAGCGTGCCTCTACGTAGGTCTCAGATACAACGCCGCGGAAATCAAGGCATTCGCCGCAACCATGGGTGCAGTCAGTGGTGCAATGACTGGCTACTTGAGCAAGACGTATCTCGCTATTTATCGGGACACTCTGTCGCAACTGAATCGATACTTCGATCAGCCGGTAAAAAATGGATACTTCCTTGCGGCAGAGCGATTGGCAGGTGACAGTATGCCGGAGATGAGGCAGCGGATTATTGAGCAGATCCTGCATGTGAGTGTGCGCTCTAATGAACGGCAGGGTGAACCGATTCCTCCCTCCGGCGGGAAGAAAAATGGTCTCCGTAGCAAGCCTGGTCTAGCCTCAGGAAATTCGGCGAAACGAGACGGGCAGGCCTAAGAGGTTTTCTCACGTGGCAAGTTTCGCGAGCTTCTTGTAGCAGGTCAGGGCGGCGGCCATGGCCAGGTCTCGGCTCTGCCGGTCGTTGCGGACCACGTACGGGATCTTCAGACCATGAGCAGCCCATGGCAGGCTCATGCCGCATGATCGATGACTTCGCGCCTGGCTCTTCGGCTACCGCCGCCTCACCGTCCGATACGAACGAAAGGGCTCGCACTTCCTCGCCTTCCTCGGCCTGGCCGTCGCTACAAGAAGCGCTCGCGAAACTTGCCACGTGAGACACCCTCTAAATGATCTGATCGCGTGGCGCCAGCAGGCTGTCGAGTCAACGCGTCGACCTGTTGCTCAGACGGAATTGAGCGGGGCAGCTGTCCTTCCTCGCCCTGCAATTTCACCTTCTCCTGGAGCCATTAAAATCAGCGTGGTGCCAGGATTAACTCCACATCCGGCGCGTTAAGCAGTGCCGTCGCAACATCATCCGGCTAACACATGCCACGTGGCCGCCGCGGCACCACCCATCGCGGGTCATCGAAAATGGGGTTTTCGGGCTTGATGTATTCCAGCTTCTCCCACAGATTCTGGTGCCACGCTATGTGATGCTCGACGATCTCGTGCGTCGAACGGGAAGTCGAGCGCCTGTCCCAGCGGATAATGCCGGTATTTCCGTATGTGCGCCCAACGCCCTCGGTGTCGAGGATCTGGACGGAATTTCCGTGCCAGGTTACGTGATTTTTACTCATGCCATACGGCACGGAGAAAACCTTCTCCTGGTTGAGGATGTAAAGCTTTCTTTCGGGCACCTGTGGAGACTCTCGCACCTCGCAAGATATGGCGATGTGCGGGTTTTTTTCGTATATATCGTCGAGAAGTCGCTTGAGGCGACCCCAGTTGGGAATCGTAAACTCTTCACGAATTCGATCACGATTCTCGGGCGAATCCCTGAAATACTCTGTTCTGGCAGCGTGTCCAGCGCTTTCCGGGGCAAGTTCAAGATTGCCCGACCGGCTCTGTGGCAAATTGAGGTGAGTCACGATGAGGTTCAGCGTCAATTCTTGCGTGAGCTCGGTTCGCGAGGCGAGCCTGTTGAGGTGTGGCTTGAGTAGTTCGAGCAGTGTTTCCATGCTGAACCCAGAGAAATCGATGCGCACATGTCGCGCCTGGAATGCGTCCCTCGTCGCGGCATTCAGATCATCCAGATCCGTCAGGACGTAGACATCCGATATCTCCTTCGGCCCGGAATCGCCGATGGCGTCGAAGAGGATGAGTGCGATGAATGCCGCGAAGGAGGCGCCGAGAAACCCTAGTACTTTGAGTGCGTTTCCGAGCGGCTCGATGATTTCGGCGGCAAACCCGAGGGCCGCGACGAAGGCCAGCAGCCACTTGGCGATGCGCGGTTTCCGTACGCTCAGCGAATGTCGTATGCGCTCGAGCCTGGACGGGCTGCCGTTGTCTGGGCTGTGTGAAAGCACTCTCGCCCCCGTTCGTGGCCACCATGATGGCTCGTTCAACTAGCCTGCCACAGAGCGTCGGTTGGGGTGCAGAAGCACCTCGGTGGTGGTGATGAGAGGCTCGTGCGACTGCACGACCCAGACGGCACCGAGCCGCCGCATCTCCGGTGCGCGCTTCGTCGTCGGGTCGTATCCGAGGAATCGGGTTCCCGCCGCGAGGGACGCCTGTAGATCGGTGAGCTGGTCTCCGATGAAGAGGCACTCGGAAGGTGCCAGGCCCAGGTGTTCGACGGCACGGTTCAGACAGTCGGGGTCGGGCTTCATGTGGCGAAGTTCGTTGGGGTCGCGCCCCAACACGGCTTCGAACTCCTTCTGAAGGCCCTGGAGTTCGAGGAACCGCCGGACCGGGGCCGCGGCGTTGTTGCCCACGATCGCAAGGCGCCTCGGCAGTTGGCGAAGTGCCGTCACCAGCCTGGTGACGTGCGGTGTCGGCGCGGCCGTCTCAACTGCCGCGGATTCGTGGCGCGTCACGATGTCCTCCGCCAGCTTGAGTGCCTCGCGACCACGAGGTGCTGGGCTGGGGCGGTCGTACATGTCCCTGAGGCGTTGCAGGATGCCGTGCGAGTCCTTGGAGTCGTCGACGTCCTGGTCCAGGGCACCCCAGAGCCTGCGCACGACGCCCTTGATCTCGTCGGCGATGGGTTCGGTGGAGATGTCTTTGAAGAGATCAGTGACGGGACCGTCGAAGTCCAGGAGCACCGCTTGCGTGCTTTCGAGGAGCCGCCGCAGAGCTTGCTGCTCGTCGAGGGCGTCGTCCATAGGTCCCGTCACGGCCACCTGGTTCAGTTTGGGCCAATGGGAGTCACGCGTCCAGCCTCGTAGAGTCAGCTCCCAAACCAATGCTCATCTAACAGCGGCTAACAGAATGAGGTGGATCGCCCCTGGTTGCCGTGTCCGGGGCGGGAGTTGAGCGTTCGGTGCGGTGTGGGGACTTCGCCGTGGATCGTGTCGGATGAGCTGTGGGATCGCCTGGAGCAGCTGCTGCCGCAGCGCGAGCGGCGCTTCCGGTACCCGGGCCGCAAGCCGTTGCCCGACCGGGAGGTGCTGTGCGGGATCCTGTACGTGTTGCACACCGGGATCCAGTGGGAGTACCTCCCGAAGGAGCTGGGCTTCGGCTCGGGCATGACCTGCTGGCGGCGCCTGCGGGACTGGAACGAGGCCGGCGTCTGGCAGCGGCTGCACGAGGTCCTGCTGGCAGAACTGAACGCGGCCGCACGTCTGGACTGGTCCCGCTGTGTGGTCGACTCTTCCCACGTCAGGGCGCTAAAAGGGGGCAGCACACGGGCCCGTCGCCGGTCGACCGGGGCCGGGCCGGCTCCAAGCATCACTTGATCACCGACGGGCGCGGCACCCCGCTCGCGGTCCTGCTGACGGGCGGCAACCGCAACGACGTCACCCAGCTCCTGCCCCTGCTCGACGCGATCCCGCCGGTCCGCGGCCGGGTTGGTCATCCTCGCCGGAAGCCGGACTCGCTGTTCGCCGACCGCGGCTACGACCACGACATCTACCGCGACCAGGTCCGCGCCCGCGGCATCGTGGCCGCGATCGCCCGCCGCGGCACCCTGCACGGCACCGGACTGGGCACCTACCGCTGGGTTGTGGAGAGGAGTTTTGCCTGGCTGCACGGCTTCCGACGCCTGCGCATCCGCTGGGAACGGCGAGCCGACATCCACGAAGCGTTCCTCAAACTCGCCTGCTGTCTCATCACCCATCGGCAACTCAGGGCATTGTGCTGACACCGGAAGCGCTGGGCACCCCATGGATGTCCATGGCTCATGCCATGATCCGGCCTCATGAGTGACCGATCGCTTACACCTGCCTGGCTGGCCTCGTGGACAGACAGAGTCTCCGGGACTCTCACGGCAATGACAGGCGAGTTCGAGTATCGGCACGGCTTCCCGCCTGGGACCAACCAGGTCCGGCTGGCCGACCACGACGATCAAGCCGCGGCTCGCACGCTCGCCCAAGTCACCCCTACACCAGCTGACCTGGTCACCTTCTACGAAAGCATCGGCGATGTCACCTGGGCGGACGTCGGCAACGGCTACTTCCTCGATCCGGCCGGTGACGTCCTGCTGCGGCTCCAGGAGTACGGCGTTGTCGACGTCGGCACGGACCGCAAGGCCCATGGCCTGGTCATCGGCTCGAACGGCGGCGGCCTGATCTATGTCGCGGGGCCCGATGGGACCGTCTACCGGACGCGGACGGCGTCGCTGGACGAACCGGAGCTCGACAAGGTGGCCGATGACCTACGACAGTTTCTGGAGCTGCTGGAGCGCTCCCTGACAAGGTTCAAAACCGACGGTGATCCGGGATACCTGTAAGCACAGGCCCCAGCGCCCATTTTGTTAGCCGTTGTAAGTCAGCGGCGGCCATGACGGTGTGCAGGACCGCTCGTTAACTACTCCTCCGGGCCTTGGCCGTATCCCTGTCCGGGCCGCCTCAAAGGATGCCGGCACCGTCGATCAAATCGCCGCAGTCAGGGCTTTGCGGGGTGCGCGTGGGGCAAGGCGGTAGCTTCCATGCACACACATGCTGGTCAGAACGCATCGTGCGCGAGGTCTGTAACCTGCCGGCACCGTGTAACGGGGCCGCCCTCGGGCCGCCTGTGGGCCGTCAGGGGGCCCACAGCGACCAACAACGACCACTGACGGGGTTCGGCTGCAGGTCAGCGCTGCGCCAACGGCGATCGCACGAGGTCGCTCCGGACGCATGTCACTTCCTGCGCAACAAGCGGCAGGAGTGGGAGGAGTACCGCTCGGAGGTCACGGCGTTCGAGCTGCGGAAGAATCTGCCGGTGCTGTAGGCGAGAGCCGGCGCGCTTTCTCGTAACGGCATGTAGGGCCGACGGTTGAGAACCGTCGGCCCTACCTGTGTCACAGGGATCGTGCGCTCGTCGCCTCGATCTGCTTCAGCGAATTGAGGATGACGGCGTCGGGATGCTCCGCCCCGACGTCCTCTTTTCGCCACACCTCGAGCCGGTTGCCTCGAAAAAAATAGGAGTCCGCCAGAACCGTACAGGTCTGTGCTGCGATTGCGTTCTCGAACCTGACCCAGTACGACTGCTCGCCGACGGGTGGGGTTATCGACAGGAAGTAGTCGCAGCCTTCGATCGCCTTCTTGAGCTGTGAGCGTGCGTCGGCTGCCTTGTCGAAATTGTTCACGTCGATCCAGACGCTGTACCCATTGGTGCGCAATTGGCTGGCCACTTCGGCTGCCACGTGCTCGAGCGCGCGCGGGTAGCTGATGAATGCGGTGATGGATTTCGGCATCTCAACCACGGTCCATCTTGGTGATCTTTGCTACGTTTCCCAGCTCGTCGGCGCGTGCCTGTTCGCGGACCGCTTCCACCTCGCGTGCATAGCGTCCGAATATTTCTTCGTTCGAGTCGCCGAATGTCCCCGGCGCATCCTTGATACGGCGGATCAGGGTGTAGACGTTGGACTCGTGCATTCTGAACCTGACGTAATTATCGCGGATCTTGAATGCCTCGTGCATCCCGTACACCGTTGCACCGAACGCCGAAACCACCTGGGTGAAGACTCGTTGGTAGAAGCCGTGGGAGCTGTAGGGAATGAGGAAGGGGAGCGAAAGTGATATCAGTGTGGTCCAGGTGACCGCGTAATAGTGCATCCAGCCGTAGATCCACGCCCTGCGTTGCCACACCGAGAGGACGGGGTGGGTTCGAGCGTAGTGCACCTTCAGCCAGCCCTTTAATTCATCGTCGACGAACACGGCGTCGGAGAACGGGTCCGGTTCGGTTTCCGATCCTGCCGTTTTGACTCGGAATCTTGGTTTCGTCTTCCATGCCAGGCCGATCGCCGATAGGACCACGGTCGCCAAGAAGACAAGGGTGGCAATTCCCCACGGGTCTCTGATCAATGAACCCCCCGGCTGACATTGGTCAGATCATGGCATGCCGATGTACGCGGGGGATACGGCCGCGGTGCTGATCCGCCGCGGCGCGCCCGTGCCGTCCGCCGGCACCGTGTACAGGTCCGCCCCGTAATCCCCCGGCAGGGCGTAGACCAGGGTGTGGTCGTCGCGCCAGACCGCCTGGTCGTCGACGCTTCGGGGCTCGGCGAGCGAGGTTTCGCGCATTGTCCGCAGGTCGAGGACGTACAGGTGCCAAGGGGCGTCCTTCGGGAGGCCCTGCACGCGTTTCTTGTAGGCGATGCGGGTGCCGTCGGGGGAGAGGGACGGGCACTCGACGTTCGTGTGGAGTGTGGTTACGGTCCGTGTGCGCAGGTCGCCGCGGACCAGGTACGTCTTCCCTCTCGTCGCCAGCGTCGCGTAGAACGTGCGGTCGTCCGACGCGAAGGTCACGCCCCAGAAGTTCACGTCCGCCGCGCGGTAGGCGTGGCCGTCCTTGATGATGCGGTACGTCTCCAGGGACGGGGTCAGCTTCCCGGTCCGTACGTCCACGATCGCCGCCCGCGTCGAGAAGTTCGTGCCCGCGTAGGAGTCGCCGCCGACGAACGCCGTCCAGGCGGCGAAGTGGCCGGTCGGGGAGACGCGGGCGCGGGACGGGATGCCGGGTACGTCGTAGCGGGCCTTCACATGAAGGTGCGCGTCGAGTACGGCCGCCCGGTACGTGTCCGAGACCGTCGCGAGTGCGGTCACGGCCGCAAGCAGGATCAGGATGCGGTTGCGTACGGTCATGCGGCGGCCTCCGCGTTCGCCGAAGCGGTGGGGCGCAGGAAGGCCAGCGACACGGCCGCGCACAGCGCCAGCGCCGCCGTCGACGCCAGCAGCGCCGTACGGTCGCCCCACAGGGTCCATGCCGCGCCGAAGAGGAGCGAGCAGGCGAAACGGGTCAGGGCCTGCCCGGTCTGCACGACGGCCAGTCCCGACGAGCGCAGCTCCTCCGGCACGCACTCCGAGGCCGCCGCCATCAGCACACCGTCCGTGGCCGCGTAGAAACCGCCGTGCAGGGCGAGGACCGCGTACGGCAGCGCCGCCCCGTGCCAGGAGGTGAGGAGGAGGACGTAAGCCAGCAGCAGCGAGCCGTGGCCCGCCAGGAACACCCGCCACCGGCCCACCCGGTCGGCGAGCCGCCCCAGCACCACCGCCAGCAGCAGGAACGCCGCCGCCGTGCCCAGCGGAAGCAGCGCGAACCAGCGGTCGGGGACGCCGAGGCGGCGCTGGAGGAGGAGGTAGACGAAGGAGTCGCTGACCGTCGCGAGGCCGAGGAGGAGGGCGCAGATCGTGATGCGGCGCAGGTCCCGGCGGCGGAGGAGGCCGAGGGCGGCGCGCAGGGTGGGGCGTACGGCCTGCTCGATCGCCGGTGCCGAGGACGAACCCGGCACGAACAGCACCAGGACCAGCACCCCGACCACCGCCACGCAGAAGCTCACCGTGAACACCGCGTCGTAGCCGTCCACGGTCGCCCGCAGGATCCAGAACGCCACCAGCGGGCCGAGCAGCGCGCCCGCCGTGTCCATCGCACGGTGCACGCCGAAGGCCCGGCCACGCGTCCGAGGCGTGGACGACAGCGAGATCAGCGCGTCGCGCGGGGCCGTGCGCAGGCCCTTGCCGGTGCGGTCGGCGGCCAGGACCAGACCGATGGGAGTGAGCGAATGGGCCAGCAGCAACAGCGGCTTGCAGAGCGCCGAGATGCCGTAGCCCAGCCCCGCCACCCACTTGTGGCGGCCGCCGCCGCGGTCGGCGAGGTGGCCGCCGGCCAGGCGTACGAGCGCCGAGAAGCCGTTGTAGATGCCGTCCAGCAGCCCGAAGCCCAGCGGGGACAGGCCGAGGCCCGCCACCAGGTACAGGGGGAGCACCGCCGTCACCATCTCCGACGACACGTCGGTGATCAGGCTGACCGTGCCGAGCGCGAGGACCGTGGGGGCGACCGCGGTGCGGTACCGCCCGGCGGCAACCCGCCGGGCGGTATCTTCCACGGACGCCGGCGCATCTGGTGTGCTCGCGCGGCTGTCCGCTACGTACATGTCAGGAGGCCCAGATCCCCGTGATGTCGTCGGCGGAGGCCGCGTTGCCCGCGTGGGACGTCAGGCCCTGCGAGTCCTCCAGGGTGCGCAGCAGGTCGTAGTGGTTGTACGTGGTCGAGCTGGTCGACCCGGCCGTCACCGGCTGGCCGTACAGGACCGTCGGGATGCGGTTGCCGGACAGGCGGTTGTCCTCGTCGAAGGTGACGACGAGGAGGCTGTTGTGGGTCTTGGCCCAGGTGGCATACGCGCCGAGGTTGTTCTTCAGCCAGGTGTCACCGGTCGACACCGAGCAGTCGTGCATGTCGCTGCACAGGTTGGGGACGACGAAGGACACGTCCGGGAGGGTGGAGTAGTCGGCCGGGAACTGCGCGAAGGTCTTGGCGGACGACGTCGGTACGTTGCTGAAGCCGAACCACGGATTGTGCTTGCGCGCGTAGTTGCCGCTGCTGCACGTCGTGGAGCCCTGGCTGGGCAGGGTCTCGTTGTAGCTGGCCCAGGTCCTGCCGGCGGCGATCAGCTCCGAGGCGAGGTTGGCGGCCGAGGAGAAGCCCGGGGTGTAGCAGCTGTCGTCCGTGATGCCCTGGGTGGAGCCGGAGAACAGCGCGAAGTAGTTGGGCTGGCTCGGGTGGGTCTCCCCGTACGACTGGCTCAGGCTCGCGCCGCCGGTCTTCAGCGAGTTGATGTACGGGGCGCTGGAGGAGCCGATGACCTGGCTGTAGGCGTGGTTCTCGAAGACCACGACGACCACGTGGTCCGGGGTCGGCACACCGGCCGCGGCGGACGAGGAGCCGCCGAGACCGGTCCACAGGCCGACGGCCGCCGCCGTGAAGGCGAGCGCGGATGCGATCGCGGCGCGGCCGCGGCGATACGTCGAACTGGCAGGGCTGCCGGACACTTCAACCTCCGGTGGGGGGAGAGACGGGGGCGGCGGTGCGGACAGAGCATGCACACGTCAAGATGCCCCCGCCCCACCTCATCCAACCGGCCGGATGAAGAGCGGATGAACTACTGCCGGATGAACTACGGCCGGATGAACTAACCCTGCTGTGCGGCCAGTTCGGTCAGCAGCTGGTGCAGGGGCTGGGTCGCCCGCTTGCGGTACTCCTGGATCGCCCAGCCGTTGCCGTCCGGGTCCTTGAAGTACATGAACGTGGCCCCGTCCTGCGGCGCGAACTGCTGCGGCTCGCTGATCTCGAGACCGCGGGCGGTCAGCTCGTCGTACGCCGCCTTGGCGTCCGTCACGCACAGCTGCATCCCGTGGTACGTGCCCGGCTGCGGTGTGCCCGTCGGTACCTGGAGCCCGTCGACGAGCGCGATCGAACAGCCCGACCCGGGCGGGGTCAGTTGCACGATCCGCACCCCCTCCATCACCTCGCCGTCGAGGTCCACGTGGAAGCCGACCTTGTCCCGGTAGAACTCCTTGGCCCGGTCCACGTCGGAAACCGGCAGCAGGATCACTTCGAGGGTCATGTCCATGGAACGACTCCTTCGTCGTACGTCGGTCATGCGTCGGTCGTGCGTCAGGTGAATCGCCATCGGGTCTGGCTGAACGGCTCCCCCTTACCGAAGCCGAAAACGGTGCGTGGCGCCACCGAGAAGACGAACGCGGCCCCGGCGCCGTGGTGGAAGGCTCCGTTCCGCACCTCGAAGTGCCAGAAGCTGCCGTACTTCGCCTCCCATGCGGCGGCCAGCACACGCAGCCTGTCCTCGTCGGCGACGCGCACCGCCTCGCCCTCCACGACCAGGTCGTAGCCCTTGTCCCAGGTGTTGCTCCCGGTCGTCAGCACGACGTGCGCGTTGGCTTCGAGGTTCTTCGCCTTGCGCTCCTCGGGCCCCGTGCAGAAATGCAGCGCGCCGTCCGACCAGACCGCCGGCAGCGGGGTCACATGGGGCCGCCCGTCCGGCCGCACCGTCGAGATCCAGAACAGCTCGGCCTCCGCGAGCCGTGCCTCGGCCTCGGACCAGTCGGTCGCGGTGGCCCGGGGGTCGCTGTAGCGGGTGTCGAGACAGGTCTGCGGGATGGTGTCCGCCATGGGCCGTCCTCCTCACCGTATGAAGACGTACGCGTATGAAGACGTACGAAGACGAATGAAGCCGTATGAAGAAGGGACCCCGCCGGCCGCGCGAACTCATCGGTCGTCCGGTCAGATCGCCTCCGCCTCCGGGAACACCCGGGCCACCGCGGCCGTACGGCTGGAGACGCCCAGGCGTTCGAAGGCGTTCTCGAGGTGCTTGCGGACGGTGCTGGGGGCGACGACGAGCTGTTCGGCGATCTCCGGGGTGCTCAGGCCGCGGGCCACGCAGCGCAGGACGTCGAGTTCGCGGTGGGTGAGGCGGACCGGGGGGCGGCGCCGTCGGGCGCCCTCCCGGTAGATCTCGTACAGGTGGGGCGCCATGAGCCGCAGCGTGGTCATCTCGTGGTCGGTGAAGGGCTTCGTGTCCGCGCGGAAGAACTGGAAGACGCGGGTACGGCCCGGGGCGGTGGGCAGGGCGATGTCGGCGATGGTGGGGAACGGGCGCAGGAACTCGGTGTAGATCGGCAGGTCGCGCAGCTCGCGCACGGACAGGAAGTCCGCCATCTGCGTGGTCTCGGGGCTGTCGTGCGGCCGCGACACCTGCTCGCACTGCAGGTGCTGGCGGCGCCAGCGCCAGTACGCCTCCATCGGGGCCTCGTCCTCGTCGCACGGGGTCTCGCGCTCGTTGAACCCGATCCTGGCCGGGACGTCCAGCTCCGAGAAGCTCACGCACGCACAGGGCACGAGCCGCTGCAGGCCGTACAGCAGGGACATCGGCGGCACGTCCTCGGAGGGGTCGTGGCGGGCCTCGTCCAGGACGTCTGCCATGCGCCGCAGATGAGCCTCGGCCGTGGTGAAGGGTGGCGTCATCTCGGCCTCCCGGTACGCCGATTCGGGCCCTCTCACGACGCTACGCCGCGTTCGCCTGCGGGGTCCGGTATTCGCCAAATGCCGAATGGGCGCGGGGCGGTCGGGGCGTGCACTGTCGACGGGGACGGGCACCGGCGGGGCCGTGGTCGGCGGCGTCCTCGTCCTCGTAAGGAGGCCACCCCATGCACACCCACCTGAATCCACGCGGTGCGGCCCTCGCCGCGGGTGCCGGCGTCCTGGCTGCCGTCATGCTGGCCACCGGCTGCGACGGTACGGCCGCCACGGCCTCGGCGGGGGCGAGGGCGCCCTTCTCGACCGTGCGGTTCACCGTCGGCGGCCCCGGGGGAGACGTCCAGCTCTCCGGGATGTCCCGCTCGGCGGTCAGGCCCGCCGGCAGCCACACGGTGACCGCGGGCCGCGCGCACCGGTTCACCCGGCCGGAGGGCAGGCTGCTCGTCGTTCTGCGGCACTGGCCCGCGGCCCGGATCGAGCGGGCCTCACGGGGACGACTGCCTCGGATGAGGCCGCCGGAGGAGTCGGCCGTGGAGACCGCGTTCGTCGTGAACACCGCGGGCTGGGTACGGGCCGACCTGGACGGCGCCGAGCTGCAGTGGCTGCGCGGCGACACGATCCGCGTCGACGCCACGAACACAGCCGTCGGCGACGTCACCCACCTGACGCTGTCCGGACCGTACGGGGGTCGGTCCGGACAGCCCGTACGACCGCCGGGCACGCGCGCGTGCACACGTTCCGACGACGACGCCACGGCCGCCCGCCGCGCGACCCTCCCGGACATCGAGGCGGGTTCGACGGTCCCGAAAGCCCTCGGCCGGCTGAGCTCCCTGTGCCTCGACATCCAGTACACCTCCCGCCCCGACAGCGGCCGCCCCGGCACGGTCCACCAGGTCCTGATCCCCCTCGCCGCCCGCCCGACCGCGGTGGCCGCACTACCGTCCCCGGCCGCCGACACGCCCCCGGCCCCTGGCCCCGGCGAACGGGCTCTGCTGGACCCGTCCCGCCCGGCCACGGTGGTGGTCGCCCGCTGAGCCGGCCGGGCGCGGCGGTGGTGACTCGGTGAGGCCCAAAGGCGCATCGTCGCGGCGCCCGCCGATCCACTCACCCTCGTGGTGCCCATCAGAAACAGGCCAAGGCGTCCCCGCCCCGCCGATCCGCCCCCGCCCTGCCCACCCGCCGAAACCCCCGTCCCGCCCCAGCGCTTCTGTCAGTGTCTGCGGTTAGGCTCGGGGCCAGTACGACCTTGATCCGACGGGAGGCCGGGATGACGGCGCCGGGGCGCAGGAGCAGTACCTTCACGCGGCTGCTGCGGCACGGCTTCACCGATCCGTCGGCCGCCGAGCGGCTGCTGGACAGCGTCGAGCTCATGCCCGTGCGCGACGACCCGGTGCTGCTCGACGCCCTGGGCGCGACCGCCGACCCGGATCTCGCGCTGCACGGTCTTGTGCGGCTGCTCGAGGTCCAGCCCGGGCCCACCCGACGCGAGCTGCTCGACACGTTGATAGCGGCCAAGCCGCTGCGCGACCGGCTGCTTGGTGTCCTCGGCGCCTCCGCCGCGCTCGCCGACCACCTCGCCCGGCACCCCAGGGACTGGGAGGCGCTGGTCACGTACGAGCCGCGGGACCTGCATCCGGGAGTGGAGGAGTTCGAGCGGGGGCTGGCCGAGGCCACCGACCCTGTCTCCCTCCGCGTCGCCTATCGCCGCTGCCTGCTGTCCATCGCCGCCCGTGACGTGTGCGGTACCACCGACGTCGCCGAGACCGCCGCCGAGCTCGCCGACCTCGCCACCGCCACCCTGCGCGCCGCACTCGCCATCGCCCGCGCCGCCGCCCCCGACGACGCCGCGCTGTGCCGGCTCGCGGTCATCGCGATGGGCAAGTGCGGCGGCCATGAGCTCAATTACGTCTCCGACGTCGATGTGATCTTTGTCGGTGAGGCCGTCGACGGGGCTGATGAAGGCAAGGCCCTCAGGTCCGCCACCAAGCTCGCCTCGCACATGATGCGGATCTGCTCCGAGACGACCGTCGAGGGGTCCATCTGGCCCGTGGACGCCAATCTGCGTCCCGAGGGCAGGAACGGCCCGCTGGTGCGCACCCTCTCCAGCCACCTCGCCTACTACCAGCGCTGGGCCAAGACCTGGGAGTTCCAGGCGTTGCTCAAGGCTCGCCCGGTGGCCGGCGACATCGAGCTCGGCGAGGAGTACGTCAGCGCCCTCGAACCCCTCGTCTGGAAGGCCGCCGAGCGGGAGAACTTCGTCGTCGACGTCCAGAAGATGCGCCGCCGGGTCGTCGAGAACATCCCCGCCGCAGAGATCGACCGCCAGCTCAAGCTCGGCCCCGGCGGCCTCAGAGACGTCGAATTCGCCGTACAGCTGCTGCAGTTGGTGCACGGCCGGGCGGACGCGTCCCTGCGCAGCGGCACCACGCTCGACGCCCTCCAGGCCCTCGCCGTCGGCGGCTACATCGGCCGCGCGGACGCCTCCCAGCTCGACGAGGCGTACCGTTTCCTGCGCTCCATGGAGCACCGCATCCAGCTCTTCCGGCTGAGGCGTACACATCTCGTCCCCGAGGACGAGGCCGACCAGCGCCGCATCGGCCGCTCCCTGGGGCTGCGCGTCGACCCGGTCGCCGAGCTCAACCGCGAGTGGAAACGGCACGCCGGTGTCGTACGACGGCTGCACGAGAAGCTCTTCTACCGCCCACTGCTCGACGCCGTCGCCCAACTCGCCCCCGGCGAGGCCAGGTTGAGCCCCGAGGCAGCGCGCGAGCGACTGGTCGCGCTCGGCTACGGCGACCCGGCCGCCGCCCTGCGCCACCTGGAGGCCCTGGCCTCCGGCGTCACCCGCAAGGCCGCCATCCAGCGCACCCTGCTGCCCGTCCTGCTCGGCTGGTTCGCCGACTCCGCCGACCCGGACGCCGGACTGCTCAACTTCCGCAAGGTGTCGGACGCGTTGGGCAAGACCCCTTGGTATCTGCGGCTGCTCAGGGACGAGGGCGCCGCCGCCGAGAACCTCGCGCGCGTGCTGTCCGCCGGCCGCCTCGCCCCCGACCTGCTGATGCGCGCCCCGGAGGCGGTGGCCCTGCTCGGCGACGGCGACGGCGGCGGACTCGAACCGCGCGGCCGGGCCCAGCTGGAGCAGGAGATCCTGGCCGCCGTCGGCCGCGCCGAGAACGCCCAGCAGGCGGTCACCGCGGCCCGCGGCGTCCGCCGCCGCGAGCTGTTCCGTACGGCCGCCGCCGACATCGTCGGCTCCTACGGCACCGAGACCCAGCCCGCCGAGGCCGACCAGGGCGCGCTGGTGGAGCGCGTCGGCGGCGCGGTCTCCGACCTGACGGCGGCCACCCTCGCGGGCACACTGCGCGCGGTGGTGCGGGACGGCTGGGGCGACACGCTGCCGACCCGCTTCGCGGTCATCGGCATGGGCCGCTTCGGCGGACACGAGCTGGGCTACGGCTCCGACGCGGACGTCCTGTTCGTGCACGAGCCGTGGGAGGGCGTGGCGGAGCGCGAAGCCTCCGAGGCGGCCAACAAGGTCGTCTCCGAGATGCGCCGGCTGCTGCAGATCCCGAGCGCGGACCCGCCGCTGCTGATCGACGCCGACCTGCGGCCGGAGGGCAAGTCCGGCCCGCTCGTCCGCACTCTCAACTCCTACGAGGCCTACTACCGCCGCTGGTCCCTGGTCTGGGAGTCACAGGCACTGCTGCGGGCCGAACCGGTCGCCGGCGACGAGGACCTGGGCGGCCGTTTCATCGATCTGATCGCTCCGCTGCGGTACCCGGCGGAAGGGCTGGGCGACGACGCCGTACGCGAGATCCGGCGCTTGAAGGCCCGTATGGAATCGGAACGAATGCCGCGCGGCGCCGACCCCAAGCTGCACACCAAGCTCGGCCCCGGCGGACTGTCGGACGTCGAATGGACCGTGCAGCTGCTGCAGTTGCAGCACGGCTGGGCCGAGCCGGGCCTGCGCACGACACGCACCCGGGAGGCCCTGGCGGCGGCACGCGCGGCCGAGCTGATCTCGGGCGAGGACGCGGCCATCCTCGACGAGGCATGGGTACTGGCCACGCGGGTGCGCAACGCCGTGATGCTGGTGCGAGGCCGGGCCGGCGACACGTTCCCCTCGGGCGCGCGCGAACTGGCTGCGGTGGGGCGGTACTTGGGGTACGCGGACGGACACGTGGGGGACATGCTGGACGCGTATCGCCGTACGACGCGCAGGGCGCGAGCCGTGGTGGAGGTGCTGTTCTACGGGGCGTAGGCACCCCGGAGAGCGTCACGCCCCCCGAAGAAATCCCGCATGTTTCAGGAACCCTTCCAACCCCAGCTCGAACGCCCGGTCCGCCCGCCCCTCGCCGACCGCCGCCAGGGCCTCCGCCAGGCGCGGCGTCGGTGCCTCCTCGGTCAGCTCCCACATGGTCTCCGGGGCCGCGAGGTCGAGGGCCGAGCCCAGCACCAGGTTCTCCAGCGCGATGATCAGCGGCATCACGTCCGCCGGCGCGAAGCCCGCGTCCAGCAGCAGCGTCACCGCCCGCTCGTACTGCTCCAGGACCCGCGGCGCTCGTACGGGTGAAGTCATCAGCAGCGGGATCGCCTTCGGGTGGGCGGCGAACGCGGCGCGGTAGGAGCGGGCCCAGGCCTCCAGGGCGGTGTCCCACGGGGTCAGGTCCAGCGTCCCGGGGTCGATCGCGTCGGCGACCCGCTCGCGCAGCAGCTCCACGATCCCGTCCCGGCCGTCCACATGGTGATACACCGAGCCGGTCTGCGCCCCGAGCCGCTTGGCGATCTGCGGCACGCTGAAGTCGCCCTGCTCGTCGACGAGTTGCAGCGCCGTCGCCGTGATGCGCTCACGGTCGAGGAGCGGTGTGCGCGGCCGTCCCATGCGTGTGCTCTCCCCTGAAGGTGCGAGATGGGGCTTCCCGGATGCCCAGGAGGAGGCTACATTGCCGAAACCGAAAGCCTTTAGATTTACGGGCCCGGACACCACCACGTGCTCCGACACGACCACGTGTTCCGGGACCGCCGGCCACCCCGCACGCCCGGAACCCTCCCCGTCCGCCGCGCTCGAAGGGCTTCGCCCATGTCCGTCACCACCCCCGATGCCTCCGAGGAGAGCACGCCGCCCGGCACCGCGACCCTCCGTTCCGGCTCCCTCGGCACCGCCGACATCGCCTTCTTCGTGGTCTCCGCCGCCGCCCCGCTCACCGTCATGGCCGGCGTCGCCCCGCTCGCGATCCTGCTCGGCGGCATCGGCGCCCCGGCCGGCTACCTCATCGCCGGCATCACCCTCGCCGTCTTCGCCGTCGGCTTCACCACCATGAGCCGCCATGTGAAGAGCGGCGGCGCGTTCTACGCGTACATCACCCGCGGCCTCGGCCGACCCGTCGGCATCGGCGCCGCCCTGCTCGCGCTCATCGGCTACAACGGCATGGAGATCGGCGTCTACGGCCTGCTCGCCACCGCCACCAAGGACACCCTGCACGCCCTCTTCTCCGCCGACGTCCCCTGGCTGCCGATCTCCCTCGTCGGCCTCCTCCTCATCGGCTACGGCGGCTTCCGCTCCATCGACTTCGGCGCCAAACTCCTCGGCGTCCTGCTCCTCGCCGAGACCGGCATCCTGGCGCTGCTGGCGGGCGGCGTGCTGGTCAAGGGCGGTGCGCACGGGCTGTCGGGCGCCTCCTTCGCGCCGGGCAACGTGTTCGTGTCCGGTACGGCGGTCGTCCTGGCCTTCGCCTTCGCCGCGTTCACCGGCTTCGAGTCGACGGTCATCTACCGCCGCGAGGCCCGCAGTCCCGAGCGCACGGTGCCGCGCGCGACCTACGTGGCCATCGGCTTCCTCGGCCTCTTCTATGCCTTCATCGTCTGGATCGTCATCCAGGCCTTCGGCAACCAGGAGGTGATCGCGGCCGCCGCCAAGGACCCCGGCGGTCTCTTCTTCTCCGCCATCACCACCTACGTCGGCGGCTGGGCGGCCGACCTGATGCACATCTTCATCGTCACCAGCGTCATCGCCTCCCTCCTCGCCTTCCACAACGCGATCAACCGGTACGCCCTCGCCCTCGCCGAGGAGGGCGTCCTGCCGAAGGCGCTGGGCCGCATCCACCCGCGCCACCGCTCCCCGTACGTCGCCGGAATCGCCCAGACCGCCCTGGGCGCGGTCGTCGTCGTCGCCTTCTGGGCGGCCGGCGCCGACCCGTACCAACAGCTGCTTCTGTGGGTCAACACCCCTGGAATGATCGGCCTGTTCACGCTCCAGCTGCTCGCCGCGATCGCCGTTCCCTGCTACTTCAGGAAGGTGAGCCACCAGGAGGGCACCCTGCGCACGGTCGTCGCCCCTGTCGCCGCCGCGGTGCTGCTCGCGACGGCGATAGGGCTCGTCATCACCCACATCGACCTGTTCACCGGCGCCTCGACCACCGTCAACACCGTCCTGATCGTCACGGCGCCCGCCGTCTTCCTCGTGGGCCTGGGTCTTGCGTGGTGGCTGCGCCGCGAACGGCCGCACGTGTACGCCGACTTCGCCGCCGAACCCGCCGAATAACCCGACAGAACAAGGGAGTTCACCCGCTCATGCCCACCCCCGACCTGATCCTCACCGGCGCCGAGGTCCGCACCCTCGACCCCGCCCGGCCGTACGCCACCGCCGTCGCCGTCCGCCGCGGGGTGATCACGGAGGTCGGTGACGAGGGCGACGTACGCGAGTGGCGGGGGCCGGGCACCGAGGTCGTGGCGCTGGAGGGGGCGCACCTCGTGCCCGGGCTCGTGGACGCGCACAGTCACCCGGTGTGGGGGCTGGACATGGCGACCGGAGTCGATCTGTCGGGGGTGACGGACCTGGCGGGCCTGAAGGCGGCCCTCGCCACCGCCGAGCGCATCGACGGCTGGGTGATCGGCCACGGCCTCGACCACAACGCCTTCGAGGGCCGCCCGATCGACCGCGCCCTCGTCGAGGACGTACTCGCCGGCGCGCCCGCCTTCCTCCGCCTCTACGACGGCCACTCGGCCCTCGCGACCGGCGCGGCGCTCGCTGCGGCGGGCGTGACGGGAGCGCGGTCCTTCGCCCAGCGCTCGGAGGTGGTCTGCGACGGCGAGGGACGGCCGACGGGCCACCTCGTCGAGCACGCGGCCATGGACCTGCTGACGGAGGTCATGCCCCGCCCGTCCTACGCGGCCCGCCGCGCCCGCCTCGTCGAACTGCTCTCGGCAATGGCGGCGACCGGCCTGACCGGGGCGCACGTCATGGACGCCGGCGATGCGGAGCTGGTCGACTCCGTCGCCCGGGAGACGGTGCTGCCGGTGCGGCTGCGGTTCGCGCCGTGGTGCATGCCGGGCGTGGCCGAGGCGGGTCTGAAGGAGCTGGTCGCGGCGCAGGGCCGAGGCGGCCGGCACTGGCAGGTCGGCGGGGTCAAGTTCTTCATGGACGGCACGGTGGAGGGCGGCACGGCCTGGCTGGAGCACGCCGACTGCCACGGCCAGGGCACCGAGGCGTTCTGGCCGGATCCCGAGGCATACGGGGCTGCCGTACGGCACCTGCACGCGGCCGGCGTCCGCACGGCCACGCACGCCATCGGTGACGCGGCGGTACGGCACGTCCTGGACGTGGTGGCAGGGCTCGGCCCCAGCGGCCGGGACCGGCATCGCGTCGAGCACATCGAGACCGCCCCGGACGACCTCCTGCCGCGGTTCGCGGAGCTGGGGGTGGCGGCGTCGATGCAGCCGCCGCACACCGCGTACACCCGGGCCGACGGCACGGACGAGTGGTCCCGCCGCCTGGGCACGGCCCGCGCCGGCCACGCCTGGCGGCTACGGGACCTGCGCGACGCGGGCGCCACGGTCGCCCTGGGCTCGGACTGGCCGATCGCCCACTACGACGTACGGGCCGTGCTCGCGACGGCCCGCGCACCGCGAGGGGCGGCGTCGGCGCGCGCGGGCCTGACGGGCCTGGAGGCCCTGGAGGGCTGCACGACGCACGCGGCACGGGCGGCGGGGGAGGCCGAGGTGGCGGGCCGCATCGCCGTGGGACACCGGGCCGACCTGACGGCCCTGGCCCTGGACCCGGTCAAGGCTCCGGCGGACGAGGTGGCGCAGGCGCCGGTGCGGCTGACGGTGACCGGGGGGTATGTGGTGCACCGCGGGGAGTGAGGCAGGTCAGACCTTCGTGGGCAGGAGGGGGGCGTCGGCCCCTCTTGCCGGCACCATTTGCGGCATTGCGTAGGGCAGGCGCCCGTACCAGACACGTGCCACCGTGAACCCGAACGTCAGGCACAGGATGCCGCCCACCGCGTCCAGCCAGAAATGGTTGGCCGTGGCGACGATCACGATCAGAGTCGCCGCCGGATACATCAGTCCCAGCACCCGCACCCACGGCACCTTGGCCAGCGCGAAGATCGTCAGGCCGCACCACAGCGACCAGCCGATGTGCATGGACGGCATCGCGGCGTACTGGTTCGACATGTGCTTCAGGTCGCCCGAGGCCATCGAACCCCAGGTCTGGTGGACCATGACCGTGTCGATGAAGCGGCTGCCGTTCATCAGGCGCGGGGGAGCGAGCGGATACAGGTAGTAACCGACCAGCGCCACACCGGTGGTGGCGAACAGGACCAGGCGGGTCGCCGCATAGCGGCCGGGGTGGCTGCGGAACAGCCAGACCAGCACACCCAGCGTGATCACGAAGTGCAGCGTCGCGTAGTAGTAGTTCATGCCGACGATGAGCCAAGACACCGAGTTCACCGCGTGGTTGACGGACTCCTCGACGGCGATGCCCAGTTGGTGCTCGGTCTTCCAGATCCAGTCGGCGTTGCGCAGCGCCTTGCCGCGCTGCTCCGGAACCGCGTTGCGGATGAGTGAGTACGTCCAGTAACTCACCGCGATCAGAAGGATCTCGAACCAGAGACGGGGTCGGCGCGGGGTGCGCAGCCGGTGCAGGAACTCCGGTCGCTTCTGGGCCGTACTGGGGTCCGGAACGGCCGTCTGATCACGGTCTTCCAGACTGGTCACAGTCGCGTCACCCATGGGCACAAAGTCTGCCAGATTTGCCTTCCCCGACCGATCATCCCCCGGTCGGGTTCGCCTCGCATTTCCTACAACGCCAAGACGTCACCGTCTACTCCCAGGGCACTGCACGAAAACACGGATTCTCCGCCCTACGGACGAGTCCGGTCCCCAGGCGCCGAGGCCGTCGAACCACGCACCACCAGCTCCGGCATGAACACGAACTCACTGTGCGGCGCAGGCGTTCCGCCGATCTCCTCCAGCAACGTACGCACCGCGGCCTGGCCCATCGCCGGCACCGGCTTGCGGATCGTGGTCAGCGGCGGATCGGTGAAGGCGATCAAGGGGGAGTCGTCGAAGCCCACCACCGAGATCTCCCGCGGGACTTCGAGACCGATCTGCCGGGCCGCCCGTATCGCACCCAGCGCCATCATGTCGCTCGCGCACACCACCGCCGTACAGTCGCGGTCGATCAGCGCGTGGGCGGCGGCCTGGCCGCCCTCCAGGGTGTAGAGGGAGTGCTGGACGAGCTCCGTCTCGATGGTCTGCGCGCTCAGGCCCAGCTGGTCCTGCATCGCGCGGACGAAGCCCTCGATCTTGCGCTGCACCGGCACGAACCGCTTCGGGCCGAGCGCGAGACCGATCCGCGTGTGCCCCAGCGACACCAGATGCGTCACCGCCAGGGTCATCGCCGCGCGGTCGTCGGGGGAGATGAACGGCGCCTGCACCTTCGGCGAGAAGCCGTCCACCAGCACGTACGGCACGCCCTGCGCGCGCAGCCGCTCGTAGCGCTCCATGTCGGCGGTGGTGTCGGCGTGCAGTCCGGAGACGTAGATGATGCCGGCGACCCCGCGGTCGACGAGCATCTCCGTCAGCTCGTCCTCCGTCGAACCGCCCGGGGTCTGGGTGGCCAGCACCGGGGTGTAGCCCTGCCTGGTCAGCGCCTGGCCGATCACCTGGGCCAGGGCCGGGAATATCGGGTTCTCCAACTCCGGGGTTATCAGGCCCACCAGGCCCTCGCTGCGCTGCCGCAGCCGCACCGGGCGCTCGTAGCCCAGGACGTCGAGCGCTGCGAGCACGGATTGACGGGTGGTGGCGGCGACGCCCGGCTTCCCGTTGAGGACGCGGCTGACGGTCGCTTCGCTCACCCCCGCCTGAGCAGCGATATCGGCAAGCCGTGTGGTCACAGGGGTGGACTGTACCGGCCGACTGTCACTTTGCACACCAATCGGGCGCCGGGCACGAGCGGTTGCACGGCCCCGTGCGGGTTGCTGCGTCATCGCGGTCCCTCGTGTTCTGTCGGCGCCGACGTATACGGCAAGAGCTTGCAGAGTCTTGCACAAGCATCCCTCTGCCCGCTCACCCTCTTCAATACGCGGTTGCGCGGGGGTCGAGGGGAGGTCACGGGCGGGTAACTCTCGGCTCTTCTTGCAATTTTTTGCTGCAAGGTCTTTCGGTGCCGCTTACATCGCTGTTACGTTCTCGTCGCCCGGCGGCCGCAACGGCGCAGTCGGCAAGTCGGCGGGAGCGGCAGACGGGGCCCCTCCTGCACAACACGGGCTTTCACCCTCAAGGAGAACTCATGCGGCGTGGCATAGCGGCCACCGCGCTGGTGGCGTCTTTCGCCCTCGCGGCGACGGCCTGCGGCGGAAGCGACAGCGGCGACAAGGCCGACGGTCCGGTCACCATCACCTGGTGGGACACCTCCAACGCCACCAATGAGGCGCCGACGTACAAGGCCCTGGTCAAGCAGTTCGAGGCCGCCAACAAGGACATCAAGGTCAAGTACGTCAACGTCCCCTTCAGCGAGGCGCAGAACAAGTTCGACACCGCCGCCGGTTCCAAGGGCGCTCCGGACGTGCTGCGTTCCGAGGTCGGCTGGACCCCCGCCTTCGCCAAGAAGGGCTTCTTCCTGCCGCTGGACGGCACCGACGCCCTCAAGGACCAGAGCAAGTTCCAGTCGAGCCTGATCAAGCAGGCCCAGTACGACGGCAAGACCTACGGCGTCCCGCTGGTCACCGACACCCTCGCCCTCGTCTACAACAAGGCCCTCTTCAAGAAGGCCGGCATCACCGAGGCCCCCAAGACCTGGGACGAGCTCAGGGCCGACGCCGCCAAGATCGACTCCAAGGCCAAGGTCTACGGCTACTGGGGCTCCACCCAGGCCTACTACGCACAGACCTTCCTCTACGGCGAGGGCACCGACACCGTCGACGCCGCCGCCAAGAAGATCACCGTGAACTCGGCCGAGGCGCAGAAGGCCTACGGCACCTGGCTGAGCATGTTCAAGGGGCAGGGCCTGCACAAGGCCGACACCACCGCCGACGCCTACTCCCACATCCAGGACGCGTTCGTCAACGGCAAGGTCGCCTCGATCATCCAGGGCCCCTGGGAGATCACGAACTTCTACAAGGGCTCGGCCTTCAAGGACAAGTCCAACCTCGGCATCGCCACCGTCCCGGCCGGCTCCGCCGGCAAGGCGGGCGCCCCGACCGGCGGCCACAACCTGTCCGTCTACGCCGGCTCCGACAAGGCCCACCAGGCGGCCGCGCTGAAGTTCGTCAACTTCATGACCTCCGCGAAGTCCCAAACGGAGATCGCCCTGAAGAACTCCACGCTGCCCACCCGCGAGGACGCCTACACCGCCGAGGTCAAGGCCGACCCGGGCATCGCCGGCTACCAGGGCGTCCTCTCCGCCGCCCAGCCGCGCCCGGCGCTGCCCGAGTACAGCTCCCTGTGGGGCCCGCTGGACACCGAGCTGCCGAAGATCGCCGGCGGCAAGGAGTCCCTCGACAAGGGCCTGAGCAACGTCGAACTGGCCATCGCCAAGCTCGTGCCGGACTTCAGCAAGTAAGCCCCGAGTGGCCGTCGGGTCCTTCCCCAGAGGGGGTGCCCCCATTTCATGGGGGGACGGACCCGGCGGTCACCGGCCTGTGCCCAGCCTCTTCCCAGCGCCGTAGAACTTCCAGAAGGTGTCGAACATGACAGTCGCCATCGACCGCGCCACCGGCAAGCGCCGCGGTGACCGCGCGCCGCGGCCCGGGTTGGGCGGGCGCTTCAAGAACAGCTACCAGAAGTACTGGTACGCGTACGCGATGATCGCCCCGGTGATCGTCGTGCTCGGCGTCCTCGTGCTGTACCCGTTGGTGTACGGCCTCTACCTCACCCTCACCGACGCCAACAGCCTCAACACCGCGCGCACGATCGGCGTCAACCACATCGACGCCACCTACAAGTTCATCGGGCTCGACAACTACAAGGACATCCTGTTCGGCCCGACGGCCTACGACCGCTTCTGGTCCCACTTCATCTGGACGATCGTCTGGACGGCACTGTGCGTCGCCCTGCACTACACGATCGGACTCGGCCTCGCCCTGCTGCTCAACCAGAAGCTGCGCGGCCGGACCCTGTACCGGCTGATCCTGATCCTGCCGTGGGCCGTGCCGACCTTCGTCACCGTCTTCGGCTGGCGGTTCATGCTCGCCGACGGCGGCATCATCAACGTCGCCCTGGACGCCCTTCATCTGCCGCAGCCGGACTGGCTGGAGAGCACCTTCTGGCAGCGGTTCGCCGCCATCATGGTCAACACCTGGTGCGGTGTGCCGTTCATGATGGTCTCGCTGCTCGGCGGACTGCAGTCCATCGACGCCTCCCTGTACGAGGCCGCCGAGATGGACGGCGCCACCGCCTGGCAGCGCTTCCGCTACGTCACCCTGCCGGGCCTGAGGTCCGTCAGCTCCACCGTCGTACTGCTCGGCATCATCTGGACCTTCAACCAGTTCGCCGTCATCTTCCTGCTGTTCGGCAACACCGCCGCGGACGCCCAGATCCTGGTCACCTGGGCCTACTACCTCGGCTTCGGACAGCAACCGCGCGACTTCGCACAGTCGGCCGCCTACGGCATGCTGCTGTTGGCCATCCTGATCGTCTTCACCTCCTTCTACCGCCGCTGGCTGAACCGCAATGAGCAGCAGCTCGCGATCTGAGGCAGGAGCTCCCATGAGTACGACCACTGTCGAGACCTCCGCCGCCGTGACCGACCAGGACTCCGCGGCCACCCCGCCCCGCAAGGCGCGCCGGCGCGGCGAGCACGGCCTCGCCGCCTCCCTCACCTCGCACGGCATCCTGATCGTCGCGAGCCTGATCGCCTTCTTCCCGGTGGCCTGGCTGATCTATCTGTCCCTCGGCCCGGACAAGGACGACTACCTCCACCCCGGCGGCATCTGGGGCAAGATGTCGTTCTCCAACTACTCCTTCGTGCTGCAGCACACGGAGTTCTTCGACTGGCTGAAGAGCTCGCTCATCGTCTCGCTCGGCACCACCGTCATCGGCGTACTGATCGCCGCCACCACCGGCTACGCGGTCTCCCGCATGCGCTTCCCGGGCTACAAGAAGTTCATGTGGGTGCTACTGGTCACCCAGATGTTCCCGGTAGCCGTACTCATGGTGCCGATGTACCAGATCCTGTCGGACCTGCAGCTCATCGACAGTTACCTTGGACTCGTCCTCGTCTACTGCTCGACCGCGGTGCCCTACTGCGCCTGGCTGCTGAAGGGCTACTTCGACACGATCCCGTTCGAGATCGACGAGGCGGGACGCGTCGACGGGCTGACCCCCTTCGGCACGTTCGCGCGACTGATCCTCCCGCTCGCCAAGCCGGGCCTGGCGGTCGCCGCGTTCTACAGCTTCCTCACCGCCTTCGGCGAGGTCGCCTTCGCGTCGACGTTCATGCTGTCCGACACCCAGTACACCTTCGCCGTCGGTCTGCAGACCTTCGTCAGCGAGCACGACGCCCAGCGCAACCTGATGGCCGCCACCGCGGTGCTGATCGCGATACCCGTCTCCGTGTTCTTCTACCTCGTGCAGAAGAACCTGGTGACCGGCCTCACCGCGGGCGGCACGAAGGGCTGACGCCCCCCAGTACCCGAGGCGGCCGCAGTGTCCATCCGACCCCGCTGTCACCGCGGCCGCCTCGTCACCCGCCGCCGTACGCACAAAGCCCATGACCCCACCTCCGTCACGTATCAAGGACGCCATGAGCCAGCAGCACTCCGCAGCCGACCCGGCCCCGACGACCGCCACGGCCACTGTCGCCAGACGCCGCGACTGGTGGCGGGACGCGGTGATCTACCAGGTCTATCCGCGCAGCTTCGCCGACAGCAACGGCGACGGCATGGGCGATCTGGAAGGCGTACGCTCCCGACTCCCGTATCTGCGCGACCTCGGCGTGGACGCCGTGTGGCTCAGCCCCTTCTACGCCTCCCCGCAGGCCGACGCCGGCTACGACGTCGCCGACTACCGGGCCGTGGACCCCATGTTCGGCAACCTCCTGGACGCCGACGCACTGATCCGCGACGCCCGCGAAATGGGCCTGAGGATCATCGTCGACCTCGTCCCGAACCACTCCTCCGACCAGCACGAGTGGTTCAAGCGGGCCCTGCGCGAAGGCCCCGGCTCGCCCCTGCGCGACCGCTACCACTTCCGCCCCGGCAAGGGTGCGAGCGGCGAACTCCCGCCCAACGACTGGGAGTCCATCTTCGGCGGCCCGGCATGGACACGTGTCGACGACGGAGAGTGGTACCTGCACCTCTTCGCCCCCGAGCAGCCCGACCTCAACTGGGAACACCCCGCCGTCGGCGACGAGTTCCGCTCCATCCTGCGCTTCTGGCTCGACATGGGCGTCGACGGCTTCCGCATCGACGTCGCCCACGGCCTGGTCAAGGCCGACGGCCTGCCCGACCTCGGCTCCCACGAGCAACTCAAGCTACTGGGCAACGATGTCATGCCGTTCTTCGACCAGGACGGCGTGCACGAGATCTACCGCCAGTGGCGCCTGATCCTCGACGAGTACCCGGGCGAGCGCATCTTCGTCGCCGAGGCATGGACGCCGACGGTCGAGCGCACCGCCAACTACGTCCGCCCCGACGAGCTCCACCAGGCCTTCAACTTCCAGTACCTGTCGACCGATTGGGACGCGGCCGAGCTCCGCAAGGTCGTCGACCGCACCCTGGACGCGATGCGCCCGGTCGGCGCCCCCGCCACCTGGGTCCTCTCCAACCACGACGTCACCCGCCACGCCACCCGCTTCGCCAACCCGCCCGGCCTCGGCACCCAGATCCGCCTGGCCGGCGACCGCGCACTCGGCCTGCGCCGGGCCCGCGCCGCCACCCTCCTGATGCTCGCGCTGCCCGGCTCGGCGTACGTCTACCAGGGCGAGGAACTCGGCCTCCCCGACGTCGTCGACCTCGCGGACGAGGTCCGCCAGGACCCCGCGTACTTCCGCGGCGCCGGCCAGGACGGCTTCCGCGACGGCTGCCGGGTGCCGATCCCGTGGACCCGGACGGGATCCTCGTACGGCTTCGGCGACGGCGGCAGCTGGCTCCCGCAGCCGGAGGGCTGGGGCGAGTTGAGCATCGAGGCACAGACCGGCGTGCCCGGCTCGACCCTCGAGCTGTACCGCGCCGCCCTCGCCGTCCGCCGCGAACAGCCCGACCTCGGCGCGGGCGACTCGGTCGAGTGGCTGCGCGCCCCCGAGGGCGTACTCGCCTTCCGCCGCGGGGAGTTCGTGTGCGTCGCCAACACCAGCGGCGAGTCGGTGACGACTCCGGCGTACGGCCGCGTCCTGCTCACCAGCGGCGAGGTGACCGAGGCGGACGGCGAGACGAAGGTGCCGGCGGACACGACGGTGTGGTTCACCACCGCCTGACCCAACTGCCGGGCGCCTGACGGCGTCTCTGAAAGTTCTTGCATCAACTTCACACGGCCCGCTGCCTTTTCAGGCGGCGGGCCTTTAACATCTCCGTCACCGCAAGTTTGCTGAAAGATTGCAGCAAGACCCTTCAACGGTGAAGGAGCCCCCACATGGCACGCAGAACCCTCTCGGTGACCGTCGCCCTCGCGGCCGCCGCCCTTGTCATGAACCCGACCCTCGCGCACGCCTCCCCGCCCGGCACCAAGGACGTCACCGCCGTCCTCTTCGAGTGGAACTTCGCCTCCGTCGCCAAGGAGTGCACCAACACCCTCGGTCCCGCCGGCTACGGCTACGTCCAGGTCAGCCCACCCGCCGAGCACATACAGGGCTCGCAGTGGTGGACCTCGTACCAGCCGGTGAGCTACAAGATCGCGGGCCGGCTCGGCGACCGTACGGCCTTCCAGAACATGGTGAACACCTGTCACACGGCCGGAGTGAAGGTCGTCGTCGACACGGTCATCAATCACATGTCCGCGGGCAGCGGGACCGGAACCGGCGGATCGTCGTACACGAAGTACAACTACCCGGGCCTGTACTCCTCGTACGACTTCGACGACTGCACATCCCTGGTCAACAACTACAGCGACCGCTGGAACGTCCAGCACTGCGAACTGGTCGGCCTCGCCGACCTGGACACGGGCGAGGACTACGTCCGCAAGACCATCGCCGGGTACATGAACGACCTGCTCACCCTCGGCGTCGACGGCTTCCGCATCGACGCGGCCAAGCACATCGACACCGCCGACCTCGCCAACATCAAGTCCCGGCTGAGCAACCCGTCGGTGTACTGGAAGCAGGAGGTCATCTACGGCAGCGGAGAGGCCGTCCAGCCCACCGAGTACACGGGCAACGGCGACGTCCAGGAGTTCCGCTACGCCTACGACCTCAAGCGCGTCTTCAACAACGAGAACCTCGCCTACCTGAAGAACTACGGCGAGGGCTGGGGCTACATGAACAGCTCGGTCGCCGGCGTCTTCGTCGACAACCACGACACCGAGCGCAACGGCTCGACCCTCAACTACAAGGACGGGGCGAACTACACCCTCGCCAACGTCTTCATGCTCGCCTACCCGTACGGCGCCCCGGACATCAACTCCGGCTACGAGTGGTCCGACTCGGACGCCGGACCGCCCAACAACGGCTCCGTGACCGCCTGTTGGCAGGACGGCTGGAAGTGCCAGCACGCCTGGCCGGAGATCAAGTCCATGGTCGCCTTCCGCAACGCCACGCGCGGCGAGTCGGTGACCAACTGGTGGGACAACGGGGGCGATGCGATCGCCTTCGGGCGGGGCAGCAGGGGCTTTGTGGCCATCAACCACGAGTCGGGCTCGCTGAGCCGGACGTACCAGACGTCGCTGCCGGCGGGGACGTACTGCAACGTGCAGAACAACACGAGCGTGACGGTGAACTCCAGCGGCCAGTTCACCGCAACGCTCGGCTCCAACACCGCCCTTGCGATCTACGCGGGCAAGTCGAGCTGCTGAGCGGCTGAGTAACCAAAGGGGAACGTGGGATTGACGCTCGCAGAGTGTCGTCCTACGTTCCCTGCTGTCTATGGGAGCGCTCCCATGTGCGCCCCCATGCGTTCCTGTGAAGGGAGCACCATGCAGCGCGGACTCAGAAACAGCCGGTCGTGGCGGTCGGCGGGGGTTCGCTGACCGCCACGGTTCCGGCTCGGTCTCTGGTCACCTACATCGTCAGGCGATAGAGCCCGCTCACTTCCAGGTGTCGCTGGTGGAGTATCCGGACGAACTGCCCGTCGTGTACGAGCGGTTCGTCCCGGACTCCCAGGTCACGTTCCCGGAGCTGTCCTTCTTGACGTACTTGTACGTGAAGGCCGTGCTCTTCGGGACGATCACCAGCTTGCTCCACGTCGGGTACGACTCCGACGACAGCGGAATCGCGTCGCTCGTGTTCCAGGAGCCGAGGGAGGCGACGGAGCCCACGACGTAGACGTTGGTGCCCCAGTCAGTCGTCGCGTACTCGTTGAAGGTGACGTCGGTGGCGTCGGCGTCCGCCACGTTCCAGGAGTTGTTCAGGGAGATCGCCGAAGTCGTCGTGGTGGCCGACCTGTTGGCGTTCGACTCCCAGGTGACGTTTCCGGACGAGTCTTTTTTGACGTACTTGTAGGTGAACGACGTGTTGATCGGCACACTCACCTCGCCCGACCAGATCGGGTATCCGGTCGACGACAGCTGGATCGCCTTCGAGGTGTCCCAGCTGCCAAGCGCCGAGATCGAGCCGACCACGTAGACGTTCGTGCCGCTCGTCGTGGACGCGTACTCGTTGAAGGTCGCGCTCACCGTCGAACCGGACGAGCCGCCGCCCGTGTCGCCGCAGCCCACCGTGCAGGTGTACGACGAGTTGTAGAAGGCGACCGCGCTCTTCGCGGGGATGGTGATCGACGCGCTGCCGCCGGAGACGGTCACCTTTGTCGTGCCGCCGTCGATCACGTTGCTGTACGTGCCGTCGGCCATGCCCGTCGTGAAGGTGTAAGTCGCCGACGAGGAACCGTTGTTGAGCGCGAAGAAGCCCGCGCCCGACCGCCCGAAGCCGATCACGCTCGACGACTTGGTCTGCCAGTCGGAGACCGCCGCCGTGTCGACCGCGTTGTGCCAGGCCACCATGCCGACGACCGCCGTGTCGCGGTCCAGGCAGTACCAGGAGCCGCTGTCGCAGTCCGTGTCGGTGACGAAGCCGGCGGAGTTCGGCGGGGCCTGGTCGCTCTGGGTCCACTCCCAGCTGGCGTAGACCGTGGGCGTCGACCACTTGTAGGCGAGCTGGAAGAGGTTGGCGAGCTTGTAGGTGTCGCCGTCCTTGTAGCTCATGTGCAGGCCGTTGCGCTCGGTGTCGTGGTTGGTCACGAAGGACACCGAGTTGGCGGCCGGGAGGATGCCGGACGACGACAGGGACCCCAGGTCGCTCACGTTCCCCTGGAACGCCGACTTCATCTTGCTCGCGTACGTGAAGTCGAGGACGTCGCCGGAGGAGTAGTAGTCGCTGGGCTGCGGGGTCGAGCCGGGATAGATCTCCTGGAAGACGTACGGCGCCGTCCCGGACGTCGTGTTCGTCAGCTTCGACTCGATCGCCGCGAGGTCGGTCTCGGGGATGTGCTTGGCCGCGTCGACCCGGAAGCCGTCGACGCCGAGGGCGAGTTGGGAGTTCAGGAAGTCCGCGATACCCGCGCGGACGGTGTCCGAGCCGGTCTTCAGGTCGGGCAGGCCGAGGAGTTCGCAGTTCTGGACCTGGGTGAGGTTCGAGTAGTCCTGGATGGTGAGGTCGGAGGTCGGGCAGCTGCTGGAGTCGTGATAGTCGCTCCGGTCCCACTCCGGGGTGTCGTACTTGTTGGTGATCGTCGTGCCGTTGTAGCCGGTGCCGGTCTGTGCGGCGGTGTGGTTGATCACCGCGTCCGTGTACACCTTGACGCCGGCGTTGTGGCAGGCGGTGATCATCGACGCGAACTTCGCCGCCGTGCCGAAGCGGCTGTTCAGGTCGTAGGAGTAGGGCTGGTAGACGTCCCACCAGTAGTACGACGACTGCTTGAGGGACTCGGCGGGCGGGGCGACCTGGACCGCGCCGTAGCCGGCGGGACCCAGGACATTCGTGCACTCGGAGGCTATGGAGTCCCAGTTCCATTCCCAGAGGTTGGCGATGACGTCGCCCTTGGCGGTGGTGTCCGCGTGTGCGGTCGTGGCGGGCAGCGCGACGGCGCCCGCGAGGGCCAGCGCGCCGGCGGCCGCGGCAGTTGCCGTGCGCCGGAAGACACCCGGGGGTCGGTGTCCGATCATGTGCGGCTCCGATGAAAGGTGTTTGGGTTTCAACCAAAGGTCAACCAGTGGTGAGAGTGGGGCCGTTGGGGAGGTGCGTCAAGGTTGCTCGTGAAAGTTCTTGCTATGAGTTTCAAGTCTCTTGCTGTAAACCTTGCGTTAGCGATACGGTCGCGCGGGGTCGGACCCAGAGAGCCGTAATCGCAAGGAGTTCCCGCCTGTGATACCGAGATGGCCGGCGCCCCGGACGCGCCGAACCGCCCACGCCAGACGGGTCGCGGCCGTCACCGTCGCCGCGCTCGCCGTAGCCCTCGTGCAGCCGCTCGCGGCCCACGCGGACTCCCCGCCTCCGCCACCCTCCGACGCGAAGCTCGCCGCTCAGCCCGCCCGGCACGACGACACCCGCGAGCAGTTCTACTTCGTCATACCGGACCGTTTCGCCAACGGCGACACCGCCAACGACAGGGGCGGACTTACGGGTTCACGCCTGTCCACCGGCTACGACCCCACCGACAAGGGCTTCTACCAGGGCGGTGACCTCAAGGGCCTGACGAAGAAGCTCGACTACATCAAGGGCCTCGGCACCACCGCCATCTGGATGGCCCCGATCTTCAAGAACCGTCCCGTGCAGGGCACCGGCAGCAACGCCTCGGCCGGCTACCACGGTTACTGGATCACCGACTTCACCCAGGTCGACCCGCACTTCGGGACCAACAAGGACCTCGAGACCCTGATCTCCAAGGCGCACGCCAAGGGCATGAAGGTCTTCTTCGACGTCATCACCAACCACACCGCCGACGTCGTCGACTATGCGGAGAAGTCCTACGACTACCTCTCCAAGGGCGCCTTCCCGTACCTGACCAAGGACGGGCGGCCCTTCGACGACGCCGACTACGCGGACGGCGGCAAGAAGTTCCCGGCCGTCGACGCCGACTCCTTCCCCCGCATGCCGACCGTCGCCGCCGCGGACAAGAACGCCAAGGTCCCCGCCTGGCTCAACGACCCGACGATGTACCACAACCGCGGTGACTCCACCTTCGCCGGCGAGAGCTCCACGTACGGCGACTTCGGCGGCCTCGACGACCTGTGGACCGAGCGTCCCGAGGTCGTCAGCGGCATGGAGAAGATCTACGAGCGCTGGGTGCGCGACTTCGACATCGACGGCTTCCGGATCGACACCGTGAAGCACGTCGACATGGACTTCTGGACCCAGTGGGCGACCGCCCTCGACGCGTACGCCGCCAAGCAGGGGCGCAAGAACTTCTTCATGTTCGGCGAGGTCTACTCCGCCGACACCTCCATCACGTCGCCGTACGTCACCCAGGGCCGCCTCGACGCCACCCTCGACTTCCCCTTCCAGGACGCCGCCCGCACCTACGCCTCCCAGGGCGGCAGCGCGCAGAAGCTGGCCTCGGTCTTCGGCGACGACTACAAGTACACGACCGACAAGGCCAACGCCTACGAGCAGGTCACCTTCCTCGGCAACCACGACATGGGCCGCATCGGGTACTTCCTGGAGCAGGACAACCCGAAGGCCACGGACGCCCAGTTGCTCGCCAAGGACCGGCTCGCCAACGAGGTGATGTTCCTCAGCCGCGGCAACCCGGTCGTCTACTACGGCGACGAGCAGGGCTTCACCGGCGCCGGCGGCGACAAGGACGCCCGCCAGACGATGTTCGCCTCGAAGGTCGCCGACTACCTCGACGACGACGAGATCGGCACCGACCGCACGCACGCGAGTGACTCGTACGACACAACTGCCCCGCTCTACAAGCAGATCGCCGCTCTCGGCAAGCTGCGCAAGGACAACCCCGCGCTCACGGACGGGGTGCAGACGCAGCGGTACGCGGCCGACGGCTCGGGCATCTACGCCTTCTCCCGGACGAGCACCGGCAGCGACAGGACCGAGTACGTCGTCGCCCTCAACAACGCCGACGAGGCCAAGACGGCGACCTTCGCGACCGGCTCCGCGGGCATGAAGTTCCGTGGGATCTACGGCACTTCGGCCGATGTCACCTCCGACAGCGACAAGAAGGTCACGGTCACCGTCCCGGCCGGGTCCGCCGTCGTCTTCAAGGCGGCCGGCAAGCTCGCCAAGCCGGCCACCGCACCGACGCTCACCCTCAAGGTCCCCGACGCGGGCGCCACCGGCACGGTCGAGTTGTCGGCCGACGTCGACGGCGGCCGGCTCAACCGTGTCGTCTTCGCCGCCCAGGTGGGTAACGGCAAGTGGAAGACGCTCGGCTCCGCCGATCACGCCCCGTACAAAGTCACGCAGGCCATCGGCAAGGACGTACCGTCAGGAACTGCCCTGCGTTACAAGGCAGTTGTCATCGACTCGGCCGGACGGACCTCGAGCGCGACCGCGCAGAGCACCACCGGCACCCCGCCCGCCGAGGAGACACCCACCGCCTCCTCCCGCGACTACGCGATCGTCCACTACAAGCGCACCGACGGCGACTACGACAACTGGGGCCTGTACGCCTGGGGCGACCTCGCCGACGGCGAGTCGACCACCTGGCCCGCCGGCCACCCCTTCATCGGCCGTGACGCCTACGGCGCCTTCGCCTACGTCAAGCTGAAGCCCGGCGCCTCCAGCGTCGGCTTCCTGGTCGTCGACAAGGACGGCAACAAGGACGTCTCCACCGACCGCACCATCGACGTCACCAAGACCGGCGAGGTCTGGATCGAGCAGGGCAAGGAGGCCGTACAGACCACGCGGCCGGACTACCCGGCGCAGGACAAGGCCAAGGCGGTCATCCACTACCACCGCGCCGACGGGAACTACGACGGCTGGGGACTGCACGTCTGGACCGGCGCCGCGAACCCCACCGACTGGTCGAGCCCGCTGAAGCCGGTGAAGACTGACGCCTATGGTGCGGTCTTCGAGGTGCCGCTGGGCGACGGTGCCACCAGCCTCAGTTACATCATCCACAAGGGCGACGAGAAGGACCTCCCGGCCGACCAGTCGCTGGACCTCAAGTCCAACGGCTACGAGGTGTGGCTGTTGAACGGCCAGGAGAAGTACCTGCTGCCCCAGCCCGCGGGCTCGGCCGCCGCGCTCGACCTGACCACCTCCAAGGCGGTCTGGATCGACCGCAACACCGTCGCCTGGAACGGCTCCGACGCCGCCGCCTCCACCCAGCTGCTCTACTCCCACGACGGCTCGATCGCCGTGAAGGACGGCGCGCTGACCAGCGACGACGAGCGCTGGCTGCGGCTGGGCAGGACCACGCTCACCGACGCCCAGAAGGCCAAGTTCCCGTACCTGAAGGACTACACGGCCTGGTCCGTCGACCCGCGCGACCGGGACCGTGTGCGCGAGGCCCTCGACGGCCAGCTCGTCGCCTCCCAACGGGCCGCGAACGGGGCGGTGTTGGCGGCGACCGGCGTGCAGATCGCGGGCGTGCTCGACGACCTGTACGCCGACGCGACGAAGTCCGCACTCGGCCCCACGTTCCACAACGGCCGTCCCACGCTTGCCGTCTGGGCGCCGACGGCGCAGAAGGTGTCACTCGAGCTCGACGGTGATGTAAAGCCGATGCACCGCAACGACGCCACCGGCGTCTGGTCCGTCACCGGCCCGGGGTCCTGGAAGAACAAGCCCTATCGGTACGTCGTCAAGGTGTGGGCGCCGAGCGTCCGCAAGGTCGTCACCAACAAGGTCACCGACCCCTACTCGGTCGCCCTCACCGCGAACTCCGAGCGCAGTCTCCTCGTCGACCTCGACGACAGGTCCCTTGCCCCGAGCGGCTGGTCGGGCTACGTCAAGCCCAAGGCCGTACCCCTGAAGGACGCGCAGATCCAGGAGCTGCACGTCCGGGACTTCTCGGTGGCGGACAAGAGCACCCCGGCCGCGCACCGCGGCACCTACCTCGCCTTCACCGACAAGGGCAGCGACGGCTCGAAGCACCTGCGTGAGCTCGCCAAGTCGGGGACGTCGTACGTCCATCTGCTGCCCGCGTTCGACATCGCCACCATCCCCGAGAAGAAGGCGGACCAGGCGACCACCGACTGCGACCTCGCCTCCTACCCGGCCGACTCCGACAAGCAGCAGGAGTGCGTCGCGAAGATCGCCGCGAAGGACGCCTACAACTGGGGCTACGACCCGTACCACTACACGGTCCCCGAGGGGTCGTACGCGACCGACCCGGACGGCACCGGCCGTACCGTCGAGTTCCGCAGGATGGTCAAGTCGCTGAACGAGGACGGCCTCAGGGTCGTCATGGACGTCGTCTACAACCACACCGCGGCCAGCGGCCAGGCGGACACCAGCGTCCTCGACAAGGTCGTACCCGGCTACTACCAGCGCCTCCTCGCGGACGGCTCGGTGGCGAACAGCACCTGCTGTGCCAACACCGCCACCGAGAACGCCATGATGGGCAAACTGGTCGTCGACTCCGTGGTCACCTGGGCCAAGGAGTACAAGGTCGACGGGTTCCGCTTCGACCTCATGGGACACCAGCCGAAAGCCAACATCCTCGCCGTCCGCAAGGCCCTCGACGCGCTGACCCTCGCGAAGGACGGCGTCGACGGCAAGAAGATCATCATGTACGGCGAGGGCTGGAACTTCGGCGAGGTCGCCGACGACGCCCGCTTCGTGCAGGCCACGCAGAAGAACATGGCCGGAACCGGCATCGCCACCTTCTCCGACCGGGCCCGTGACGCCGTGCGCGGCGGCAGCCCCTTCGACTCCGACCCCGGCGTCCAGGGCTTCGCCTCCGGTCTGTACACCGACCCCAACTCCTCGACCGCCAACGGCACTTCGGCCGAGCAGAAGTCCCGGCTGCTGCACTACCAGGACCTGATCAAGGTCGGGCTCTCCGGCAACCTCGCCAAGTACCGCTTCACCGACACCGCCGGCAAGGAGGTCACCGGCTCCGAGGTCGACTACAACGGCCAGGCCGCCGGATACGCGGACGCGCCCGGCGACGCCCTCGCCTACGTCGACGCGCACGACAACGAGTCGCTGTTCGACGCCCTCACCTACAAACTGCCGAAGGACACCTCCGCCACCGACCGGGCCCGGATGCAGGTCCTCGCGATGGCGACGGCCACCCTCTCGCAGGGCCCGGCCCTCTCCCAGGCAGGCACCGACCTGCTCCGCTCCAAGTCCCTGGACCGCAACTCCTTCGACAGCGGCGACTGGTTCAACGCCGTCCACTGGAACTGCGCGGACGGCAACGGCTTCGGGCGAGGGCTGCCGATGGCGGCCGACAACGAGTCCAAGTGGTCGTACGCAAAGCCCCTGTTGAGCACGGTGAAGGTGGGCTGCTCGCAGATCGAGGGCGCCTCGGCCGCGTACCGGGATCTCCTGAAGATCCGTACGACGGACAGCGTCTTCTCGCTCGGTACGGCCGCGCAGGTGCAGTCGAAGCTGTCGTTCCCGCTGTCCGGGAAGGACGAGACGCCCGGCGTGATCACCATGGAACTCGGTGACCTCGTCGTCGTCTTCAACGCCACCCCACAACAGCAGGAGCAGCGGATCGGCGCCCTGGCCGGAACCGGCTACCGGCTGCACCCGGTGCAGACGGCGGGCGCAGACCCTATCGTCAAGAACTCTTCCTATGAGCGGGAATCGGGCACGTTCGCCGTTCCGGGGCGCACTGTTGCGATATTCTCCCGGATCTCCTGATACGGGCATTACTTTGGTGGGGCAGACCTCGAACGACGGTCTGCCCCACCGGCGTTGGCCAAGGGCTGGAAGATGGACGTCAACGGCAAGCTGACAGACACGACCGTGCTGGTCGTGGACGACGTGGCGGCCAGCAGGTACGCCATGGGAACCGTGCTGCGCCGCGCCGGACACCAGGTCGTACCGGTCGCCAGCGGCAACGAGGCGCTCGTCGAACTCGACGTACGGCTGCGCAAGGGCATCCTGCCCGACGTGGCCCTCGTCGACGTCGACCTGCCGGACATGAGCGGCTTCGAACTGTGCCGTCGGCTCAAGGAGCGCCCACACATGGCGGGCCTGCCCGTGGTGCACTTCTCGGCGGCCGCCGTGCCCCCGGGCGGCCGCTGCCAGGGGCTGGACGCGGGCGCCGAGACGTATCTGACGGTGCCCGCCGAGCCCGAGGAGATCGAGGCGGTGGTCCGCTCCGCGGTGCGCACCGCCCGGCTGCGCGCCGACGACCAGGCGCTGGTACGGCGGCTGACGCTGCTGTCGCAGGCGATCGTCACCATTCAGTCGGCGCGCTCCTTGCAGGAACTCGCCGACGCGGCCGCCGACGGGACGGCGCGGCTCATCGGGTGCCCCGCCGCCGTCTTCGTCCTGGGCCCGGACGACGAGCTCTACCGCGGTCTGTCCCGGGACCGCACCTCCCTCGCCCTGCCGGACGGGGGTGCCCACCGGGCCGTGGGTGCGCTGCTGCGGCGCCTCACCCGCGGGCAGGCCGGGGTGCAGATCACCACGGTGCCCGCGCCGCTGTGGCCGGCCGGGTTCTTCCGGCCCGGCGTGCAGCACGACGCCCGCCTGGCGCTCGTCCTCACGCAGGACGGCCGAGCCCCGGTGTGCCTGGCCACGCCCACCCGCGGGATGCGCCGGGTCAGTCCCGAGGGCGAGGCACTGCTGGCCCAGCTGGCGCAGGCCACCGCGCTGGCCGCCGAGCCGCTGCTCATGTACCAGGTCGAGCGGCATGTCGCGCTCACCCTGCAGCACAGCTTCCTGCCCCAGCCGCACCGGCTGCCCGAGCTGCCGGGCATCGACGTCGGAGTCCGTTACGTGCCCGCGTCCCAGGAGACCGAGATCGGCGGTGACTTCTACGCGGCCCTGCGCACCGGCGAAGGGGCGCTCACCGCGGTCGGCGACGTGGTCGGGCACTCGCTGGAGGCGGCCACCGTCATGGTCGAGATCCGGCACGCGCTGCGCGCCTACTGCGTCGAGGAGAGCGACCCCGCCGTGCTCGCCGAGCGCCTCGACCGGATGCTCCAGCACTACCACTCCGACGTGACGGCCACCGTCTGTCTGGCCCAGATCGACCCCGCCACCGGGCGCACCCGGATCGCCAACGCGGGCCACATCCCGCCGCTGATCCTGCGCAGCACCGGCGACGCGGAGTACGTCAAGGCCGCCGGTCCGCTGCTCGGTGTGGGCCTGCCGCACCCGCCGCCCACCGAGCTGTTCCTGGAACCCACCGACCGGCTCCTCATGGTCACCGACGGCCTGATCGAGACCCGCGGCACGGACCTGACGGTCTCGATGGAACACCTCCGCTCGGCGGCCGTCGGCGCCCTGCCCGGCCTGGACGCCCTGTGCGACACCCTCCTGGCCTGCTTCGGCCACGACCGCGAGGACGACATCGCGATGCTCGCACTGCAGCTGAGGAACCAGTGAGGAATTAGGGTTGCCCTGTCGCTGCCGTAGAACAGGAGTGCCCATGCCGCAGATCACCGTCGACCACTCGAAGACGATCACCTTCGACCGGGAGGCCTTCGCCCACGACCTGCACACCGCGCTCGTCGAGATCGCGGCCGCCAAGCCGGAGGCCTGCAAGACGCAGTTCCGCGCGTCCGAGGTCACCGCGTTCGGCTACGAGGACCCGCTGGACGACGGTCACGCCGTCGTCCACGTCATGATCGGACTGCTCGCCGGCCGCACCGAAGAGACGAAGGCGAAGCTGACCGAGACCGTCCTCGAGCTGCTGAAGAAGCATGTGGAGGACGACGGCGCGGAGGTCCTGCACGCCTCCGCCGAGGTGCGCGACCTCGACCCGTCGTACCGGAAGTTCGAGCGCTAGGGCCTGTCCTACGAGGCGAGTGCGATCAGCCGGGTCACCAGGTCCGCGAAGGGCCCCTCCGGCGGCTCGTGCTTGAGCATGCGGCGCAGCAGCGCGCCCATCTCCTCGTCGTAGGCGGCGCTGACGGCGGCCAGGGCGGCGAAGTCGTGCACCAGCTGGGACTCCAGTTCGGCGCGCGGGATGCGCCGCCCGTCCAGCCAGATCAGCGCGGTCGACTCGGCGAGCGAGATCCAGGAGCGTACGACCAGTTCCAGTCGCGCGGGCGGGTCCTCGATGCCCAGATGCGACAGGATCTGCTCGTACGCGGCCTGCCGTACGGAGTCGATGAGCGCGTTGGTCGCCGAGGAGCCGACCGCCGGGCCGCCCCGCATCAGCGCCGCGAAGCCGGGCCCGTGGTCGTCGACGAAGTCGAAGAAGCGGCGCATCACCCGGCGCAGCCGGTCCCCGAGCGGGCCCTCCTGCGGCTCGTCGAACCGTCCCGCGAGATCCTGCGCGGCACGCTTCAACGCGGCCTCGTACAGGCTGAGTTTGCCGGGGAAGTAGTGGTAGACCAGCGGGCGGGAGATGCCCGCGGCGGACGCTATCTCGTCGATGGAGACGTCGTCCGGCGAGCGTTGGCTGAACAGTTCGAGCGCGACGCCGATCAACTGCTGCCGCCGCTCGTCGACTCCCATTCTGCGGCGTACCCCGGTAGTCATACGAACACCTTACCGATCGGATCCGGCCCCGAACGGGCCGGACCGGCCAAGGGTGTTCACATATCCAGCACAAGTCGCTCACTTCGCGCCCGCGAAACGCAGATCAGCATCGAATCGGCGCGCTCGGCGTCCGTCAGCAGCTCGTCCCGGTGCTCCACCTCGCCCTCCAGGACCCGCTGCCCGCAGGTTCCGCAGAAGCCCTGCTCGCAGGAGTAGGCGGTGCCCGGCAGCACGGCGCGCACGGCGGCCAGCACACTCGAGTCGGCCGGCACGGTCAACGACCGTGCGCTGCGCCGGAGTTCGACCTCGAAGGCGGTGTCGCCCCCGGCGGACGTACGGGGTGTGAAGCGCTCGATGCGCACGCGCGGGAATCGCTCCTCCACCGCCGCCATGAGCCCTTCCGGCCCGCAGCAGTAGACGGCGGCTTCCTCGGGCACGTCCAGCGCGTCGAGATCCGGCGCCCCGGCGACCACGGTGACGCGGTTGCGGCCGAGCTTCTCGACCTCCGCCAGGAACGGCATCGACTCCCGCGACCGCCCGCAGTACAGCAGCCGCCACTCCACACCGTCCCCAAGTGCCCGCAGCATAGGGAGGATTGGCGTGATTCCGATTCCCCCCGCGATGAAGACGTACGACTGGGCCTCGACGAGCGGGAACCGATTGCGCGGCCCCCGCACCTCCAGTTCCATCCCTTCCCGCACCTGCTCGTGCACCTCGCGGGAGCCGCCTCGCCCGTCCTCGACGAGCCGGGTGGCGACCGTGTACGCCTGGGCGTCCTCCGGGTCCCCGCACAGCGAGTACTGCCGCACGACCCCCGACGGAAGCACGAGATCGAGATGCGCACCGGGCTCCCAGCGCGGCAAGTCCCTTCCTTCCAGGCGCAGTTGTACGACCCCCTCGGCGACGGTCTCGTGCGAGGCGACCAGCAGCCGCAGTGCCCGCGACCGGGGCCGGCCGGAGATCGGCGGGTCCAGCGCCGGCATCGGCCACAGCGGCGAGGCCTGCACGCGGCGGCGAAGCTCGCGCCGGGTGAGGAATGCGGCCCCGGCGAGGACGGCGACGGTACGCAGCTTCGGCATCAGGCGGCTCTCCTTTCCGCGGCGACGGCGGCGGGGGAGGAGGCGAGATAGGCGACGGCCTGCTCGGTGCAGCCCTCCTGGGAGGGGTGGTAGTCCCGGCTGAGATAGCGCGGGATGGACCTGAGCATGTCCCCGGTCGCGGGCAGCGTGCCCCGCCTGCCGCGGACGTAGAACTCCTTGAAGCTCGCCCGGCCCTCGGTCAGCGTCGGGTCGTTCGCCATGAAGAAGCGGGCCCCGCGCTGCCACAGGAACACCAGCGCCGCGAACGCCGTGGCCCAGGTGCGCACACGCCGCCGGTAGCTCCCGTCGACGTGCATGAACAGGTCGAAGGCGACGGACCGGTGCTCGACCTCCTCCGCGCCGTGCCAGCGCAGCAGGTCCAGCATCGTCGGGTCGGCGCCCCGCCGGTCCAACTCCTCGGCGTTCAGCACCCAGTTGCCGAGGAACGCGGTGTAGTGCTCGATCGCCGCGATGATCGCGACCCGCTCCATCAGCCACCACCTGCGCGACCGGCCCGGCGGCAGCGTCCGGTCGCCCAGCAGCTTCTCGAAGAACCAGTCGACCTGCGCGGTGTACGGCGTCGGATCGAGGCCGAGCTCCTTCAGATGCGGCAGCACCTCGTCGTGGGCCTGTGAGTGCATCGCCTCCTGCCCGATGAACCCGATGACGTCCGCACGCAGCCGCTCGTCCCGGATGTACGGCAGCACCTGCTTGTAGACGTGCACGAACCACCGCTCACCGGCGGGCAGCAGCAGATGCAGCACATTGATGGTGTGCGTGGAGAACGGGTCCCCGGGCACCCAGTGCAGCGGAGTGCCCTCCCAGGAGAAGGACACCTTCCGGGCCTTGAGGTGGACCTGCGTATTAGACATGGCGTCAATGTACTGACGGGTAAGTCCCGGGGAAACCCCCGTGCGGAGACTTGTTGACGCCGATGTCAGCAAGCTCCCGGTGTCATTGCAGCCCGCTGATCGACCGCCCGTCGTCCAGGGTCCCCTTCAGCTCGGCCCGCGTCCCCTGCTTGGCCTTCACGGCCAGCAGGCTGCCCTCGGCGTCGGCGGTCGTCCCGCCCGTCGCGCCGATCGACGCAGTCCCGCGGCTGCCGGCCGCGAGCAGGTACCAGTTGCCCGCCTCCGACTTCCACAGCACCCCGGCCAGCACATGCGGATCCTTCGCCCCGCACGCCGGTACGTTCTCGGCCTTCGCCGCGACCGCCCCGTACGTCCCGCCCTGCGTACGGAACTCGGCCAGCACCCGCGTCCCGCCGCCCCGCCAGGTCTCGGCCCGCGTGCACACCCAGTCCGCCGAGCCGCTCGCCTCGGGCAGCGGCTGCCGGGCGTACGCCCAGGCGTTCACACCGCGCACGCCCGCCGCCCGCATCGAGGCCAGCGAGCAGGCGTACGGCGACCAGGTACGCAGCGCCTCGGCGCCGGCCGCCTCACGCGTCGAGCCGGGCCGCCCGGTGGTGAGACGGGCGGGGACGAGCTCGCCGAGGTCGGTCATCAGACGCCTACCGGTGGAGTCCGTCAGCTGCAGTGCGTTCCAGGACGTGCAGGGGCCGGTCTGCGCCGCCGGGCTGGCAAGCGGCGCCGTGACACCGTGGGACGGGTGGAGGTCCATCGCACCGGCGCCCGGCTTGAGCAGGTCCCGCTCGGCGGCCCTGGTCACCCAGGGCGCCGTCAGATAGCGGACGTTGCCGTCGGCCCGGCCCAGCACCACCGCGCTCGCCTCGGCCCGGCCGGCGCCGTCGACCCGCGCGAAGTCGAGGGCGGCGCCCTTCGAGCCGTCCGTCGGCTCGGCGTACCGGGCGATGCGCAGACCGTCGTAGAGGAGCACGACGTGCGCGTTGTCGACGGTCCCGGCGTACAGGAGCTGGGGCGGGCCGGCGGGGCCGCCGGACGGGGTGCCGGGGGTCGCGGAGACCTGGACGCGCTCGCCGGGGCGGGCCCAGACGGCGAGGGCGCGGCGCAGCAGTGCGGTGTCGTCGGTGAGGTCGCCGCGGGCGGGCCAGACGGAGAAGTCGGTGCGGGTGGCCGCCTCCCAGGCGGTGGCGGGCACCCGGGCCAGCTTGGCGGGGTCGAGGGCTGCTTCGGCGGCCGGGTTCTGCGCGTACGCGGGGGCGGCCGCGCCGTCCGGGCCCCAGCCGTCGCCGGGCAGGCCGAGCAGCGCCCCGCACACGGCGAGCGCCGCGGCGGCGGCGAGCGCGGCCCTGGTGTGCTGTCTGCGCCGCATCAGGTCGGTGGGCCGCGCCTGCAGCGAGCAGGGGTCGAACTCGGGGGAGTCGAGCAGGGCGTACTTAGCGGGTACGTCGTCGGCCTGGGTGAGCGCCTCGTCCGGGTCCTCGCAGCCCGCGGCGGTCAGCACATGGCGTACGTCGGCGTCGGGGAGCTTCTCCAGCCCGCGCAGGACGTAGGCGGCGCGGGCGGGGCCCGACAGGGCGGACAGGTGCTGGTCGAGGGCGAGTTCGTCGGCGCCGCCCGAGCGCGGGAAGAGGCGCAGGCCCCACACCTGGGGCAGCAGCGGCGGCAGCTGGGACCGCCTGGGCCACGCCGCCCGCCTCAGCGGCAGGCCCGCCTCCAGTGCCGTACGCAGCACCTGGAGGCGGACGAAGGCGTAGCCGGGGTCGCCGTCCCGGCCGGTCGACTGGGCCGGGATCACAGGGGCCTGGGCGCGGCCCCTGGGCAGGGCGCGCTGGGTGAGGGAGTGTGCGGTCACCACGCGCCGGTTGCGGCCGAGGCTCGGCGGCAGCACCAGGTAGGCGAGCCGGACCAGTCGCGGGTAGTGCTCGACGAGCGCGGCCTCGGCCTGCTCGACGTCGACGACCGGGTCGACGGGGGAGGGCGCGGGGCTCGGGGCGACATCCTGTGACTGCACGTTCAGCAGAACGAGCGAATCGTTGGTTGGTCACCGCCACCCGGGTGAATTACCGTTCCTAATCAGTGAGCAGGAGTGAGTCTTGGACCCATACCTGGTCACTGCGGACACCCCGAACGGTTTTGGATGTCCTGGTTGCCCGCGTACTCGCCGCGTCCGGCGGCACGGATCGTGTCCGTGGTCCGGGGATGCGGGGGCGGGGTCCCTCACGCCCAGGGGCACACCGGTCGGCCTGGATGGTCCGATGCCCGTGCACATCGCTCTGGTGTGCACGGGGCGGTGTCGTCCGTCGCCGGATCGGGTGTCCCTGGGCGCGTCGTCCGATCGCGATGCTCGCCGCATCGTGCCGGGTGGTCTTAACGGTGGGGCCGGCCGTCGGCTGTTGCCAGTGCTGGGCGCCCCACTTGCTGGTGTAGGCCGGGTCCACGGCGATGATCGCGATACCTGTGGCGTCGGCCATGGAGGCCAGCCGGGCGCGGAGCTTGCCGGTGGGCATGCCGGAGATGAGTTGCCGGAATCGGCGCTTGCGCCCGTGCTTCTCTCTGGTTTTCTCGGTCTGGAAGTCGAGGTCTTCGACTGCGATGGCCTTGACGCCGCAGGTCTTGGCCCAGTTCAGCAGCCGCGTGAGGGCGTGCCGTACCTGGGCGTCGCGGTGCTGGGCGGTGCCGGACAGGTCGTAGGAGAACCGGCGCGGCCGGCCAGTCGGGTTGCCGTGAGTGTCGAGGCGCCATGCGGCGAGGTGATCGGCGTTGGTGTCCACGCCGATCACGCCAGCGGCGAGGGCGGCTTCAAGTGGGACGGTCTTGGTGGGAGGGATCTGCCAGGAGGCGTCCACGTACCAGCGCCCGCGTCCCGTGCCGATGGGGGTGCCCCCGCTCGAGCGAAGCCGAGAGTGGGGGAGGATGCGGTAGGCCACGGCCCGGTTCGCCTCCACGCGGTCGGCCCACTCCTGCCCCCGGTGGGGGAACCGTACCCGCGCAGCGAGTACGTACCGGCCGTGCTTGGCGTTGGCCAGGTCGGCGAGCGGGGCGGGGAGCTTGATCGACACTTCGCCCTCGGGGGTAATGCGGATCGTCTCGTTGCCGAACCTTTTTCCCGACTCGCCGTCCGCTTGGAGGAACCAGCGTGAGGCATGCCAGCGTTCGTGCCACTCGGCCTCGGTGAGCTGCGCCTTGTCGAGGTTGTGGCGGGTGCCCAGCAGATGTTTACCGCCACGCACGACGTGCACCCGGCCCGCCTCCCGGTCGGCCCGAACCTGCTCGAGCCGGTCCTCCAACACATGCAGCCGTCGCGTCTTGTTAAACCACTCGTGCGCGGAGCGGTAGCCGCCCGGAGCCCGCTTGCTGCCCTTCTGGCCGACCGGCAGCGACAGCCGGTGCCGGATCGTCGTGATACCGGCTTCGAGGGACTTCACGTGCGCGGCCTGGCCGCGCCGGGCGAGCGCCCACTGGTCATGCGTGGCCTTCGTGATCGACCCGGCCCACCTGGACGACGACTCGGCCGTCAGGTCCCGCTTCCGGGCCGCCCATGACTCGGTGGAGTGCTCCAGGCCGTCGGCGCAACGCGCTTTGAGGTCCTTCGAGGCGAGCGAGCCCAGGTGCGCACCCACCAAGCGCAGAACCTTCTCATCCGCGGGCGTGAGGTCCCCCAGCCGGGTGCGTACCGTCACACCGGAGGGGCCGAGAGCGACGAACGGCGCGGCGATCGGGCGGAGGTCAGCCATGTTCGGCCGCTTCCAGTGCCTTGCGGGCGCGGTTCTTCGCCGACCTGCGCCCGTACAGACGGGCGCAGAACGACGTCAGTACCTCCACCATGTCCCGCACCAGGTCGTCTTCGACCTCGCCGTCGGCCACCACCAGCAGGCGACGGCCCGTCGCGGACAAGGCGGCCTCGACAAGTTCGACGTTCATCCGGCCGAGCCGGTCCTTATGCTCCACCACCACGGTGGTCACGTTCGGGTCGGCCAGCAGACGTTGAGCCTTGGAACGGCAGCCGTTCATCCCGGAAGCGATCTCCGCCTCAACACGAACGACTCGGTGACCGGTCTTCACTGCCCACGCCGACAGCCGAGCGACCTGGCGTTCCAGATCGGTCTTCTGATCGTGCGAGGACACGCGGGCATACAGGCCCAGACCACCGATGGCCTCGGTCGTGGTGTTCGCGTCGATGTTCACCAGGATCGTGCGCGGCCCGACCCGCTGAGCCGGTACCGGCAACGTCCCCTCACGGAACCAGCGATACGCGGTCTGCGGATGCACGCCCTGCGTCTTCGCCCATTCCGTCAGATTCACGCTCTGACAACGACACTCACTCATACATGGTTACGCTCACTTACCCGACATCAAGACCAGCAGGTGGAGACCCCTCGGGTTCGACCAGCGCCCGCGCGTAGTTCGCCATCGACCGCTGGTAGCGCGGCAGATGGGGGGCCAGGGCGCCGAGGACGAGGGAGAGGCCCTCGCGGTCGCGGCCGAGGCTGGACAGACACAGCGCCAGACAGGCCCGTACCGCGTCGTCCAACTCGTCGGAAGGAGCGTCCAGCTCGGGCGTCAGCAGCTTGACGCCCTCCTCGGCCTGCCCGGTGTTCCTGAGCGAACTGGACAGCTGGATCTTCGCTCTGCGGCCCTTGTACTGGCTGGCCTCGCTCAGCCCGCGCGCCAGCGCCTCCCGGTACAGCGGAACCGCCTTGTCCGAGTGGCCCGTCGAGTCCCAGGCACTGGCCTGCTCGAAGGGGCCGAGCGGACTGCCGTCCGGCAGCTCGGCGACGAGTGCGTCGATCACGGCTCGGAAGTCGGCCGCCTTCTCTTCCGGATAGTCGTCGAGGGTGGCCCAGGCGGCGGTCACACGATCTTCCCAGTCTTGGTTCACGGGCCATACCCTCGCACACACGTGCACGGGTCACGGCCGTATTTTTGAGCATGCCGGAGTTCACAGCCGTATCGAAGGGGACGGGCCCGCGTAGGGCCAGTACAGCGACCCGGAGGAACAGATGAGGTTGACCCGACCGATGCTCGCCGTGGCCGGCGCCGCGGCCGTACTGGCGCTGGCGGGCTGTGGATCCGGAGACAGTGACGCGGCCGCCAAGATCCCCGCAACCGCCACCGGCAGTCTGGAGAGCCTGGCGGCCAAGGTGAAGTGCAAGCCGGACATGCAGATCGACTCCGACGAGGTCCGCCAGGCCATCTGCAAGACCTCCGACGGCAAGTACGTCTTCGCCACGTTCGCCACCGACCGCGGCCAGCGCGAGTGGATCAACGACGCGAAGGACTACGGCGGTTTCTACCTCGTCGGCCGCAAGTGGGTCGCCGTCGGCGAGGACAAGGTCGTCAAGGCGCTGCAGGGCACGCTGGGCGGCGAGGAGGAGATCGGCACCAACCACAGCGAGCACAGCGCCTCGCACGGCTCCTCGCACAGCGGCTGAGCTTCGCGGCACATACGAAAAGCGGGCGGTGGGAGATTCCCACCGCCCGCTTTCCTAGTGGAGTGTCACTGGCACTTCTGACCGCTGTTGATGCAGTTGGCGATCTTGTTCGCCAGGTTGTTCTTGAAGACCGCGATGAAGTCGTCGTGGTCCGTCGCCGGCTTGTGGAGCTGCTCCGGGAAGCCGTCCACCGCGTAGGCGTTCTTCACCTGGCCGTTCTGCAGGGTCGGCGGGGTGATCTTGTACACCAGGCGCATCGTCAGCTGCGGGATGGCCTTGAAGCCGTTCCCGCAGGCACCGCTCGCCGGGTCGGCGAAGGCGACGTGCGTGCGGTGGTTGGCGCTGTCGATGTTCTGACCGTCCCAGCAGGACTGGAAGGCGAACGTGCGCACCACGTTGCTGCCCTGCGGGCAGATCGGGTACTGCGTCGTCAGCTGGACCTTGTTCTCGAAGCCGGTGCAGCTCCAGTGCGCGTTGGCGTTCGCCAGACCGTTGGTGGTGGTCTTGGCGTCACCGGTGATGATGCGCAGGAACTGCGGCATCGCGACGACCTTGCTCTGCGGGTTGCCGACGTACTTGATCTGCGCCTGGACCGGCGTCAGGATCTTGCCGACGTTGCCCTCCTTGCCGCCGCCGTCCGCGTTCTGGTCGAAGTCCTGCGTGCCGTTCTGGATACGGACGACCGGCCAGTAGTACGCCGACAGGTCGCTCTGGTTCTGGCAGCTGGTCTGGTCCGCGATCAGCGAGTCGTTGGTCGCGAACGCGTCGACCTTCTGGTTGCCGACGTAGTCGTGCAGGTGGTGCGCGCCGTTGGTCACGCCGGGCGCCACGATCACGTTGTCGGTGTTGTGGTTCTTGTTCGCGTTCACGCCACACCTGGTGGTGAACGTGCCCTTCGAAGCGTTGCCAGAGGCCTGCGGCTTGCCCTGGACGTTCGCGGCGACCTTCGTGATGTCCACGAAGTCGGCCGCGACGGGGCCGTTGCCGGCCTGGCCGCCGACGTTCTGACCGGCGCCGGCGCCGGCGCTCGGGCTGGCAGAGGCCTGGCCGCCGTTGTTCTGGCCGCCCTGCTGCTGCCCACCGTTCTGCTGCTGACCGCCGTTCTGCTGCTGGCCGCCGGCGTTGGTCTGGTTGGCGGTCTGCGTCGTACAGGCGGCGAGTGCGCTCAGCCCGGCCGCGTCGACCTGGCCGCCCACTCGCTGGATGTCGATCCGGATCCGGTCGAGGGTCGCGGACCGCTTCTCCTTGAGGGGGCCGACGATCGCGTTCTGCACGAAGTTGGCGTCCTGCGTCTGCGCCTGGCGCGTGGAGGCGAGCCGGGCGTAGGCCTCGGTGATCTGCTTGTCGAGGTTCGCCAGCTCCGTCGCCACGCCCTGACGCGCCTTCTCGGGCACGTTCGTCAGCTTCTGCTGGACGTCCGGGCAGGCGATCGTGGCCACCTGACCGGTGGCGGCCTTGGTCTGGTTCTGCCCCGAGTTCGACTCGTGCGCCGAGGCGTAGAAGTTCGCCCAGATCAGCCCGCCCCCACCGAGCGCTAGGGCCGCCGATGCGGCTATGGCCTTGGTGGCCAGCGGCGTACGGCGTTTTCGTGTGTTGCGTCCCATGGAACTCCTCTGACTTCCTTGCGGGCTTGGCGGGGCATCGAGGCGCCCGACAGGAGTGAAGCGGCTCCATCTCATACGGACGGGGTCCCAGGGGTGTTCAGCAGCCCCACAAACAAATCAGAGGATTAATCGGCAGCCCGGCCTCAACGGCCGCCTGAGCAGCGGAGGTTACGGAAAATCAGCAACCGCTTACCGGCCCTGGTCCAGATACGCGAGGACGGCCAGAACGCGACGATTGTCGTCGTCCGACACCTCCAGGTCCAGTTTGGCGAAGATGTTGGAGGTGTGCTTGGCGATCGCCCGTTCTGTCACCACCAACTGAGCGGCGATCGCCGCATTGGAGCGCCCCTGCGCCATCAGCTCCATGACCTCCAGCTCACGGGGCGTCAGCCGGCCCAGCGGCCGGTCGTCGGCGGCCCGCCGGGACAGCAACTGCTGGATCACCTGCGGGTCCATGGCCGTACCACCCGCCGCCACCCTTCGTACGGCGTCCACGAACTGCTCCGCGTCGAACACCCGGTCCTTCAGCAGATACCCCACCCCGCCGCTCCCGTCGGCGAGCAGCTCGCGCGCGTACAGCTGCTCCACGTGCTGCGAGAGCACCAGCACGGGAAGCCCCGGTCTGTCCCGGCGGGCCCGCAGCGCGCACTGCAGCCCCTCGTCGGTGTGCGTCGGCGGCAGGCGTACGTCGACCACGGCGACGTCCGGCTCCAGCTCGGCCAGCGCCCGGGTGAGCTCGGGGCCGGACTCGACCGCCGCGGCGATCTCGAAGTCGTGGGCCTCGAGCAGCCGGACCAGGCCGTCGCGCAGCAGGAAGAGGTCTTCGGCTAGGACAACGCGCAAGGGATCTCCATGGTGACCATGGTGGGACCGCCCGCGGGGCTGCTGACGGCCAGGACGCCGTCGAATGTACCCAGTCGCCGCTCGACCCCGGCCAGGCCCGAACCGGCCCCGATCACCGCGCCGCCCTTGCCGTTGTCGGTGACGGTGATGCGCAGCATGCCGTCGGCTTCTTCCACGTGGTGCAGGTCGATCCAGATGCGGTCGGCGCCGGAGTGCTTGACCGCGTTGGTGAGCACCTCGCTGACCGCGAAGTACGCGGCCGATTCGACCGGCGCGTCCGCCCGGCCCGCCAGCTCGACGTTCACCTCGGTGGGCAGCGGCATCCGCAGCGCCAACGCCCTTACGGCGTCGCCGAGTCCGCGCTCGGCCAGCACCGGCGGGTGGATGCCGCGCACCAGGTCGCGCAGCTCGGCGAGCGCGTCCACCGAGGACTGGCGGGTCTGCGCGAGCAGCTGCTTGGCCTTCGCGGGGTCCTTGTCGAGGAGCATCTCGATGGTGCCCAGGTCCATGCCCATGGCCACCAGCCGCGCCTGCGCTCCGTCGTGCAGATCCCGCTCGATACGGCGCAGTTCGGCGGCGGAGGTGTCGACGGCGTCCCGGCGGGTCTCGGTCAACACCCGCACACGCTCGGCCAGTTCGCCCTGGCTGGCGCCGAGCACGGCCTTGGTGAGCCGGAAATGGACGGTCAGCAGACGCGGCGCGAGGGGAAAGGCGAGAGCGAGTATCGCCGCGGCGAGGACACCGGCGCCGAGCGCGGAGCCCTGGTCGGTGACATGCACGAAGCCGTACCAGTACCCGCCGAACTCCGACAGCGGCCGCCACAGCCCGGCCGCGACCGCGAAACCCTCCAGCGGGTAGAAGAGCAGCACCGCCGGCAGTAGCGCGGTGATGTGCCCCGCCGTCATGTCCACCTGCAGCCACCGCAGATCCCGCCAGGTCGCCGGGTCCCGCAGCATCGCGTACGTACGCGTCCAGGGCTTGGCGTCCCCCGCTATCGGCCGGTACGCCGACGCGATCCGCACCCCGGCCCACTGGGCCGCGAGCACCCGCCGCCAGTCGGCGAACGCCCGCACCCCCGTCAGCACCCACGGCGTCGTCACCAGCCCGATGCCGATCGGAACGAGCGCGATGGACAAGAGGGACAGCGTGAAGCCGAGTACCGCTCCGGGAAGACTCACCAGGGCCAGCACGAACCCCCGCCCCGCCGCCAGCGCGACGGCCCGGGCCCTCGTGGAAAGAGAGCCGTTCTTCGTGTTGGTGTTCATGGCAGCAGTCTGGCCGAGCGGGCACGGGGGGTCACGGGGCCGAGGTCCCCGGTCAGGGGGTGGTGCCAGGTACACCTCCGCCGATGCTGGCGAGGACCTTCGCCTCCACCTCCGGGTCGAGTCCCTTGACCGTCCGGTCCGGTCGCAGCGGTGCCGTCCCGCCGATGTCCTGCAGCCATGCCCAGGTGTCGGCGACCGTCTCCTGTACGGGCCGGCACGTCAGCCCCGTCGCCACCGCCCGCGTGACGTCCGAGGCGTGCAGCGCGTCGTGCATGTCGCTGCCCGGCGGCACCCACACCGGCAGCTGCGTCCACGGCTGGATCCCCGCGTCGAGGATCACCTCCGGCTCCGTCCAGCGCAGTTCGGCCGCCGCACCCGTGGTCCGCACGCACGCCTCGAGCAACTCACCCATCGTGGCGTGCCCTTGAGGGCCGGTCATGTTGTACGGCCCGCTCAGCTCCCGCTCCGCCGCACCGAGGATCCACTCGGCCATGTCCCGCACATCGATGTACTGGAGCGGAAGATCCCGCGGCCCCGGCGCGAGGACAGGCCCGCCACGGGCGATCCGGCCCAGCCACCACGGCAGCCGCCCGACGTTCTCGTACGGGCCGAGGATCAGCCCGGCCCGTACGAGCACGGAGCGGTCCGCGCCGAAGGCGTCGACCGCGGCGATCTCGGCGCCCCGCTTGTCGCGCGCGTAGTCGGTCTTGTCGGCTTCGGGTTCGGCGCCCTCGACCGGCTGCGCGTCCTCGGTGTACCCGGCGGGCGGCGCCCAGGCGTACACCGAGCGGCTCGACACGTAGATGTACCGCCCGGCGCGCCCCCGCAGCAGACGCGCCGACTCGTGTACCGCCCGGGGCGCCGCCGACCAGGTGTCGACGACGACGTCCCAGGTGCCCTCCGCGAGGGCGGTGAGCCCCTCGGACGCGGTGCGGTCACCTTGCAACGCCCTTACCCCGGAGGGAAGTTCGTGCCGCCCTCGGTTGAAGACGGTCACGTCCCAGCCGCGCCGTACTCCCGCCTCCACGACGGCCCGTCCCGCGAACTCCGTACCACCCAGCACCAGAAGTCTCATGCCGGTGACTCTGCCCGGTCGGCCCGCGGGACGGAACGGCAATCTGCCGTCAGCAGAGGATCAGCCGCGGGGAGCGGTCAACGGCCGGTCGGCGGGGCGTACTTGTACCCAACCCGCCGCACCGTCTGGATGGTGTTGCGGTGCTCGGCCCCCAGCTTGCGGCGCAGCCGGGCGATGTGGACGTCGACGGTGCGGCCGTCGCCCACGTGGCCGTAGCCCCACACCGTGGTGACCAGCTGGTCGCGGGTGTGCACCCGGTGCGGGTGCGCCACGAGGTGGGCGAGCAGCTCGAACTCCAGGTAGGTGAGGTCGAGTTCGTGGCCGTCCACCTCGGCGGTGCGCTGCACCGAGTCGATGCGGACGAGCGGGTCGGCGCCGGTGTCGATGCGGTCGGGCACCGCCACCGGCAGGAACGGCGGCTGCTGGTCGGCCGGGACGAGCACCAGGTAGCCGATCATCGGCGGCTGGCCCGGCAGGGTGGGCAGGGTGTGCTGCGGAGCCGGCAGCCAGGTGGCACCCGGCGGCAGGAAGTCCGCGACGTCGACGACCTCGTCCCGGTCGACGGCGCGCAGTCGGTGCCGTGCGCCGGCGTTCTGGGACGGGGCGGTGGTGAGGGCGGCGGTGGACAAAGAACGAGTGGTCGCCATGAGAGGTCAGCTCTTTCGCGCGAGGAGTTCGTCTGGGAGGACGACGGCCGCGATTCGTGGTCGGGCTCGTCGAGGGACGTACGTCGTTTCGCGCTGGCCGAAGGCCGGGGTGTACGGCTTTAGAGGGCCGGCGCGTTCATCGCGCGGCAACACACCCGGTCGAAGTCGTGGTGCTGACGGGAAGGCCAGAACGGCTCGAGGTCGTGGCGACCCGTCGCGGTGTGGTTCTGGAAGCTGGCCATGCGCCCATTGAAGCAGACACCTGCCCGCAACAGGACCCTCCTCTCACTGCTTGGACGCAACTTTGATGCGAAGGCGGCGTTGCGTACCTCACCCCACCAGGCGTTTGCGCCAGGTCAGGGGCGTGACCTCGATCGCCTTGTCCGGATTGCCGTCCCACATCGCGGACAGCCCGGCGGAGGCGAGCGCGGCGACGACGGTGTGTCCGACGGCGGTGGTCGTCTCGGCCGACTCGTCGAACCCGCCGTAGTAGAGCGTCAGTCCGTGGCCTTCTGCCGCGCTGCGGGTGCCCTGGTGGTGGAAGAAGACGAACCCCCGCGCTCCCTCCTTGCCGTCCGCCTCGGCGCCTATCTCGGTCATGCCGCAGGACCGGCAGCAGGTGAAGTTCTCCCGGGCCACGACGCCGTCGCCCTCCAGCGCCGCGAAGGCCCGCTCCAGACGGTCCGGATCGGTCGGGCCGGTCCACCCCTCCTGCTCGTCCAGCCGCTCCAGCCAGAGCCGCTCGACGACCTCACGGGCCTGCGCGGAGGAGAGGCCGTCCTCCATCAGGTAGACCGTCTCGCGGACCATCTCGTCGATGCCCAGGTATCCGTCGGCGAGCAGCTCGCGCACGTACCCCTCGGTCCGGACCGCGGCCTCCGGATCGAGGGCGGGAACCTCCTCCCGCGGCGGGAGTCCGACCGCCTCCCAGACGAGCCCCGCGTCCCAGTCGGCCTTCTGCCGCGCCCAACCGGTCAGCAGATCCGCCACCCGCCCGGCGTCCGTGACGTTCGTACCGAAGAAGTCGTCATTGCCGCGCCGGTGTTCCAGTCGGTAGTCCCCGCCCTCCTCGTGCCACACCTGCGCGAAGACGTTCGGGATGTCCGGTATCCGCTGCACCACCAGGAAGTGGTCGCCCTCCTTCCCGATCCGGTGCACCAGCTCTCCCAGCCGCTCCGCCGAAATCCGCGCGTGCGTCTGTCCGCTCTCGGCCCTGACCTTGATGGCGAGGCCCTCGTCGATCTCCATGCCGCAACCCTGGCATGCCCCACTGACAACGCCCCCGGCACAACGCGAAAGGGGCGCCCACCGCGAACGGTGAACGCCCCTTCCGGGAAGCCGAGTCGGATCAGACCTGGCCGGCCTTCTCCAGCGCGGAGCAGCAGGTGTCGACGATCAGGCGCGTCACCAGGTACGGGTCCACGTTGGCGTTCGGACGGCGGTCCTCGATGTAACCCTTGCCGTCCTTCTCGACCTGCCACGGGATGCGGACCGAGGCGCCACGGTTGGACACGCCGTAGGAGTACTCGTTCCACGGGGCGGTCTCGTGCAGACCGGTCAGGCGGTCGTCGATGCCGGCGCCGTAGTTCTTGACGTGGTCGAGCGGCTTGGAGCCCTCACCGAGCGACTCGCACGCGGTGATGATCGCGTCGTAGCCCTCGCGCATCGCCTTGGTGGAGAAGTTGGTGTGCGCACCGGCGCCGTTCCAGTCGCCCTTCACCGGCTTCGGGTCCAGCGTCGCGGAGACACCGAAGTCCTCGGCGGTGCGGTACAGCAGCCAGCGGGCCACCCACAGGTGGTCGGCGACCTCGAGCGGCGAGACCGGGCCGACCTGGAACTCCCACTGGCCGGGCATGACCTCGGCGTTGATGCCGGAGATGGCGAGACCCGCCTTCAGGCAGTTCTCGAGGTGCGCCTCGACGACGTCACGGCCGAAGATCTCGTCCGCGCCCACACCGCAGTAGTAGCCGCCCTGCGGGGCCGGGTAGCCGCCCTTGGGGAAGCCGAGCGGGTAGCCGTCCTTGAAGAAGGTGTACTCCTGCTCGATGCCGAAGATCGGCTCCTGCGCGGCGAACTTCTCGGCGACCTCGGTCAGCGCGGCACGGGTGTTGGACTCGTGCGGCGTCATGTCGATGTTGAGGACCTCGCACAGGACGAGGATGTCGTCGCCGCCGCGGATCGGGTCCGGGCAGGAGAAGACCGGCTTGAGGACACGGTCCGAGGAGTGGCCCTCGGCCTGGTTCGTGGAGGACCCGTCGAAGCCCCAGATCCCGAGCTCGGCACCCTTGGCGTCGTCCGCGAGGATCTTCGTCTTGGAACGGAGCTTGGCCGTCGGCTGGGTGCCGTCGATCCAGATGTACTCAGCCTTGAAGGTCACGAGCCACTTCCTTCGGGGTGTGTCTGGGCGCACTTGCGGGTGCTGCGGCGCTGCGGCACTGGGGCGCCGCTCTTGTTGCCCGCGAGCCTGTCAACAGGCGATTTCCCGTCCATTGCTCGAATGTGAACCCCGTGTTACCTGGCGTTGGTGTGGCGCGATTCACGCTGTGAGGGCGGGCAGGGGACAGCAAGTCGACAGGAAGACACCCGCGGGCCGCCGTTCGCAGGCGCAGACGGCACGGGCGTACGACGGCTCGTATGCGATGGGAGTGGGCGAGCCGTGCTCCGGCGCCGGCCGTTCACCCCTCCTCGGCGGCCGCCTCCCGCACCCCCTCCAGGAACCCTCTGATCGCGGCCAGTTCCCGCTCGTCGTACCCTCGCAGCAGCTCCACGGAGCGCCCGATCAACGGCCCGAAGAAGGCCCACCCGAGCTCGACGGCCTTCGCGTCCACCTCGATCACGACCCGCCGCCGGTCCGCCTCCCCGCGCACCCGCCGCACATGCCCGACCCGCTCCAGCCGGTCCACGAGTGCGGTCGTCCCGGCCGAGTTCAGCCCGAGCACCGCACCGAGCCGCCCGGCCGTCATCTCCTCACCCGCACGCGAGGCGTCCATCAGGGCGATCAGGGCCCGTACGTCCGTGGGGTGCATGCCGTTGCGGTTCGCGAACCGGGCGCTGTGCAGGCCGAGTTCGACGGTCACCGCACGGAGCAGGTGCACGACCTCCATCTCGGGCCCCTGGGGGCTGCGCACATCGGCCTCCTACTATTATCTCGCTCAACAAGTATCTCGCTGAACGAGATAATAGAGGAGGTGTCGTGAGCGCTCGTAGCTCCTACGACATGGACGGCTTCCTGGCCGCGTACGACAAGGTCATGGCCAAGTGGCCCGCCGAGCGCGAGGCCGTGACCGTGCCGACGCCCTTCGGCGTGACGCACGTCAACGCATGCGGTCCGCTCCACGGCCCCCCGGTCGTCCTGCTGCCCGGCGGCGGAGGGGCCACCTCCGCGTCCTGGTACGCGCAGGCCGCCGAACTCGCCCGAACCCACAGGGTCTTCGCCGTCGACCTGATCGGCGCCCCGGGCCGCAGTGCCGAGGCCGGCGACCGTCACCCCCGTACGGTCGCCGACCTGGTGGCCTGGCTGGACGCGGTCCTCGACGACCTCGGCCTCGGGGAAACGGACCTGGGCGGGCACTCGTACGGCGCCTGGATCGCACTGCACCACGCCCTGCAGGCACGCGCGCGTGTACGCCGCCTTTTCCTGCTGGACCCCACCCAGTGCTTCGCCGGCTACCGGCCGGCGTATCTCCTGCACGCCCTGCCGATGCTGCTGCGGCCCGCGCCGCACCGCGTCCGTGCCTTCCTGGAGTGGGAGAGCGGGAGAGCCCCCCTCGACCCCGACTGGCTCCGCCTGCAGGAGGCGGCCGCCGGCTTCCCCTCCGTGTCGAAGCCGGTGACCGGTCCGCGCCCGGCACCGGACGCACTGCGCGGGCTGAACGTGCCGGTCCTGCTGCTCCTGGCCGGGAACAGCAGGACACATGACACGTACGAGGTGGCGGCACGGGCGGGTGTGCTGCTGCCGCGCGCGGAGGTGGACGTGGTCCCCGACGTCTCGCACCACGCGCTGCCGCAGGCCGCACCCCCCGAACTGGGCCGCCGCCTCACAAAGTTCCTGAGTCCTTGAGCCTCACCCCACCTTCTCGATCAGTGCACGGCGGATGAGGAACTTGCCGGGCTCCCGGACCTGTTCGAAGGCCGCGTTGTTGAGCAGGGCGCAGCTGCCGGAGACCGAAGTGACCTTCACCGTCGTGGACTTGTTGTTGTCCAGGTTGGTGACCTTCAGCGTCGTCCCGGCCGGGAACTGGTTGCTGGAGGCGGCAGGTGCGCCGCCCTCGCCGGAGAGGGTGACGGTGGAGCCGTTGCACACCTGCTGCCCCGAGGCGGCAGCGCCACCCGCGTTCCCGTTTCCCGCGGAGGCCGTCTGCGAGGGCTGCGCGGACTGCTGCGCACCGCCCGCCTGCTGTCCCGCACCGTTCTGCGCCGGCTGCGTCGCCTGGGAGTCCTGAGCCGACTCCCCAACGGCGCAACCGGACGCCTTCTGCTGGACCTTGATCTGTGCGATGACGGCCTCGCGGTTGGCGATCCGTGCCGCGGACTGGGCGTCGGGGTTGGCCTTCTGCCCGTCGATGAACTTCTGGTTGTTGCCGAGGGCGGTGGCGAGCCCCTGGCACACGTTCGAGTCCGCGGCGGACAGGGTCTTGGGCCCCGGACTCTGCGCGGCGTTCGAGGTACTCGCCATGACGAAGGCCCCGCCTCCCGCCACCGCCGCCGCGCTCACCAGCAGCGCGATCTTCTTCTTCGTACCGAGACTTCTCCTACGCGACATGCGCGCCTCCTGCGAGGTAGGGGAGCGTACGCCGCTATGTACGAGATACCGAACGAGGTTACTCAGCGGTCGCAGAAGTCACTGAAGTAACGTACGTCACACGGGTGTTAACGGGAGAGGGCATCCCGCACGGCCTCCTCCGAGCGTCCGACCACCGCCGTGCCGTCGTCCGCCGTGATGATCGGGCGCTGGATCAGCTTGGGGTGCTCGGACAGCGCCTTGATCCACCGGTCGCGCGAAGTCCCGTCCCGCGCCCACTCCTTGAGGCCGAGCTCCTTCGCCGCCGCCTCCTGGGTGCGGGTGATGTCCCACGGCTCCAGACCGAGACGCTCGAGTACGGCCCTGATCTCGTCCTCGGTCGGTACGTCCTCCAGGTAGCGGCGGACGGTGTAGTCGGCGCCCTCGGCGTCGAGCACGCTGATGGCGCTGCGGCACTTCGAGCAAGCGGGGTTGATCCAGATCTCCATGTGGCCCACGGTACCCCTGAGGAGCCCCGAAAGGCCTTGTGGCCAGGGGCGATTGTCAGTGCCGGGCGGTACACTAGAAGAAGTGTTCGAGGGTGTTGGGGGGTCGCCGAAGCCCCCGTTCCGACACCCTCACCGCGACAGGAGGATGCCTGTGCCCGCTGCCGCACTGAAGCCGAAGCCGACCCAGTCCACCGCCAAGCACCCCGTCCTGCTCGACCTGCCGTACGACCCCGTGGAGAAGCGTCCGCTGCCGCCGGGCCGGCCGCGCGAGTGGTATGTCAGCCACAACCGCCGCCTCAAGGCGATGCGGCTCGCCATCGCGCTGCTCGACTCGGGGGTCTACATGCCGAACCAGGCCCGCAACGAGACGATACGGTCCACGGCCGAACTGATCGGCGTGCACCCGCCGTCGGACACGACGTGCCACATGGTGCGGGCGCTGATGCGGTACACGCGGTGAGCGTGGCGCCGGGTGCCCCCTGCTTGCGGGGTACCCGGCGCGCCCCGACTCCTAGGCCACCAGCTCCTTCTCCAGCGGTGTCCTGAAGCGCGGCGTCACCTTCGTCGCCCCCACCCACTCCCGCAGCCGCTCCGCCTCGGCCGCGATCGCCGCCTCCGCCTCACGCCCCACGCCGTCCGTGTCGAGCAGGCGCCAGACGATCTCGCCGTCGGGACGCTGGGCCCATCCGCCCACCACCCGGCCGTTCCACCACACCGTCGGTCCCACGTTGCCGCTGTAGTCGAACAGCGGCGGCCGCAACTCCGGGGCCAGATACCAGTCCCGCTCCCGCCAGCCCATCGCCGTCGGATCCAGCGCGGGCAGCAGGGCCGCCCACGGCCGGGCGGGACCCGCCACCGGAGCGACGTCGCCGTCGACGACGTACCCCGTGCCCTCGTCCAGCGACACCGCCTGCGCGCCGATCGCCGCCAGCGCACGCCGTACGTCCGTGACCTTCCAGCCCGTCCACCACTTCAGGTCCGCCTCCGTGGCCGGTCCGCACACCGCGAGCCAGCGGCCGAGCAGCGCCGACTGCGCCTCGGCCACGTCGAGTTCGGGGTGCGGCGGCGCGACGGCCCAGCGGAACTGGTTGGACGTCCACGAGCCGAGCGGCCGTCCCCGTACGACCTTGCCCTCCACGCCCAGCACCCTCAGCAGCCGGGTGGAGACGGTGTGCACGCCCGCGTAGCTCTTGCCGGCCGCGTACGCGAACTGCTCTCTCAACCGCGGTTCGTCCTCGGCGAGTTCGGCCGCGGTCGCCTGCCCGCGCCGCTCGAGCGCGGCCAGCGCGGACTCCTCGACGTCCTTCAGCCAGGCCGCGTCCGGTGCCCCGGCCTTCGCCATGTCCTTGAGCAGCGAGGCCCGTTCGCGCCCGGCGACCGTGAGGCCGGTCGAGGCGTGCACGACGGCGGTCAGGTCCGTCGGGAACACGAACACGGTGTGCCGCATGCCGTGCATACGCACCAGCGTCCGGTCCCGGTACAGCGCCCGCTCGGTCTCCGTCACGGTCTGCGCCGAGTCCGCGAGGCGCGCGCCCACCGCCAGATGCACCGTCGCCGGGTCCGACCCGTGCAGCGCGACCAGCGTGCCGGCGACCTCCTCCGGGCTCCCCGCCCGCGCCACCGGAGCCAGCCGCTGCCGCAATGCAAGCCGGGCCCGCCGCTCGGCCACCCCGATGTACCGCATGCCCTCGCCCATCCCGGCCTCCCCGTCACATCACCCGTGCCCCCATCTTGCAGGACCCCACTGACAACGGGCCGTCACCCGATCGCCGTACCCGGCATGCGCACACCCCCGGGCCCGCCTTCACTGCGATCAGGAGAGGGCGGCCACGGAACCGGAGGCGTGATGGGCAAGCGCGGCATGCGTCGGTGGGTGCGATGACCACGCCCGTGGTCCGTGCCGAGGTCGGCAAGGCCGCCCGCAAACGCGTGCCCCGTTCCGCCCACGGCCACTGGGTCCCGCCCGTCGACCGGTCCGACCCCGTCGCCGTACTGGAGCGGCAGGGACGCGACCGGCTGCCGGAGCTGCTGCCCATCCGGTACGGGCGGATGGCCGCGTCGCCGTTCGCCTTCCTGCGCGGCTCGGCCGCCGTGATGGCCGCCGACCTCGCCTCCCGGCCGCACACCGGGCTCACCGTGCAGCTCTGCGGCGACGCCCACCTGCTGAACTTCGGGCTGTACGCCTCCCCGGAACGGGCGCTGCTCTTCGATCTCAACGACTTCGACGAGACGTTCCCCGGCCCCTTCGAGTGGGACGTCCAGCGCCTCGCGGCGAGCGTGGCCGTGGCCGCCCGCGAGAACGGGCACGCCGAGGACAAGGTCCGCCGGGCGGCCGTGGAATCGGCGGCCGCGTACCGCACGACCCTGCGGCGGCTGGCCCGGCGCGGCGAGCTCGAGGTCTGGTACGAGCGCATCGACGCCGAGAGCCTGCTGCCACTGGCCCGCTCCGCGCGCCGCCGCCGGCAGGTCGCCTCCAGCCTGACCAGGGCCCGCCGCCGCACCAGCCTGCACGCCCTCGGCAAGCTGACCGAGGTCGTCGACGGGCGCCGCCGGATCATCAACGACCCGCCGCTCCTCGAACCCGCCGGCGCCTCCGACATGGCCTCCCTGCGCAAGATCTTCAGCGACTACCGCTCCACCCTCTCCGAGGAGCGCCGCCTGCTCCTGGACCGCTACCGCTTCGTCGACGCCGCCCGCAAGGTCGTCGGCGTCGGCAGCGTCGGCCTGCGCTGCTTCGTCGTACTGCTCGCCGGACGGGACGCCGACGACCCGCTGTTCCTGCAGATCAAGGAGGCCCGCAAGTCCGTACTGGAGGAGCATCTGCCGAACGGGCCCTACGTCCATCCCGGGCATCGGGTCGTCGCAGGTCAGCGGCTGCTGCAGGCCGCCAGCGACATCTTCCTTGGCTGGATGAGCGGACCCCAGGGCCGCGCCTACTACTGGCGGCAGCTGCGGGACATGAAGGGCTCCGCGGACGTCGCCGGCATGGACCCCACCACCCTCCTGGCCTACGCCCGCCTGTGCGGCACCGCCCTGGCCCGCGCACACGCCCGCTCCGGCGACCGCATCGCCATCGCCGCCTACCTGGGCGGCGCCGACACCTTCGAGCAGGCCGTCGCCGACTTCGCCCTCGGCTACGCCGACCAGACGGTGCAGGACCACGCGGCCCTGGGCGCCGCGGTGGCCGCCGGTGTGGTCACGGCGGCGCCCGAAGTGTGACGTCCGGGCCTACGCTGGGCGAGTGGAGCCTTCCGCACCCCTGCCCGACGGCTTCGAGGTCGTCGCCATGGCCTCCTCCGCAGGCGGCATCGGTGGCCTGAGCACCCTGCTCGGCGCCCTGGACGCCGACCTGCCGGTGCCGGTCCTGATCGTCCAGCACCTGGACCCCCGCCACCGCACCGTCATCGCGGAGGTCCTGGGCCGCCGTACGCCGCTGCCGGTGAAACTCGCCGAGGACCACGAGCAGACCAGCCCCGGCATGGTCTACATCGCACCCCCCGACCGGCACCTGCTCGTCCGCCCCGGCGGCCTGCTCACCCTCACCGACAGCGAGCTGGTGCACTTCGTGCGGCCCTCCGCCGACCTGCTGTTCGAGTCGGTCGCGGGGGCGTACGGGCCGAGGGCCATCGCGTGCGTGCTCACCGGGACCGGGCGGGACGGCGCGATGGGCGTGGACGCCGTCAAGTCGCGCGGCGGCACCGTCATCGTCCAGGATCCGGCGACAGCCGAATTCAGAGGCATGCCGGAGGCGGCGGTGGGTACGGGCACAGTGGACTTCGTGCTACCTCTGGAGGAGATCGCCGCGGTGATCCGCGGACTGGTCGGGACCAAGAGGCAGTAGCAGAGAAGTGGTGGCAGCAGCGATGGGCGAGGGACAACCGGACCTGGAGACCGACGAGGAACTGGAGGAGCTCCTCGGTTTCCTGCGGGACACCCGCGGATTCGACTTCACCGGCTACAAGAGGTCCTCGCTGGGCCGGCGCATCCGTAAGCGCATGGCGGACGCGCGCGTGACGTCGTACACCGACTACCGCGACCGCCTGGAGACGAACGCGGACGAGTTCAACGCGCTGTTCAACACGATCCTGATCAACGTCACGTCCTACTTCCGCGACCCCGACGCCTGGACGTTCCTACAGCGCGAGGTCATGCCCGAACTGCTCGCGCAGAGCGGGTCCGACGAGGAGATCAGGGTGTGGAGCGCGGGCTGCTCCAGCGGCGAGGAGGCCTACTCGCTGGCGATCATGTTCGCCGAGGCACTGGGCCTGGAGGAGACACTCGAACGGGTCAAGATCTACGGCACCGACGTCGACGACGAGGCGCTGCGCGACGCCCGCTCCGGTCTGTATCCGGCCAAGGCGCTCGGACAGCTGGAGCCGGAGCTGCGCGACAAGTACTTCGAGCAGAGCGGCGCCCGCTTCGTCTTCCGCCCCGACCTGCGCCGCCGGGTGATCTTCGGCCGCCACGACATCACCCGCGACGCCCCGATCTCCCGCCTCGACCTGCTCGTGTGCCGCAACACGCTGATGTACTTCAACGTCGAGGCGCAGACCCAGATCGTCGACCGCTTCCACTTCGCCCTTCGCGAGGGCGGTTTCCTCTTCCTCGGCAAGGCGGAGATGCTGCTCAACGACGGTGACCGGTTCGACGTGATGAGCATGCGCCAGCGCACCTTCCGGCGCCGCCCGGGCGTGGCCTCGCCGCCGTACCAGCCCGCCCCGGTGAAGATCAGGACGGGGATGAGCGGCGATCTGCACAGCGTCGCCCGCCACCGCCAGCTGCGCGACCTCATCCTCGACTCGACCCCGAGCGCCACCGTGGCCGTCGACGCCGACGGCATGGTCATCCTCGTCAACAGCCACGCACGCGTGCAGTTCGGCCTCTCCTCGAACGACATCGGGCGCCCCTTCCAGGACCTGGAGATCTCCTACCGCCCGGTCGAACTGCGCTCCCTGATCGAACAGGCCGCCCACGAGCGGCGCACCCTGCGCGTCAACGGCGCCGAACGCCGGACCGGGGAGGACGTCCAGTACTTCGACATCCTCGTCCAGCCGCTGGCCGGCCCCGACGGCCTGACCGCGGCCGTCAACATCACGTTCACCGACGTCACCGTCGCCACCCAGCTCAAGTCCGAGATCAAGCGCGTACGCGAGGACCTTGAGACGGCGTACGAGGAACTCCAGTCCACCAATGAGGAGTTGGAGACGACGAACGAGGAACTCCAGTCGAGCATCGAGGAGCTGGAGACCACCAACGAGGAACTCCAGTCCACGAACGAGGAGCTGGAGACCACCAACGAGGAACTCCAGTCCGGCAACGAGGAACTGGAGACCATGAACGAGGAGATGCGGGTCCGCACCGAGGAGCTGGACGAGGCCCGCGCCTTCCTGGAGGCGGTGCTGACCTCCATCGCCGCCGGAGTCGTCGTCCTCGACCAGGGCCTGAAGGTCAAGAGCTGGAACCGCGGCGCCGTCGACATGTGGGGCCTGCGCCCGGACGAGGTCCTCGACCAGCCCTTCTACGGCCTCGACTTCGGGCTGCCCGTCGAGAAGCTGCGCGAGACCATCCAGATCTGCGTCGAGACCGGCAGACGCGGAGAGCCGCTGCCCGTACCGGCCGTCAACCGCCTCGGCAGGGCGATCACGTGCCTGGTGCACTGCAGTCCTTTCGACGGACACAACGGCGGAGTCGTCCTGCTCATGGAAGAGCGCCCGACGAACAGCCCGGGCTGAGCGGGCGGGGCGTACGATTCCGGTATGGCCACCGCAGATGGGGCCCACGACCGCATGGCTTCCGCGGAGCGGAAGGCCGCCGTGGCGCGCGCCCGTTCGGCGCACGAGACCAGCCGTGCCGAGCGCCAGGAGACCCTCGCCGACGAGGCCACCACCGAGGTGGGCAGAGACATCCATCTGCGGATCGCGGCCCTCCACCGCTCGACAGCAGGCCGCCACAGCACCGCGGCGCGTCTGCAGGGCGAGTACGTGACCCGGCTCGCGGCCTGGGCGGGCACGGGGGAGATCGCACTGCCCCTGTTCATGACGGGGGTCGCGGAGGCCTGCGGCACCAGCAGCGCCGCCCTCACGCTGGTCGGAGCGACCCTCGACCAGCTCGCCCTGGCCGCATCCGACGATTCGTCCCGCGCCGCCCAGGAGCTGGAGTTCCTGCTCGGCGAGGGGCCGGCCCGGGACGCGACCAGCCAGGCCCGCGCGGTGACGGCGGTCGGCTCGGCGCTGACCGACCGCTGGCCCGGCTACGGACCTGCGGTGACCGAACTCGGCATCGAGGAGGTGACGGCCGTACCGCTGAACATGTCGGGCACCTGCGTCGGCGCCCTCACGATCTTCGATCCGGCCCCGCGCCTCGCCGGCTCGGACACCTTCGCCGAGGTCGCCGACGTCCTCACCCGCACCATGATCCTCAACCCGGACGGCGACCCCGGCCTGTACGGCGGCACCGACCTGCGCGCCATGGTGCACCAGGCCGCGGGCATGGTCTCCGTGCACCTCGACTGCCCGGTGGCCGACGCACTGGAACAGATCAAGGCACGCGCCTTCGCCGAGGGCACCTCGGCACACTCCGTGGCAGAGCGAATCCTGCGCGGTGAGCTGCGTCTCGACTGAGGCGGGGTAACCGAGACCCATGTCCAAGAGGCCGATGTCCGACGAGAGTCCGATGTCCGAGAGGTGAGGGAAGCTCATGACCAGGACCGCGTCACAGCAACAGCTGGCGACGGCGTTCGTCGACCTCGCCGCGAGCGCGGTCACCGACCCTGCCGATCCGACCGGACTCCTCGAAGACCTCGCGGCACACGGATCCGAGCTGCTCGACGACTGCGCGGCGATCGTTGTGTACGCCCCCGACGAGCGCACCCCGGTGCAGGTGGCAGGCACCGGCGAAGAACTGGTGCGGCTGGTGCGCGACGCCGCGAAGTGGGGCGAAGGCCCCGGCGTGGAAGCCCGCCGCACCGGCCGCCCGGTGCCGGACACCGCCCTCGACGGCGGCCCGGCCCGCCGGGACTGGCCGCGCTGTGCGCCCCGCGCCGTCGAGCTGGGCTACGGCCGGGCCGCCGCCCTGCCCCTGCACGTCGGCGAGGACACCCTGGGCGCCCTGGTGCTGCTGGGGCCCGGCAGCACACCGCTGCGCCCCGAGCTTCTGGAGCTGGGCCAGTCGCTCACCGACGCGGCCGGCTGGACCCTGGAGCGGGCTCGCCGACTGCACGAGAGCCGTGCCCTGGCCGAGCAGCTGGGCCAGGCCCTGACCAGCCGTATCGTCATCGAACAGGCCAAGGGCACGCTCGCCGCCCGCCTCTCCGTCTCGGTCGACGAGGCCTTCCGCCTGTTGCGCAGCCACGCCCGCTCGCACCGCCGCCGCCTCACGGACGTGGCCCGCGAGGTAGTGGAACGGCGACTGGAAGTGCCCGCGGAGTAGGCGAGGGCGTGGGCGAGGGCGCGAAAAACCAGATGCACGGTGCGTGATCGCGTCCGTACTCTGGACACACGTTGCGGAGCTGCCCACCACCGCTTTCCGCAGGACAGGCATCACCCTGCGGACTCGGGGCTACTCTCTAACGCACCGACGGACGGACGCCCTTCCCCCAGCGCCCCGTCGGGAGAAACACACCAACACCGCTCGATCACCCACGCCCAAACGGAGGCCCGTCATGGGCACCATCGTCATCTCCGGGACCGTCGTCCTGGTCGTCTTAGGATTCGGAAACCACGTCTGGTGGCTGGCCGCGGTCGCCGTGCTCTTTCTGTACCTGCAGTACGGGCGAAGCTCGACCCCGACCTCCTCCTCGGGGGGCGGGGCCGCCTCGTCGGGAGGTTCCTCGTCGGGAGGGGCCATGCCGGCGACGTACCAGGCCTACCGCAAGCGCCGTGACATGCAGGCCAAGTGGGAGCGCCGCTACCGCCGCGAGCGCCCCATGGAGTCCCGGCGTCAGGAGCGCGAGAAGAGCAAGTGAGACGATCCGAGCCGCTGGTGAGCGCCGGTCACAGCCCCGGCGCGCCCCACACGGGGAACCAGCGGTTCAGATCCTGCTCCATCCGCAGGTCGTCGCCGAGGGCCGCCTTGACCTGGAGTTCCAGCGCGTTGTCGCGCCGCTGCCCACCGCCGGGCAGCGGCGCGAACGGGTAGAACGTGCCGCGCTTGTACAGGTAGACCAGCGCGAGCCGTTTGCCGCCCTCGGCCTCGAACCCGGCCAGGGAGCACAGCAGTTGGGGGCCGAAGCCGTTGACCTCCATCGAACTGTTCACCGCGTGCAGGTCGTTGACCAGCTCGGACAGCTGCCCGGGGGAGCGACGCGAGACCAGCCACGAGTAGCCGTACTCGTCCTGCTTGAGTTCCACCGGGAAACCGTCCCGGTCGGCGTCCGCGTCCAGCAGCGCCTGGACCTCCCGGTGTGTCTGCTCGAAGGCCCCGCCCTCGACCGTGGCGAAGCACACCGCACCCGTGCCGGTCGGCGTGAAACCGGCCGCGGCCTCGAGGGTCACGGCCGCCGACGGCAGCGCGAAGAGCCGGTCCAGGTCGGGCAGGACCGGTTTGGTACGGCCGAGCAGAATGTCCAGAAGCCCCATGCATCATCCCTTTCCGGGGGTTGCCGCCTCACCCAACTCCGCGGAGATCCGGCCCAGTTGATCGAGCCGCTGCTCCAGGGACGGGTGGGTGGAGAAGAACCGCTCGATGCCCGGCTCCTTGCCCGTCGCCGGGGTGAAGTAGAAGGCGTTGAAGGCCTGCGCCGTCCGCAGGTCCTTGGTCGGGATCCGGGCGATGTCGCCGGACACCTTGGTCAGCGCGGAGGCCAGCGCCGAGGGCCGCCCGGTGAGCAGCGCCGCCGCCCGGTCCGCGGCCAGCTCCCGGTACCGGGACAGGGCCCTGATCAGCAGGAAGCTGATCGCGTACACGGCGGCCGACACCCCCATCACGGCGGCGAAGATCACCGCGGTGTTCTGGTCCCGCCGGCCACCGCCGAACAACTGGCTGTAGAAGGCGAACCGCACGATCAGCCCCGCGATCACACCGAGGAACGACGCGATCGTGATCACGGCGACGTCCTTGTGCGCCACATGCGACAGCTCGTGCGCGAGCACACCCTCCAGCTCGGCGGGCTCCAGTCGCCGCAGCAGGCCGGTCGTCACGCACACCACCGCGTGGTCGGGATTGCGCCCGGTCGCGAACGCGTTCGGCATGTCCATCTCGGACACGGCGACCACCGGCTTCGGCATGTCGGCGATCGCACACAGCCGGTCGACCACCGCGTGCAGCTCGGGATACTCCTCGCGCTCCACGACCCGCCCGCGCATGGCGAACATCGCGATCCGGTCGGAGAACCAGAACTGCGCGACGAACATCACCGCCACCACCGCGACGACCAGCAACCAGGACTTCAGCAACACGATCAACGCGGCGACGAAGGCCACGTACAGCAATCCGAGCAGGAACATTGTGACCGTCATCCGCACGGTCAACCGCCGGTCGCTCCGGAAGCGGCTCTGCATCTGCATCACCCCGCAGTCAGGCACTCGTCCCACTGCCAGTGTGCACCCGGCCACTCCCATGAAGTGGTTCCGATCGGCCCTAGGAGCTGCAAAAGGTCCCTGTCAGCAGCCGCGGCCCGGCCGCAGCCGGTTCTAGTACGGCGCCTGGAACCGCGCGTATCCCAGCAGCAGGATCACCGCCGCCACACACCCCAGCACGATGGCCGTCGACACCCACGACGACCGGCGCGGCGCCGCCGGCTCCGGGTCGGCGCGGAAGGGCTGCGGCTCGGGCGGATTCTCCTTCCACCGCGCGGCCAGCATCCGGGCCCGCGCCGAGGGTTCCTTGTGCTCGGCCTGATCGGCCCACCTGATGTCGAACTCCCGCTCAGCGTCGTCCTGTTCGGACATCCCCGTATCTCCCCGTTGCCTCTGGCGAAACCGTCTGTGCGCCGTCTGTGTCGAACAGCAGTGCCAGAGCATACGACGACGCCCCCGCCCTGTGAAACAGGAACGGGGGCGCCGGACGGCTCACGCGTGGTGCACGCGCGGTCCGATCACACGTCGAAGTAGAGCTCGAACTCGTGCGGGTGCGGGCGCAGCTGCAGCGGGGCGATCTCGTTCGCGCGCTTGAAGTCGATCCAGGTCTCGATCAGGTCGGCCGTGAAGACGTCGCCGGCGAGCAGGAACTCGTGGTCGCGCTCGAGGGAGTCGAGGACGGCCGGGAGCGAGGTCGGGACCTGCGCGACGTTGGCGTGCTCCTCGGGAGCCAGCTCGTAGAGGTCCTTGTCGATCGGCTCGGCCGGCTCGATCTTGTTCTTGATGCCGTCCAGGCCCGCGAGCAGCAGCGCGGAGAAGGCCAGGTACGGGTTGCCGGAGGAGTCGGGCGCACGGAACTCGACGCGCTTGGCCTTCGGGTTCGAGCCGGTGATCGGGATACGCATGGCCGCGGAGCGGTTGCGCTGCGAGTACACCAGGTTGATCGGCGCCTCGAAGCCCGGCACCAGACGGTGGTAGGAGTTCACCGTCGGGTTGGTGAAGGCCAGCAGCGACGGGGCGTGCTTGAGGATGCCGCCGATGTAGTAGCGGGCGGTGTCCGACAGGCCCGCGTAGCCGGCCTCGTCGTAGAACAGCGGGTCGCCGTTGGCCCACAGCGACTGGTGCACGTGCATGCCCGAGCCGTTGTCGCCGAAGATCGGCTTCGGCATGAAGGTCGCGGTCTTGCCGTTGCGCCAGGCCACGTTCTTCACGATGTACTTGAAGAGCTGCAGGTCGTCGGCGGCCGAGAGCAGCGTGTTGAACTTGTAGTTGATCTCGGCCTGGCCGGCGGTGCCCACCTCGTGGTGCTGGCGCTCGACCTGCAGACCGGCCCTGCCCAGCTCCAGGGAGATCTCGGCGCGCAGGTCGGCGAAGTGGTCGACCGGCGGGACCGGGAAGTAGCCGCCCTTGTAGCGGACCTTGTAACCACGGTTGTCCTCGAGGGCACCGGTGTTCCAGGCGCCGGCCTCGGAGTCGATGTGGTAGAAGCTCTCGTTCGCGCTGGTCGCGAAGCGGACGGAGTCGAAGACGTAGAACTCGGCCTCGGGACCGAAGTACGCGGTGTCCGCGATACCGGTCGACGCGAGGTAGGCCTCGGCCTTCTTGGCCACGTTGCGCGGGTCACGGGAGTACTGCTCGCCCGTGATCGGGTCGTGGATGAAGAAGTTGATGTTGAGGGTCTTGTCGCGGCGGAAGGGGTCGACACGGGCGGTCGACAGGTCCGCGCGCAGGGCCATGTCGGACTCGTGGATCGCCTGGAAACCACGGATCGAGGATCCGTCGAACGCGAGCTCCTCGTCCGGGTCGAACGACTCGACGGGCACCGTGAAGTGCTGCATGACGCCCGGCAGGTCGCAGAAGCGGACGTCGATGAACTTGACGTCCTCGTCCGCGATGAACTTCTTGGCCTCGTCGGCGTTCTGGAACATCCAGCTCCTCCTACTCCCGACCGTCCTGCCGGGGTGGTAGTTCGTTCGTGCGGCCAGTGCGGTGGCACACGCTGTCCTCGACACTAGGGACGCGTGATTTCTCGGGCGTGACCCATTTGTTTCGCACAAGTTAACCGGACCCAGCCCGGTGTACCCCACCTGTCCGTATCGCGAAACGCGAGCAGTACGGTGGACGGGTGGACAACAGGGATGCAATCGGCTCGTGGCTCTCGGGCCCGCGTGAGGCCGCGGAGAGGGCCGGTGTCGACTTCGGATACCGGGGCGAACAGCTCGGTCTGCCGGAGGAGGGCCCGGGTTCGATCGCCCGCCCCGGCCGCCGCTTCGGAGCCCTCATCGTCGACTGGGGCCTGTGCCTCTTGATCGCATACGGTCTTATTACTCACGGCTACAACCAGGCCACCGGCAACTGGGCCCTGCTCGTCTTCTTCCTGCTCGGCGTCCTGACGGTCGGCACCATCGGCTTCACTCCGGGTAAGCGCCTCTTCGGCCTCCGCGTGGTCGCTCTGGACACGGGCCGCCCCAACCCCCTGCGGGCCGCCCTCCGCACCGCCCTGCTGTGCATCGCGATCCCGGCCCTGATCTGGGACCGCGACGGCAGGGGCCTTCATGACCGCCTGGCCCGCACGGTCGAGGTCCGCATCTAGCGTTCGTACGACGAAGGGGGCGCCCGGAGAGTGATCCGGGCGCCCCCTTTCTCGTACGAGGGAGTCAGCGGCCTTGAAGAGGCGCTCAGCGGGCCTTCGGTCCGCCCTTCGGGAGCTTCATGCCCTTCGGCATCGGCCCCTTCGGCAGCGGCATGTTGCTCATCAGGTCGCCCATGGCGCGCAGTCGGTCGTTGGTGGCAGTCACCTGCGGGCCGGTCAGCACGCGGGGGAGCTTCAGCATGGTGGTCCGCACCTTCTTCAGCTCGACCTGGCCCTCGCCCGTGCCGACGATCACGTCGTGCACCGGCACGTCCGCGACGATGCGGTTCATCTTCTTCTTCTCGGCGGCCAGCAGGCTCTTCACCCGGTTCGGGTTGCCCTCGGCGACCAGGACGATGCCGGCCTTGCCGACGGCCCGGTGCACCACGTCCTGGCTGCGGTTCATGGCCACCGCCGGAGTGGTGGTCCACCCCCGGCCGATGTTGTCGAGCACCGCGGCGGCCGCGCCCGGCTGGCCCTCCATCTGCCCGAAGGCCGCCCGCTCGGCCCGGCGCCCGAAGATGATCGCCGTCCCGAGGAAGGCGAGCAACAGGCCCAGGATTCCGAGATAGATGGGGTGACCGATCAAGAAACCGATCGCGAGGAAAACACCGAAGATGCCGATGCCGACAGCCGCGAGTACAAGACCGATCTTCTTGTCGGCCTTGCGGGTCATCTTGTAGGTCAGAGCGATCTGCTTGAGTCGCCCGGGGTTCGCAGCGTCCGCTGCCGTGTCCTTCCTCGCCATGCCACGAAGTCTACGTGGCCCTGGGAGCGCCGTACGACGGCAGTGCCCGGAGGCTGGGATTCAGGGGTGGGTGACGAGGGTCTGCTCGATTACGCGCTGTGCCTCGACACGGTCCTTGGCGCGGCGGCGGTCCTCCAGGACGGAGGTCCATGCGTTGCGACGGGCGGTGCGCTGGCCGCTGCTCATCAGCAGCGACTCGACGGCACGCAGTGCATCGGTGAACGACGGGATCGCGGTGGCGCGAACGGGCGCGGCCTGCATGGTGGAGGTCCCCCCTCGGATACGGGCGCTCGGTGTGGGTGTACGTGGTGTGAGTCCAGCGTTACTGATTGGTGTTACCAGGGCGTGACCGACCGGTCAAACACCAATGAAGCCTTGATGCGACGGGCGAAAATACTGACGCGGCCCTGACGACGCCCTCATCTGCGAGGACGGTCAGAACCGCGTCGAATCGGCCGTTACCGGCGAGTAGCTACTTGTGCTCAGATTCACACGGAGGAGTGGCACTCCGTGCCATCTGAGGCGGTCGGTGCAATCGTCAGACGGCCTGCGAGGCGACGTACGAACCGCGCTTCTCGACGGCCATCTGGTACAGCCGGCCGGCACGGTACGAGGACCGGACGAGCGGGCCGGACATCACGCCCGAGAAGCCGATCTGCTCGGCCTCCTCCTTGAGTTCGACGAACTCGTGCGGCTTGACCCAGCGCTCCACGGGGTGGTGGCGCACCGACGGGCGCAGGTACTGCGTGATGGTGACCAGCTCGCAGCCGGCCTCGTGCAGCTGCTTCAGCGCGTCGCTGACCTCCTCGCGGGTCTCGCCCATGCCGAGGATGAGGTTCGACTTGGTGACGAGGCCGTAGTCGCGGGCGGCCGTGATGACCTTCAGCGAGCGGTCGTAGCGGAAGCCGGGGCGGATGCGCTTGAAGATCCGCGGGACCGTCTCGACGTTGTGCGCGAAGACCTCGGGGCGCGAGGAGAAGACCTCTTCGAGCTGCTCGGGGATCGCGTTGAAGTCGGGGGCGAGCAGCTCCACCTTCGTCCGTCCGGCCTCGCGGTCGGCGGTCTGGCGGTGGATCTGGCGGACCGTCTCGGCGTACAGCCAGGCGCCGCCGTCCTCCAGGTCGTCGCGGGCGACGCCGGTGATGGTGGCGTAGTTCAGGTCCATCGTGACCACGGACTCGCCGACGCGGCGCGGCTCGTCGCGGTCCAGCGCCTCGGGCTTGCCGGTGTCGATCTGGCAGAAGTCGCAGCGCCGGGTGCACTGGTCGCCGCCGATGAGGAAGGTCGCCTCGCGGTCCTCCCAGCACTCGTAGATGTTGGGGCAGCCGGCTTCCTGGCAGACGGTGTGCAGGCCCTCGCTCTTCACGAGGTTCTGCATCTTCGTGTACTCGGGGCCCATTTTCGCCCGGGTCTTGATCCACTCGGGCTTGCGCTCGATGGGGGTCTGGCTGTTGCGGACCTCCAGGCGCAGCATCTTGCGTCCGTCGGGTGTGACTGCGGACACATCGGCTCCCTGTAGCTTCGATTCTTCGGCGTACACCAGCGTACGCCCGTGTTTACTCAGCTCTGCTGTCAGGCCAACCGCATGGCTCCAGGGCTGATTCCCGGGGTCAGGCGGTCGCCTTCTCGATCTCCCGCGGCTTCAGCTCCGCGTTCTCCAGTACGTCCTTCAGATGCCGCTCCACGACCGGCAGCACCTCGGCGATCGTCACGTCCCGGCCGAGTTCGTCGGCCAGGGAGGCCACGCCCGCGTCCCGGATCCCGCACGGGATGATGCGGTCGAACCACTTGTTGTCCGGGTTCACGTTGAGTGCGAAACCGTGCATCGTGACGCCCTTGGCCACGCGGATGCCGATCGCCGCGATCTTGCGGTCCTCGCGGCGCTGGCCGGCGTTGGACGGGGCGTACTCCGGGCCGTTCATGCGCGGGTCGAATTCCTCGTCGTGCAGACGGGGGTCGAAGTCGAGGGAGAGGCCGCCGATCGCCGGGCGCTGCTCGACCGGGTCGCCGAGGATCCAGACGCCGCTGCGGCCCTCGACCCGGCTGGTCTCCACCCCGAACTCCGCGCACGTGCGGATCAGGGCGTCCTCCAGGCGCCGGACATGGGCCACCACGTCCACCGGGCGCGGGAGCTTCTGGATGGGGTAGCCCACCAGCTGGCCCGGGCCGTGCCAGGTGATCTTGCCGCCGCGGTCCACGTCGATGACGGGAGTGCCGTCCAGGGGCCGCTCGTTGTCCGCGGTGCGCCGTCCGGCCGTATACACCGGAGGGTGTTCAAGGAGCAGTACGGTGTCGGGGATCTCGTCGGCGAATCGCGCCGCGTGCACCCGGCGCTGCTCGTCCCACGCCACCTGGTACTCGACCGCCTCGGCATCGAATCCCATGCGGACGAACCGCAACTCACTCACGGCAAGCGCCTCCCTAGAAGGTCGTAAGGCACGAAACGTGCCTACGCCACTGTACGACCGACTGTTCTGCGTCAGCCCCGCGGGCAATCCTCACACGATCGGATGAACGAACGTCGAAGTGTGCGAGCGCCTGCTCACTCTCCGCTACATTCGCGCCGTTCACAGAGGCCATAAGGGCTGCTCACAGGCAATCCGGGCACGGCAGGGCCGGCAGCGGCCCTGGAGGCCCGAAAGGCAGGAGACCGCACCGCAGATGACGGAACGACCCGCGCAGCGCACGCCCAACCGACAGCTCGCCGCGCTCATCGCAGAAGCCGGGTTCTCCAACGCGGGTCTCGCCCGTCGAGTCGATCAGCTCGGTCTCGAACACGGGCTTGATCTCAGATACGACAAGACGTCCGTCACCCGTTGGCTGCGCGGGCAGCAGCCCCGCGGCACCACTCCCGCCCTGATCGCCGAGGTCTTCACCCGCCGCCTCGGTCGCCGCCTCACCGCCCAGGACCTCGGGCTCGACGCCTGTGCGCCGGTGTACGCCGGGCTCGAGTTCGCCGCGACCCCCGAGGAGGCCGTCGACATCGTCGGCGGGCTCTGGCGCAAGGACTCCGGCTCGCACGCCGAGCTGCGCAAGATCGCGTTCACGCCGGCCGGACTCGTCGTACCCAGCCGCGACTGGCTGATCGGCCGCGCCGACGACAAGGTCGCCCGCGGCGAACAGCCCTTCCGTGTCCCGGCCCAGGGCCGCCCGGTCGTCCCCCAGCAGCGCGGCCGGGCCGAGCGCGGCCCCGGCCAGAAGGTCACCGGCGGCGACATCGCCGCGCTGCGCTCGGTCGGCGAGCTGTTCCGCACCCTCGACAACATGTACGGCGGCGGCCACGCCCGCCAGGCCCTGGTGCGCTACCTGGAGCACGAGTGCGAGCCGATGCTGCGCGGCACGTACGGCGAGCAGACGGGGCGGCGGCTGTTCGCGGCCGCGGCCGATCTGACGCGGCTCGCCGGCTGGACGTCGTACGACATCGCCGCGCACGGGCTCGCCCAGCGGTACTTCGTGCAGGCGCTGCGGCTCGCGCAGGCGTCGGGGGACCGGGCGTACGGCTCGTACGTCCTCGTCACCATGAGCCGGCAGGCCGTCTATCTCGGGCACGGGCGCGAGGCGGTGCAGCTTGCACGGGTCGCCCAGCAGGGGGTCGGGACCAACGCACCGCCCGTCGTGCAGGCGTTGCTGCACTCGGCCGAGGCACGTGGGCACGGGGTGCTGGGGGAGGTGCGGAACTGTACGGCCTCGCTGGTGCGTGCGGAGCGGGCGCTGGAGGCAGCGCGGGCCGGGGACGAAGTTCCTTACTGGGCGCGGTTCTTCGACGAGGCGCAGCTTGCCGATGAGTTCGGGCATGCGCACCGTGACTTGCAGCAGTTCCGGGCCGCCGCTCAGCATGCCGAGCGGTCGCTTCAGCTGCGGGCGCCCTCCTTTGCCCGTAGTCGGTTGTTCTGTCGGGTGGTGCTTGCCTCTGCGCGGCTGGGGCTCGGGGAGCTTGATCAGGCCTGTGCGTTGGGGGCCGAGGCGGCGGGGGCTGCTGCGGAGATGCGGTCTGTGCGGGCGGTTGAGTATGTGCGGGAATTCGAGCGGAGGTTGGAGCCGTACAAGGATGCGGCGCCTGTGCGGGGGTATCGCGACAAGGTCGCGGCACTGGGGTGACTGTTCGCCGTAACTCCGGGACGTTGTAGGGCTTGTGCGGGCTTGTTGTGGCTGGTCGCGCATTTCCCCGCGCCCCTGAAAAACAGGCCCGCTTCAGGCAGCCTCCGTTGTGGGGAGCGGGTCGGCCCTGTGCATCGATCCGGATGCCCCCAGGTCCGTCAGGATCGCCGTTGAAGCGCGGCGGCCGGAGTGCAGGGCGCCCTGGACCGTGCTTGTGTCTCGGTGGTCGCCGCAGACGTAGAGGCCTGCCAACAGCCTTACCGGGCGGCGCAGGTCGTGTGGTGGGCGCATTGCGGGGACGGCCTCGGGGCTGTGGTGGACGGCAAGGGTTTCCCAGCGGTGGGTCGGGGTGCCGTAGAGGCGTGAGAGGTGCATGCGTACGGCGGTGTCCAGGTCGACCGGGGGGCGGCCCAGGACCGTGGAGGTGATGAGCGCGCGGCCTGCGGGGGCCCGGGTCGGGTCCACCGCGCTCACGACCGCCGTGTGGGCCACCGGGCCGCCGCGGTCGGCGTCCAGGAGGAGGGACGCGTCTGTCGTGGGTGGGTCGTCCGTCGTGTGGTGGACCAGCGTCAGCGGGTGGAAGTCCGGTACCCGCAGGCCCGGCAGCAGTTCGGCGGCGGCGCGGGCGTCCGTGGCCAGCAGTACCGCCCGGCAGCGGATCTCGCCGTGCTCGGCGGTGGTCACCGTGCTGGTGGAGACCGAGGTGACGCGGACTCCCGTGTGCACGGTGCCCGGCGGCAGTGCCCGGGCGAGCAGGTCCGGCAGCATCTCGGCACCGCCCTCCGGCAGGCACAGGCGTCCGCAGACGAAGGCGCGCAGCGCGAGGTCGGCGCAGCGGCTGGACGTCGTCAGGTCCGGGTCGCACAGCAGGGCGGCGAGCAGCGGGCGCAGGAAGCCGTCGATCGTGCGGGCGGGGACACCGCGGGCGGCCAGGGCCTGGCCGGCGGGCAACTCGGGCCGGGACAGCAGCCGTTCGACGGGCATTCCCGCGAGCCGCGTGAGCGCCGCGCCCAGCCGGGCCTGATCGACGGCCGTGCCCAGCGGGGCGCCGGTGCGCGGGGCGCTCTTGGCGGGGGCGCTCGCCAGGGCGCGTACTGCATGGAGTGCGCCCCTTGCGCCCCCTGCGCCTGCCTGAGCGCCCGCGCGGTGGTGGCGGCCGTCGCTGTGCAGCAGGACGCCCGGCGCGAACGGGCGCAGGACGAGGGCGTCGAGGCCGGGTGTGAGGCGTAGTTCGGGGTACGCGGTGGACAGCAGCTGTCCGATGCGGTCGAGGCGGAACCCGTCGACCTTCTCGGTCGACATGCGGCCACCGACACAAGGGGCGGCCTCCAGGACCGCGGTCGTCACTCCTGCGCTGGTCAGCCGATGCGCCGCCGAGAGCCCGGCGACCCCGGCTCCCACGATGACGACGTCCGCCTGGTACGCGGGCTCAAGCACGTGCCCCTCCTCGAGGTTGCGCGGCCGGTGGAGACGTCATGCCCCCAACAGGCCCTGGGAATACCCGAGTTCGGGTCGAGGTTAGGGCCGTGATCGGTCAAGAACAGTCGCGCACGAACAGGGCACGGTCGCACGGTGGTCGCATACGGTCACAGTGCGTCGTTCGGACGGGCTTCACCGTGCGGCTCGAATCGCCGCCTCGATGTCCGGGAACGCGAACGTGAAGCCCGACTCCAGCAGCCGTTTCGGCAGCACCCGCGCGCTGCCCAGCACGTCCCCGGACATCTCGCCGAGCACGGCGCGCAGCACGGGCGCGGGCACCGTGAACAGCGTCGGCCGGTGCAGCACGCGCCCCATCGCCGCGGTGATCTCACGGTTCGTCAGCGGGTTCGGGGCGGTGAGGTTGAAGGGGCCGGACAGGCCGTCGGTGTCGACGAGATGCCGGATCGCGGCGACCTCGTCGTGCAGGGAGACGTACGACCAGTACTGGCGGCCGTCGCCCATCCGGCCGCCCAACCCCGCCTTGAACAGCGGGAACAGCCGGCCCCAGGCGCCGCCGTGCCGGTCCACGACGAGCCCTGTGCGGGCGAACACGGTCCGTACGCCCGCCTCCTGCGCGGGTGCGGTGGCGGCCTCCCACTCCACGCACAGCTCCGGCAGGAAGCCCTTCCCGTGCGGTGCGCTCTCGTCGACCTCACGGTCGCCCGTCTCGCCGTAGTAGCCGATCGCGCTGCCGTTCACGAACACCCGCGGCTTCTCGTCCAGCGAGGCGATCGCCTCCGCCAGCGCCGTGGTGCCCAGTACCCGGCTGCTGCGGATCCGCGCCTTGTAGTCCTCCGTCCAGCGGCGGTTGCCCACCCCCGCGCCCGCGAGGTTGACCACGGCGTCGCATCCGGCGAGCCCGGCCGCGTCCACGCGCCCGCCCTCGGGATCCCAGCGGATCTCGTCCTTCGTCCGGGGCGCCCGGCGCACCAGCCGCACCACCTCGTGCCCGTCGGCGGTCAGGGACCGCGCCAGGGCGCCGCCGATGAGCCCGGACGCACCGGCCACCGCGATTCGGGAACGTTCCATGACCCCCATTCTGCGCGGCGGGCGCACGTAAGGTGGCCGCCATGCCCGTACCGCACATACGTCATGCCACCCTCGACGACGAGGACGCACTGGGTCTCCTCGACCGGATCACCTGGTCCACGCTGCACTCCGTCGGACCGAGGCCCCAGCCGCCGTACGAACCCTTCTTCGACGAGCGGTTCGGGCCGCGGGACCACCTCGTCGCCGAGCTCGACGGGGAACTCGTCGGCTACATCCGGCTGGGGTACCCGACCCCGCTCGCGTCCAACTCCCATGTCCGCCAGATCCAGGGGCTGGTCGTCGCCGAGAAGGCGCGCGGGGCAGGCGTCGGCCGGGCGCTGCTGCGGGCCGTGCGGGAGGAGGCCCGCCGGCAGGGGGCGCGCCGGCTGACCCTGCGCGTGCTCGGGCACAACACCCCGGCCCGGGGGCTCTACGAGGCCGAGGGGTTCGTGGTCGAGGGCGTGCTGCCCGAGGAGTTCCTCCTTGACGGCGAGTACGTGGACGACATTTTCATGGGATGCCGTCTCTGACCCAGAGGGCTGCTACGACGTGACCAGGTCGCCCGTGTCCACCGCCGCCGTCGCGCTCGCCGCGCGCCCGGCGTCGGAGGAGACCTCGGCCGCCGTCAGCACGTAGCCCGTCTCGTTGTCGGAGGTGGAGCGGGCGAACACCACGCCGTAGACCCGGCCCCCGGTCGTCAGCAAGGGGCCGCCGGAGTTGCCGGGCCGGACGGTCGAGCGGATCGAGTAGATCTCGCGGGTCACCATGCCGTCGCTGTAGATGTTCTGGCCCGTGGCGCGGACGCGGTTGGCGACGGTGGCCGCCTGGAGGTTCAGGTCGCCGTCCTGCGGATAGCCCGCGACGACCGCGGAGTCGCCGCGCGAGGCGCTGTCGTCGAACTTCAGGACCGGCGCGCGCAGCCCGGGCACGTACAGCACGGCCACGTCCTTCTGCGGGTCGAAGAGCACCACCCGTGCCTCGTACGACCGCCCGACCCCGCCGATCCGTACGCTCGGGTCGTCGATGCCCGCCACCACGTGCGCGTTGGTCATCACGTGCTCGCGCGCGTACACGAACCCGCTGCCCTCACGGCCCTGGTCGCCGGAGACGCCCTCGATCTTCACCGTGCTCAGCTTGGCCGCGTTCGTGGCGCTCGCGGTGACGCTGTCGCCGGTGGGCTTGGCGACCTCGGCCGTCGACTCGTTCTCGAACGGGTTGAAGACCTGCGGGAAGCCTGCCTGGGTGAGCGCCGACGTGGCCCGCGAGAACCAGGTGGGCGTCGTGTTCGGCATGGCGTCCTGTACGGCGCCGAGCAGCGCCGAGTCCCGGATCGCGGTCGTGACCACCGGCGACGAGGACGCGCCCAGGACACTCGCGGCGACCCACGCCACGATCAGCACCGCCACCGAGTTCGCCGCGGCCCCGCCGACCCCGTCGGCCACCCTGAGCGGCCCCTGGTCCAGCTCGCGGCGCAGCCGGAGCGCCAGCCGCCCCGCCAGCTCGTGCCCCACCACCGCCGGGACCAGCACCGTCAGCACCGCGGCCACGGTCGCGCGGGTCGTCCCCGCCGTCACCAGGTCCATCACCCACGGCAGCACCCACACGCCGATCACCGCGCCGCCCACGAACCCGGCGAGCGAGACGCAGCCGGCCACCAGTCCGCGCCGGTAGCCGGACGCCGCGTAGGCCACAACCACCAGCAACAGCAGGATGTCGAGCAGGTCCACGGAGCCGCCTTTCTCTCAGATCACCCCTAGGGGGTGTCGCCAGATTCCCCTCTGCTCCGCGACGCCCGGCACGCGCATCTGCGGCGTTGTCGTCAGTCGCCGACGCTCCGCGTCGACTCCCTCCTCCGCCTTGCAGCTGCACGCACCGGCCGCCGCGGAGCCCGCCCTTCGGGCGGACGAGGGGAATCTGGCGACACCCCCTAGTACGCGCAGGACGGGCCCAGTGATCAGCCACGCGCGCGTGGAGGCCGGAACCCGCCACGCGTGCGTGCATCAGGAAAAACGTCTCGGACCAGGACGATGGTTCCACCGGGTGGCACAGCACACATCGCGGACGGAGCGGATCGGGCCGAGAGTGAAGTCATGCGTGTCCGCAGATCGCGAGGACCACGGCAAGCACGCGCGTGCATACCCCGCCCCGCGCGCCTGCTGCTGTCCTGGCTGCCCGGCCTGGCCGCCGTCCTCGGGCTGGTGCTGTGCGCCGACGGCATCGGACACACCGGCGCGAAGCACCGGCCGCCGGTGGCCGCCCGCCCCGCCGTCGTGCACGCCGCGGCCAGGCCGCACATCGTGCCCCGGTCGGTCTGGCTGGATTCCCTCGCCCGGCACGTCCAGCCGCCGCCGCGCTACGACGACAAGGTCGTCGCGGTCTTCGTCCACCACACCGACTCGCCCAACGGCTACGACTGCGCGGACGTGCCCCGCATCATCCGCTACCTCTACGCGGGCCAGACCGGCGCCCGGCAGTGGGACGACATCGGCTATAACTTCCTCGTCGACCGCTGCGGCACCGTCTACGAGGGCCGCTCGGGCGGCGTCGACCGCCCCGTCACCGGCGCCCACACCCAGGGCTTCAACCACCGCACGGCCGGCATCGCCGCCATCGGCACCTTCACGGCGGGCGTCGCCGTGCCCAAGGCGATGACGGACGCGATCGCCGCCCTCGCCGCCTGGAAACTGGGCCTCGCCGGCATCGACCCGCGCAGCAAGGCGCACCTGGTCTCCAGCAACAGCCTCAGCCGCTACGCAGCCGGCACCGCCGCCACCCTGCCCGCCCTCGCCGGCCACAAGGACGCCTACATGACCAGCTGCCCCGGCCTGGCACTCATCGCCAGCCTCCCCGAGATCAGACAGCAGGCGGCGCGACTGCAGGGCCGGATCCCGTAGCGGGGTTCACCTGCGCCCGAGATAGACCCGCACCGCCCGCTGCAGCACCCTGCCCTGGCTGCCCACCGGCCGCTCCCACTCGCCGAGGTACTCCACGGCCCGGCCGCCCGCCCCCGTCTTGAAGCGCAGCCGGCCGAGCAGCCGGTCCTCGGTGAGGGCGGGGGTGATGGAGCGCAGGTCGTACGTGTCGGCGCCCGCGCCCCGGGCGTCACACAGCATCCGCCACAACAGCGCGCTGCTGGGCCGCAGTTCACGGCCCCGGCGGCCGGACGCGGCGTAGGAGTGCCAGGCGCAGGAGCCGACGTTGATCATGAGCGCGGCGGAGAGCACCTCGCCGTCGTACTCGGCGAGATAGATCCGCAGCCGGTCGTCGTCCTCGGCGTTCAGGGCCTTCCACATGCGCCCGAAGTACTCCGGCGGGCGGGCCTTGAAGCCGTCGTGGGCGGCGGTCGCGGCGTACAGGCGGTAGAAGTCGGGCAGGTCGGCGGCCGAGCCCCAGGAGACACGGACGCCCGCCTGCTCCGCCGTGCGCAACGCCTGCTCCCAGTGCGGGGCGAGGGCCTCGCGCAGCTCGCTCACCGACCGTCCCGCGATCGGGATCCGACAGCCGTAGCGCGGCTGCCCCAGCCCGAAGCCGCTGCCGTCGTCCTTCTCGCACCGCCGCCACCCGAGCCGCGCCAGCCGCTCGGCCGCGTCCAGCGCGTACCCGTCGATGCCGGCCGCCGGAAGATCGTGCAGATGCCGTACGTCGGGGTCGGCGATGCCCGCCGTGACGGTGGCCGCCTCCCAGTGCCGTACGACGACGGGCGGGCCGATGCGCAGCGAGAACGCCCCGCGTTCCTCCACGTGGGCGACGAGCGGATCGAGCCACTGCTCCAGGCGCGGGCTCCACCAGTCGATCGCGGGGCCGTCGGGGAGGTAGGCGAGGAAGCGGCGGGTGCCGGGCAGCGGCCGGTACAGCACGAGTGCCGCGGCGACCATCAACTTCCCCTCGAACCAGCCGACGCTCTCGGCCAGCCAGTCGGGCTTCACATCCGCCCACTCCGGTATCTGCAGATGACTCGCGTCGGGGTGCTGCCGCAGATGGGCCAGATGTTCCTCGCGGGTGATCTCCCTTACGTACGGGCTGGTCATGGCCTCACAGGTTTCTCTCAGCCGCCTCACGGATCTTCCCGAGGCGCGGTCCCTATCGTCATGCACACGCACTGACTGGAGGTGGGGAAGAAGTGAACAGTCTCAACAACACCACGCACAAGACCGAAGGCCGGCAGCGGAGTGCCCGCGGCCCCTGGGCGGCGCTCTGCGCGGCCGCCGCCGTGATCCTGGGCCCGGCCGCCGTCACCGCGTCCGCGCTGGACCAGGCCAACGCGGCCCCGATGCACCACGCGGTGAAGGCCGACCAGACGCAGGCCTACATCCCGTCGGACACGACCCGCCGCCGCACCGTCGCCTGACCCTGGTTCGCTCAGGTGTCGCCGTCCGCGCCGGACAGGCCCAGGAAACGCTCCCCGGACGGGTCTACGTCGACCGCGAGGCCGTTCATCAGGCCCGCGAGCATGACGTAGTAGCCGACCGTCGTGACGATCTCGACCACCTGCCGGTCGGTGAAGCGGGCGCGGAGGGCCGACAGCGTGCCCTCGGACAGGGTGTGCCCGGCCACCAGCTCGAAGGCCGCGGTCACGGCCGCCGACTCCGTCCCGTCGAACTCCGGCCCGTCGGAGCGCCGTTCGGCGATCGCCGCCAACTGCGCGGGCGTCGCCCCGGAGTTCAGCGCGATCGGGCGGTGCTGGACGGACTCGTACTCGCAGCGCGTACCGCTCGCGACCGCCATCACCACCAGCTCGCGCAACCGCACCGGAAGGGTCGACTCACGCAGCACGGCCAGGCCCAGGTCGATCGCCGAGTCCGTCAGCGGCGGGGCGTGGGAGAGCATGCGGAAGGCGTTGAGCGGCACCGGAAGCTTCGCCACGCCGTCGGCCGGACGCTCCGGGTACGGGATGCGGGCCATGGTCCCCCTTTGCTGCGCGTATGAAGGTGTGGTCGTCAGTCCCGGAAGCGTTCCCACAGCTTCGGATACCGCTCGGACAGCACCCGCTCGTTCTCGAAGTCGACGGGCGCGCCCTCCGGCTCGGAGGCCGCCGGCGGGATGCCCAGGTCGGGCGCGACGGTCCCGGTGAGCTGTTCGTAGGCCTCGTCCGCCGCGTAGCCCAGTTCCTCCCCGTCGCCGTCGATCTCCTCGTCGAAGTCGTCCAGGAGCTCGGCCAGCGAATCGGGATGGTGCACACCGCCCTCGTACACCTCGCGGCCCTGCCCGATCAGCCAGCACCGGAAGAAGTCGAACGCATCGTCGCTCGCCCCGTCGAGCAGCACCCAGGCCGCGCCCCAAAGGTCCCAGCTGTACGCACGGTTGTAGCGGGACTCGAAGTGACGGGCGAAGTCCAGGACCGTCTCCGGGTCGAGCTCCAGAAGCCGCTCCACGAGCAGGTCCGCCTGCTCCTCGGGGTCGCCCTCGGCGGCCTCGCGGGCGGCGTCCACCAGCTCCCAGAACTCCGACTCTTCCATCACGGGTACAGCATCGGCCCTGGGCGGGTGGGGCGCACGTGGAGTGCGGCGGATTGTTATGTCCCGTTCAGCCCGTCGTACAGCCGGGCCAGCCGTGCCGCGTCGTCCGCGAAGCGTCTGCGCAGGCTCTCGGGCGCCAGCACCTCCGCCTCCGGGCCGAGCCCGGTGAGCTGCGAGTGGGCGACCTTCTCGGACTCCACGGGCAGCGTCACCGTCAGCCACCCGTCCCCGTCCGGGGAGCCCGCGGCCGCCAACGCCTCCCGCGCGGACGCCGGATCGACGACGTACGGAAGTCTTCGGACCCCGTCCACCGACAGCCGTACGACGACCTCGGCCCGCAGGATCGACCGCGCGAACTGCTCGGCCTGCTCCTCCCAGAAGCCGGGGAGGTCGAACTCCTCGTCCCGCGGGAAGCGGTCCGCCGATACGTCCACCGCGGTGAACCGGTCGATGCGGTAGACGCGGTACGCCCCGCCGCCCGGTCCGGCCACCCGCGCGCACAGGTACCAGACCCCGGCCTTCAGCACGAGCCCGTACGGCTCCAGCTCCCGCTCGACCTCGCCGTCCCCCTTGCGATAGCGCGCGGTGACCCGCCGGTCGTCCCACACCGCGTCCGCGACGGCGGGCAGCAGGCCGGGCGCCTTCGGCTCGGTGAACCAGTTCGGCGCGTCCAGGTGGAAGCGCTGCGCTGCCGTACGGGAGGCGTCCCGCAGGGACGGCAGAAGAGCCGCCGAGACCTTCAGACGGGCGGCGGAGGCGGCGTCCTCCAGCCCCATCTCGCGCAGCGCCCCCGGCACTCCGGACAGGAACAGCGCCTCCGCCTCGCTCCGGGCCAGCCCGGTCAGCCGCGTCCGGTACCCGCCGATCAGCCGGTACCCGCCGGCCCGCCCCCGGTCCGCGTACACCGGAACCCCCGCCTCCGACAACGCCTGCGCATCCCGCGTGACCGTCCGCTCCGACACCTCCAGCTCCCGCGCCAGCTCGGCGGCGGTCATGGAGGGCCGGGACTGCAGAAGCAGCACCATCTTGATCAGGCGGGCAGCGCGCATACGGCCATGATGCCGGGGGCCACTGACAACGGAGGGGCACGGCGACCGCCGTACCCCTCCGTCCGAGCTCAGGCCCTACAGGCCGTACTTCTCGCGCGCTTCCTTCACGGACGTCGCCTTGACCTCGCCGCGCCTGGCCAGCTGGGCCAGGGCCGCCACGACGATCGACTGCGCGTCGACGCCGAAGTGGCGGCGGGCACCCTCGCGGGTGTCCGACAGGCCGAAGCCGTCGGCGCCCAGCGAGGAGTAGTCCTGCTCGACCCACTGCGCGATCTGGTCCGGGACCTGGCGCATGTAGTCGGAGACCGCGAGCACCGGGCCCTCGGCGCCGTGCAGCGCCTGGCGGACGTACGGGACGCGCTCCTCGCCGCGGAGCAGGGCCGCGTCCGCCTCCAGGGCGTCCCGGCGCAGCTCCGTCCAGGACGTCGCCGACCAGACGTCGGCCGCGACACCCCACTCCTCCGCGAGCAGCTTCTGCGCCTCCAGCACCCAGTGGATCGCCGTGCCGGAGCCCAGCAGCTGGATGCGCGGGGCGTTGGCCGCGGGCGAGACCCCCGCCGACTCCGCCGTGTTGAAGCGGTACAGGCCCTTGACGATGCCCTCGTCGATGCCCAGGCCGGAGGGCTTGGCGGGCTGCGGGAGCGGCTCGTTGTAGACGGTGAGGTAGTAGAAGACGTTCGGGTCCTCGCCCGGGGCCGCCTCGCCGTACATACGGCGCAGGCCGTCACGCACGATCGCCGCCACCTCGTACGCGAACGCCGGGTCGTACGTCAGCGCCGCCGGGTTCGTCGCCGCGATCACCGGCGAGTGACCGTCCGCGTGCTGCAGGCCCTCGCCGGTCAGGGTCGTCCGGCCTGCGGTCGCGCCCACCAGGAAGCCGCGGCCCAGCTGGTCGCCGAGCTGCCACATCTGGTCGGCCGTGCGCTGCCAGCCGAACATCGAGTAGAAGATGTAGAACGGGATCATCGCCTCGCCGTGCGTCGCGTACGACGTCGAAGCGGCGATGAAGTCGGCCATCGAACCGGCCTCGGTGATCCCCTCGTTGAGGATCTGGCCGTTCTTGGCCTCCTTGTAGTACATCAGCTGGTCGCGGTCGACCGGCTCGTACGTCTGGCCCTTGGGGGAGTAGATCCCCAGGGACGGGAAGAGCGACTCCATACCGAAGGTGCGCGCCTCGTCGGGGACGATCGGCACCCAGCGCCTGCCGGTCTCCTTGTCGCGGACCAGGTCCTTGATGAGGCGCACGAAGGCCATCGTCGTCGCCACGTTCTGGGTGCCGGAGCCCTTGTCGAAGGAGGCGAAGGCCTTCTCCGCAGGGGAGGGCAGGGGCGCGAGTGCATGCGTACGACGAGCGGGGGCCGGGCCGCCGAGGGCCGCGCGGCGCTCCTGGAGGTAGCGGACCTCGGGGGAGTCGGCGCCGGGGTGGCCGTAGGGGACCTGACCGTCGACGAAGTCGCTGTCCTTGATGGGGAGTTCGAGAAGATCACGCATCTTCTTGAACTCGTCCACCGTCAGCTTCTTCATCTGGTGGTTGGCGTTCTTCGACGCGAAGCCCTCGCCGAGCGTGAAGCCCTTGACGGTCTGGGCCAGGATGACGGTCGGGGCGCCCTTGTGGTCGATCGCCGCCTTGTAGGCCGCGTAGACCTTGCGGGCCTCGTGACCACCGCGGGAGAGGTGGAAGCACTCGAGGATCTTGTCGTCGCTCAGCAGCTTCGCCATCTCGACGAGCGCCGGGTCCTTGCCGAAGAAGTCCTGGCGGATGTAGGCGGCGTCGCGCGTCTGGTACGTCTGCACCTGGGCGTCCGGTACCTCGCGCAGGCGGCGTACCAGCGCGCCCGTGGTGTCGAGCTGGAACAGCTCGTCCCAGGCGGAGCCCCACAGCGACTTCACGACGTTCCAGCCGGCGCCGCGGAACTGGGCCTCCAGCTCCTGCACGATCTTGAAGTTCGCGCGCACCGGGCCGTCGAGGCGCTGCAGGTTGCAGTTGATGACGAAGGTGAGGTTGTCGAGACCCTCGCGGCTCGCGAGAGCGAGTGCGGCCGTCGACTCCGGCTCGTCCATCTCGCCGTCGCCGAGGAAGGCCCAGACGTGCGACTGCGAGACGTCCTTGATGCCGCGGGCCGTCAGGTAGCGGTTGAAGCGCGCCTGGTAGATCGCGGAGAGCGGGCCGAGGCCCATCGACACCGTCGGGAACTCCCACAGCCAGGGCAGCCGGCGCGGGTGCGGGTACGACGGGAGGCCGTTGCCGCCGGACTCCCGGCGGAAGTTGTCGAGGTGGTGCTCGTTCAGGCGGCCGTCGAGGAAGGCGCGGGCGTAGATGCCGGGGGAGGCGTGGCCCTGGATGTAGAGCTGGTCGCCCGAGCCGTCGGCCTCCTTGCCCTTGAAGAAGTGGTTGAAGCCGGTCTCGTAGAGCCAGGCCGCGGAGGCGAAGGTGGCGATGTGGCCGCCGACGCCGTATTTGGAGCCACGGGTCACCATCGCGGCCGCGTTCCAGCGGTTCCACGCAGTGATACGGCGCTCCATCTCCTCGTCACCTGGCATGCCCGGCTCGGCGGCGGTGGGGATGGTGTTGACGTAGTCGGTCTCGAGGAGCTTCGGCAGCGCGATGCCGTTGCCCTCCGCCCTCTCCAGCGTGCGGCGCATCAGGTACGCGGCACGGTGCGGGCCCGCCGCCTTGGCGACCGCGTCCAGGGAGGCCTGCCATTCGGCGGTCTCCTCGGGGTCCCGGTCCGGGAGCTGGTCGAGCTCGCTCGGCTGGATGGCGTTGGGGTCGGTCATGTCGCCGCCTTCCTCAGTCGAAGGGGGTTCCCTCATCGGTAAGGGGTTCGGGGGTGCCCTTGGTCTTTGGCAGGACAGGGCGCGGGGCCCGGGTGGAGGCCCGTCGGCGACAATAACTCGCTGATCGATGATCGATCAAAGGGTTGAGGGGCAAAACTTCTCGATTACGAGAAAGTAGGCACGGGGTGTCTTTCGGGCAGGCACCCGGTGCCGTGTTCTCGAGGGATTTCCGCAGGTGAGCGGGGTCGTGCTCAAGCTCGCGGTGCGCAGCCCAGCACGTGGGCCTTCACCAGTTCCGCGATACGGGGGTCCCGGCGCCGGAACGCCTGGACCAGCTCCTCGTGCTCCTCCGCGTACGACTGTTGAACCGTGCCCAGCCAGCGGATCGACAGTGCCGTGAAGACCTCGATGCCCAGGCCCTCCCAGGTGTGCAGCAGCACCGAGTTGCCGGCCGCGCGGACCAGCTCGCGGTGGAAGGCCACCGTGTGCCGCACCTGACCCGTGCCGTCGGCGTTGCGGTCGGCCTCGTACAGTGCGACCACGTGCGGCTCCAGCGCCGAGCAGTCCTCCGCCAGCCGCTCCGCGGCCAGCTCCGCGGCGATCGCCTCCAGGCCGGCCCGGACCGGGTAGCTCTCCTCCAGGTCGGCCGCCGTCAGGTTGCGTACCCGTACGCCCTTGTTCGGCGCCGACTCGATCAGCCGCAGCGACTCCAGCTCGCGCAGCGCCTCCCGCACCGGCGTCTGGCTGACCTCCAGCTCGGTCGCGATACGGCGCTCCACGATCCGCTCGCCCGGCTTCCAGCGCCCGCTGACGATCCCCTCCACGATGTGCTCGCGGATCTGCTCGCGCAGCGAGTGGACGACGGGCGCGGTCATGAGGGCTCCTTAGGGAGGGGCCGCCCATCGGCCCCTGGGGCGTTTGACGTTTAGACAATAAGGCCGCGGACGCCTTGGGGTGGGGCGCACGGGGGCGCTTTCGTGCAGGTGAGACGAGACTTACACGCCGTACAGAGCGTCGCTGCTGTAAAGACCCGTACCGGGCCGGACCCGGAGTCGTCACCACCGTGTCACCGGCAGAACCCCCGGGCCGCCGATGCCGTCGCGGTCGGCAAGGGGCATCCGAGCGGGGCGCCCCCGCACCATCAGGGGGACGGCATGAACACAGGGGAACGGCGTAGCAGGCTCGGATGGACCGTCGCGGCGGCGGCGGCCGCGGCCGCGGTCATCGGCGTGACGGGGTGCCGGGAGATGCCCACGGCGGCATCGGACGCGCCCACCAGGGCGGCGGCCGGCGAGCCGTCCGGGAGCAGCGGCACGGAGGTCCAGGGCATGGCGGGTTCGCTCGCGTCCGCGAAGCAGCCCGCCGGACCCGGCGGGGCCTGCGTCTTCGTCAAGCCCGACGGGGCCCAGAAGTTCGGGCACGTCGGCTGGGGCTTCCGGGTCACGGGCACCGACCAGTGGGTCTACGGCGCCGTGGAGAACCCCACCAACAAGCTCTACACCCCGCCCGGCGGCTACATCGGCGCCTGGCACGCGAAGGGGACGTACGCCCGCATGCTCAGCGAGATGTCCCGGGACGCCCACTACCCCGGCAAGTCCAGCCATCCGTACAGCCGTTACCGCTGCGTCTCCTCCTCGACCAGTGACGTGAACAGCGCCTGGGCGATGATCCGGACCGTCGAGAGCCGCGGCTTCCTCGTCGGCTTCGACCGCAAGACCGGTGAACTCACCTCCCGGGACTGCCTCGACGCCACCTACGACGTCCTGCACGCCTACCGGACGCGGCACCTGACGTACGCGCCGCACCTGGACGTCCCCAACGTGTGGGTCGAGACCCTGTGGGACTGGAGCGATCACACGCTGACGCCCCGGTAGAACGGCGACGCCCCCGTCCGGAGAGTCCGGACGGGGGCGCGCCTTACGAGCCTTACAGGCCGAGCTCGACCTCGAACTCGCCCGCCTCCAGGATCGCCTTGACCGCGGTCAGGTAACGGGCCGCGTCGGCGCCGTCCACCAGACGGTGGTCGTAGGAGAGGGTCAGGTAGGTCATGTCGCGGACGCCGATGACCGTGCCCTCCTCGGTCTCGATGACGGCCGGACGCTTGACCGTGGCACCGATGCCGAGGATCGCGACCTGGCCCGGCGGCACGATGATCGTGTCGAAGAGCGCACCGCGCGAACCGGTGTTGGAGATGGTGAAGGTCGCGCCGGACAGCTCGTCGGGCGTGATCTTGTTCGCGCGGACCTTGCCGGCCAGGTCGGCCGTGGCCTTGGCGATACCGGCGATGTTGAGGTCACCGGCGTGCTTGATGACCGGGGTCATCAGGCCCTTCTCGGAGTCCACCGCGATACCGATGTTCTCGGTGTCGAAGTAGGTGATCGTGCCCTCGGCCTCGTTGATCTTGGCGTTGATGGGCGCGTGCGCCTTCAGCGCCTGGGCCGCGGCCTTGACGAAGAACGGCATCGGGGAGAGCTTGACGCCCTCGCGGGCCGCGAACGCGTCCTTGGCCCGGGCGCGCAGCTTCATCAGACGCGTGACGTCGACCTCGACGACCGAGGACAGCTGGGCCTGCTCGTGCAGCGCCTTGACCATGTTGTCGCCGATGACCTTGCGGATGCGCGGCATCTTGACGGTCTGGCCACGCAGCGGCGAGGCCTCCAGGCTCGGGGCCTTCTTGGCGGCCGGAGCGGCGGCGGCAGCGGGGGCCGGAGCAGCGGCGGCGGCCTTCGCGGCCTCGGCGGCGGCGATGACGTCCTGCTTGCGGATACGGCCGCCGACGCCGGTGCCCTTGACGCCGGCCAGGTCGACGCCGTTCTCGGCGGCGAGCTTGCGCACCAGCGGGGTGACGTAGGCGCCCTCGTCGGTGGCCTGCGCGGCGGGAGCCGGAGCGGCCGGAGCCGGGGTGACCGGGGCCGGAGCGGCCGGCGCGGGGGCCGGGGCAGCCGGAGCCGGGGCGGCGGCCTGGACCGGAGCCGGGGCCGGCGCGGCAGGAGCAGCGGGCGCCGGAGCCGGAGCGGCCGGGGCGGGAGCCGGAGCCGGGGCGGGCGCCTCGGCAGCCGGAGCCGGAGCGGCGGGGGCCGGGGCGGCCGCCGGAGCGGCACCCGGGGCGCCGATGACGGCGAGCTTGGCGCCGACCTCGGCGGTCTCGTCCTCGCCGACCACGATCTCCAGGAGCACGCCGGCGACCGGCGCGGGGATCTCGGTGTCGACCTTGTCCGTGGAGACCTCGAGCAGCGGCTCGTCCTCCGCGACCTCCTCGCCGACCTCCTTCAGCCAGCGGGTGACGGTGCCCTCGGTGACGCTCTCGCCGAGCGCGGGGAGGACCACGTCCGTGCCGGACGCGCCACCGGCCGGGGCGGCGGGGGCGGCGGCGGGCGCGGGGGCCGGGGCGGCCGGGGCCTCGGCGACCGGCGCCGGGGCGGGCTCGGCGGCCGGGGCCGGAGCCTCGGCAGCGGCGGGGGCCGGGGCGGCAGCGGGCGCGCCCGTGCCGTCGTCGATGACGGCCAGCTCGGCGCCGACCTCAACGGTCTCGTCCTCGGCGACCTTGATGGACGCGAGGACACCGGCGGCAGGGGAGGGGATCTCGGTGTCGACCTTGTCGGTCGACACCTCGAGCAGCGGCTCGTCGGCCTCGACGCGCTCGCCCTCGGCCTTCAGCCAGCGGGTGACAGTGCCCTCGGTGACGCTCTCGCCGAGCGCCGGAAGGGTTACGGAAACCGCCATGGTTTCGGTTGCTCCTTACGAATTGCGGAAGTCTGAGTCGTCGCTTCGTCGACCGAGGGTCAGTCGTGCGAGTGAAGGGGCTTGCCGGCCAGGGCCAGGTGGGCCTCGCCGAGCGCCTCGTTCTGCGTCGGGTGGGCGTGGATGAGCTGGGCGACCTCGGCGGGCAGCGCCTCCCAGTTGTAGATCAGCTGGGCCTCGCCGACCTGCTCGCCCATGCGGTCGCCGACCATGTGGACGCCGACCACGGCACCGTCCTTGACCTGGACGAGCTTGATCTCGCCCGAGGTGTTCAGGATCTTGCTCTTGCCGTTGCCCGCGAGGTTGTACTTCAGAGCGACGACCTTGTCCGCGCCGTAGATCTCCTTGGCCTTGGCCTCGGTGATGCCCACGGAGGCGACCTCGGGGTGGCAGTACGTCACCCGGGGCACGCCGTCGTAGTCGATCGGAACGGTCTTCAGACCGGCCAGACGCTCCGCCACCAGGATGCCCTCGGCGAAGCCGACGTGCGCGAGCTGGAGCGTCGGGACGAGGTCGCCGACGGCGGAGATGGTCGGGACGTTGGTGCGCATGTACTCGTCGACGAGGACGTAGCCGCGGTCCATCGCGACGCCCTGCTCCTCGTAGCCGAGACCGGCGGAGACCGGGCCGCGGCCCACCGCCACCAGCAGGACCTCGGCCTCGAACTCCTTGCCGTCGGCGAGGGTGACCTTGACGCCGTCGGCGGTGTACTCGGCCTTGGAGAAGAAGGTGCCCAGGTTGAACTTGATGCCGCGCTTGCGGAACGCGCGCTCAAGAAGCTTGGAGGAGTTCTCGTCCTCGACCGGGACGAGGTGCTTGAGGCCCTCGATGACGGTGACGTCCGCACCGAAGGACTTCCAGGCGGAGGCGAACTCGACGCCGATGACACCGCCGCCCAGGATGATCGCGGACTTCGGAACGCGGTCCAGGACGAGGGCGTGGTCGGAGGAGATGATGCGGTTGCCGTCGATCTCCAGGCCCGGCAGAGACTTCGGCACGGAGCCGGTCGCCAGCAGAACGTGGCGGCCCTGGACGCGCTGGCCGTTGACGTCGACGGAGGTCGGGGAGGACAGGCGGCCCTCACCCTCGATGTACGTCACCTTGCGGGAGGCGACGAGGCCCTGGAGTCCCTTGTACAGGCCGGAGATCACGCCGTCCTTGTACTTGTGGACCCCGGCGATGTCGATGCCCTCGAAGCTGGCCTTCACACCGAACTGCTCGCTCTCGCGGGCCTGGTCGGCGATCTCGCCCGCGTGCAGCAGGGCCTTGGTGGGGATGCACCCACGGTGCAGGCAGGTACCGCCGACCTTGTCCTTCTCGATCAGGGCGACGTCCAGGCCCAGCTGCGCTCCGCGCAGGGCCGCGGCGTAACCGCCACTACCACCGCCGAGGATCACTAGGTCGAAAACGGTGCTGGCGTCGTTCGCCACGTCACGTCCTCCATGCATGTGCGCCACGCCGGTCAGCGGTGACCGGTCGGCGGCTGGTGTCCGGCCGCTCATTCTTCGGCCCTGTGGTGGGGGCCCTGTCCTGCCGAGCCCCATCTTCGCACTTGTCCGGGGCGTTCGAGACGCCGGGCCGGTGTGTGAGACGTCCCACGTTCGGTCGAGCGGACCGATGAGGCGCATGAATGAGGGGGCTCCGCCCTACCCGCGCGCGGAGCCCCCTTTCATTCAGAGCAACCTCACCCGAGGTCGCCGGCGGCGGTGAGTTCGGCCAGCCGAACCAGCGTCCGCACTGCTGTGCCCGTACCGCCCTTGGGGGTGTAGCCGAACGGCCCGCCCTCGTTGAAGGCCGGACCCGCGATGTCCAGGTGCGCCCAGGTGATGCCCTCGCCCACGAACTCCCGCAGGAACAGGCCTGCGACCAGGCCGCCACCCATCCGCTCACCCATGTTGGCGATGTCGGCGGTGGGGGAGTCCATGCCCTTGCGCAGGTGCTCCGGCAGCGGCATCGGCCAGGCCGGCTCGCCGACCTCCTCGGCGGCCTCGTGCAGCGCGGAGCGGAACGCGTCGTCGTTCGCCATGATCCCGAACGTCCGGCTGCCCAGCGCCAGCATCATCGCGCCGGTCAGGGTCGCGACGTCGACGATGGCGTCCGGCTTCTCCAGCGAGGCGGCCCACAGCGCGTCGGCCAGGACCAGGCGGCCCTCCGCGTCCGTGTTGAGGACCTCGACCGTCTTGCCGCTGTACATGCGCAGCACGTCACCGGGCCGGGTCGCGGAACCTGACGGCATGTTCTCGGCGAGGGCCAGCCAGCCGGTCACATTGACCTCGAGGCCGAGACGCGCGGCCGCGACCACGGCCGCGAAGACCGCCGCCGCACCGCTCATGTCGCACTTCATCGTCTCGTTGTGGCCCGCCGGCTTCAGCGAGATGCCGCCCGAGTCGTAGGTGATGCCCTTGCCGACGAGCGCGAGGTGCTTCTTCGCCTTGGAGGAGGTGTACGACAGCTTCACCAGCCGCGGGCCCGCCGCGGAGCCGGCGCCGACGCCGAGGATGCCGCCGTAGCCGCCCTTCTCCAGTGCCTTCTCGTCGAGCACCTGCACCTTGAGGCCGTGCTCCTTGGCCGCGGCCGTCGCGACGGCCGCGAACGCCTCCGGGTCGAGGTCGTTCGGCGGCATGTTGATCAGGTCGCGGGCGCGGTTGAGCTCCTCGGCGACGGCGGTGGCGCGCTCGACGGCCGCCTTGTGCTCCTTGTCGCGCGGCTTGGCGCCGAGCAGCGCGGCCTCGGCGAGCGGGGCCTTGCCGTTCTTGGCCTTCTCGTCCTTGCCGTTCTCCTTGTAGGCGTCGAAGGAGTACGCGCCGAGCAGCACGCCCTCGCCGATCGCGCCGACGTCCGAGGCGTCCCCGATCGGCAGTAGGAAGGCGGCCTTCTTGGCGCCGGCGAGGGTACGGGCGGCGGCACCGGCGGCCTTGCGCAGCGACTCGGCGGCATAGCCGGAGTCCTTCTCGGGCTCCGAACCCAGGCCCACCGCCACCACGAGCGGGGCCTTGAAGCCGGACGGCGCCGGCAGCTTCGTCACCTCGCCCTCGGCGCCGGAGGCACCGAGGGTCTCCAGGACGCCGGCGAGCCTGCCGTCGTAGGCCTTGTCCACGGCCTCGGCGCCCGGTGCGACGACCGGGCCCTTCGCGCCCTTGGCCACACCGATCACGATCGCGTCGGCCCGCAGACCGGACGCCGCGGCGGTGCTGAGAGTGAGAGCAGTCACGGTGGTGAAATCTCGCTTCCGATGTGAAGTTTCTGTAGTCGATCTGTGTGGGTCGACCGGGCCCGACAGCCGACCCTAGATCCGAGTTCAGGGTGCGTTTCCAGCGGGGCCTTCCCCGGTGCGGCGAACACTCGGGATGAGCCTACGCGCGTGCGTGCGCCGGCTCGTTCCTGTCGCCCTCCTGTCGTCGTTCACCTGCGGGTGACGCGGTGGCCATTTCCCGATCCTCCTCGAGGCTGCCACAGCGGGATCTTCTGGGGGGAGGGACGGGCAATTGACCGGCCCGGGCAAAGGGGGCCTCGGTGTACTGCGCCGTAACCGGCATCGGAGATCATCCGTGGGGAACGCTTCCCCACACCCTGGAGCCAGCGCGTTGAGACGCACCATCCCCCTGCTCGCCCTGCTTCTGCTGGCGGGCTGCAGCACCGTGGCCGACTCCAAGCCGTCCGGCGAACGCTGGCGGCCGCGCCCCGGCGTGGCCTGGCAGTGGCAGCTCAGCGGCCGCGTCGACACCTCCGTCGACGTGCCGGTCTACGACATCGACGGCTTCGACCAGCCCAGGGCGACGGTCACCACGCTGCACCGCAAGGACCGCAAGGTCATCTGCTACATCTCCACCGGCGCCTGGGAGGACTGGCGGCCCGACGCCAAGAAGTTCCCCAAGTCGGTGATCGGCAAGGGCAACGGCTGGAAGGGCGAGCGCTGGCTCGACATCCGTCGCACGGACGTACTGGAACCGCTGATGGCGGCCCGCTTCGACATGTGCCGCAAGAAGGGCTTCGACGCGGTCGAGCCCGACAACATGGACGGCTACAAGAACAGCACCGGCTTCCCCCTCAAGGCCGCCGACCAGCTCCGCTACAACCGCCTGATCGCCAAGCTGGCCCACGACCGCGGCATGGCGGTCGGCCTGAAGAACGACCTGGGCCAAATCCCGGCACTGGTGGGGGACTTCGACTTCGCGGTCAACGAACAGTGCGCCCAGTACGGCGAGTGCGCCGCCATGAAGCCCTTCATCAAGGCGGACAAGGCGGTCTTCCACGTCGAGTACGAGCTGCCGACGAGCCGCTTCTGCGCACAGTCCCGCCGACTGAAGCTGAGCTCGATGCTCAAAAAGTACGAACTGGGGGTGTGGCGCCGGGCGTGCTGATGCCGAGCCCGGTGACCGCGGTACCGGCCACCCGGTCGGCGAGGGAGCGTCGGGTGGGGGAGAAGACCGGCAGCGCGTTGAGGAAGAACACGACGACGGCCAGCGTCCACACCAGCACCGACAGCACGAAGTACCCCTCGACCAGCAGCACGCAGGCGACGGCGTAGATCGCGATGTCGGCGGCCGTGGTCACCGCGGCACGCACCGCGGCGCGGCGAGGGGCGCTCGGGGTGACCTTCAGCCCGAGCAGCCCCTTGCCGACGGTCCGCCCGGCGAACGCCAGGCAGCCCCACTGGTAGAGGAAGGCCGCCACGATCAGCACCCCGAAGGCCTCTTCGACGTCGAGGACCGCCTTGTCCCACAGCGACAGCCCGAGGCCCTGAGAGGCGTCGATCACGTCGCCGCGCGAGGTCAGCAGGTCGAGACCGCCGCGGGCGGCCAGCTCGGGCACGTCGGTGACGAGCGCCGATATCCGGTGGAAGGTGAGCACGGCCAGCCCGGTCGCCAGCGTGAGCACCAGCGCGAAGTCGATGAACCAGGCCACGGCACGACGAAGCTTCGGCACGAACATCCCCCGATCACGATCATTTGTCCGTGTACGGCGGAAGAGACTACTGCCCCAGCGAAAGCACGATGAGCGAAACCGTCGCAGCCGTCTCGGCCAGCCCGCCGAACACATCGCCGGTCACCCCGCCGAAGCGGCGCGTGCAGTGGCGCAGGAGGAGTTCGGCCACGGCGACAGAGGCGATCACCGCCGCCGCCGTACGGACGATGTCGTACGTCCCCACGAGCGCACCCCCGGCCGCGGCCGCCCCGGTCACGAGAACCGCCGCGAGCCCCGCCGCCCGTACCGGAACCACGCCCGCGACCGCCGCCCCCAGCCCCTCCGGACGGGCGGCCGGCACGCCCGCCCGGGCGGCCAGGGTGAGCGCGAGGCGGGCGGCGGCCGCCGAGACGACGGCGGCGAGCGCGCCCCGGGCCCACGAGTCGCCGTAGGCCTGAGCGAGTGCGGCCACCTGGGCGAGCAGGACCAGGACGAGGGTGATCACCCCGAACGGCCCGATGTCCGACTGCTTCATGATCCGCAGCGCGTCCTCGGCGGGCTTGCCGCTGCCGAGCCCGTCCGCGGCGTCCGCGAGCCCGTCGAGGTGCAGACCACGGGTGAGCGCGGCGGGTACGGCGGCGGAGGCGACGGCGGCGAGCAGCGGGCCCGCGCCCAGTGCCAGCAGCAGTACGCCGACCAGGGCCGCGCACCCGCCGACGGCCAGCCCGGCGAGCGGGGCGCAGAGCATGCCGCCGCGGGCCGCGTCCCGGTCCCAGCGGGTCACCTTCACCGGGAGCACGGTGAGAGTGCCGAAGGCGAAGCGAAGGCCGTCCGGCCAGGGGGTCTTGGAGGGTTCGGGCACCGGCGCAGGTTACCCGGCGGTTGCCAGGAGAGCGGCGGCCTCCGTGGATAAAGTGCGCTTATGGGACATTGGCTTCAGCGCAACGTCATCGAACCGGGCAAACTGCCGTTGCTGCTCGCCCTCACCGCGTTCGTGCTGACGTTCCTCATCACCCGGCTCATCACCCGCCTCATCCGGGCGGGCAAGGGGCCCTTCGGCAACGTCAAGGCGGGCGGGGTGCACATCCACCACGTGGTGCCCGGCGTCGTCCTCACCGTCCTCGGCGGCTTCGGGGCGGTCGCCAGCAGCCGGTACGGGTTCGGTGCGGCCGTCTTCGCGGTCGTCTTCGGCATGGGCGCGGGCCTGGTCCTCGACGAGTTCGCGCTGATCCTGCATCTCGACGACGTCTACTGGAGCGAGGAGGGCCGCAAGAGCGTCGAGGTCGTGGTGCTCACGGCGGCCCTGGTGGGGCTGATGCTGGCGGGCTTCTCGCCGTTCGGGGTCAACGACATGACCCAGGACGAGCTGCAGGACCGCGGCAGCGTGATCTCGACCGTCGTGGTCAACTTCCTGTTCTCGCTGGCCGTCCTGAGCAAGGGCAAGGCCCGGATGGCGATCTTCAGCGTGATCATTCCGTTCATCGGCCTGATCGGCTTCGTCCGGCTGGCCCGCCCCGCCTCGCCGTGGGCCAGACGCTTCTACCGCCGCCGCCCGCGCGCCCGCGCCAGGGCCACCCTGCGCGCCTACCACCACGACAAGCGATGGGCCGGACCGCGCCGCAAGTTTCAGGATCTGCTCGGCGGAAAGCCCGATCCCGAGCTGAACCGCGCCATCGGCCGGTGACGGTGCCGTAGCGCGGAGATCAGGCACAGCACGCCCACCGCCGCGATCGCCGCCATGTGCTCCTTGCCGGCGAGGTTTCCCTTCAGCAGCACCTCGACCGCCATCGCCGCCGTCACCGCACACGCCGTGACGTACGCGCCGTAGCGCCACCCGAGGAACACGGCGAGGCCCACCACGGCCGCCGACGGCCCGGTGTCCACGACCCGGGCGTCCCCCGAGGGCAGCCCGAAGGGGTTGTCGAAGCCCAGCCAGATGCCCAGGCGCGCGTACAGGGTCCCGGCGAGGGTGGCGGCGTAGGCGATGACGAGCGTGCGCCAGCGGCCGAGGCAGATCTCCGCGATCCCGAACACGAACAGGATCTGTGCGAGCGCACCCCAGACGGGGAGGTCCAGCGCCGGGACGAACAGCGACAGGGGGGTGCGCAGGAGCGCCAGCCACAGCGGGTCCTCGGCCCGGACCGCCCCGATGTTCTGTACGAACTGGTAGCCCCACGACTGGTTCTGCACGATCTGGATGACCGCCGTCAGGACCACCGCCCCGAGGGTCATCGGGATCGCCCGCCAGCGCCGCTTGACCAGGGGCTCCCGCACCGTGACGTACAGGAGTCCCCATTCGGCGCGGGCCCAGCGGGCGAGCCTCTTCATCCGGTGGTCCTCATCCGGCGGTCCTCATCTGTGCGTTTCCAGGTGCTTGCGGTGCAGCCACTTCGGCAGCCCCGGCGCCTCCAGGAACCCCTCGGCGCGCGCCGACGCGATGCCGATGCGCGGCAGGTCCGCGCTCTTCTCGAAGAGCAGGAAGCGCGGCTCCCAGATGGGCCGGTACTTGGCGTTGGCGCGGTACAGCGACTCGATCTGCCACCAGCGCGAGAAGAAGCTGAGCAGTGAGCGCCACAGCCTCAGCACCGGCCCGGCACCAAGACGTGCGCCACGTTCAAAGACCGAACGGAACATGGCGAAGTTGAGTGACACCTGGGTGATCTTGATCTCTGCGGCACGGCGCAGGAGTTCGATCACCATGAACTCCATCAGCCCGTTGTCGGAGTCGCGGTCGCGCCGCATGAGGTCGAGCGAGAGCCCGCCCGGCCCCCACGGCACGAAGGAGAGCAGCGCCCTCAACTCGCCGTCGCCGTCGCTGCATTCGAGCATCACGCACTGCCCGTCCTCGGGGTCCCCGAGCCGCCCCAGCGCCATGCTGAACCCGCGCTCGGTGGCCCCGTCGCGCCAGTCGTCCGCCCGCTTCAGCAGATACGCCATCTCGTCGGCCGGAATGTCCTCGTGCCGTCGGATGCGCACGGTGTACCCGGCCCGCTTCACCCGGTTGTAGGCCTGCCGCACGGTGCGCATGGCACGTCCTTCGAGGGTGAACTCGGCGACCTCGACCAGGGCCTCGTCGCCGAGCTCCAGCGCGTCCAGACCGTGCCGCGCGTACACGGTCCCGGCCTCCTCGCTCGCCCCCATCACCGCCGGGATCCACCCGTGGGCGCGCGCCTCGGCCAGCCATGGCTCGATGGCACCGGGCCAGGCCTCCAGGTCGCCGATCGGATCACCGGAGGCCAGTGAGACACCCCCCACGACCCGGTACGCCACGGCCGCCTTCCCGGTCGGCGACCACACGACGCTCTTCTCCCGCCGCAGCGAGAAGTACCCGAGCGAGTCCCGCTCGCCGTGCCGCTCCAGCAGCGCCCGCAACTGCTTCTCGTCGTCCTCGGTGAGCGGGTCGACGGCGCGCCGGGAACGGAAGGCGGCGTAGAACACGGCGAGGACGATGAGCGTGCTGAGCACGTTGATGGCGACGTTGACCCAGTTGGGCGCGTCGACGCCGGGGAAGTGGGACTCGTCGACGGCGACCGAGACCAGGCGGAAGGTGCCGTAGCGCCAGCGCTCTGGGAACGTCGAACGGGCCGCGTCCGGCGCCTGGTTGGTGACCGTCACCAGCAGCGCGGCCAGCAGCGAGGCGACCAGCGTGCTGCCCACCGCGACGGCCGCGGCGAGCCTCGGGTTCGAGCGGTCGCCCTTGGCGTAGAACTCGCGCCGCCCGACCAGCAGTGCGGCGAGGAAGGCGGCGGTCAGGCCGAGGGAGATCCAGTTCTGGGCGTACTGCCGGATCTCCGCGAACGTCATGGCGAAGGCGAACAGCGCGAGGAAGGGGCCCGCGAGGGCGAGGTTCAGGATCCATGCGGCGCGCTTGCGGCGCCGCATGGTGATGGCGAGGAACGCCGTGAACACACCGGAGGCGAAGCCGGCCGTCAGCAGGTACGGCGTGAAGAAGTTCTCCTGGTTGTGCCGTCGCACGTCCTGCCCCAGGGAGACCCATACGGCGCTCAGGAAGTTGACGAACGCGACGGCTCGCAGGTACCAGACGGCGAAGGCGGCGGCCCGCCGCGAGGCGGTGGTGGACGGACGGGCCTGCTCACCCGGCGGTGCCGGGGTGCGTACCTGCGGGGCGTCAATTCGGGCATCTCCCATGAGAGGGGATCATATGGGGGATGCCCTGGCCAACCACTCCATCTTTCGGCTGGGGTCGGTCGACTTCCGACCCTTCTCCGGCCTACTCGGTGTCTTCCTTTTCTTCTTTCTCTTCCTTCTCCGGTTCCTCCACGGCCTGCGGCTTCTCGGGCAACTCGGCGGCCAGCGCGGCCGCGGCCTGCACCAGCGGCAGCGCCAGCAGGGCGCCCGCGCCCTCGCCCACGGTCACCCCGTGCGAGAGCAGCGGCTCCAGGGCCATCCGGTCCAGGGCCTTCGCCTGTCCGGGCTCGCCGCTGTCGTGCGCGGCCAGCCACCAGTCCGGCGCCCGGAACGCGATCCGCTGGCCCACCAGCGCACACGCGGCCACCACGACCCCGTCCAGGATCACCGGCGTCTTGCGCACCGCGCTCTGCAGCAGGAATCCGGTGATCGCGGCGACGTCGGCGCCGCCCACGGTCGCCAGCAGCTGCAGCTGGTCCCCGAGCACCGGCCGGGCCCGGCGCAGCGCGTCGCGGATCGCCGCACACTTGCGCATCCACGCCAGGTCGTCGATCGCGAGCCCGCCCCGCCCGGTGACGACCGACGCGTCGGTCCCGCACAGCGCGGCGATCAGCACGCCCGCCACCGTGGTCCCGCCGACGCTGACATCACCGAGCACCACCAGATCCGTACCGGCGTCGGCCTCCTCGTCGGCCACCGCGACGCCCGCGAGGAACGCGGCCTCCGCCTCCTCGAGCGTCAGCGCGTCCTCGACGTCGATCCGCCCGCTGCCGCGCCGCACCCGGTGCCGTACGACCTCGTCGGGCAGGGTCTCGGGGTCGCAGTCCAGGGACATGTCGACGATCCGCACCGGCACGCCCAGCCGCCGGGCGAGCACCGACACCGGACGGCCGCCCTCCAGGACCTCCCGCACCAGCCGGTCCGCGGTGCCCAAAGGCTGTGCGGAGACGCCCAGTTCGGCGATTCCGTGGTCACCGGCGAAGAGCACCACCCGCGGCCGTTCGATCGGCCGCACCGGCACGGCGGACTGCGCCGCGGACAGCCACTCACCCAGGTCGTCGAGGCGGCCCAGCGACCCGGGCGGCACGACCTGACGCTCCCGGCGCGCCTCGGCGTCGCGGCGCACCCCGCCGTCGGGGCGCTCGATCAGGTCGGTGAAGTCGTCGAGATTAAGCGAGCTCATTCGCCGAACAGTACCGGCACCGATCGAACAGGACAGCGCCACATGGTCACCACGCGCGCGTGACGTCTTTGCTCCCAAGATCGAGACCCCATATGTTCCGTTTTGCAGCGGATTGTTCTACGTCTCCGGGAGCCCCCATGGAACGCCTGCGCACCCGTGTCAGCGTCCTCGACCGACAACGACGCCACCGCTCGACGGCCCGCGCGATCCACCGGCTTCTGCCCGAACCGGAGAGCTGGCTGGACGTGGGCACCGGCGACGCGCACTTCCCCGAGACGGCGAAGGAGTTCTTCCCCTACACCTCCTTCGACGGCCTCGACCCCACCACGAGCGTGGCCTACGCCCGCCATGCCGAGCGCATCGAGGAGGCGTTCACGGGACACGTGACGGACCCGCACATCACCACGATCCTGCGCGCCCGCTACGACGTCGTCTCACTGCTCCGCCACCGCTCACCCGTCCCGGACGCCGACAAGGAACTCCGCGCCGCCCTCACGGTCCTGCGCCCCGGCGGCCTCCTCCTCGTGGAGACCCCCTCGTTGCAGTCGGACGAACTCCGCACCCGACTCGACTCCCACGACTGCACGATCGTCGCGACGAGCCGGCACGTCCTGGGCCGGTTCCCGCAGACGTACCGGGTCATCGCACGCCGGGCGCCGTCAGCCCCGTAGCACCGACGCCTGTCCCGCCACCACCAGCACCACCTGCTCGCACTCCCCGGCGAACGCCGCGTTCAGTCGCCCGAGTTCATCGCGGTACCGCCGCCCGGACGCCGTGGCGGGCACGATCCCCGACCCCACCTCATTGGATACGGCGACCACGGTCCGCCGGGTCGCCCGCACCGCCTCGGTCAGCTCCCGCACCCGCTCCCTGAGGGCCCGCTCCCCGCCGTCCGCCCACTCCGCGTCGTCCCACGCCCCGACGGAGTCCATCGCGTCCGTCAGCCACAGGGACAGACAGTCGATGAGCAACGGCGGCCCCTCCGCCGCCAGCAGCGGCACCAGATCGCAGGTCTCGGCCGTACGCCACGACCCGGGCCGCCGCTCCCGGTGCACGGCGACCCGCGAGGCCCACTCCACGTCCCCGTTCCGCGAGCCGCCCGTGGCCACGTACAGCACGTCCGGGAAGGCCTCCAGCCGCCGCTCGGCCTCCACGGACTTCCCGGACCGCGCCCCGCCCAGCACCAGCGTCCGGCGCGGCACATCGGGCACGTCCTCGTACACACCGACGGTCAGCGTCGCCCCGTCCCGCACGGCCCGCGCTCCCGCGGCGGCCAGCCGGCGCCGCAACTCGGGCCCCGGCGGCACGTCATGGTCCAGATGGACGGCGACGACATCGGTGGTCGGCCCCACGGCGCCCACCGCCCGCAGCTTGGCCAGCGCGTCCGGCCGCCCCACGACATCGGCGAGCACCATGTCGTACGACTCCACGGAGCCGTTCTCCAGCCCGGCCGGCGCGCCCCCGGGCGGCAGATACAGCAGCCGCTGCCCGTTCGGCCCGGTCACCGCGTACCCGGTGCCCGGCGAGTCCATCGGCACCGCCCGCACCCGATGCCCCGTCAGCAGCGCCAACTCCCGCCCGTCCGGCACCCGCGCGGGCTGCGGCAGCCCCGCCGGCACCTCGACGGCGGGCCCGTCGTGCGGATGCGACAGCAGCACCTGCCGCACACCGCCGAGCGAGTGCCCGGCCCGCGCGGCCGCGAACGCCGCGCCCGGCGTCAGATCGAGCAGCAGGGTCCCGTCCACAAGGACGGCAGTGGCCGCCCGCGCGTCCTCGCCGAGCGCAACCGCACAGGCCGCGCAGGGACAGTCGGGGCGGGGGAGTCCCGCGGGGGCACCGGTGCCGAGCAGAGTCACTTCCACGGAAGTGATTTTCGCGTCTGAGCGCAGGTGCTGCGCATCCGACTAGTCTTCACGCAGGAGCCGGACCAAGATCCGGCTTCTGTTTTGCAGGTGTTCGGACACGGGAGGCCTACATGGCGGCATGGACGTGGCGGTTCGAGAAGTCCGACGGGGCGGAGGTCCCGCCCGCGGTGCAGCCCGAGGAGTTCACCACACAGGGCGACGCCGAGTCCTGGATCGGGGAGCACTGGAAGGCCCTGCAGGACGGCGGCGCCGACCAGGTACGGCTGTACGAGGACTCCACGGAGATCTACGGGCCGATGAGCCTGCACGCCGAAGAGGCGTAACCCGCACGGAGGGGGCGGTGCGAGCCGCCCCCTGCTCACTGCTCGCCCAGCGTCACGTCGGCCTTCGTCTCACTGCCGTTGCGTGTGTACGTCACCGTCGTCCTGTCCCCCGGGCTGTCCGCGGCCAGCGCCTCGGACAGGGACGTGATCGTGGTGATGTCCGTGTTTCCCAGCCCGGTGATGACATCCCCGGCCTGGATGCCCGCCTTGTCGGCCGCCCCGCCGCTCTTCACCGAGACCACGGCCACCCCGGCGGGCTGGAAGCTGTCGTCGACGACCGTACGGCCGGTGATGCCGAGCGCGGCCCGGCCCGAGTCGGTGACCCTGCCGTTCTTGATGATCTGGTCGGCGACCGTCTTCACCATCGACGAGGGGATCGCGAACCCGATGCCGGGCGCCGCACTGCCCCCGAAGTTCGGGTCGGTGGCGGCGAGTGTCGGAATGCCGACGATCTGCCCGTCGAGGTTGACCAGGGCGCCGCCGCTGTTGCCGGGGTTGATGGCCGCGGACGTCTGCACCATGTTCCCGATGGTCGCCCCCGTGCCGCCGTCCGAACTGCCCTCGGTGACGGTCCGTCCGGTCGCCGACACGATCCCCTGCGTCACGCTGGAGGAGAGCCCGAGCGGCGAGCCCATCGCCAGCACGATCTGCCCGACCATGACCTTCGACGAGTCCGCGACGGTCGCCGCCTTCAGCCCGTCCGGAATCCTGTCCAGCTTGACGACCGCGAGGTCCTGCTCCGGGTACGAGAAGACGAGCTTGGCCGTGAACGTGTCCTCGCTGCCTGCCGTCGTCACCTTGAAGGTCTTCTCGTCGCCGACCACGTGCGCGTTGGTGACGATGTGCCCCTTGTCGTCGTACACGATCCCCGACCCCAGATCGTTGCTGGCCTGGATCTGGACGACCGACGGCAGAACGTCCTTGATCACTCTCTGGTAGTCGCTCTGCAGGTCGTTGCCCGACATCGGAACGGCGGCCTGCGCGGCCTGCGTCGTCGACTTCTCCTTGGTCGAGGAGGGACCGGAGCCGGAGCAGCCGGTGACGAGCGCGAGCGTGCAGAAGAGCGCGGCCACGGGCACGAGCAGCCGCAGGCCACGGATACGGGAAACATCCATGCCCCGAGTCTGACTTCGGGTCGAATGTCCGGCTTGTGGTGCGCGCCCGAATGGGCTCAGCCGCGCACTCCACACAGCTTCAGCCGCGCACTCCGCACAGATGCAGCAGCGCCGCGACCGACCGGTACGGATCCGTCCGCCCGGCCCGCTCCTCGGCCGCGAGCAGTGTCTCCGCGTCGGCCGGGGTCTCCGCGTCGTCCGTCGCCGTGTCCGTGAACACCCGCACCCCGTACCAGGCGTGCAGCGGCGCGCCGATCCCGGCGAGCGTCGCGGTCAGGGTCGCCAGCCGGTCGGCCCGGACGTCGAGGCCCAGCCGGTTGGTGTACGAGACGGTGTCGAAGGCGCCCAGCGCGCCGGCCCAGTCGCCGGACAGGCCCGGCCGCATCGCGAGCGCGTCGGCGTTGCGGACCAGCAGCGAGAGCAGCCCGCCGTGGGCGAGCATCCGGGCGAGCCCGGCCAGCAGGGGGTCCGGCTCCTCGACGTACATGAGTACGCCGTGGCAGAGCACGACGTCGAAGCTGCCGGGCAGGAAGTGGACCCCGGTGTCGCGTCCGTCGCCCTCGACGATCCGCACCCGCTCGCGGATGCCCTCGGGTTCACCGGACAGCGCCTCACGCGCCGCCGCGACCATCTTCGGGTCCTGCTCGACACCGGTCACCTGATGCCCGGCCCGGGCCAGCCGCAGCGCCTGCGTGCCCTGGCCCATCCCGACATCGAGCACCCGCAGCCGCTGCCCGACCGGGAACCGCGCCACGATCTGCTCGTCGAGCTGCCGCGCCACCAGCTCCTGCCGTACGGCATTGCGCAGACCGCCCAACCTGCTCAGCCAGGCATCCGCCGCGCCCCCGGAGAAAGACGTCGTGCTCAGGGCCGCTCTCCGCGCTTGACCTGCGGCTTCGGCAGCCGGAGCCTACGCATCTGGAGGGAACGCATCAGGCCGTAGGCGACGGCACCCTTGCGGTTCTGGTCGGGGAAGCGCTCGGCGAGCCGCTTCTTCAGACGGAAACCGGTGACGAACGCGTCGAGCACGATGAGCACGATCACGACGAGCCACAGCAGCAGCGCGATGTTCTGCAGCGACGCCACCCGCACCACGCTGAGCACGAGGATGACCACGGCCATGGGCAGGAAGAACTCCGCCACGTTGAACCGCGAGTCGATGAAGTCACGCGCGAACTTGCGGACCGGGCCCTTGTCGCGGGCGGGCAGGTACCGCTCGTCACCGCCGGCCAGCGCCTGGCGCTGCCGGTCCAGCGCGGCACGGCGCTCCTCGCGCTGACGCTTGGAGGCGTCCTTGCGCGTCATCGACGTGTTGGCCACGCTGCGGCGCTGGGACTGGGCCTCACTGCGTTTCGGCGTGGGGCGGCCCTTCTTGGCCTCGGGGTGACGGGACTCGTTGGAGTCGGTCACCGGCACCTTGTCGGTGGGGACCTTCTCATCTTTGGAACGGCTACGGAACACAAAACCCAAGGGTACGGGGTGCCCGGGGTTGGACCCCAGTCCGGCGGGGAACGATCCGGCAACACCAGTCGTCATGTAAGGGACAGAGGGGGCGCTTTCCCCAGGGGAGCACCTACTCCCTACGCCGGAGCGGGGCCGGACGCAGTCGTCCTTGGGGATGAGCGCATCCGTCCCGGAACAGTGCGTCAATGGATGCAGGGCCCGTACTGTGGGTTCTGTCGCAGAGCTGGAGCTGGAAGTCCGTCAGAAGGGGGCGCGCGAAGCCCATGAGCGGTGTCATGAAGCGTATGGGGATGATCTTCCGCGCGAAGGCGAACAAGGCCCTTGACCGGGCCGAGGACCCGCGCGAGACCCTCGACTACTCGTACCAGAAGCAGCTGGAGCTGCTCCAGAAGGTCCGCCGCGGCGTCGCCGACGTGGCGACCTCCCGCAAGCGCCTGGAGCTCCAGCTCAACCAGCTGCAGTCGCAGTCCACGAAGCTGGAGGACCAGGGCCGCAAGGCGCTCGCGCTGGGCCGTGAGGACCTGGCCCGCGAGGCGCTCTCCCGCCGCGCCGCCCTCCAGCAGCAGGTGACGGACCTGGAGACGCAGCACGCGACGCTGCAGGGCGAGGAGGAGAAGCTCACCCTGGCGGCCCAGCGCCTGCAGGCCAAGGTCGACGCCTTCCGTACGAAGAAGGAGACCATCAAGGCCACGTACACCGCGGCCCAGGCCCAGACCCGCATCGGCGAGGCCTTCTCCGGCATCTCGGAGGAGATGGGCGACGTCGGCCTGGCGATCCAGCGTGCCGAGGACAAGACGGCGCAGCTCCAGGCCCGGGCCGGCGCGATCGACGAACTGCTCGCCTCGGGCGCCCTGGACGACCATTCCGGGATGCACAAGGACGAGATCCAGGCCGAGCTGGATCGGATCTCCGGTGGTACGGATGTAGAGCTGGAACTGCAGCGCATGAAGGCGGAGCTCGCCGGAGGATCGCCCCAGCAGGCGATCGAGGGCGGCACGGGCGAGTCGCAGTCCCAGCAGCAGCCGAAGGACACCCCGCGCTTCGACAAGCAGTAGGGGCCACGCCTAGGAGGCCGACATGGGCGACATGATCGTAAGGATCATGGGGGAGGGCCAGATGAGGCTGGCGGACAGCCACCTCACCGAACTGAACAAACTGGACGACGAGCTCCTCCAGGAAATGCAGAACGGCGACGGCCCCGGCTTCCGCCGCACCCTGACGGCCCTCCTCTCCAAGGTCCGCGAACTCGGCACTCCCTTGCCGGACGACTCCCTGGAACCGTCGGAACTCATCCTGCCGTCGGCCGACGCGACGCTGGAGGAGGTCCGGGAGCTGCTGAGCGACGACGGCCTGATTCCCGGGTGACGGGGGCCGGGGGCTGCAAGCCCCCGGTCAACGGCGCGCCAAGGTACGGCTACCACCAGTTCCGGCCCGGACAGGCGCACCGTACTGTTCAGATGTGAGCGGCATGCTAGAACGCACCAGATGTCGCCTGAAGGCGCACCCCCTCGCGCTGGACGCGACCCTGGCGGCCGGCGTCCTCGCCTGCATGGTGGCCGGCTCCTTCGTGGACCCGCACGGCAAGGACGGCGTCACCTGGGGCGTCCGCACCCCCGACGTCCTCGCCCTCGTGCTCATGGCCCTCGGCGCCCTCGCCCTGGTCTTCCGCCGCCGCGCCCCCAGGACGGTCCTCGCCCTCACCGGCACCGTCTCCCTCGTGGAGTGCGTCGTCGGCGACCCCCGCGCCCCCGTCGCGATGTCCGCCGTCATCGCCCTCTACACCGTCGCCTCCACCACCGACCGCCCCACCACCTGGCGCCTCGGCCTGCTCACCATGACGGTCCTCACCGGCGCCTCCATGCTGTTCGGCCCGCTTCCCTGGTACGCCCAGGAGAACCTCGCCATCTTCGCCTGGACCGGCATCGGCGCGACCGCAGGGGATGCGGTACGAAGCCGCAGAGCCGTCGTCCAGGCCATCCGCGAACGCGCCGAGCGGGCCGAGCGCACCCGCGAGGAGGAGGCCCGCCGCCGGGTCGCCGAGGAGCGGCTCCGTATCGCCCGCGACCTGCACGACGTCGTCGCCCACCACATCGCGCTCGTCAACGTGCAGGCCGGAGTCGCCGCGCACGTCATGGACAAGCGCCCCGACCAGGCCAAGGAAGCCCTCGCCCACGTCCGCGAGGCCAGCCGCTCCGCGCTCAACGAACTGCGCGCCACCGTCGGCCTGTTGCGCCAGTCCGGCGACCCCGAGGCCCCCACCGAACCCGCCCCCGGCCTCGACCGCCTCGACGAACTCGTCGGCACCTTCCGCAGCGCCGGCCTGCACGTCGAGGTCGCCCGCGCCGACCACGGCACCACCCTCCCCGCCGCCGTCGACCTGGCCGTCTACCGCGTCATCCAGGAAGCCCTCACCAACGTCCAGAAGCACGCCGGCACGGAGGCGAAGGCGGAGGTCAGCGTCGTCCGCGTCGGCCCGAACATCGAGGTCACGGTCCTGGACAACGGCACCGGCGAGGACAACGACCCCGACAACGGCGGCGGCCACGGCCTCCTCGGCATGCGCGAGCGCGTCACCGCCATTCGCGGCACCCTCACCACCGGCCCGCGCTACGGCGGCGGCTTCCGCGTCCATGCGATCCTGCCGGTCAAGACCCGCTCCCGGGCGGCGGAAGACGCCGTATGACCGACGTGCGGAACTTCCGCGCACCTCACGGTAGTTGTCGTAGGACAAGTAATTCACGCCCCGCAAAGGACCCCGCATGACCATCCGCGTCCTGCTCGCCGACGACCAGGCCCTGCTTCGCAGCGCCTTCCGTGTGCTCGTCGACTCCGAGCCCGACATGGAGGTCGTGGGCGAGGCGTCCGACGGCGCGGAGGCGGTGCGGCTGGCCAAGGAGGAGCGGGCCGACGTCGTGCTGATGGACATCCGGATGCCGGGCACGGACGGCCTCGCGGCCACCCGGATGATCAGCACCGACCCCACCCTCGCGCACGTCCGGATCGTCATCCTGACCACCTTCGAGGTCGACGACTACGTGGTGCAGTCCCTGCGCGCGGGCGCCTCCGGCTTCCTCGGCAAGGGCTCCGAGCCCGACGAACTGCTCAACGCCATCCGCGTCGCGGCCGGCGGCGAGGCCCTGCTCTCCCCGGCCGCCACCAAGGGCCTGATCGCCCGCTTCCTCGCCCAGGGCGGTGCGGGCGACGACGACCGCGACCCCGCCCGCACCGAACGGCTGGACGCCCTGACCGTCCGCGAGCGCGAGGTCCTCGTCCAGGTCGCCGGCGGCCACTCGAACGACGAGATCGCCGAGCGGCTGGAGGTCAGCCCGCTCACCGTGAAGACCCACGTCAACCGCGCCATGGCGAAGCTCGGCGCGCGCGACCGGGCCCAGCTCGTCGTGATCGCGTACGAGTCCGGGCTGGTACGTCCAAGGGTGGAGTGAGCTCAACCCGGCCGTACTGCGGCCGGAGTATGCGCCGTATAAGGAAATGGACCTGGGGGCTACGAAACAGCACTCACAGATGCCACAGGGTTTAGGAGCCACCACTTCTGCCGCTCCAGAAGAGAGATTCCTGACCCATGTCCTGGCTGTCCAAGTTCAGCCTCGCGCAACGGGCCCTGATCGGTCTGATGTCCATCATCGCGCTCGCCTTCGGGGCGATCGCGATACCCCAGCTCAAGCAGCAACTGCTGCCCTCCATCGAACTGCCGGTCGTGTCCGTGCTCGCGCCCTACCAGGGCGCCTCCCCGGACGTGGTCGAGAAGCAGGTCGTCGAGCCCCTCGAGGACAACCTCGAAGCGGTCGACGGCATCAAGGGCGTCACCTCCACGGCCAGCGAGGGCAACGCCGTGATCATGGCGTCCTTCGACTACGGCCCCGACACCAAGCAGCTCGTCGCCGACGTCCAGCAGGCCGTCAACCGGGCCCGCGTCCAGCTCCCGGACGACGTCGACCCGCAGGTCGTCGCCGGCTCCACCGACGACATCCCGACCGTCGTCCTCGCCGTCAGCTCCGACAAGGACCAGCAGGCCCTCGCCGACCAGCTCGACAGGACGGTCGTGCCGGACCTGAAGAACATCGGCGGCGTCGGCCAGGTCACCGTCGGCGGCGTACGCGACCTGCAGGTCTCGGTCACGCCGGACGACAAGAAGCTGGCGGCCGCCGGACTGACCACCCAGTCCCTGGCCCAGGCCCTGCAGGCGGGCGGCGCGACCGTCCCGGCCGGATCCTTCGCCGAGGACGGCAAGAACCGCACCGTCCAGGTCGGCGGCGGCTTCACCTCGCTCGCCCAGATCCAGGACCTGATGGTCACGGGCGAGGGCGGCAAGAAGCCGGTCCGCCTCGGGGACGTGGCCACCGTCGAGCAGCAGCAGGCCACCGCCGACTCCATCACCCGCACCGACGGCAAGCCCTCCCTCGCCGTCCAGGTCACCATGGACCACGACGGCAGCGCGGTCGCCATCTCCGACGCGGTCAAGGACAAACTCCCCGACCTGCGCAAGGACTTGGGCGCCGGCACGAAGATCACGGTCGTCAGCGACCAGGGCCCGGCGGTCTCCAAGTCCATCTCCGGCCTGACGACGGAGGGCGGGCTCGGCCTGCTCTTCGCGGTCCTGGTCATCCTGGTCTTCCTCGCGTCGATCCGCTCGACGCTCGTCAACGCGGTGAGCATCCCGCTCTCGGTCGTCCTCGCCCTGATCGTGCTGTGGACGCGGGACCTCTCGCTCAACATGCTGACGCTCGGCGCGCTGACGATCGCCATCGGCCGGGTCGTCGACGACTCGATCGTGGTCCTGGAGAACATCAAACGGCACCTCGGCTACGGCGAGGAGCGCCAGGAGGCCATCCTCAAGGCGGTCCGCGAGGTCGCCGGCGCGGTCACCTCCTCCACGCTCACCACGGTCGCCGTCTTCCTCCCGATCGGCCTGGTCGGCGGCATGGTGGGCCAGCTGTTCGGCCCGTTCAGCCTGACGGTGACGGCGGCCCTGCTGGCATCGCTGCTGGTCTCCCTGACGGTCGTACCGGTCCTGTCGTACTGGTTCCTGCGGGCCCCCAAGGGCACACCGGACGACGCCGAGGAGGCCCGCCGCAAGGCCGAGGAGAAGGAGGCGAAGAGCCGCCTCCAGCGCTTCTACGTGCCCGTCCTGCGCTTCGCGACCCGTCGCCGTCTGACCAGCGTGCTGCTCGCGGTCGTGATCCTGATCGGCACCTTCGGCATGGCACCCCTGCTGAAGACGAACTTCTTCGACCAGGGCGAGCAGGAAGTCCTCACCGTCAAGCAGGAGTTGAAGCCCGGCACCAGCCTGGCGGCCACCGACGAGCAGGCGAAGAAGGTCGAGCAGCTGCTCGCGGACACCAAGGGCGTCAAGGACTACCAGGTGACCGTCGGCTCGTCCGGCTTCCTGGCGGCCTTCGGCGGCGGCACGGACACCAACCAGGCGTCCTACCAGGTGATGCTGAAGGACGACGCGAAGTCCACGGACGTCACCGACGCCATCGAGGCGGGTCTGAAGAAGCTCTCCGGCATCGGTACGACCACGGTCTCGGCCGGTGACGGCTTCGGCAACCAGGACCTGAGCGTGGTCGTGAAGGCGGCCGACGCGGACGTCCTGCGCAAGGCGTCGGAGCAGGTGCGTACCGCGGTGGCGGGCCTGGACCACGTCACCGACGTGACGAGTGACCTGTCGCAGAGCGTGCCGCGCATCTCGGTCAAGGCCAACTCCAAGGCGGCCGCGGCCGGTTTCAACGACCAGACGCTCGGCGCCGCCGTCGCCCAGGCGGTCAAGGGCACCACCGCCGCCAAGGCGATCCTGGACGACACCGAGCGCGACGTCGTCATCAGGTCGGCGAAGCCGGCGACGACCGTCGACCAGCTGAAGAACCTCCGGCTGGGCCCGGTGAAGCTCGGTGACATCGCCACGGTGAAGCTGGTCGACGGCCCCGTCTCGATGACCCGTATCGACGGCCAGCGGGCCGCCACCATCACGGCGAAGCCGACCGGCGACAACACGGGCGCGGTCAGCACCAAGCTCCAGTCGAAGATCAACGCCCTGAAGCTCCCGGCGGGCGCCACGGCCGAGATCGGCGGGGTCACCTCCGACCAGGACAGCGCGTTCAAGAACCTGGGCCTGGCGATGCTGGCGGCGATCGCGATCGTCTTCATGCTCCTGGTCGCGACCTTCCGCTCGCTGGCCCAGCCGCTGATCCTCCTGGTCTCGATCCCCTTCGCGGCGACGGGCGCGATCGGCCTCCTGGTCGCCACCGGCACCCCGATGGGCGTCCCCGCGATGATCGGCATGCTGATGCTGATCGGCATCGTGGTGACGAACGCGATCGTGCTGATCGACCTGATCAACCAGTACAGGAAGCAGGGTTACGGCGTCGTGGAGGCCGTGGTCGAGGGCGGCCGCCACCGTCTGCGCCCGATCCTCATGACGGCCCTGGCGACGATCTTCGCCCTGCTCCCGATGGCCCTGGGCGTCACGGGCGAGGGCGGCTTCATCGCCCAGCCGCTCGCGGTGGTCGTCATCGGCGGCCTGATCACGTCGACCCTGCTGACCCTCCTCCTCGTCCCGACGCTCTACGCGATGCTCGAACTCCGCAAGGAGCGCCGCGCGAAGAAGCGGGCGGCGAAGAAGGCGGCGAAGACGGGCACACCGGTGCAGGAGCCGGAGCCCGCGGGCGTGTGACGGCCCGAGTCCCACGGCGGCCGGGTGGCGAACCCCTGTGGTTCGGCACCCGGCCGCCGCCGTTTCGCGGTTATGTATCTTGTGCCTCGAACTGCTTTACGGTGAAGGGGATCCCGGCGGTGCCACTGCACAAGGACGACCCGAAATCGGTCGGCGGGTACAAGCTGGTCGACCGGCTCGGCTCCGGAGGCATGGGCGTCGTCTACTGGGGCAGATCGCGCTCGGGCCGTGACGTCGCCGTCAAGGTGGTGCACGCCCAGTACGCGGAGGACAGGGTCTTCCGCGCCCGCTTCCGCCAGGAGATCGAGTCCGTCCGCAAGGTCAGCGGTGCCTTCACCGCGCCCGTGGTGGACGCCGACCCGGAGGCGATACGGCCCTGGATGGCGACCCAGTACGTGCCGGGCAGCTCCCTCGCCGAACGGATCCGCGACCACGGCGCGCTCAAAGGCACCGAACTGCGGCGGCTGGCCCTGGGGTTGGTGGAGGCGCTGCAGGACATCCACCGGGCCGGAGTGGTGCACCGGGACCTCAAGCCCGCCAACGTCCTGATGGCCGAGGACGGCCCCCGCGTCATCGACTTCGGCATATCCCGCGCCGCCGAGAACCACCAGACCCTCACCGAGACCGGCCAGATGATCGGCACTCCGCCCTTCATGTCACCGGAACAGTTCACCGACGCCCGCACGGTCGGACCCGCCTCGGACGTCTTCTCGCTCGCCGCGCTCCTGGTCTTCTCGGCCACCGGACGCGGCCCCTTCGACGCCGACAGCCCGTACCTGACCGCCTTCCGGGTCGTCCACGAGCCGCCCGGACTGGACGGCGTACCGGGGCCGTTGCGCGCGGTCCTGGAGCGCTGTCTGGTCAAGGACGCCGCCGACCGGCCTCAACTGGACGTACTGGCCAAGGAGTTCGCCGAGGCCCTGCCCGAGTCCGACCCCATGGACCCGGACACCACGACCCTCCGCCTGGCCGACCTGAGGACCTTCGAGGAGACCTACGCCGGGACCGGCCACGCGGCGCCCGGAAAGGTCACTCGGTTCGGGCGCACGCGTGGCCGCAGGGTCCGCCCATGGCTGGCGGTGGCCTGCACGGTGGGCGTACTGGCCCTGGGGACGGGGTGGTACATACGGTTCGGCCCGGGCTTCCCGGACGGTGCCCCGGCGGCGAGTTCCGCCGTGTCCGCGAACTCCCGATGGCCGGCCGTGCCCACCGGCTGGCAGCCCTGGCAGACGACGATGTTCAAGACGGCGGCGCTGGGCGAGGTCAACCCGTTGGCGAAGGACAACGGAGACCCGGGCGACGCCACCTGCGAGCGGTACGAGAACGCGGTCTACTGCGCGGGCAACAACGTCCTCCCGGTCCGTCTGGACGGCCGTACGGGCAAAACCGTCTGGCGCTCCGCCCTCGCCACCTCCGCCGAGGGCGCGGACTCGGCGCGGGACAACTTCGAACTCCTCGGGGTGCGGGACGACGCGATGCTCCTCCAGCACTACGTCTACGGGGCCGACGGGGGCACGAAGGCCAGCATCGTCGCCCTCGACACCGAGAGCGGCGAGCAGCTGTGGGCCCGCGAGCGGAACAACGTGACCGTCGACCAGATCGTGTCCGGCGACCTCATCCTGACCCCCGACACCAGCGGTCGGCTGGTGACGGCCCGTTCCCCACGCACCGGCACCGACCGCTGGACCACCCAGCTGCCCTCCGGCGACTACTGCCAGTTCGCGACGGAAGGCTCCCGCCTGTACGCGCACTGCTTCCCGGACGACGCGAACAAGGACGCCGTACTCCTGGAGCTGAACAAGGCCGACGGATCGGTGCTCCGGCGTCTGAACACCCCGAACGCGAGCGGCCTGCTCGGCACCGTCGGCGGCCGACTGGCCTTCGTGGTCGGCGGCGACAGCGGCCCGGTGCGCCCCGAGGAGCTGAAGTTCGGCGAGATCCGGCTGCTCGACCCGGACACCGGCGCGGCCACCACGACGAAGCTGACGAAGACCTACGACGGCGCGGTGCGGCTGGCCGCCGGCACCCTGTGGATCACCGGGGCCAACGGCCAGGTGACCGCCGTGTCCCCGCTGACCGGCAAACAGCTGTGGCAGACCCGTACCGACGTCGAGGGCTCGGGACAGCCCACGTACGACGCCCGCACCCGCACCCTCTACCTGGCCAGCACCAGCGGCCGGGTCGGGGCCCTGGACACCCGGAAGGGCAAGCTGCTGTGGGAGACGGGCGCACGCGCCGACCAGCTCGCCAGCGGTGACGTGACCAAGTCCAAGGTGCTGCTGTACGGCGGCGCAGTGGTCGTGAGCACGCCGGACGGCACGGTCTTCTCCCTCGACCCCGCGCACCCCGAGCGGAAGTCCGCATCGGGGTGACAGCGGGGCACACGGCTACGGCAGCGCCAGCATCCGCTCCAGCGCCAGCTTCGCGAACGCCTCGGTCTCCTTGTCGACCTCGATCCGGTTGACCAGGTTCCCCTCGGCCAGCGACTCCAGCGCCCAGACCAGGTGGGGCAGGTCGATGCGGTTCATGGTCGAGCAGAAGCAGACCGTCTTGTCGAGGAAGACGATCTCCTTGCCCTCGGGCGCGAAACGGTTGGCGAGGCGCCGTACGAGATTGAGCTCGGTGCCGATGGCCCACTTGGAGCCCGCCGGGGCCGCCTCCAGGGCCTTGATGATGTACTCCGTCGAACCGACGTAGTCGGCCGCGGCCACGACCTCGTGCTTGCACTCGGGGTGGACGAGGACGTTCACGCCCGGGATGCGCTCGCGCACGTCGTTCACCGAGTCGAGCGAGAACCGGCCGTGCACCGAGCAGTGACCGCGCCACAGGATCATCTTCGCGGCGCGCAGCTGGTCCGCGGTCAGCCCGCCGTTCGGCTTGTGCGGGTTGTAGACGACGCAGTCCTCGAGGGACATGCCCATGTCGCGGACGGCGGTGTTGCGGCCCAGGTGCTGGTCGGGCAGGAACAGCACCTTCTCGCCCTGCTCGAAGGCCCAGTCCAGGGCCTTCTTTGCGTTGGACGAGGTGCAGATCGTGCCGCCGTGCTTGCCCGTGAACGCCTTGATGTCCGCGGAGGAGTTCATGTACGAGACGGGCACGACCTGCTCGGCTATGCCGGCCTCGGTCAGCACGTCCCAGCACTCGGCGACCTGCTCGGCCGTCGCCATGTCGGCCATCGAGCAGCCGGCGGCGAGGTCGGGCAGGACCACCTTCTGGTCGTCCGACGTCAGGATGTCCGCCGACTCGGCCATGAAGTGCACACCGCAGAACACGATGTACTCGGCCTCCGGGCGCGCGGCCGCGTCCCGGGCCAGCTTGAAGGAGTCGCCCGTGACATCGGCGAACTGGATGACCTCGTCGCGCTGGTAGTGGTGGCCGAGCACGAAGACCTTGTCGCCGAGCTTCTCCTTGGCCGCGCGGGCGCGGGCCACGAGGTCCGGGTCGGACGGGGACGGCAGGTCGCCGGGGCACTCGACGCCCCGCTCGCTCTTCGGGTCGGCCTCGCGGCCGAGCAGCAGCAGGGCGAGCGGAGTCGGCTGTACGTCGAGCTCCGTGGTCTGGGCGGTGGTCACGACACGCACCCTTTCTGTTCTGCGGATGTTCTCTGCGGGAGTGCTTCTCGTCGAACTGACGCTATCTATCATAACCCGCTTCACGTCACTTTGACGATGGTCATAACGTCGATGTGACATGAATCCCGGTGCCTGGCCGGCAGGTGACCTTTGGGCCGCTGTTCGCTTTCCCGCCGGTGTGCGAGCATGAAAGGACAGGCGAAAAGACAAGTTGCTCGGCGCGGAATGAATCCGCGGCCCCGGCGGTTGCAATCGTCGGCAAGCAGTCTCCGTACAACCCGGGAGAGATGTAGATGTCCGTATCGGACGAGACCAGCACCGTCACCGACGGCATCATCCTGTCCGACGCCGCCGCGGCGAAGGTCAAGGCCCTGCTCGACCAGGAAGGCCGTGACGACCTGGCACTGCGCGTCGCCGTTCAGCCCGGCGGCTGCTCCGGCCTGCGCTACCAGCTCTTCTTCGACGAGCGCTCCCTCGACGGCGACGTGGTCAAGGACTTCGGCGGCGTGAAGGTCGTCACCGACCGCATGAGCGCCCCCTACCTGGGCGGCGCGTCCATCGACTTCGTCGACACCATCGAGAAGCAGGGCTTCACGATCGACAACCCGAACGCGACGGGCTCCTGCGCCTGCGGCGACTCCTTCAGCTGAGCCCTGAAGCCGGCTTGCTGAACAACTGAACACGCCGAAGGCGGCGGCCCCCTCCGACAGGGCCGCCGCCTTCGTGTATCTGCAGCGCTACTGCACGCCGGCCGACGTCCGCGGCAGCCGCGCCCCCTGCTTCATCAGCGGGATCTCCTTGCCGTCCGAGCCGACGACCTTCCGGTCACCCAGCGGCTCGTCGAGCTGCACCGTCTTCTCGATCTCCTTGGCGATCATGATGCAGACCTTGCCCCGCTCCTTGGTCTCGGTCACCGTCACGGTCACCTTGTTGGAGGTCTCGCTCGCCTTCGCCGCGTAGTCGGCGCACACCCCGCCGGTGAAGGTCACCGTCAGGTCCCTGCCGTCGGCCGTGTAGCCCTCCACCGCGACGTCACGCGTGACCGGCCCCGAGGTCGGCTCGTCGCTCGGTGCGGTCGCCGACGGGGTGGGCTCGCCGGAGGGCGAGTTCGAGGCCAGGTACTTCGGGTCCACGGCCGGATACGTCACCGTGAAGCCGTTCTGCGCGCCCGCGCCCTTCACCTGGAACAGCCAGGACGGCACCAGCGCCTGCCGCCCGTCCACGGCCCGCGCGGCCAGCCCGAACACCGCCTTGTCGACGGTGACGGTCTCCTTCGCGGGCGTGGCCGTCGCCCCAGAGGTCGAGGTCGACTGGCCGCAGGGCGCCTCCAGCCGGTCCTTCAGCGGTACGGGGCTGGCGCAGCCGCCGATGCCCATGCGGTGGTCGGTGGTCGGCGCCGCGTTCATCAGGTCCAGCGTCTTCTGCGCGCCCAGCACGGGGTACGTGTCCCCCTTCACCGGCGCCTTCAGCTGGCCGCTGCCGCCCACCACCTCGCCCTGTGCGCTCACGGTCAGCCCGGTCGACCAGCCGTAGGTGGGCAGTCCGCCGACCACCGGATCGGCGTTCACCGCCCGCTGGGCGCCCATGACCTGGCTCGCGTCCACCTTCGCGTCGTCCTGACCCAACGCCTTCAGCACCGGCGCCGCCGCCTTCTTCGCGGCCGCCTCGCTCACCGTGTCGCCGGCGGGGTTGGCGGGGTCCTGCGTGCACACGGTCATGCTCTTGCAGGCGTCGGTCCCGGCCGCGTACCGATGGAAGGTCCAGGTCCCCGGCGCCTGCTTGTTCACCACGAGACTGGGCCCGGATCCGTCCTTGCTCGGTCCGACCTGCCAGGCCTGCCCCGTCGCCACGGGCGTCCCGTCCAGCCCGAGCGCCTTCGCCAGCCGGGCCACCTCGTCCTTGGTGACCTCGCCGGACGCGCGGTACACGGGCGCCGAGTCCGGTCCGTCGGGGAGGCTGCCGTCGATCTTGTACGTCACGCCGTAGGGGTTGGGCTCGCCGGGCGCGATCCCGTTCGTACCGCCCTCGGAGTAGCCGTCGAGGGCAAGCGGCGGGGGAGTGCCGCCGTCACCGGGCGTCCCGGAGTTCGTAGCGCCGCCGGAGCCGCCGGTGGCGGACGCCGCGAGATAGGCCCCACCACCGCCGACGAGCAGCACGGCGGCGGCGACGGAGGCGATGAGCACGGGGGAGCGGCGGCGGGGCGGGCGGGGGTGCTCGGCCTCGGGACCGGGAGTGGCGTCGGGGATGTCGTCGTCGCCGGCGTCGGTCGCAGGACCGTCACCCGACTCGGTCGCAGGAGCTTCGGCGGCCTTGTTCTCCTCGGCCTCGGCGGCCATGGTCCCCTCGACCTCGGCGGCTCCTGACTCGGGGGCGTCCGCCTCGGCAGCTTCCGCATCGCCCTCCGTGACGCCTCGAGCCTCTTCTGCCTCGGCCCGCTGCTCGCGCCCGGCACCCCGCTCCGCCGTGGAGCCGGTGTCCTCCCGCTCCTCGGCGGGGCCGGCGGCGTCCTTGTCGGGTTGCTCGGTAGTCACCGCATCGCTCCTTCACCGTGCTGTCCATGACCCTGACCCGGCCCTGTCAAAACGGCCTGCGGGGGGTCGTATCGCGCATCCCCTTTACGGGGGACGGCGATGGGACGCACCGGGGGAGCGCGCGGTTCCCTCGAAGGCGCCGATCCGGACTACGCAGCCGGATTCAGTCGCCGTAGTCCGACATCGCGTCCAGCAGCCGGGCCGACTTCGGTGGCACCTGCACGCCGTGGATGAGTGACGGGGAGACCGGGCGGGAAGCAACCCGGTCGGGAGCAGCCCAGTGCGGGACCATCCTGGCGCAGTCCCCCCACAGCGACGCCATGTCGCCTTCGAGGTCGACCGGGGCCGGGGAGTGGACCTTGAGGTTCGTCATAGCGGAACCGTATGCACGCAGCACCCCGCGAAGAAAGATCTACTATCGGGTAGTTTTGGCCACTTCAGAGCGCTGCTACGACCCGGTAGCGTGAACTGTCAATCCGTCTCCCCTCAGGAGAGTCCCCGCCGTGCGCATCGCAGTCACCGGCTCCATCGCCACCGACCACCTCATGACCTTCCCCGGCCGCTTCGCCGACCAGCTCGTCGCGGACCAGCTGCACACGGTCTCGCTCTCCTTCCTGGTCGACAACCTCGACGTACGCCGGGGCGGCGTCGGCGCGAACATCGCCTTCGGCATGGGTCAGCTCGGCACCAACCCGCTCCTGGTCGGCGCCGCCGGCTTCGACTTCGACGAGTACCGCGCCTGGCTGGACAGGCACGGCGTCGACACCGACTCGGTCCGTATCTCCGAGACCCTGCACACCGCCCGCTTCGTGTGCACCACCGACGCAGACCACAACCAGATCGGCTCCTTCTACACGGGCGCGATGAGCGAGGCCCGCCAGATCGAGCTGAAGACCGTCGCGGACCGCGTCGGCGGCCTCGACCTGGTCCTGATCGGCGCCGACGACCCCGAGGCGATGCTCCGCCACACCGAGGAGTGCCGCTCCCGCCAGATCCCCTTCGCCGCCGACTTCTCCCAGCAGATCGCCCGGATGAACGGCGACGAGATCCGGATACTGCTGGAGGGCGCCACATACCTCTTCTCGAACGAGTACGAGAAGGGCCTGATCGAGTCCAAGACCGGCTGGTCCGACACCGAGATCCTCGCCAAGGTCGGCCACCGCGTCACCACGCTCGGCGCGCGCGGCGTCCGTATCGAGCGCGACGGCGAGGACCCGATCGAGGTCGGCTGCCCCGAGGAGGACCGCAAGGCCGACCCCACGGGTGTCGGCGACGCCTTCCGCGCGGGGTTCCTGTCGGGACTGGCGTGGGGGGTCTCGCTGGAGCGGGCCGCACAGGTCGGCTGCATGCTCGCCACCCTGGTCATCGAGACGGTCGGCACCCAGGAGTACCAGCTGCGGCGGGCGCACTTCATGGACCGCTTCACCAAGGCGTACGGCGACGAGGCCGCCGCCGAGGTCCAGAAGTACCTGGCGTAACTCCCCGAAGGGTTACGAGACCCGGCGGACCACATAGGCCGAGCCCTGGTCCGCCGGCTCCTCGCCCACGTACTCCTGCCCCCGCATCTCGCACCACGCCGGGATGTCCAGGCGGGCCGCCTCGTCGTCGGCCAGAACCCTGACCGTGCCGCCCACCGGGACGTCGCCGATCACCTTGGCCAGTTCGATGACGGGGAGCGGGCACAGCTTGCCCAGCGCATCCACGACCAGCGTGTCCTCCTGCCGCACCGTCACGGGAACAGGCGCCCCCAGCTTCTCCCGCACCCCCGCCACCGCCCCCGGCAGCACCTCCAGGAACCGCTCGACGTCCTCCCGCGGCGTCCCGAGCGGCAGCGAAACCCGCACGTTCCCCTCACTCAGCACCCCCATCGCCTTCAGCACATGGCTGGGCGTCAGCGTGCTGCTCGTACAGGACGACCCGGACGAGACGGAGAAACCCTCCCGGTCCAGCTCGTGCAGCAATGTCTCCCCGTCGACATAGAGACAGGAGAAGGTGACGATCCCGGGCAGCCGCCGCACCGGATCGCCCACGACCTCCACATCGGGCACCAGTTCCGCCACCCGCACCCGAATCCGCTCCGTCAGCTCCCGCAGCCGTACCGCCTCTTGCGCCGCCTCGGCACGCACCGCCCGCAGCGAAGCCGCTGCCGCGACGATGCCGGGCAGGTTCTCGAACCCCGGCGCCCGCCCGGACTCCCGCTCGTCCACGGCCCCTTGGGGAGCGAACCGCACACCCTTCCGCACGACGAGCAGCCCCACCCCGGACGGCCCACCCCACTTGTGCGCACTGGCCGCCAACAACGACCAGTCCCCCTCGACCGGCCCCCACCCCAACGACTGCGCCGCATCCACCAACAACGGCACCCCGGCCTCCCGGCACACGGCGGCCACCTCCGCCACCGGCTGCTCCGTCCCCACCTCGTGGTTGGCCGACTGAAGACAGGCCAGCGCGGTGTCCGACCGAAGAACGCTCTCGTACGACTCGACACTCACCGCCCCCGACCGCAGCACAGGCACCTCGGTCACCGACCCGCCGTCCGCCTCGTGCACTTCGGCCGAATGGAGCACCGAGGAGTGTTCGACAGCTGACACGATCAGGTGACGCCCGATGCGCCGCCGCCCCGCCAACGCGCCCGAGATGCCTGCGTGCACCGCCCGGGTGCCGGAGGAGGTGAAGACCAACTCGTCCGGCCTGCAGCCAACGGCCTCGGCAGCGGCCTCACGCGCGGCGTCCAGGAGCAGTCGGGCCTTACGTCCTTCCCTGTACAGGCGTGCGGGATCCGCCCACCCTTCATCGAGCGAGGCCAACAACGCCTGACGAGCGACGGGATGGAGGGGAGCAGCAGATGCAGCGTCGAAGTAGGACACATGGCAACCGTAAGACGTGGTGCAGGACAGCAGCCCCAAAGGGGCGCGGGGCGGTGACGTCAGCGGCTGCGCCGCGGGGCGCGAACAGCCACAAACAACCCGCACCCGCCAAACAAGCGAACCCATGGAGTGAGTAGGCACCCCTCCCCGCGAACCCCCGGAACGCGTCGGCTAGGGTTTGGTCCGCATAAACATCCAAACCCCTGCCCGACGCAGGGCGGCGACCGACCACCGAAGAAGGCAGGCCGCAGCCAATCCGCGCGGGCGAGACTCTCGGGAAGGCGCTACGTGAGTCCCAACGGCTCCGACCGCTCGCCGCGGCGCCCGATGCGGCGGAAGCTGCTGCAGGCAATGACCGCGGGCCTGGTCCTGGCGACAGCCACCGGTTGCTCGTACAACTGGGAAGACTTCCCCCGCCTTGGTATGCCCACCCCGACCACGGAAGAGGCTCCGCGGATCCTCTCCCTGTGGCAGGGTTCCTGGGCTGCCGCGCTCGCTACCGGCGTGCTGGTGTGGGGCCTGATCCTGTGGAGCGCGATGTTCCACCGGCGCAGCAGGACCAAGGTCGAGGTCCCTCCGCAGACCCGGTACAACATGCCGATCGAGGCGCTGTACACGGTCGTTCCGCTCATCATCGTCTCGGTGCTGTTCTACTTCACGGCCCGCGACGAGACGAAGCTCCTCAGCCTCACGGACAAGAAGCCGGACGTCACCGTCAACGTCGTCGGCTACCAGTGGAGCTGGGGCTTCAACTACATCGCGCCCGTCGACGGCGTCACCGGTAATGCGAAGACCGACAAGAACCTGGCCGCGATCCCGGACCGGTTCAAGAAGGAATTCCCGGCGAACGCCGGCGGTGTCTACGACGTCGGTACGCCGGGCACGCGGAACCCGCAGACCGGCAACCCGGGTCCGACGCTGTGGCTCCCCGAGGGGAAGACGGTCCGCTTCGTCCTCACCTCGCGTGACGTCATCCACTCCTTCTGGGTGGTGCCGTTCCTGATGAAGATGGACGTCATCCCGGGCCACACCAACGCCTTCCAGGTGACCCCCAACAAGCAGGGCACCTTCCTGGGCAAGTGTGCCGAGCTCTGCGGCGTCGACCACTCCCGGATGCTGTTCAACGTGAAGGTCGTCTCCCCCGAGCGCTACGAGCAGCACCTCAAGGACCTCGCCAAGAAGGGGCAGACCGGTTACGTTCCCGCCGGCATCGCGCAGACGAGCCACGAGAAGAACCGGGAGACGAACAACCTGTGAGCATCCTCAACGAACCCCAGGGTGCCGCGGCAGAGTCCCACTACGCGGACGAGCTGCCGGTCCGGCGCAAGCAACCCGGCAACGTCGTGATCAAGTGGCTCACCACCACTGACCACAAGACGATCGGGACGCTCTACCTCGTCACGTCCTTCGCGTTCTTCCTGATCGGCGGCGTCATGGCGCTGCTGATGCGCGCCGAGCTCGCCCGGCCCGGTCTGCAGATCATGTCGAACGAGCAGTTCAACCAGGCGTTCACGATGCACGGCACGATCATGCTGCTGATGTTCGCGACGCCGCTGTTCGCCGGCTTCACGAACTGGATCATGCCGCTGCAGATCGGCGCGCCCGACGTGGCGTTCCCGCGGCTGAACATGTTCGCCTACTGGCTCTACCTGTTCGGCTCGACGATCGCGGTGGGCGGCTTCCTCACGCCGTCGGGCGCGGCCGACTTCGGCTGGTTCGCCTACAGCCCGCTGTCGGACGCGGTCCGCTCGCCGGGCATCGGCGCCGACCTGTGGATCATGGGTCTGGCCTTCTCCGGCTTCGGCACGATCCTCGGTGCGGTCAACTTCATCACCACCATCATCTGCATGCGCGCGCCGGGTATGACCATGTTCCGCATGCCGATCTTCGTGTGGAACGTGCTGCTGACCGCGGTGCTGGTCCTGCTCGCCTTCCCGGTCCTCGCGGCCGCGCTGTTCGCCCTGGAGGCGGACCGCAAGTTCGGTGCCCATGTCTTCGACTCGGCAAACGGCGGCGCCCTACTCTGGCAACACCTCTTCTGGTTCTTCGGCCATCCAGAGGTGTACATCATCGCGCTGCCGTTCTTCGGCATCATCTCCGAGGTCATCCCGGTCTTCTCCCGCAAGCCGATGTTCGGCTACATGGGCCTGATCGGCGCGACCATCGCGATCGCCGGCCTGTCCGTGACGGTGTGGGCCCACCACATGTACGTCACCGGCGGTGTGCTCCTGCCGTTCTTCTCCTTCATGACGTTCCTCATCGCCGTACCGACCGGCGTGAAGTTCTTCAACTGGATCGGAACGATGTGGAAGGGGTCCTTGAGTTTCGAGACCCCGATGCTCTGGGCGACCGGCTTCCTGGTCACCTTCACCTTCGGTGGTCTGACCGGTGTCATCCTGGCCTCGCCGCCGATGGACTTCCACGTCTCCGACTCGTACTTCGTGGTGGCGCACTTCCACTACGTCGTCTTCGGCACCGTCGTCTTCGCGATGTTCTCCGGCTTCCACTTCTGGTGGCCGAAGATGACCGGCAAGATGCTCGACGAGCGCCTCGGCAAGATCACCTTCTGGACGCTGTTCATCGGCTTCCACGGCACCTTCCTGGTCCAGCACTGGCTGGGTGCCGAGGGCATGCCGCGTCGTTACGCCGACTACCTGGCGGCCGACGGCTTCACCGCGCTGAACACGATCTCGACGATCAGCTCGTTCCTGCTCGGCATGTCGATCCTGCCGTTCCTCTACAACGTGTGGAAGACGGCCAAGTACGGCAAGCCGGTCGGCGTCGACGACCCGTGGGGCTACGGCCGCTCGCTGGAGTGGGCGACCTCCTGCCCGCCGCCGCGGCACAACTTCCTCACCCTGCCGCGGATCCGCAGCGAATCCCCGGCGTTCGACCTGCACCACCCTGAGATCGCGGCCCTCGACCAGCTCGAGAACGCGCCTCATGGTGAGAAGGCTCTGGCTGGTGGCAAGGAGGCCGGCAAGTGAAGGTTCAGGGCAAGATGTTCATGTGGCTGAGCGTCTTCGTCCTCGCCATGGCGGTGGTCTATGGCGTGTGGTCGAAGGAGCCGGCCGGTACCACGGCGCTCTTCCTGGCCTTCGGGCTGTGCATCATGGTCGGCTTCTACCTGGGCTTCACCGCCCGGCGGGTCGACGCGGGTGCCATGGACAACAAGGAGGCGGACGTCGCGGACGACGCCGGCGAGGTCGGGTTCTTCAGCCCGCACAGCTGGCAGCCGCTCTCCCTCGCGGTCGGCGGCGCGCTCGCCTTCCTGTCGATCGCGATCGGCTGGTGGCTGATGTACTTCTCGGCGCCGCTGATCCTGATCGGCCTGTACGGCTGGGTCTTCGAGTACTACCGCGGTGAGAACCGCACCCAGTAGCACGACCCGAGCACCAAAGGAGCCCGGACACTCCGTCAGGAGCGTCCGGGCTCCTGCGTTTGCCGTAATGATGTTCCCTCGTACGAGTCACCCGGCGCGCCGTGCTTGACGAATGTCCATAGCGTCGGGGACATGAACCACACTCCGAGCACCCGCACCGTCGTCAGCTGCACGATGCTGGTGATCGCCCTCGGTGCGGGCGGCACCGCTTGCAGCGGCGGCGGCAACCCGCTGACCGACAAGCCGTACGACGCGACGGACCAGATCTCCTTCAACGGACCGAAGGAGACCGGGAAGAAGGCCGACCCCGACAAGCCCCTGGAGGTCACCGCCGAGGACGACGACGGCCGTATCACGGACGTCACGGCCACGGACGCCACCGGTCGCTATGTGACGGGCGAACTCTCCGCCGACGGCACCCGCTGGCACAGCACCTCCCCGCTGGCCGCCGACGCGCACTACACGGTGCGGGTGAGCACGGAGGACGAGGACGGGGCGCCGGGCCGCAAGGTCCTCGCCTTCGACACCAGCAAGCCCACCACCAAGAAGCGCCTGACCGTCGAGTTCGGGCCCAAGTCCGGCAAGTACGGCGTCGGCCAGCCCATCACCGCCAAGCTGAACAAGCCCGTCAAGGACAAGGCCCAGCGGGCCGTCGTCGAACGGGCGCTACGGGTGGACTCCGTGCCCGCCGTGCAGGGCACCTGGTACTGGGTGGACGACAAGGAACTCCACTACCGCCCCAAGGAGTACTGGCCCGCGCACGCCACCGTCCAGGTGCGCAGCGACCTGGACGGCGTCAAGGTCGGCGACCGGCTGTGGGGCACGAAGACCAAGCCCCTGAAGCTGACCATCGGCGACCGCGTCATCGCCGTCACCGACGCGGCGTCCCACTCCATGACGTTCTACAAGAACGACGAGGAGATCAACCAGATCCCCGTCACCACCGGCAAGCCCGGCTTCGACACCCGCAACGGCGTCAAGGTGGTACTGGGCAAGGAGTACTTCGTACGTATGCGCAGTGCCACCGTCGGCATCTCCGAGGGCTCCGCGGACTCGTACGACCTGCCCGTCTACTACGCCACCCGCGTCACCTGGAGCGGCGAGTACGTCCACGCCGCCCCCTGGTCGGTCGGCTCCCAGGGCTACGCCAACGTCAGCCACGGCTGCACCGGCATGAGCACCAGCAACGCCGAGTGGTTCTTCGAGCACGTCGAGGAGGGCGACGTCGTGAAGGTCGTCAACTCCCAGGGCGACACCATGGAGACGTTCGGCAACGGCTTCGGCGACTGGAATCTGGACTGGAAGAAGTGGCGCCAGGGCAGCGCCCTGGTGAGCGGGACACCGGACGGGCCCCGCCCGGAGGATGCGGCGAGGCTGCGCCCAGAGTCCGTGTGAGGCGTCTAGGCGCTCTGCTGAAGGCTCTTCTTCCGCAGCAGGGAGGCCAGGGCCGACGCGAACTCCACCGGCTCCACCGGCAGCGTCACAGCGGCGTCCGCACGGCTCCACGTGGCCAGCCACGCGTCCTGGGGCCGCCCGATGAGCAGCAGCACCGGCGGGCAGTTGAACACCTCGTCCTTGATCTGCCGGCACATGCCCATCCCGCCCATCGGCACGGCCTCGCCGTCCAGGACGCAGACGTCGATCCCGCCCCGGTCCAGCTCCTTGAGGACGGCGGCCGGCGTCGCGCACTCCAGGAACTCGACGACGGGAACGTCGGGAGCAGGCCTTCGCCCGGTCGCGAGCCGCACCTGTTCGCGGGTGTTGGAGTCGTCGCTGTAGACCAGCACCGTGGCGGTCGGCTGCATTGTTCCTCCGAGACGTCAGCGTCGTACGGAAAGGCCCGTTGCGGCGGATGTTACTCCGTTCAACACCACGTCAACACCGGTATGGACGGGAGCAACACTCCGAACGGCACCCCCCGGAGTGAGGGCGGGATAAGCGACCGACATAATGTCGGTCGTGGCGACAGCAACGACAGTAGAAACCGGGCACGCGCACCCGTCGGTCAACCGGCCGAACCTCACCAGCGTCGGAACCATCATCTGGCTGAGTTCCGAGCTGATGTTCTTCGCGGCCCTCTTCGCGATGTACTTCACCCTGCGATCGGTGACCGGTCCGGATCACTGGAAGGAGATGGCGAGCCATCTCAACCTTCCGTTCTCCGCGACCAACACCACGATCCTGGTGCTCTCCTCCCTCACCTGCCAGCTCGGCGTGTTCGCCGCCGAGCGCGGGGACGTGAAGAAGCTCCGGGGCTGGTTCATCGTCACGTTCGTGATGGGTGCGATCTTCATCGGTGGTCAGATCTTCGAGTACACGGAGCTGGTGACGAAGGACGGGCTCTCGCTCTCCTCCGACCCGTACGGCTCGGTGTTCTACCTGACCACCGGCTTCCACGGCCTGCACGTGACGGGCGGCCTCATCGCCTTCCTGTTCGTCCTCGGCCGCACGTACGCGGCGAGGAGGTTCACCCACGAGCAGGCGACCGCGGCCATCGTCGTGTCCTACTACTGGCACTTCGTCGATGTCGTGTGGATCGGCCTCTTCGCCACGATCTACCTGATCAAGTAGCCGGGCCCGTTCCCGCGTGCGCCCGCGCGGCGCACATACCCAAAGCATCGACGCAGAAGATCCTGACACCGGGGTAATCCGTGAAAAAGCTCTCCGTACGACGACGCCATCCCATGGCGGCGCTCGTCGTCCTACTCCTCGCGCTGGCATGCACCGGGGGGCTGTACGCCGCGTTCGCACCCGCGAGCAAGGCGCAGGCCGATGAAACCGCCCAGTCTCTCGCCATCGACGAGGGCAAGAAGCTCTACTCCGTGGGCTGCGCCAGCTGCCACGGCACCGGCGGTCAGGGCACCTCCGACGGTCCGAGCCTCGTCGGCGTGGGCGCCGCGGCCGTCGACTTCCAGGTCGGCACCGGCCGTATGCCGGCCCAGCAGCCGGGCGCGCAGGTCCCGAAGAAGAAGGTCATCTACACGCAGGCCGAGATCGACCAGCTCGCGGCGTACATCTCCTCCCTGGGCGCCGGTCCGTCCATCCCGACGAAGGCGGAGTACGGCCCCGACGGTGCCGACATCTCCAAGGGTGGCGAGCTGTTCCGCACCAACTGCGCGCAGTGCCACAATTTCACCGGCAAGGGCGGTGCGCTGACGCACGGCAAGTTCGCGCCGAGCCTCGAGGGCGTCGACCCGAAGCACATCTACGAGGCCATGCAGACCGGCCCGCAGAACATGCCGTCGTTCCCCGACACCACGCTGTCGGAGCAGAACAAGAAGGACATCATCGCGTACCTGAACGCGGTCAACGGAGACGACACCGAAAGCCCCGGCGGTCTTGAGCTGGGCGGTCTCGGCCCGGTCTCCGAAGGCCTGTTCGCCTGGATCTTCGGACTCGGCGCGCTGATCGCGGTCGCCGTCTGGGTCGCCGCTCGGACCGCAAAGGCCAAGAAGTCATGAGTAGCCAAGACATTCCAGAAGAGAACCTGCCCGCTGAGCAGGACGCGCACGGCACCGTAGGCATCGCGGACGAGAAGGACCCGTTCGCGGACCCCGGTCTGCCGCCCCACGAGCACCGGGTGCAGGACATCGACGAGCGGGCCGCCAGGCGGTCCGAGCGCACGGTGGCCATGCTGTTCACGGTGTCGATGCTGGCCACGGTCGGCTTCATCGCCTCGTACGTGGCGATCCCGCACGACAAGGCGATCTTCGTCTTCCCGATCGGGCACATCAACGCGCTGAACTTCGCGCTCGGCCTGACCCTCGGTCTGGCCCTGTTCGCGATCGGCGCGGGCGCGGTCCACTGGGCCCGCACCCTGATGTCCGACGCGGAGATCGCCGACGAGCGCCACCCGATCGAGGCGTCGCCCGAGGTCAAGACCAAGGTCATGGCCGACTTCAAGCAGGGCGCCAAGGAGTCCGCGCTCGGCCGTCGCAAGCTGATCCGCAACACGATGTTCGGTGCGCTGGCCCTGTTCCCGCTCTCCGGCGTCATGCTGCTGCGCGACCTCGGTCCGCTGCCGGGGACCAAGCTCCGCCACACGCTGTGGTCCAAGGGCAAGCTGCTCGTCAACATGAACACGAACCAGCCGCTGCGTCCCTCGGACGTCGCGGTCGGCTCGCTCACCTTCGCCAAGCCCGAGGGCCTGGAGGAGCACGACGAGGAGTTCCAGACCGAGATCGCCAAGGCGGCCCTGATGATCGTCCGGCTGCAGCCGGACAACATCAAGGACAAGCGCGAGCTCGAGTGGTCGTACGAGGGCATCGTCGCGTACTCGAAGATCTGCACCCACGTCGGTTGCCCGATCTCCCTGTACGAGCAGCAGACGCACCACGTGCTGTGCCCCTGCCACCAGTCCACCTTCGACCTCTCCGACGGTGCCCGAGTGATCTTCGGCCCCGCCGGTCACGCTCTGCCGCAGCTGCGCATCAGCGTGAACGACGAGGGCTACCTCGAGGCGCTCGGCGACTTCGAAGAGCCCGTCGGTCCTGCATTCTGGGAGCGCGGATGAGCACCAACGAGACCAACGGGAACAATGCCGCACGCCGCGGCAAGGCGCCCGCCGGCGAGCGCGTCGCCGACTGGGCCGACGGCCGACTGGGGATCTACTCCCTGGCCAAGTCCAACATGCGCAAGATCTTCCCCGACCACTGGTCGTTCATGTTGGGCGAGGTCTGCCTCTACAGCTTCATCATCATCATCCTCACGGGTGTGTACCTGACGCTGTTCTTCCACCCGTCGATGAACGAGGTGGAGTACCACGGCAGCTACGTCCCGCTGCAGGGACAGCTGATGTCCGAGGCGTTCAACTCGACCATGCACATCTCCTTCGATGTGCGCGGTGGTCTGCTGATCCGGCAGATCCACCACTGGGCGGCGCTGATCTTCCTCGCCGGCATGTTCGTGCACATGATGCGCGTGTTCTTCACGGGTGCGTTCCGCAAGCCGCGTGAGGTCAACTGGCTGTTCGGCTTCCTGCTGTTCGTCCTGGGCATGTTCACCGGCTTCACCGGTTACTCGCTCCCGGACGACCTGCTCTCCGGCACCGGTGTCCGCTTCATGGAGGGCGCGGTCCTGTCCGTGCCGATCGTCGGCACGTACCTGTCGTTCTTCCTCTTCGGCGGAGAGTTCCCGGGCGGCGACTTCGTGGCCCGCTTCTACTCGATCCACATCCTGCTGCTGCCGGGCATCATGCTCGGCCTGGTGGTCGGCCACCTGATCCTGGTCTTCTACCACAAGCACACGCAGTTCGCGGGCCCCGGAAAGACGAACAACAACGTCGTCGGCATGCCCCTGCTGCCGGTGTACATGGCGAAGGCCGGCGGCTTCTTCTTCCTGGTCTTCGGTGTCATCGCGGCCATCGCGGCGATCGCCTCGATCAACCCGATCTGGGCCATGGGCCCCTACCGTCCGGACCAGGTGTCGACCGGCGCCCAGCCCGACTGGTACATGGGCTTCTCCGAGGGCCTGATCCGTGTCATGCCGGGCTGGGAGATCAACCTGTGGGGCCACACGCTCGTCCTGGGTGTGTTCATCCCGCTGGTGATCTTCCCGCTGGTCCTGGTCTCGATCGCGGTCTACCCGTTCATCGAGTCCTGGGTCACCGGCGACCGGCGCGAGCACCACATCCTGGACCGCCCGCGCAACGCCCCGACGCGTACCGCCTTCGGTGCGGCGTGGATCTCCTGGTACTTCGTGCTGCTCGTCGGTGGTGGCAACGACCTCTGGGCGACCCACTTCCACCTGTCGATCAACTCGATCACCTGGTTCGTCCGCTGCGCGTTCTTCATCGTGCCGGTGCTCACGTTCATCGCCACCAAGCGGATCTGCCTCGGCCTGCAGCGCCGGGACAAGGACAAGGTGCTGCACGGCCGCGAGTCGGGCATCATCAAGCGCCTGCCGCACGGTGAGTTCATCGAGGTGCACGAGCCGCTCAGCCAGGACGCGCTGCACACCCTCACGGCGCACGAGCAGTACAAGCCGCTCGAGATCGGCCCGACGGTCGACGAGAACGGCGTCGAGCGCAAGGTGAAGGGCGCCGAGAAGCTGCGCGCCAAGCTCAGCGAGGCGTACTACGGCGAGGAGTCCCAGATCCCGAAGCCGACCGTCGAGGAGTACAAGGAGATCACGAGCGGCCACGGCCACCACTGATCGCTGCGCTCGCCACGCGCACCAGAAGGGCCCCGTCCGGTGTTCGGACGGGGCCCTTCTCCATGCCCCTGAGCTGGATAGGGTGGGGATGCGCATGTGGGATGCGCACTTTCCTCTACGACACCCAGGAGCGGCCGTATGAGCGCTGTGACCCCCGCTGGAGGCGACACCGCGGCGGGCCGTTCCTGGCCCAGGCTGCTGAACGGCCTGCTGGACGGCCACGACCTCACCGCCGACGACACCGCCTGGGCGATGGACCTGATCATGCGCGGCGAGGCGACCGACGCCCAGATCGCCGGGTTCGCGGTGGCCCTGCGGGCCAAGGGCGAGACCGTCGAGGAGATCACCGGCCTGGTCCGGACGATGTACGAGCACGCGAACGTGATCGAGGTGCCCGGACGGACCGTGGACATCGTCGGGACGGGTGGCGACGGCGCGAAGACGGTGAACATCTCCACGATGTCGTCGATCGTCATCGCCGGCACGGGCGCGAAGGTCGTCAAGCACGGCAACCGGGCCGCTTCCTCGGCTTCGGGTGCCTCGGACGTCCTGGAGAAGCTGGGCGTCAATCTGGAGCTGACGCCGAAGCGGGTGGCGGAGGTCGCCGAGGAAGCCGGGATCACCTTCTGCTTCGCCGTCAAGTTCCACCCGGCGCTGCGTCATGTGGCCGCCGCCCGTGGGCAGTTGGGCATCCGGACGACCTTCAACGCCCTGGGCCCGCTGACCAACCCGGCCAAGGTGAAGGCCCAGGCGGTGGGTGTCGCCGACCCGCGTCTGGCGCCGCTCATCGCCGGCGTCCTCGCCGAGCGCGGCAACTCCTCCCTGGTCTTCCGCGGTGACGACGGCTTCGACGAGCTGACGACCACGTCCACCTCCCGGGTGTGGATCGTCCGCGACGGCAAGGTCACCGAGGAGTCGTTCGACCCGCGGGACGTGGGCATCGAGCTGGTCCCGGTGGAGGCGCTGCGGGGTGCCGACCCGGCGTACAACGCCGAGGTCGCCCGCCGCCTCCTGGACGGCGAGAAGGGCCCCGTCCGCGACGCCGTACTCCTGAACTCGGCGGCGGCCCTGGTGGCCCTCGACCCGGGCCCCGGCACCCTGGCCGAGCAGATCCGCGCCGGCATGGAGAAGGCGGCGGAGTCGATCGACTCCGGGTCGGCGAAGCGGGTGCTGGAGCGCTGGGTGGCGGCCAGCAACAAGTAGCCGACAGGCGCTGCGGTCCCGTAATTCGGACACGGGTTGCGGGACCGCGATCACTTCACGTACGTTCCTTTCCAGGTCATGAGTGACAGTCATGAGGCCCCGGCCGACTGTCCGGCAACCCTCCGTCCGTGGCGGGGTGCCCCGGGTGAAGACCAGGCCGTAGGCAGCGAGGTCTACGGCAAGCGCGGGCCCCTCTCGAAACCAGGGGTCCTGGTCGTTCGAGGGAGTCTTCTGTGAGCAAGCGAATGCGATAGGGCGTCGAGCCCCGCCTCCGCATACCCCTTTCACCTTCTCCCGTGCCGTCGACGCACCGTCCGGTACGGCGATTCCGCTTACCCCTCACAGGAGTTCGCCATGTCTGTCTCCACCGCTGCCGCCGCCACCGCCATTTGTGCTCCGCTGCCCGTTCTGGGCAGGGATGTCACCGTCCCGCTCGTCACGGGCGGCGAAGTCACCTACGCCGCGCTCGACTACGCGGCCAGCGCCCCGGCCCTGCAGCGCGTCTGGGACGACGTGGCGGCCTACGCCCCGTACTACGGCAGCGTCCACCGCGGCGCCGGCTACCTCTCGCAGCTCTCCACCGACCTGTTCGAGAACGCCCGCAGGACGGTCGCCGAGTTCCTGGACTGCCGCGCCGACGACCAGCTGATCTTCACCCGCTCGACCACGGACTCCCTGAACCTCCTCGCCGCCGCGCTCCCCGCCGACTGCCAGGTCTTCGTCTTCGAGACCGAGCACCACGCCTCGCTGCTGCCCTGGAAGGACGCCCGGGTCACCTACCTCAACGCCCCGCGCACTCCGCAGCAGGCCGTCGAGACCCTGGAGCGCGCCCTCGCCGACCGCGACCCGTTCGGCCCGGCCCTGGTCTGCGTCACCGGCGCCTCGAACGTCACCGGCGAGCTGTGGCCGGTCCGCGAACTCGCCGCCGCGGCCCACGCGCACGGCGCCCGCATCGTTCTGGACGCCGCCCAACTGGCCCCGCACCACCCGCTCTCCGTCCAGGACCTCGACGTCGATTGGGTCGCCTTCTCCGGCCACAAGCTGTACGCGCCCTTCGGCTCCGGCGTCCTGGCCGGCCGCGCCGACTGGCTGCAGGCGGCCGACCCCTACCTCGCGGGCGGCGGCGCCAGCCGCAAGGTCACCCGGCGCGAGGACGGCGGCGTGGACGTGGAGTGGCACGACAGCGCCGCCCGGCACGAGGCGGGCTCGCCGAACGTGATCGGCGCCTACTCCATCGCGTCGGCCTGCAAGGCGCTGACCGAGGCCGGCTTCGACACCCTGGTCGCCCGCGAGCAGTACCTGATCGAGAAGGTGCGGGCGGGCCTGGCCGAGGTCCCGGAGATCCGGATCCTCTCCCTCTTCGGCGACGACGCCCCGCGGGTCGGCGTGATCTCCTTCGTCGTCGAGGGCTGGAACAGCTCCCACTTCGCCGCCGCCCTCTCCGCCGAGTACGGCATCGGCGTCCGCGACGGCCTCTTCTGCGCCCACCCGCTGGTCCGCACCCTCCTGGGCAGCGACCCGCAGACCCAGGGCGAGTGCGGCGCCCCCGAGGCCGCCCCGGGCGAGAAGTCCCTCAACGCGATCCGCGTCAGCTTCGGCGCCGGCACCCCCGACGAGCACGTCGAGCGCTTCGTCACCGCAGTCAAGGAGCTGGTGACGATTGGCGCGAAGTGGCAGTACCGGACCGAGGACGGCCGCTGCGTGCCGGCGGTCTGACCCGACGTACGTCGTCTGACGTATACGCTCCCCTTCGTCAGCCGGACGCTGGACGGGGGGAGCACGGGTGGAGGCGCTGCGCGCGAACGATCCGCGGTGGATCGGGCCGTACGAGGTGCTGGGCAGACTCGGCGCGGGCGGGATGGGCGAGGTGTACCTCGCGGAGGGCCGCGGGGGTCCACGGCTGGCCGTGAAGGTGGTGCGGGCCGAACACGCGGAGGACCGCACCTTCCGGGCCCGGTTCCGTCAGGAGGTACGGGCCGCGCAGACCATCGGCGGGACGGGCACCTACACCGCCCGGGTGGTGGACGCGGACACCGAGGCCGAACGGCCGTGGATGGCCACGGAGTTCGTCGAGGGGCCGAATCTGCGCGACGCCGTCCTCGACCACGGCGCGCTGCCCGAGCAGGCGGTACGGCTCCTGGCGGGCGCCCTCGGCGAGGCGCTCACCGCGATCCACGCCAAGGGGATGGTCCACCGGGACCTGAAGCCCTCCAACATCCTGCTCTCGCCGGACGGCCCGAGAGTCATCGACTTCGGGATCGTACGAGCCCTGGAGGCGACCGCGCTGACCAACACCGGCGCGGTCGTCGGCTCGGTGGGGTACGTCTCGCCGGAGCAGATCCGCAACGGCGCCGAGGTCGGCCCGCCCAGCGACGTCTTCTCCCTGGGCGCGGTCCTCGCCCATGCCGCCGCCGGCCGGGAGCCCTTCGGTGAGGGCCAGGACTCGGTGATCCTGCTCCGCATCCTGACCCGCGACTTCGATCTCTCCGGAGTGCCCGACGGCCTGCGCGAGCTGGTGGAGGCCTGCCTGCGCGAGCAACCCGCCGACCGGCCGACTCCGGCCCGGGTGGTCGAGGCCGCCGGTCACACCGCCGAATCCCTGCGCGAAGGCCTGCGGCCGGGCTGGTACGCGACCCGGGCGGCGACCACGCCCGATCCCGTTCCGGAAGCCGACCGTTGGCTTCCGGAACGGGACTCGGGCGAGCGCGAGAGCCGGGTCGAGTACGTCGCTCCGATGACCGTCACCGATGCGACGGCCCGCCCCGCGCTGACCGGGGAGGGGGAGAACCAGGTCGACGACGTAGCTCCGCCGGGGACGACGGATGCCGCGGCCGGTGGGCGGGAGAACCTGGACGCCGCGGCCGGTGGGCGGGGGAACCCGGGCGGTGCGGACCCGATGACGGCGTCGCCGGACGCGGAGATCCGGGCCGAGGCGGCCGGTGGGCGGCTGAGCCGGGCCGACGGCGTGGCTCCGCCGGGGACGACGGACGCCGCGGCCGGTGGGCCGGAGAACCCTCGCGAGCGCGTTGCTCGGATGGATGCGCCGGATGTGCCGGTCGGGTCCGCGGCGGTCGGTGGGCGGGTGAGCCGGGCCGATGGTGTGGCCCCGATGACCGTCATGGACGTGACCGACAGCGCCGCCGCGGGCGTCGGACGTCCTTCCCGCCGGGGGTTGTTGAGGGTGCTGGTGGGCGGGGGCGTGGTCGCTGCGGGAGCCGGGACCGGTGGGTGGCTGTGGCTGCGGGACCGGGACGGCGGGGACCGGGCGGAGGGCTCCGGGGTGTCGCCCGAGGTGTCCGTGTCCACGTCCCGGTCGGCGACCGGGACCCTGCCCCCGGGGGTGAGCTGGACGTACGGCGTCGGCGGGCTCGGCGGCCGGGCGGGCGGGCGGCACGGGGCGTGCGTCGCGCTGTCACCCGCCGGCGACATCCTGTACGTCGGGGGCGCGGACGGCGCGCTGCACGCCGTGTCCCCCGCCGGGAAGAAGCTGTGGGCCACCGATCTGGGCGGGCCGGTGATGCCGCCGCTGGCCACCGCCGACGGGGCCTACTGCCTGCTGGAGAACGAGGGCGAGGGGGCGTCGAAGCTGTGCGCGGTCGGGCCGGACGGGCGGATCCGCTGGACGAAGAAGATCGCCGGACCCGTCGGCAGTCAGTTCCCCGTGGCCGCCGGTGACCTGGTGCTGGTCGCGAGCGGCACGGCGGACGCGGGTGGCGTACGGGCCTACACAGCCGCCGGCGACGTCGCCTGGTACCAGCAGACCGTCTTCGGGCCCACCAGCGAGCCGACGGTGGCGGGCGGTGTGGCCTACGTCGGCACCTTCGGGGACGTCGTGAACGCGCTCGACGTGAAGGACGGGAATCTGCGCTGGTCGGCCCCGACCGGGGGCGACACCGGGCGGCCCACACTGGTCGGGCGCAGGCTGCTGGTGGGATCCAGCGGTGACTACCCCCTGCACGGCATCAACCTCAGCGGTACGACCGTGTGGAGCACCGGCAACGACGAAGCGGGCGGCGGACGGTACTTCACCTCCGTACGCCTCGGCGACCTCGCGGTCACCACCGACCAGGGCCGGCTCGCGGCACTCGACCCCTCGGACGGGAAGACGCGGTGGACCTTCGACGGCTCGGGAGACGGATCGGACCACAGCGACCCCACGGTCGTCGGGAACACCGTCTACGTCTGTCTGGGCGGCGCCCTGTACGCGGTGGACCGCAACGGCAAGCAGCGCCGGAAACTGTCCTTCGGCGACCCCGAGCCGGACGGCGGCGTCCACAGCCCCGTACTCCACGGCACACGCGCCTACGTGGCGACCGCCGAGGGAGTCGCCGCCCTCGACATCGGCGCCTAGCCGTCCAGACCGATCGCGAACGCCGCCTCCAGGTCGTGCTGCGAGTACGTACGGAACGCCACGTGCGTGTCCGTCGCCTCCACGCCTGGGATCTTGCTGATGCTGCCCGGAATGACCTCCGCCAGATCCTCGTGCTGCTTCACACGCACCATGGCGATCAGGTCGTACGTACCGGTGACGGAAAAGACCTCGCTCACCGACTCCAGCGCAGCGATCCGTTCCGCGATCTCGGGGATCCGGTCCACGCTGGTCTTGATGAGGACGATCGCGGTGATCACGGCTGGTTCTCTCCCTCGGGGGCCGGAGCTGGGGCGGACTTCACTCTAGTCGTACGGCCGAAGCGCACCCAGGCGAAGGTGAAGCCCAGCCCGAAGCCCACCAGGTGCGCCAGATACGCCACCCCCGGCCCCTGTGCCGCCCGCTGCGCCGCCAGCCACTGCAGGGCCGCCCAGAACGGCAGGACCACCCAGGCCGGGAAGCGCAGCGGGAGGAAGAAGAGGAACGGCAGGAGACTGGTCACCCTGGCGCCGGGGAACAGGTACAGAAACGCACCGAGGACCCCGGAGATCGCCCCCGACGCGCCCACCAGGGACTGCTCGGACGCGGCGTTGGCCGCTGCGTACCCCAGCAGCGCGAGATAGCCGCAGCCGACGTAGAAGAGCGTGAACTGCACGCGGCCCATCCGTTCCTCGGTCATCACCCCGAAGACGTAGAGGAAGAGCATGTTGCCGAGCAGGTGTACCCAGCTGCCGTGGACGAACAGGGCCGTGGCCGGGGTCAGGGCGGCCCTGGGGGAGCCCTCGAACAGCTCGGCCGGGACCACGCCCCAACGGTGGAAATAGGCGCGCTGGGCGGCGAGCAGCGCGTCGCCGGAGCCGTAGGCCGGATTGAGGCCCGCTGCCGGGCCGGCCAGGAAGATCAGGCAGCACAGGGCGATCAGGCCGTACGTCACCGGTGCGGACGGCCTGCGGGGCGTCCTGAAAGTTCTGCCGACCGTCCCGCTCCAGTTGCTGATCATGAACACAGAGCATGACGTAACGGGACGCACTCGCACAGACCGCCTCGCCGCCGTGGACGGACGGGCGGCGAGTCCCCGCCAGGCCGTAGGGTTACGAGCCACACGCCCAGGGAAGCTGGCGCGTCACGGACACTAGAAGGAAAGAGCACGGTCACGATGACGGTTCCCCTCCCGACCGCCACGACGCGGTGGCGCTGCACCCTCTGCGGCAACCTCACGCGCTTCGACGTGACCCGCTCGTCGAAGGTCGTCGAGTACATCCATCTCGATCTGGCCGGCGAGCCGAAGGTCGAGGAGCGCGAGGTGGTCAGTGAGACCATCGAGTCGGTGCGCTGCCGCTGGTGCAACGCCGTGGATCAGGTGGAACTCGTGGACAGGCCGGGCGCCGACTCCTGAGCGGAGCGGCCCCACAGGTATTGGGGTGTGACGGATGGTGGAGACCACAGGCGGGGGGCCGGGCGACGGCGCCGCCGAGGTGCTCGACCGTCCGCTGCCCGACGGAGTGCGCCGCAGAGTCGTACAGATCGTCTCGGACGGGTTCGGCGGGCTGACCGTCGCCGAACTGCCCGCCCAGCTCAGGCAGTACGCCCGGTTCGCCCCGAACCGTCGGGCCAAGTTCGCCGGTAACGCCATGGCGGCCGCGCTGGAGACCGATCCGCTGTTCAGGCAGCGCATCGGGGAGAAGCTCAGAGAGGCCCAGTCGGAGCTCGCCGGCGCCCTCGACTCCGGCTCGCCGCCCCCGGCCGCGGATCCGCTCGACGTGGCGGCCGCGGCCTATGTTCTGCGCCCCACGGGCTGGGTGAAGCTCGTGACCGCGGCCGGCGAGGAGGCCCAGCGGGCCGATGCCGAGCGCGCCGACGAGGAGAGCCGGGCCGAGCTGGAGCGGCTGCGCGAGGAGCTCGACCGGGCCCGTGAGCAGACCCGGGCCGACACCGAGCAGCTGCGCGCCGAGCTGGAGGCCGCCAAGAAGGAGGCCGACTCGCTGCACCGCAAGCTGCGTGCGGCCCTCAGCGACGTCAAGCGGGGCGAGGCGGCCCTGCGCAAGACCCAGGCCGAGATCGAGGCCGTACGCACCGACGGGCAGGCCCAGGTGTCCGCCGCCGAGAGCGAGACCCGGCGGCTGAAGGCGCGGCTCGGGGAGGCGGAGGCCGCCCTGGAGGCCACGCGCAAAGCGGCGCGGGAGGGGCGCAGTGTCGAGGACATGCGCGTGCGTCTGCTTCTGGACACCGTGCTGGACGCGGCCCAGGGGCTGCGCCGGGAGCTGGCGTTGCCGCCCGTGTCCGTACGGCCCGCCGAGACCGTCGATGCGGTCGAACCGGGACGAATGACCCCGAAGGACATCGCCGCGCGGGCCCTGTCCGAGCATGATCCGGCCATCCTGGACCAGCTCCTCGCCCTGCCGCAGGCGCATCTGGTCGTCGACGGCTACAACGTCACCAAGACCGGCTATCCCCAAATGCCCCTGGAGAAGCAGCGGTTGAGGCTCCTCGGGCAGCTCTCCCAGCTCGCCGCCCAGACCGGCGCCGAGGTGACCTGTGTCTTCGACGGGGCCGAGCTGGCCGCGCCGGTACTGCTCGCGCCGCCGCGCGGGGTGCGGGTGCTGTTCTCCAAACCGGGCGTCACCGCGGACGAGTTGATCCGCCAGCTGGTGCGCGCCGAGCCGCCGGGCCGGCCCGTCATCGTCGCCTCGACCGACCGGGAAGTGGCCGACGGAGTGGCCCGCGCGGGGGCGCGGCCGGTCGCCTCGGCGATGCTTCTGAAGCGGCTGTCGTAGCGCCCGTCGTAGCGCCTGTCTTAAACGTCGAACTTGCAGGTTTAATGCCCGAATTGGCGGGATCGTCACGCAACGTAGCGTCAACCGCGGATCACACCATGTGAGTTGTGTGCAAAGAATGCATTGCGTGACGGGATTTTTTGGTGGGAGGATTTGATCTGATCACAGGAACATCACTAGGGTCTGGCACCGAACCTCCGAGCGGGTGATCACTCAGAAGAAGGAGTTCACCTCCGTGCCGTCCCATCGCCGACCCAAGCAGCCGAGTCGCACACGTGTGACCGTGCTGACCACCGCAGCCGCCGCCGCTGTCGCGTTCAGCGCGCAGGCCGCCAACGCCGCGCCGAGCGAGAAGCCCAGCAAGGACGAGGTCAAGGCGAAGGTCGACAAGCTCTACGAGGAGGCCGAGCAGGCCACCGAGAAGCTCAACGGCGCCAAGGAGAAGCAGGAGAAACTCCAGAAGGAGATCTCCACCATCCAGGACAACGTGGCGCGCGGCCAGGAGGAGCTCAACACCCTGCGCGACTCGATCGGCCTGGCGGCGGCGGCCCAGTACCGCACCGGCACCATCGACTCCTCCCTCCAGCTGTTCCTGTCGTCGAACCCCGACGACTACCTGGACAAGGCGTCCACCGCCGACCAGCTCAGCGCCCAGCAGGTCGAGGCGCTGAAGAAGATCCAGGAGAAGCAGCGCGAGCTCGCCCAGGAGCGGGCCGAGGCCTCCGACAAGCTCAAGGACCTCGCCTCCACCCGCACCGAACTGGCCAAGAAGAAGAAGCAGGTCCAGGGCAAGCTCGCCGAGGCGCAGAAGCTCCTCAACACCCTGACGGCCGCGGAGCGGGCGGCGCTCAACGCCGCGGACCAGCGCGCCAGCCGTGACGCCGCCTCGCGCGTGGACCTCGGCGACGACACCTCCGCCTCCGGCCGCGCGGCCGCCGCCTTCCAGGCAGCCCAGACCCAGCTCGGCAAGCCGTACGTCTACGGCGCCACCGGCACCGCCTCCTACGACTGCTCGGGCCTGACCTCCTGGGCCTACGCCCAGGCCGGCGTCTCCATCCCGCGCACCTCGCAGGCCCAGGCCAACGCCGGCACGCGGATCTACAGCCAGAGCCAGCTCAAGGTCGGCGACCTCGTGCTCTTCTACGGCGACCTGCACCACGTCGGCCTCTACGCGGGCAACGGCCAGGTGATCCACGCCCCGCGCACCGGCACGGTCGTGCGCTACGAGTCGATCGGGAACATGCCGTTCCAGTTCGGCGTCCGGATCTGACGCCCACCCCCCGGGGTTCGTTTCAAGATCGGGACACCACGCCGCCCGAACGGGCGAATTGCGCGAAGCCGCGCTGACCTCACGCCCCGCCGATGACCTGCGTCAGAGGCGGGGCGTCACTGTGTGTGCCCACGGAGGTCTTTGGCCCGGGCCCTGCCGCGCGGCTACTGTCTGCCGCGTTTCCCCGCTGCGGCGGGGAGGCAGTCCCTGTCGCCAACGGAAGGAGCGCGGCTTCCCGTGGGCTCCCATCGCCGCCTTGCACCGACGTCCGGGTTCAACCAGGGTGCCGGTGCCGCCCTGTGTGTGTTGTCCGCCGCGGCCGCCGCCCTCGGCGGCGTACCGGCGAACGCCGCCCCGCACGAGGACACCAGGGCCGAGGTGGACCGCCTCTACACGGAGGCCGAGAAGGCGACCGAGGCCTACAACAAGGCCGACGAGAGCGCCGGAAGGCTGCGCAGACAGGTCGGTGACGCGCAGGACCGGATCGCCCGGCAGCAGGAACGCATCAACACCATGCGGGACAAGCTCGGTTCGCTGGCCGGCGCCCAGTACCGCTCCGGCGGCATCGACCCGGCCCTGGCCCTGCTGTTCTCCGACAACCCGGCCGACTACCTCGACAAGGCCTCCGTCCTCGACCGGATCACCGCCCACGACGCCGGCGAACTCCAGGACCTGCAGTCGGCCATGCGCGACCTCGCCCAGGAGCGCGCCGAGGCGGTCGGCAAGCTCGCCGAGCTGGAGAAGAGCCGCAAGGCCGTCGCCATCCACAAGAAGGCCGTCGAGCGCAAGCTCGCCAAGGCCCGGCGGCTGCTCAACTCCCTGCCGTACGCGGAGCGCGCCGCCTACGCCCGCGCCTCCCGGGCCGGCGGCATCCCCGACTTGGGCAGCGCCCTGCCGTCCTCGGCCCGCGCGGCCGCCGCGATCGCCGCCGCCCGCTCCGCACTCGGCAGGCCGTACGTCTGGGGCGCCAACGGCCCCTCCGGCTTCGACTGTTCGGGCCTGATGCAGTGGGCGTACGGACGGGCCGGGATGCAGCTGCCGCGCACCTCGGAGGAGCAGCGGTACGCCGGTCGGCAGGTCCCGCTCTCCGAGGCGCGCCCCGGAGACCTGGTCACCTACCACTCCGACGCCAGCCATGTCGCGATGTACATGGGCAACGGCCAGGTCATCCACGCGCCCTATCCCGGCGCGCCCGTGCGCTACGACCCGGTGGACATGATGCCGGTGTCCTCGGTCACCAGGGTCTGACCACACGCCTTCATCGACCGTACGATCGTAAGATGGCTGGTCGCAGGCGGGCGTCGAGGTTCTCAGTGGTGGCGCTCGTGCTGCTGCTCGTCTCGCTGGTGGCGTGCGGCGGGCAGCCCGCCGCCGACAGTGCCAAGGCCGATCTGCAGCGGCTCCTGGACCGGCGGTCCACCGCCGTCCTCGACCGCGACCAGAGCGCCTTCCTCAGGACGGGCGCGCTCGGCTGGTTCGAGAACCTGCGCGGGGTGCCCCTCGCGTCCTGGTCCTACCGAGTCACCGCCCTGCACCGCACCGGCGACCGGGCCACCGCCGACGCCGAACTGCGCTACGAGCTCCAGGGCTACGACAAGGCCCCCGTCACCGTCGGCCGCACCCTGACCCTGAGCCGGGAATCGGACGGGCGCTGGTACGTGGACGCCGACAAGCCCGCCAAGAAGTCCGCCCAGCAGCTGTGGGACCAGGGCCAGGTGACCGTCGTACGCGGCAGCCACAGCCTCGTCCTCGGCATCGGGCACTCCAACGAGTCGCTGCACACCTACGCCGACCTCGCGGACACCGCGGTGCCGGCCGTGTCGGTGGCGTGGGGGAGCGACTGGGCGCGGCACGTCGTGGTGCTCGTACCGGATTCGGTGAACGGCATGGCGGGGCTGCTCGGTTCGCCCGCCTCCCAGTACCGCGGGATCGCGGCGGTCACCACCGGAGAGGTGGGCGGCCCGCCGACCGCGCCCGCGGACCGGATCATCGTCAACCCCGACGCGTACGCCCTCCTCGGCACCCTCGGCAAGCAGGTCGTGCTCACCCACGAGACCACCCATGTCGCCACCCGCGCCCACACCACCGCCGCCACCCCGCTGTGGCTGTCCGAGGGGTACGCCGACTGGATCGGCTACCGCGGCACCGGCCGCACCCCGTCCGAGGCCGCGCCGGAGCTGGCGCGGGCGGTCGCCGCGGGGAATGTGCCGGCGGATCTGCCGACCGACAAGGACTTCGGGTTCAGCGGTGACGCGACGAAGCTCGCGCAGGCCTACGAGGGCGGCTGGCTGGCCTGCCGGCTGATCGCCGAGCACTGGGACGCGGTGAAGCTCGGCCAGTTCTACCGGGCTGTCGGCGACCACGGGCAGCGGGCCGGTTCGGTCGAGGGCGCGCTGAAGAAGGTGCTCGGGACGACCCTGGAGCAGTTCACGCAGGAGTGGCGGGACTACCTCCGGACTCAACTCGGCTGACCTGGGATCGAATTCGGCTGATCCAAGTCAATTCGGCCGGTCCAGAAGGCCGATGGCCTCTTCCAGCCAGGCCCGCTCCGCCTCGCCGGTCGCCCGCGCCACCCGCAGCATGCCCTGCCGGAAGAGGTCGTCCGCCTGCTCCGCGCGGACGGGCTTCCCGGCGTCGTAGAAGAAGCTGGAGGGGGCCTGGAGGAACTCCAGGCGGCGGCGGAGGACCGCGGCCTGTTCGTGGCGGTCCGGCAGGTGGCGCAGGAAGGCCAGGACCGTGTTGAAGCGGACCTGGTCGGTGATCTCCGGCTGTTTCGGGTGGCGCAGGCGTTCCAGCAGGTCCTCGCGGCCCTTGTCGGTGAGGGAGAGGATGCGGCGCGGCGCCGCGCTCGCGCCCGGCTCGGTGTGCTGGTCGAGCTTGCCGGCGGTGACGAGGCGGGTGAGGGCCGGGTAGAGGGCACCGTCGCTGACCGGGCGGACATGGCCGCTCAGTGCCTTGATGCGTTCCTTCAACTCGTACCCGTGCAGCGGCTGTTCGGCCAGGAAGCCCAGGATCGACAGTTCCAGCAACGTTTCCTCCTTGCGGGCGCGGTGCGTCGATGGTACCTCTTATCGAGCTACCTCGAATCGAGGTAGTTTGTATCGAGGGGGTCGGATCGTCGTGAACGCTCACCGGAAACAGCTCGTCTCGCTCGCCCGCCCGGTCTACTTCTCGCTTCTCGCGACCGTCGCCGCCGGGATCATCAACACCGTCTGGGTCTCCCGGCTGGGCGGTCCGGCCGTGGCCGCCGTGGCCGTGGCGACCAACACCGAGAACGTGCTGCTCGGCGTCTCACTGGTCTTCGCCTCCGGTACGACCGTGCTGGTCGCGCACGCCAGGGGAGCGCGGGATCCGGGGGCGGTGCGGGCCGCCGTGCGCGGGGGCTGGGCGCTGTGCGCGCTGGTGACGCCGGTGGTCGTGGTGGGCGGGCTGCTGCTGCGCGAGCCGCTGGCCCGGCTGGTGCTGGGCGGGGGCGACGGTGCCGCCGTGCCGCTCGCCGTCGCCTACTTCGCGATCTCGCTGCCGGGCATCGCCGTCTTCTTCGCGCAGAACCTCGTCGACGGCATCCTCAAGGGCGCCGGCGACACGAAGACGCCCATGCGGCTGGCGCTGCTCGCGAACGGGCTGATCCTGGTGTGCGACCCGTTCCTGATCCATCTGTACGGGGTCCGCGGCGCCGCCGCCTCGACCGTGCTGTGCCGCTGCGTGGCCCTCGGGGCGGGGCTGGTCGCGCTGCGCCGGAACGCCTTGCTGCGTACGGCACTCGGGGTCCCGCCCGCCGAGCCCGTCGGGGCCGCGGTGCGGCGCACGCTGAGGACCGGGCTGCCGATGTCCGCCGACTTCACCGTGCGGCAGGGCGGCGCGCTGGTCCTGGTCGCCGTCGTGGCCCGGCTCGGGGTGACGGCGGTGGCGGCGTACTCGATCGCGTACAAGGTCATGTACGTCGCCACCATGGCGTTCTACTCGGTGCGGCAGGCGGCCTCGATCCACACCGCCCACACGCGGGGTGCGGGGCAGGACGCGCGGCCGGCCATCGGGCGGCAGGCGGTGCTGGTGTCGGGGACGGTCGGGACGGGGGCGGCCGCGCTCCTGTTCTGCACTGCCCCCTGGATCATGGCCGCCTTCGGCGCCGGGCCCGACGTCGCGCACGCCGGCGTGCTCTTCCTGCGCTGCATCGGGCCGTACCTGCTGCTGATGGCCGGCTTCATCGCGCTCGGCGGGGTCTTCGAGGGGAGCGGGGGAGCGCCGGTGCTGCTGCGGGTGACGGTGCTCGGCACGGCGGTCCAACTCCCGCTCGCGTACGGCCTGTCGGGGCTCGGCCTGCCGGGCGTGTGCCTGGCCCTGGCGCTCGCGATGGCCGTGCAGTGCGCGGTGGTGGCGGTGCTGTTCGCCCGTACCCGGCGTCAGGAAGAGGTCGAGGTCTCCTTGGTACGGGTCGCCTGAGTGGGAAGGGCGGGTACCGGCTCGCGGGAGACCGTCGACTGCCACAGCTCCACGGCACCGAGCAGGGCGGCGACGACCAGGAGGCCGTTGCGGAGGATCAGGAGGGTGACGCCGAGGGTGTCGCTGGCGACCACGTGCGCGAACCAGATCGGGAACTCCAGCACCGTCACGAAGGCCGCCGCGAGGACGAGGTACACGGGCAGCTGCATGCGGCTGCTGCGGAAGCACAGGCAGACGGCGGCCAGGCCGACCAGCCACACCATGTACTGCGGGCTGATCACCCGGCTGGTGGCCGTGAACATCAGCACCCCGACGAAGGCCGCGTCGGCGAGCGTGTTCGGCAGGAACCGCGTCGCCATCAGCCGCCACAGCAGCATCCAGCCGAAGGCGACACCGGTGAGGAACAGCGCCGCCGAGCTGACCAGGTTCACATACGGGCCGAGGAACTCCACCGAGCCGTAGTTGAGCAGCACCTGGCCGTCCCAGCCGAACTGCCGGGCGATGTGGAAGACGAGCGAGCCCAGCGACTCCACCTCGGTGCCGCGGTTGCGCTGGAAGGTCAGGAAGGAGAACGCGCCCGGCATGGACACCGCGAACAGCGCCGCCAGCGCGGCCACCGTGCCCGCCGCCCAGCCCCAGGCGACGCGCTTGCGGACGCCGACCAGCAGCAGTGCCGGCCACACCTTCAGCATCGCCGCGAAGCCCACGAGGGCGCCCATCACGCGGGGATGGCGGGCGCCCGCGAGCAGCGCGGCCACCGCCACCGCGGTCACCATCACGTCGTAGCGGGCGTACACGGTGGGCCCGAGCAGCGGTACGCCCACCACCCACACCCAGGCGCCGCGCAGCGTCTTGCCCGGGCGCAGACCGGCGTACAGCATCAGGCACAGGACGGCCAGGTCGGCCACGAAGGCGAGGACGAAGAAGGCCGACGCGTAGTCGAGGAAGGGCAGCAGCCCGGGGGAGAGGATCGCGAGGGCGGCCGCCGGCGGGTACTGCCAGGTGACGTCGTCCAGCGGGAAGGTGCCGGTGCGCAGCGTCTCGTACCAGCCCTGGTAGATCACGGACACGTCGCTGGTGACGTCCGGGCCGGGGAAGACGTAGACCTTGAACACGAACAGCAGCAACAGCAGCCTGGTGAGGCCCCAGGTCCCCAGCAGCCCCGCCAGGGACCGCCTTGCACCCGCAATGTCCACCTGAGCCCCTGTTCGCTGACTTTTCCGGCCTGGCCTGCTTCCTCGTCCTGAGTGGACATGATGTCCTGCGTTGCTGTGTGCCCGCCATAAACGTGGCCGTGGCGAGCTGTGCGGGAGCGTTGGATAGGGTCGGCGGCGATGCACAAGACCCTGATCGTGACGAACGACTTCCCGCCCCGCCCGGGCGGTATCCAGGCGTTCCTGCACAACATGGCACTGCGGCTCGACCCCGAGCGCCTCGTCGTCTACGCGTCCACCTGGAAGCGCAGCAAGGAGGGGATCGAGGCTACGGCCGCCTTCGACGCCGAGCAGCCCTTCACGGTCGTACGGGACTCGACGACGATGCTGCTGCCCACGCCGGGCGCGACCCGGCGGGCGGTCGGGCTGCTGCGCGAGCACGGCTGTACGTCGGTGTGGTTCGGGGCGGCGGCGCCGCTCGGCCTGATGGCGCCGGCGCTCAGGAAGGCCGGTGCCGAGCGGCTGGTGGCCACGACCCACGGTCACGAGGCCGGCTGGGCCCAGCTGCCCGCCGCGCGGCAGCTGCTGCGCCGGATCGGGGAGTCGACGGACACGATCACCTATCTCGGCGAGTACACCCGCTCGCGGATCGCCGCCGCGCTGACGCCGGACGCGGCCGGGCGGATGGTGCAGCTGCCGCCGGGCGTCGACGAGAAGACCTTCCATCCCGAGTCGGGCGGTGATGTCGTCCGGGCGCGGCTGGGGCTGACGGACCGGCCCGTGGTCGTGTGCGTGTCCCGGCTGGTGCCGCGCAAGGGACAGGACACGCTGATCCTCGCGATGCCGCGCATCCTGGCCGCCGAGCCGGACGCGGTGCTGCTGATCGTCGGCGGCGGACCCTACGACAAGGAGCTGCGCAAGCTGGCGCACGAGACCGGCGTCGCCGACTCGGTGCGCTTCACGGGCGCCGTGCCCTGGTCCGAGCTGCCCGCCCACTACGGCGCCGGCGACGTCTTCGCGATGCCGTGCCGCACGCGCCGTGGCGGCCTCGACGTCGAGGGGCTCGGCATCGTCTACCTGGAGGCGTCGGCGACCGGGCTGCCGGTCGTCGCGGGCGACTCGGGCGGCGCCCCGGACGCGGTACTCGACGGCGAGACCGGCTGGGTGGTCCGCGGCGGCTCCGCCGAGGAGGCGGCCGACCGCATCGTCGTCCTTCTCGGGGACGCGGAGCTGCGTCGCCGGATGGGCGAGCGGGGCCGGGAGTGGGTCGAGGAGAAGTGGCGGTGGGATCTACTCGCCGAGAAGCTCAAGGCGCTCCTTTAGGGGCGCGGGGAACTGCGCGACCAGCCACAATCGGCCCGCAGCCGCCCGACTGAGTACCTGGCACCCCAGATGGCGCCCCAAACCCGGCAGTAGCTCTAGTCGGAACCGAATAATCCGCACATGCTGCGCGCATGACAGCAAAACTGATGCAGCGTCAGCTGACTAGACGTCAAATCCTGGGCATGGCTGCCCTCCAGACCGCCGCCGCGGCCGGCCTCACCCGTATCGGCCTCCAGTCCGCTCAGGCCGCCGAGGAAGCGGCCGCCGTCGACAACGCCCCCGCCATCGTGGTCGGTTCGGGCTACGGCGGCGCGGTCGCCGCCCTGCGCCTCGGCCAGGCCGGCATCCGTACCCTCGTCCTCGAGATGGGCCGGCTGTGGAACACTGCCGGCTCCGACGGCAAGATCTTCTGTTCCACCGCCGCCCCGGACCAGCGCTCCATGTGGTTCCGGACGCGCACGGAGGCCCCGCTGGCGACCTTCCTGTGGCTGGACGTCGTCAACAAGGACATCAGCCCGTACCCCGGCGTCCTGGACCGCGTGCACTACGACAACATGTCCGTGTACGTCGGGCGCGGTGTCGGCGGCGGCTCCCTGGTCAACGGCGGTATGGCGGTCACCCCGCTCCAGTCTTACTTCGCCGAGCAGTTCCCGGGCGTGGACACCGCGGAGATGTACAACACGTACTTCCCGCGGGCCCGTTCCATGCTCGGCGTCAACACCGTCGACCCCACGTGGTTCGAGTCGACCGAGTGGTACCGGTTCACCCGGACCTCCCGGAAGGCCGCCTCGAACGCCGGCCTGAAGACCACCTTCGTGCCGAACGTCTACGACTTCGACTACATGGAGCGCGAGGCGGCCGGTACGGCGACCAAGTCCGCGCTCGGGCAGGAGGTGATCTACGGCAACAACTACGGCAAGCGGAGCCTCGACAAGACGTACCTCGCTTCCGCGCTCGGCACCGGGAACGTGACCATCAACACCATGGAGCGGGTGAAGGCCATCAGCCGGGCGAGCGACGGGAGTTGGCTGCTCACCGCCGACCGGATCGACAACACCGGCGCGGTCGTCGAGACCAAGCAGTACGGCTGCACGTACCTCTTCCTCGGCGGCGGCAGCCTCGGCACCACCGAACTCCTCGTCCGGGCACGGGAGACGGGCACGCTGCCCGCGCTGGACGCGAGCGTCGGCGCCGGGTGGGGGACCAACGGCAACGTGATGCTGGGCCGCGCCAACCACCTGTGGGACACCGTCGGCGCCAACCAGTCGACCATGCCGGTCATGGGCATCGACGACTGGGCCAACACCGCCAACCCCGTCTTCGCGGAGATCGCCCCCCTGCCGACGGGCCTGGAGCACTGGGTCAGCCTCTATCTGGCGATCACCAAGAACCCGGAGCGCGCCTCGTTCACGTACGACTCGACGAGCGGGGGCGTGAAGCTGGGCTGGAGCGCCGCACAGAGCGCGGTCTCCGTCTCCATGGCCAAGAAGCTGTTCGACCGGATCAACTCGGCGAACGCCACGATCTACCGCTACGACCTGTTCGGCTCGTCCAACAAGGTCTTCGCCGACGACTTCTGCTACCACCCGCTGGGCGGCTGCGTGCTGGGCAGGGCGACCGACAACTACGGCCGGGTGAAGGGGTATTCGAAGCTCTACGTCACCGACGGCTCGCTGGTGCCGGGGTCGATCGGCGTGAACCCGTTCGTGACGATCACCGCGCTCGCCGAACGGACGATGGCGCGGGTCCTCGTCGAGGACACCGCGCCATGACGAACCGTCAAGAGGCCCGCTACTTCGCGTAGATGGCCTCGATCTCGGCCGAGTAGTCCTTCGCCACCACATTGCGCTTGAGCTTCAGCGAGGGCGTCAGGTGGCCCGACTCCTCCGTGAACTGGGAGGACAGAATGCGGAACTTCCGCACCGATTCCGCCTTCGACACCGCGGCGTTGCCGTCGTCGATTGCCGACTGGATCGCGGCCTGCAGGTCCGCGTCCTCGCGCAGCGACGCCGCGGTGGAGCCCGCCGGCTTGCCGTGCTCGTCGGCCCAGCGGCCCAGGAACTCCTCGTCGATGGTGACCAGCGCGCCCACGAACGGCCGCCCGTCGCCCACCACCATGCACTCCGCGACCAGGGCGTGCGCCCGGATGCGGTCCTCGATCACGGCCGGGGCGACGTTCTTGCCGCCCGCGGTGACGATGATCTCCTTCTTGCGGCCGGTGATCCTGAGGTAGCCGTCCTCGTCGAGGGTGCCGATGTCACCGGTGTGGAACCAGCCGTCGGCCAGCGCCTCCGCGGTCGCCGCCTCGTTGTTCCAGTACCCCTTGAACAGGTGCTCGCCGTGCAGCAGCACCTCGCCGTCGTCCGCGATCCGGATCACCGAGCCGGGCAGCGGCTGGCCGACCGTGCCGATCTTCTGGCGGTCCCAGGGGTTGAAGGCGGTGGCGGCACAGGACTCGGTCAGGCCGTAGCCCTCCAGGACCGAGAAGCCGATGCCGCGGAAGAAGTGGCCCAGGCGCTCGCCCAGCGGGGCGCCGCCGGAGATGGCGTACTCGCCGCGGCCGCCGAGCACCGCACGCAGCTTGCTGTATACGAGCTTGTCGAACGTCTTGTACTTGATCTTCAGACCGAGCGAGGGACCGGACGGGGTGTCCAGCGCGCGGCTGTACGCGATCGCCGTGTCCGCCGCCTTGTCGAAGATCTTGCCCTTGCCGTCCGCCTGCGCCTTGGCCCGCGCCGAGTTGTAGACCTTCTCGAAGACGCGCGGCACACCGAGGATCAACGTCGGCCGGAAGGAGGCCAGTTCGTCGGTGAGGTTCTTGATGTCCGGGACCAGGCCCAGCTTGATCGGCGCCATCATCGGCGCGATCTGCACCAGCCGGCCGAAGACGTGCGCGAGCGGCAGGAAGAGCAGGACGGAGCAGTCGCCCGTGCGGAACAGCGGACGCAGCCGCTCCACGATGTTGCCGCACTCGGCGAAGAAGCTGCGGTGGGTGAGCACACAGCCCTTGGGGCGGCCGGTGGTGCCGGAGGTGTAGACGATCGTCGCCGGGTCGTCGGCCCGCGCCAGCGAGCTGCGGTCCTCGACCATCGCGTCGGTGACGTCCTTGCCGAGGTTGCCCAGCTCCTCGAGCGCGCCGGCCTCGATCTGCCAGACGTGCTTGAGGGCGGGCAGCGACTCGCGCACCGACTCGACGGCGGCCGTGTGGTTGTCCAGCTCGACGATCATGGCGGTCGCGCCCGAGTCGGACAGGATCCACTGCACCTGCTCCGGCGAGCTGGTCTCGTACACCGGCACGGTGACCGCGCCCGCGCTCCAGATCGCGAAGTCCAGCAGCGTCCACTCGTAACGGGTGCGGGACATCAGACCGACCCGGTCGCCGGGCTGGACGCCGGAGGCGATGAGCCCCTTGGCGGCCGCGTGCACCTCGGCGAGGAAGGTCGTGGCCGTCACGTCCTGCCACTGGCCGCCCACCTTGCGGGCGATCACGGCCACGTCGGGATGCTGCGCGGCGTTTCTGCGGACGATGTCGGTGAGATTGCCGTCCGCAGGGACCTCGTACAAAGCCGGAAGGCTGAACTCGCGCAAGACTGCTGCTCCTAATAAGGCGCCGGCGCCACGACGTTGTGTGATGCGACGGTGGGTCCAAGGCTCGGGCAGGTGCTCAGAGCTTCAGTGGTTGAAATACTGAGCACGACTGGACTGCCCGGACGTTACCCGCCGGTATGGCTTCTTCGACAGGGGGTCCCGGCGAGATGTTCGCTGCGTCACACAGGTTGGTGTTCCTACGCGTACGGTAGTCCACCGGCTAACTGACCGGCCAGTAACCGCAGGTCCCGCCGCCACTGTTCACGTACACCCCACACGCTTACCCTTGATCGCCATGGCATCCACACCAGCCGGCAACCGCAGGACACGTGTCCATGTGGTCAGCGACGTGCACGGCAACGCCCGTGACCTGGCCCGAGCCGGCGAGGGCGCCGATGCCCTGATCTGCCTGGGCGACCTGGTCCTCTTCCTGGACTACGCCGACCACTCGCGCGGGATCTTCCCCGATCTGTTCGGCCAGGAGAACGCCTCCCGCATCGTCGAACTGCGCACCGCCCGCCGCTTCGAGGAGGCCAGGGAGTTCGGGGCGCAGCTGTGGGGCGGCATCGGCATGGACCGGGCCGCCGCGATCGAGAAGGCGGTGCGCAAGCAGTACGCAGAGATGTTCGCGGCGTTCCCGACACCGACGTACGCGACGTACGGCAATGTCGATATGCCGCCTCTCTGGCCGGAGTACGCCGGACCGGGTACGACCGTGCTGGACGGCGAGACCGTGGAGATCGGCGGCTGGACGTTCGGCTTCGTCGGCGGCGGCCTCAGAACGCCGATGCGCACCCCGTACGAGATCAGCGACGAGGAGTACGCGGCGAAGATCGAGGCGGTGGGCGAGGTGGACGTCCTGTGCACGCACATCCCGCCGGAGGTGCCCGAGCTGGTCTACGACACGGTGGCCCGCCGCTTCGAGCGCGGCAGCCATGCGTTGCTGGAGGCGATTCGACGGACCCGGCCCCGTTATGCCCTGTTCGGTCATGTCCACCAGCCGTTGGTGCCGCGGATGCGGATCGGTGCCACGGAGTGTGTGAACGTGGGCCACTTCGCGGGGACCGGCAAGCCCTGGGCGCTTGAATGGTGAATGAACGCAGGTGGGGGTGAAGTCGGGTGGTCACGTGCGCGGTAGCCTTCACGCTGCGCACACCGTGCGCAGGACGACGTCTTTACCGGCCCGCATCTGGAGGAGCCACGGCGATGGCGGAACACACCAGCTCGAGCATCACGATCGAGGCGGCACCGGCCGATGTCATGGGGGTGATCGCCGACTTCGCCCGCTACCCGGACTGGACCGGCGAGGTGAAGGAGGCGGAGGTCCTCGAATCCGACGCCCAGGGCCGCGCCGAGCAGGTCCGCCTCGTCATGGACGCCGGCGCGATCAAGGACGACCAGGTCCTGGCGTACACCTGGACCGGCGAGAACGAGGTCTCCTGGACGCTGGTCAAGTCCCAGATGCTGCGGTCGCTCGACGGCTCGTACATCTTGAAGGCGGCGGGGGCGGGGGCGACCGAGGTCACGTACCAGCTGACCGTGGACGTCAAGATCCCGATGCTGGGAATGATCAAGCGCAAGGCCGAGAAGGTCATCATCGACCGGGCGCTGGCGGGGCTGAAGAAGAGGGTGGAGACCGGGGAGAAGTAGGCGGGGCCCTCCGGCCGCCCGGCCCACGCCGGTCCACGGCTCGGTCGCCCGCCAGGCACAGGTACCGTTCAGCATCATGCGCACCATCCTGATCACGGGTCCTGGCGGTAGCGGGCGTACGACTGTTGCGGCCGCCACCGCTCTCGCCGCCGCCCGCCAGGGCACCCGCACCCTGGTCCTCAGCGCCGACCGCACCGACACCCTCGGTGCGGCGCTCGGCGTGGCGACCGGGGCGGCCCCCGTCCAGGTCGCCCCGAACCTCACCGCCTGGCGGCCCGATGCCACCGCCGGTTTCCGGGACGATCTCGCCGGTTTTCAGGAACGTGCCGCCGGTGTCCTCGATCTCCTCGGTGCCTCCCGGCTGGACGCCGAGGAGGTCACGCCCCTCCCCGGTGCCGAGGAGCTCACGCTGCTGCGGGCCCTCAGGGACGCCGCCCTCGCCGAGGCCCACGACCTGCTGATCGTCGACCTGTCGGCCACCCCGCAGGCCCTCGCCCTGCTCGCCCTGCCCGAGGAACTGCGCCGCTATCTGCGCCGTCTGCTCCCGCCCGAGCGGCAGGCGGCCCGTGCGCTGCGCCCCGTCCTCGGGCGGCTGGCCGGCGTCCCCATGCCCTCGGAGTGGCTGTACGAGACCGTCGCCCGCTGGGACCTCGAGCTCGGCGCCGTCGAGGCCGTCCTCGCCGACCGGAACACCGTCGTACGGCTGGTCGCCGAACCCGGCCCGGCCGGCGCCGACGCCGTGCGCTCCGCCGGGCTCGCCCTGGCCCTGCGCGGCCTGCGCCCCGACGCCCTGGTCGCCAACCGGGTGCTGCCCGAGGAAGCGGGGGTCACCTGGCTCGCCGGGCTCGCCGCCCAGCAGCGCAAGGTCCTGGAGGAGTGGCAGGAGTCGTACGACGTCCGGACGGTCACCCACCTCGGGCACGACCCGCGCGGCACCGACGACCTCACCGGCCTCGCCGTCCCCGGCGTCAAGGACACGACCTCCACCGTCGAGTGGCCCGTCACCGACCGGCTCGCCGACGACGGCGTGCTCGTCTGGCACATCCCGCTGCCCGGTGCGATACGCGACGATCTGGACCTGATCCGGCGCGGGGACGAACTCGTCGTCGCCGCCGGGCAGTTGCGCCGAATCGTCCCGCTTCCGTCCGCCCTGCGCCGCTGCACCGTCGACGGGGCGGCGCTGCGCGAGGGCGAACTGCGCATCCGGTTCGCGCCGGACCCCGATCTGTGGCCGGACAGGCCGTGAACCACGTACGCCCATTCGGGTAACGTCGTAGAGACGAACCGTAGTCAGGAGGTCGTCATGAGCGAAGAGCTCCCCCCGTCCGACGCCGGAGAGCACGAGGCGATCGACGAGGTGCGGGCGACCGACGCCGACGCCTGGGCGACGGCGTGCGCCGAGGACCTCGCGGCGGAGAAAGCCCGCCGCCGCGCCGAGTACGGCCCGCCCCCGGGCTCGGCCGCCGAGGAACTGCGCAAGCTCGTCGACGCCGTGTCGGAGAAGCTGTCGTCCATCCAGTCGCCGCTGTTCGGCGCGGTGGCCGGACCCGCCGCCCAGCAGGTGGTCAAGCAGGTCGTCCAGCAGGCGAAGGCCGCGGTCGAACCGGTCATCGAGCGCAACCCGGACGTCTTCGACCACCTGGCGGCGGCCGGCAACGAACTGCTCGCCGCCTACCGCTCCGCGGTCCAGGCACAGGAACAGCGCTGGACGGCCCGTACGACCGACCTGCACAAGGATCTGGACGAGCACAACAAGGACGGTGGCGAGGGCACCGGCCCCGGTCAGCGCATCGACCTGGACTGAACGCCCCGGCGAACATGTCCCATGAACCCGCCGGGCCCGCCCACGGTTCGGACGACGCGAATCCCACGGCAGGGCCTCGGGTACGGTTGGCCGTAGCGGGGCTCGACCGAAACTGAGGGATTCATGGGACTCACCATCGGCGTCGACATCGGCGGTACCAAGATCGCGGCCGGTGTGGTCGACGAGGAAGGCAACATCCTCTCGACCCACAAGGTGCCGACCCCGGGTACGCCCGAGGCGATCGTGGACGCCATCGCCTCCGCCGTGGAGGGCGCACGCGCCGGGCACGAGATCGTCGGCGTGGGCATCGGCGCCGCCGGTTATGTGAACCGGCAGCGCTCGGAGGTCTACTTCGCGCCCAACATCGACTGGCGCAACGAGCCGCTCCAGGAGAAGGTCCAGGCCCGCGTCGGCCTCCCGGTCGTCGTGGAGAACGACGCCAACGCGGCCGCGTGGGGCGAGTACAAGTTCGGCGCAGGCAAGGGCCACCGCAACGTCATCTGCATCACCCTCGGCACGGGCCTCGGCGGCGGCATCATCATCGGCAACAAGCTGCGCCGCGGCCACTTCGGCGTCGCCGCCGAGTTCGGCCACATCCGCATGGTCCCGGACGGCCTGCTGTGCGGCTGCGGCTCGCAGGGCTGCTGGGAGCAGTACGCCTCCGGGCGCGCCCTCGTCAGATACGCCAAGCAGCGTGCCAACGCCACGCCGGAGAACGCCGAGATCCTGCTCGGCCTCGGTGACGGCAGTCCCGAGGGCATCGAGGGCAAGCACATTTCCATGGCCGCCCGCCAGGGCGACCCGGTCGCCGTCGACTCCTACCGCGAGCTCGCCCGCTGGGCCGGCGCCGGCCTCGCCGACCTGGCCTCCCTCTTCGACCCCTCCGCCTTCATCGTCGGCGGCGGCCTCTCCGACGAGGGCGAACTGGTCCTCGACCCGATCCGCAAGTCCTACAAGCGCTGGCTGGTGGGCGGCAACTGGCGCCCGGTCGCGGACGTCATCGCAGCCCAGCTGGGCAACAAGGCGGGCCTGGTGGGCGCGGCGGACCTGGCCCGGGAGCCCGACCCGATCATGTAGCACCAGTTGGTTTCGTACGACCGTGCCCGCCGAGCCCACCCCCGGGACGGCGGGCCTCGTCGTATGTTGATCGCCATGGCGACCTCGATCCCGCTGCTGCCCAACTCCCGTACCGAACCCGACGGTTCAGCCGTCATCCGCGTCCTCAGCTACAACATCCGCTCCATGCGTGACGACACCCGCGCCCTCGCCCGGGTGATCACCGCCTGCGCCCCCGACCTGGTCCTGATCCAGGAAGCCCCCCGCTTCTTCCGCTGGCGCAAGAAGCTGGCCCGGCTGGCGGCGGCCTCCGGCCAGGTCATCCTCACGGGTGGGGCGACAGCAGCGGGCCCGGCGATCCTGTGCAACCTGAGGGCCACCGTGGAGCGGACGGAAGACGTGCTCCTCCCGCTCACCCCAGGCCAGCACCGACGCGGCTTCGCCACCGCCGTCGTCCGCTTCGGCGCCGCCCGCCTCGGTGTCCTGAGCTGCCATCTGTCCCTGCAGAAGGACGAGCGGTACGAGCAGGGCGGCATGCTCCTGGACCGTCTCGCCGGCCTGGGCGCAGAGCATGCGATCGCCGGCGGCGACCTCAACGACCGCCCCACCGGCCGCACCTTCAAGCGCCTCGCCGACGGTCTCCAGGACTGCTGGACCACCGCCCCCTGGGGCAGCGAGTTCACCTTCACGCCGGTCACGCCCTTCCAGCGCATCGACGCGATCTTCGCCACCAAGGGCATCGAGGTGCTGGGCTGCGGGGTTCCGCTGGGGCATCCCGGGGTGGCCGAGACCGACCTCGTGAGGGCCACGGATCACCTGCCCGTGCTGGCCGCACTTCACGTGCCCGCGGCCTGAACCACGCCTGCTGCCCCGAGGGCGGCCACCCACCTCCCGGTCCTGGCCGCCCTCGAAGTCCCCGCCGCCTAGCCCTCGGCGGACGGCCGTACCTTCGCCTTGTCGACGATCGCCCAACTGTCCAGGTACGACAGCTGGATGTAGGTCTTCATGTCCTTGCCGTCACCGGAGGTGCGCGTGTCCCGGAACCCCAGGAACGCGTATGTCTCCGGATCGAAGATCATCGTGCCGAGGGTCACCCGCCCGCTGTAGGTGATCCCGATGCCCACCCGCCCGCGGGCGTCCTTGACCCCGTGCGTCGCCTTGACTCCCGGGATCTTCCCCAGCGCCTCGTACGCGGCCGCCCGCAGCCCCGGCGGCATGACCGGGACCCGGTACAGCAGCCCCTGCAGACTGAAGTTGATCATTTCCCACTCGTCGGCCCTGATGGGCTTCGAGTAGTCCGGCGTCCTGTCGAACGGGTCCCGCATGGCCTTGAGCAGCTTGTCGGGATCCGTCGGCAGCTTCGACAGCAGCGTCCAGTCCTGCGTCGGCCACACGCGCTCGTTGCCCTTCAGCGGGGGCGACCACCAGCCCTTGCCGATCTCCATCACCCAGGAGCGCTGCGAGCCGTCGACCGACCGCCAGTCCTCGTCGACGTACGTCTTCGTGGTCCCCGTGCCCTTCTCGGTCTCCTTGATGATCTCCTTGGAGTAGATGAACTGGTCGTCCCGCGGGGCGACCTGCCTCTCGTGCGCGCGCTGATAGGCGGCCGCCTTCGTCAGCACCGTCCGCGCGCTCACGTTCTCCAGCGCCGGCGCGCTACTGGCGGGCGGCGTGGCCGTCCGGGTCGGCGGCCCGTCGTCGTGCACGGCGACCAGGACGGTCCCGGCGACCGCGGCGGCCACCAGGCCGGTCAGCGCGATACGGAGGACGGGCCGCCGGCGTCGTACGGCGACCGGCGTCGGCTCCCGCATCGCCCTGAGCAGCCGGGCCCGGACCCGGGTGCGGGTCTCCTCGTCGAGCGGGGGTGCCCCCGCGTCCCATTCGCGCAGTTGATCGAGGTCATGCATGGGCGTCTGCCTCCCGGAGAGCTGTCGGATCGGTGCCGCCCAGTGCTTCGCGCAATCTGCTGCGGGCCCGGTGCAGCCGCGATCTGACCGTGCCGACCGGCACTCCGAGGGCCACGGCCGCCTCCTCGTAGTCGAGGCCGCCCCAGGCCACCAGAAGGACCACATCGCGATGCCGGGCGGACAGCCCGGCCAGCGCGGCCGCCAGATCCCGACGCACCCCCGTGGCACCGGCCCTGGCGACCGCGCGGTCCGCGACCGGTTCCTCGTGTTCGACCGGCACCGGCACCTGGGCGAGCGCCTTGAAGCGGCGCGCCTCGGCCCGGCGGTGCCGTCCCACGAGGTTGGTCGCGATGCCGAACAGCCACGGGCGGGCGTCGGCACGCGTGAGGTCATAGGTCTCGCGTCTCTGGAAGGCGGTGACGAAGGTCTCCGCCATCAGATCCTCCGCCGCCTCGGGACCGAGCCGCCTGGCCGCGTAACGGTGCACGGCGTCGGCGTGGCGGTCGTAGAGCGCGGCGAATGCTTCGGGCTCGTCCCGGGACCGCTCGATCACGCGGGCGTCACTCTCCCCGCGATCCTCCGCGCGGGTGCCGACGCCCGGTCCGACGGTCATCGGGGCTCCTTTCGTTCGTCCGAACGCCTCGAAGGCTTGGGCTCGTTCGTGCTGTTGTCACTCCTCCTTCGCCGCAGCGGCGGATCGAGTTCCATTCGCACGCACCAGGGCCCGCCCGGAAGTTCCGGGCGGGCCCTCGAACGATCGGAGACGGGCGCGTCAGACCACTGCGCCGCGCCCCGGATCCCCGTCATCGTCGTCGTCCGTCTTCATCCGCATCACCAGCGTGGCGAACCCGCCCAGGAAGCCGCCGATGCCGAGCGTGGCGAGCCACCAGGTCATGTCCCAGCCGAACAGCACCGCCAGCAGCAGCAGGATCGGACCGCCGATCACCCCGAGCCAGGCGAACTTCGAGGTCGCGTCGGCCTCGGGCAGCGGCGGCGGCTCCGGCGGTACGAAGTGGCCCTCGTCGTCCTCGTCGAAGTCGTCCTCGGCCGGCTCGGTGGTCGTGTAGTCGCGCGGGCCGACGCCGGGCGCGAAGGAGACGGAGCCGCCGAGCGGCTTGGCCGGCTTCTCCTGCTTCGGTGCGTCGGCCTCGGGCTCGTCCGTGTTCGGCTCGGGCAGGGCCAGGTCCTCCACCGACCTGAAGGGCTTGGTGCCCGGCGGGTCCTTGGGCTCCTCGCCGTACCCGGCGACGATCGCGGCCCAGGCGGCGTCCTCGTCGAACGGGACGCCCTGCTCCTCCGGCTCGCGGTCCTCGCGATCCGAGTCGTGCTCAGCCACCTGCGGCCGTCCCTTCCTTGCCGAGACTGGGTGCGAGCCGGCCGATGAACGCGAGGCTCTCCTCGAAAATCCGGTCCGCGTCGTGGTCCAACGTCGCGACGTGGTAGCTCTGTTCCAGCAGGATCTCCGTCACGTCCCGCGACGACACCCGGCCGAGGATCCGCGCCGAGTCGGCCGGCGGCACGACATGGTCCTGCGGGCTGTGCAGAAGCAGCAGCGGCTGCGTGACCTGCGGCAGCTCGCCGTCGACCAGCCGGAAGAAGTTCCGCAGGGAGTGCGCCGCGTGCAGCGGCACCTTGTCGTAGCCCAGCTCGGCGCTGCCCTCCTTGGCGATGTCGCTGGCGATCCCCTTCGTCGTACGGACGAAGTGCCGGGCCACCGGGAGGGCGTACGCGGAAAGGCCGTGCACCTTGTTCGCGGGGTTGACGACCGCGACGCCGCTGACCGCGTCCCCGTGCCGCGCGGCCAGGCGCAGCGCGAGCGCCCCGCCCATGGACAGGCCGGCCACGAAGACCTGCTCGCAGCGCTCGATCAGGGCGCGCAGCTCGCGGTCCACCTCCGCGTACCAGTCCTGCCAGCCGGTGAGCTGCATGTCCTCCCAGCGCGTGCCGTGGCCGGGCAGCAGCGGCAGCGAGACTGTCAGGCCCTGCTCGGCGAGGTACTCCGCCCAGGGGCGCAGCGACTGCGGGGAACCGGTGAAGCCGTGGCAGAGGAGGACGCCGACCTCCCCGCCCTCATGGCGGTACGGCTCGGCTCCAGGAAGGACCGGCACCATCGGTCTCCTGTTCATGAGAGTGACTGTTCATGAGAGTGACGTGAAGTCCAGGTGTGCTTCACCGTACGCGACCGCACTGACACCGACCAGGGCCGTCGGCTCCTTTGGCAGTGCGCCGGGTTAAGGTCTGACCGACGGAAACAGGAGGCACTCGGTTGTTGTACGGCACGATGAAGGTCGCCATCGGGGGACCGCTGAAGGTCGCCTTCAGACCCTGGGTGGAAGGCCTGGAGAACATTCCGGCCGAGGGTGCCGCCATCCTGGCGAGCAATCACCTCTCCTTCTCCGACTCGTTCTTCCTGCCCGCGGTCCTCGACCGCAAGGTCACCTTCATCGCGAAGGCGGAGTACTTCACCACGCCCGGCGTGAAGGGCAGGCTGACGGCCGCCTTCTTCAAGGGCGTGGGCCAGCTCCCGGTGGACCGCTCCGGCGCGCGCGGCGCGGGCGAGGCGGCGATCAAGAGCGGCCTCGAGGTCCTGGAGCGCGGCGAGCTGTTCGGGATCTACCCGGAGGGCACGCGCTCGCCCGACGGCCGCCTCTACCGGGGCAAGCCCGGCGGCCTCGCGCGCGTGGCGCTCGCCTCCGGCGCGCCGGTCATCCCGGTCGCGATGATCGACACGGAGAAGATCCAGCCGCCGGGCAAGGTCATGCCCAAGCTGATGCGCCCCGGCATCCGCATCGGCGAGCCCCTCGACTTCAGCCGCTACCAGGGCATGGAGCACGACCGTTTCGTGCTGCGCGCGCTGACCGACGAGGTCATGTACGAGATCATGAAGCTCTCCGGCCAGGAGTACGTCGACATGTACGCGACCGCGGCCAAGCGGCAGATCGCGGATGCGGCGAAGGCCGAGAAGGAACAGGCCAAGGAACTGGCCAAGAAGGAACAGGCCAACAAGGAGAAGTCCGGGGCCTAGGCTCTTGCCCGTGCGGGGGGCCTTTCTTGTGGGGGGTGGGGAGATGGCCAGGCGCGAGCGGGTCATGAGAATGTCGGTCGAGCAGCCGCTGTGGCGTGCGCTCACCGCGTACCGGGTGCTCACGATGCTGTACGCGGTCGGCCTGTTCGCCACCGCCTACGACGAGTACGACCACGCGGGCGTCGCCATCGTCTACTACGTCGTCCTGTTCCTCTGGACCCTCGCCACCCTGCCCCGCGTCCAGAGCGCGGCCGCCTGTACCAAGCGCTTCCTCGCCGTCGACCTCGCCATCGCGCTCACCGGCATCCTGCTCACCCCGCTCGCGGTCAACGAGCAGCACATCCAGAGCGGCGGCCCCACCCTGCCGTCGATATGGACCGCCGGCTCGGTCCTCGCGTACGCCATCAAGGGCGGCTGGCGCTGGGCCGCGTTCGCCTCCACACCGGTCGCCGCCGCCAACCTCATCGAGCGCGGCGCCCCCGCGCGCGACACCGTCCACAACGTGATCCTCGTCTGGGTCGCCTCCATCGCCATCGGCTACGTCGTCGAGGTCGCCCGCGCCTCCGAGCGCACCCTCGCCCGTGCCCTGGAGATCGAGGCCGCGACGAGGGAGCGGGAGCGGCTCGCCCGGGACATCCACGACGGTGTGCTGCAGGTGCTGGCCATGGTGCAGCGGCGCGGTGCCGTCATCGGCGGCGAGGCAGGCGAGCTGGGCCGGATGGCCGGCGAGCAGGAGGTGGCGCTGCGCACGCTGGTCTCCGGAGGCCTGCTGCCCGTCTCGCGGGCGTCGGAGGACGCCGCCGAGGGGGCGGTCGTACGAGCCGTCGACGAGCCCTCGTACGACGAGGACAGCCCCGTGGACCTGCGTGCGATCCTCGCCCCGTACGCCGCGGCGAAGGTCAGCTTCGCCGAGCCCGGCGCTCCGGTGCTGCTGCCCGCGCCCGCCGCGAAGGAGCTGGCCGCGGCCGTCGGCGCCGCCCTGGACAACGTACGCAGGCATGCCGGCGAGGACGCGCGCGCGTGGATCCTCGTCGAGGACGAGCCCGACGAGGTCGTGGTGACCGTACGGGACGACGGACCCGGCATCCCCGAAGGGCGCCTCGCGCAGGCCGAGGGGGAGGGGCGGCTCGGTGTCGCTCTGTCGATCCGCGGCCGGCTGCGCGAACTCGGCGGCAGCGCCGACCTGATCTCGGTGCCCGGGCAGGGCACGGAGGTCGAACTGAAGGTACCGAAGAACGCGAAGGACCCACGGGGGAAGGCGGGGCATCGATGAGTGAGCAGCAGGGCCCGATCAAGGTCATGGTGGTCGACGACCACCCCATGTGGCGCGACGCCGTCGCCCGCGACCTGACCGAGTCCGGCTTCGACGTGGTCGCCACCGCGGGCGACGGCGACCAGGCCGTACGCCGCGCCAAGGCCGCCGCGCCGGACGTGCTCGTGCTCGACCTGAACCTGCCGTTGAAGCCCGGCGTCCAGGTCTGCAAGGAACTCGTCGGCCACAACCCGGCGTTGCGCGTCCTGGTCCTCTCCGCGAGCGGCGAGCACGCCGACGTACTGGAAGCGGTGAAGTCCGGCGCGACCGGCTATCTGCTGAAGTCGGCGTCGACCGAGGAGCTGCTGGACGCGGTGTGCCGCACGGCCGTCGGCGACCCGGTGTTCACGCCCGGCCTGGCCGGACTGGTCCTGGGCGAGTACCGCCGCCTGGCCTCCGAGCCCGCGCCCTCCGCCGACGCCGACGATCCCAAGGTCCCGCAGCTCACCGACCGCGAGACCGAGGTACTGCGGCTGGTCGCCAAGGGGCTGAGCTACAAGCAGATCGCCGAACGCCTGGTCATCTCCCACCGCACGGTCCAGAACCACGTCCAGAACACCCTCGGCAAGCTGCAGCTGCACAACAGGGTGGAACTCGTGCGGTACGCGATCGAGCGCGGACTTGACGACGAGTAAACCAACGTCCTGCTGATTCACCGGAATTGCCCTTCCCGCCCATCCCTCTGTGACCTGGATCACCATTAGCGTGGCCTTCACCAGGCAACCGCGGCGAAGGGACATTTCCATGCGGGTCGGAGTACTGACCGGAGGCGGCGACTGCCCCGGGCTCAACGCCGTCATCCGGGGCATCGTCCGCAAGGGCGTGCAGGAGTACGGCTATGACTTCGTCGGCTTCCGGGACGGCTGGCGAGGACCCCTCGAGGGCGACACCGTGCGCCTCGACATCCCCGCCGTGCGCGGCATCCTGCCCCGCGGCGGCACCATCCTCGGCTCCTCGCGCACGAATCCGCTGAAGCAGGAGAACGGCATCCGCCGTATCAAGGAGAACCTCGCCAAGCTGGAGGTCGAGGCGCTCATCGCCATCGGCGGCGAGGACACCCTGGGCGTCGCCGCCCGCCTCAACGACGAGTACGGCGTCCCCGTCGTCGCGGTACCGAAGACCATCGACAACGACCTCTCCGCCACCGACTACACCTTCGGCTTCGACACCGCCGTCGGCATCGCCACCGAGGCCATCGACCGCCTGCACACCACCGCCGAGTCCCACATGCGCGTCCTCGTCTGCGAGGTGATGGGCCGTCACGCCGGCTGGATCGCGCTCCACTCCGGGCTCGCGGGCGGCGCCAACGTCATCCTCATCCCCGAGCAGCGCTTCGACGTCGACCAGGTGTGCGCCTGGATCACCTCCCGCTTCAAGGCGTCGTACGCGCCGATCGTGGTCGTCGCCGAGGGCGCCATGCCCAAGGACGGCGACATGGTCCTCAAGGACCAGTCGCTGGACTCCTTCGGCCACGTCCGCCTGTCCGGCGTCGGCGAATGGCTGGCCAAGGAGATCGAGAAGCGCACTGGCAAGGAGGCCCGGACCACCGTCCTCGGCCACATCCAGCGCGGCGGCACCCCCAGCGCCTTCGACCGCTGGCTCGCCACCCGCTTCGGCCTGCACGCCATCGACGCCGTCCGCGAGGGCGACTTCGGCAAGATGGTCGCCCTGCGCGGCACCGACATCGTCCGGGTCCCGATCGCGGACGCCACGGCCAAGCTGAAGACGGTCGATCCGAAGCTGTACGAGGAGGTCGGAGTCTTCTTCGGCTGATCCTTCGGCCGGCGAGGGAACGGAAGTCTGGGGGCTGCGAGCCCCCAGACGGCTATACGGTCGTGTTGCGCAACTGGCCCACCAACTGCCGTACGACCGCTGCCCCGTTGAGCGTCAGGATCGACTCCGGGTGGAACTGCACGCCGGCGAATCCGGGCCCCCGTACGGCATGCACCTCCCCGTTGCCCGCCCGGCTCACCTCCACCCCGTGCGCGGACAGCTCCTTGGCCACCTCGTCGTCGCAGCGCGCCACGAAGCTGTTGTAGAAGCCGACTGTCTCGGCCCGCCCGAACAGCTCGATCGTCGTCTGCGCCCCCTGGTACGGCACTTCCTTCCGTACGATCTCCAGGCCCAGCTCGGCCGCGATCAGCTCGTGCCCGAGGCAGACGCCGAGCACGCCGTGCCGGTGCTCGCGGATCACCTCGGCGGTCAGCTCCCGCAGGAACTGCATCTTCGGATCGTCCAGGTCGCAGGGGTCACCGGGGCCGGGGCCCAGCACGAGCGGCCCCTCGTGCACGAGCACCGCCTCCCGCAGCCCGGGCTCGTCGTAGCGCCGGACGGTCACCTCCAGGCCGCTCGACCGCAGCACGTGCGCGAGCATCGCCGTGAAGGTGTCCTCGGCGTCGACGACCAGGGCGTGTCCGGCGAGTTCCGCGGACCGCTCCTGCATCCGCAGCCAGAACGGCGCGAGCGAGGCCCGGCGCCCGTCGAGCGCGGCACGCACGCGTGGATCGTCGGAGAGACGTACGCGCGCGTGCTCCGCACGCGGCCGGGACGGCCGTACGCCGAGAGCCGCCAGCACTCCCGCCGCCTTCGCGTGCGTCTCCGCGACCTCGCTCGCCGGGTCCGACCCGCGCACCAGCGTGGCGCCGACGGGCACCCGCAGCCGCCCGTCCGAGGAGATGTCCGCGGTGCGGATGAGGATGGGGGAGTCGAGGGTCTGAGCGCCGGCTGATCCTTCCCGCCCGCCACCCGCGTACCGGCCGAGCAGCGCCAGCGCGCCCGCGTAGTAGCCGCGCCCGCCGACCTCGTGCCGCTCGATGACCCGGCAGGCGTTCTGCACCGGCGACCCGGTGACGGTCGCCGCGAACATGGTCTCCTTCAGGACCTCCCGCACATCCAGCGTGGACTTGCCGCGCAACTCGTACTCGGTGTGCGCGAGATGGGCCATCTCCTTCAGCCGCGGGCCGACGACCACCCCGCCCATGTCGCCGACGGTGCACATCATCTTGAGCTCCTCGTCGACGACCATCGACAGCTCCTCGATCTCCTTGCCGTCGGCGAGGAAGTCCAGCAGGTGCTCGGGGGTCGGCCCCTCGGCGGGATATCGGTACGTCCCGCTGATCGGGTTCATGACGACCGTGCCGCCGGACATCCGCACATGCACCTCGGGACTGGCCCCGACCAGCGTGCGCTCGCCGGTGTGCACGACGAACGTCCAGTACGCGCCCCGCTCGCCCTCCAGCAGCCGCCGGAACAGCGCGAGGGCGTCCGTGCGGGAGAACCCCGGGATCCTGCCCTCGTACGTCCGCCGGATCACGAAGTTGGCGCCCTCGCCCTGCCCGATCTCCTCCCGCAGCACCCGCCCGACGATCTCGCCGTACTCCTCGTCGTCGACGTCGAAGCCCCCGTCCTCGACGCGCACGTCCTGTGCCGGGAGCTGTTCCAGGGCCTCGGCGAGCGGGATCTCGTACGACTCCTCGGGGGTGAGGAAGGTCAAGGGCGTCCCGTCGTCACGGACGTCGAAGCCGCGTTCGCGGATCTGGCGGTAAGGGACGAGCGCGAGGCCCTCGTCGGGGAGATCGGCGAGGCGGTCGTACGTGGTGACCGGGCCGAGGAGCAGCTCGACCGTGTGCTCGTCGTGGCCGGGGGTGCGGCGGCGGAGCAGGGCGAAAGGGCGGGGGTCGTGCAGGAGCCGTACGAGATCCATGGTTCCTCTTCCGTCGATGTCGAGTCGATGTCGATGTCGATGTCGGTGAGGAACGACCCCGGAAACGCCGAAGGCCGCCCCTCGGGCGGCCTTCGCGAAGTCTTGCGTACGCGCTAGTCAGTGGGCCGCCGGATGAGCGGTCCACCACCAGTTCTGGGTCGAAAGCGCGAACATGCGAGGCACCCTACCGCACCACCGAGCCCGCCGTCCGGACCGTGATCCCTCCGTCTCACCAGACGAGCAGGGGGAAAATCAGTCGACACGACCCCGTAATGTTTACGGGGTGACCGTGAACGCTAAGACCAGCGCGAGCGCTGGCAACACCTGGCGAGACCTGCCCGCGGCGCAGCAGCCCGAGTACCCCGACACCGAGGCTCTGCGCGCAGTGATCGCGGACCTCGAGTCGTATCCGCCGCTCGTCTTCGCGGGCGAGTGCGACCAGCTGCGCGCCCGGATGGCGGCCGTCGCCAAGGGAGAGGCGTTCCTCCTCCAGGGCGGCGACTGCGCCGAGGCCTTCGACGCGGTGTCCGCGGACCACATCCGCAACAAGCTCAAGACCCTGCTGCAGATGGGCGCCGTGCTGACGTACGCCGCCTCGGTGCCGGTCGTGAAGGTCGGCCGCATCGCCGGCCAGTACTCCAAGCCGCGCTCCAAGGGCACCGAGACCCGCGACGGCGTGACGCTCCCGACCTACCGGGGCGACTCGGTCAACGGCTTCGACTTCAACGAGGCGGCCCGCATCCCGGACCCCGAGCGCCTGAAGCGGATGTACAACGCCTCCGCCTCCACGCTCAACCTGGTGCGCGCCTTCACCACGGGTGGGTACGCGGACCTGCGCCAGGTGCACGCCTGGAACCAGGACTTCGTGAAGTCGTCCCCGTCCGGCCAGCGCTACGAGCAGCTGGCCCGCGAGATCGACAACGCGCTGAACTTCATGCGGGCCTGCGGCACCGACCCGGAGGAGTTCAAGACGGTCGAGTTCTACTCCTCGCACGAGGCGCTGCTGCTCGACTACGAGTCCGCGCTCACCCGCGTCGACTCCCGCACCGGGCAGCTCTACGACGTGTCCGCGCACATGGTGTGGATCGGTGAGCGCACCCGCCAGCTGGACGGCGCGCACATCGAGTTCGCCTCGAAGATCCGCAACCCGATCGGCATCAAGCTCGGCCCGACCACGACGGCCGAGGAGGCGCTGCAGTACATCGACCGCCTCGACCCCGACCGGGAGCCCGGCCGGCTGACCTTCATCGTCCGCATGGGCGCCGACAAGATCCGCGACAAGCTCCCCGAGCTGGTCGAGAAGGTCACCGCCTCCGGCGCCACCGTGGCCTGGGTGACCGACCCGATGCACGGCAACACCTTCGAGGCGGCCTCCGGCCACAAGACCCGCCGCTTCGACGACGTGCTCGACGAGGTCAAGGGCTTCTTCGAGGTCCACAAGGGCCTGGGCACCCACCCGGGCGGCATCCACGTCGAGCTCACCGGCGACGACGTCACCGAGTGCGTGGGCGGCGGTGACGAGATCTTCGTCGACGACCTGCACCAGCGCTACGAGACGGCCTGCGACCCGCGCCTGAACCGCAGCCAGTCGCTCGACCTGGCGTTCCTTGTCGCGGAGATGTACAGGGACCAGTGACGGGTTCGCCTGTTACAGGGACATGAATTGGGGCGCGGATCACATACGATCCGCGCCCCACCCCACTTTTACGGTTCCTGTGCGACGGGTAAGGTTAGGTTAGCCTCACCGATCAAGAGGGCACTCGGTAAATCGGTACGGCACGACTTATCGATCCCGGCGGGAGGTGAACCGCGTGTTCGTCTGCAGTTGTTTCGGCATCACAGAGCAGCAGGTCAAGAAGCACGCGGAGGACGGTGCCTGCACTCCCCGCCAGATAGCCTCAGCCTGCAAGGCGGGCACGGACTGCGGTTCCTGCGTCCGTCGTATCCAGGCACTCCTCGGCCGGGGCGCCTGCCCGCGGCGCGAGCTCGTCGAGCAGGGTCAGCCCGTCCTCGCCGAGCTGGACGAGCCCGCATTGGACGAGGCCGCCTAGCTCTCCGGCTGCTCGATCAGCTGGGCGATGTACAGCGCCTCGCCGAGCTTCTCGACCAGTTCCAGCTGGGTGTCGAGGTAGTCGATGTGGTGCTCCTCGTCCTTCAGGATCGACTCGAAGATGTTCGCCGACGTGATGTCGCCCTTGGCCCGCATCACCTCGACGCCCCGCTTGAGACGGTCGATCGCCTCGACCTCGATCTGCCGGTCCGCCTCGAACATCTCCTTGACCGTCTGCCCCACGCGCACATGGAAGAGCCGCTGGTAGTTCGGCAGCCCCTCGAGGAAGAGGATTCGGTCGGTGAGCACCTCGGCGTGCTTCATCTCGTCGAACGACTCGTGCCGGGTGTACTTCGCGAGCTTCGTCCAGCCGAAGTTCTCCTGCATCTTCGCGTGCAGGAAGTACTGGTTGATCGCGGTCAGCTCACCGGTGAGCTGCTCGTTGAGGAATTCGATGACCTCGGGGTCGCCCTGCATCGCAGAGGCTCCTTCCAAGCGGGGGAACTGGCAGGTTGCGCCGCATGATTGCACTGGCGACGAAGATCGTCCAGTAAGTCTTCACTTAGTAAGTAAGTGCATGCTTAGTCGCAATTGCCCCGTTTTGGAAAGGGGTGGTCAAGCGCACTGTTCCCGGTCTGTCAGGATGGAGTCATGGGTCAGCCGGTGGAGCGTGAATCGGGAGAACGCGATTCAGGAGGAGCAGCTCAGCCAGAGCTTCCGCCGGGGCAGCGGCTGCAGCGCGGCTGGCCGGTCACGCACTACGGGCCCGTCCCCAAGTTCCGTCCGGAGCGCTGGGAGTTCAGGGTCTTCGGCGCCACCGCGGACGGCGAGAAGCACTGCTGGACCCATGACGAGTTCGCAGCCCTGCCCTACACCACGGTCGTGGCCGACCTGCACTGCGTCACGAAGTTCAGCATGCTCGGCGCCGAATGGGGCGGCATTCCGGCCCGTACGATCCTCGAGATCGCGCCGCCCGCGCCCGCCGTCACCCATGTGATGGTGTGGGCCGAGTACGGATTCAGCTCCAACCTCCGCCTCGCGGACTTCGCGTCCGAGCGGACCATCTTCGCAACCCACAAGGACGGCGAGCTGCTGACGGCGGAACACGGTTTCCCGCTGCGCCTCGTCGTCCCCCATCTGTACGCCTGGAAGGGCCCCAAGTGGGTGCGCGGTGTGGAGTACATGACCGCCGATCGCCGCGGTTTCTGGGAGGAGCGCGGCTACCACAACGTCGGCGACCCGTGGAAGGAACAGCGCTACTCCTACCAGGAGGAGCCCGGGGACGGCCCCGAGCTCTGACTCCCGGCGTCTTGCGGGTACCTCAGTGGAACTGGTGCACCACCGCGTGGCCCTTGCCGCGCCCGATCATCCACTTGTTGACCGGCACGGTGACCACGAAGGCGATCACGAGCGAGAGCGCGAGCGAGATCCAGAACAGCGCGTCGGCCAGCTCCGCGTCCATCGCGTCCGGCCACAGGACGATCACGCCGTTGTCGATCAGCTCCATCACGGCGATGGACAGCGTGTCCGCGGCCAGCGCCACCCGGAAGGCCGCGCGGAAGCCGAGGCCGGCCTTCAGTACCCCGCGCAGGGTGAGCGAGTAGCCGAAGAAGAACGCGAGGACGATCGCCAGGACCGTCGTCGGGGCGTTGCCCCAGCCCAGCGCGGTGCCGATCACCATGCCGAGCACCTCGCCGATGGCGCAGCCGGTGAGGCAGTGGAGCGTGGCCTGGGCGGCCGTGCTCCAGGTCGCGGCCGCCGGGTGATGGTGTGCGTGTGTCTGGTGTGCGTGTGCCTCGTGTGCCTCGTGCTGCATGACTTCCCCCAATGCCAGGTAACGGTTCCTGCACCGAGCAGAAACCGTATACCCCCTGGGGGTATTCCGGAACGGGTTATGAATCGCGCAGTTTCTTCAGCCGCTCCACGTCCGCCGCATGCCCCTCCTTGCCGCCGGGCGTCTCGATGATGAGCGGTACGCCCTCGGTCGCGGGGTGGGTCATCAATGCCCGGAACGGGTCCTCGCCGATGTGACCTGCGCCGATGTTCTCGTGCCGGTCCTTGTGCGCGCCGACGACGTCCTTGGAGTCGTTGGCGTGGATCAGCTTCAGCCGGCCCTCGCCGACCGTGTCCACCAGCAGGTCGAGGGTCTGGTGCATGCCGCTCGGCCCGGTCAGGTCGTGCCCGGCCGCGAAGATGTGGCAGGTGTCCAGGCAGACGCCCAGCTTCGGGTGGGCGTCCAGCGCCTCGAAGTACGGCCCGAAGTCCCAGGTTCGCGAGCAGAGCGAGGCGCCCTGCCCGGCCGTCGACTCCAGGAGCAGGAACGGGGCGTCGTCGTGGGTCAGCTCGTCGAGCAGCGGCAGCATGTACTGCCGCACCTGCTTCAGGGCCACGGACCGCTCCCGGCCGCCGGTCGCGCTGCCGGTGTGCACCACCACGCCGAGCGCTCCGATCTCCCGGCCGCGCCGCAGCGAGTGCCGCAGCGAATCCACCGACTTCTCCACGGTCGCCTCGGTGTGCGAGCCGAAGTTGATCAGATACGGGGCATGGACGTACGCCGGGATCGACTCGGCCTCGCACACCGCGCGGAACTCCTCGTCCTGCCGCGGATTGCCGGCGGGCGTGGCCCAGCCGCGCGGGTTGGCGACGAAGACCTGCACGGTCTCGGCCTTCAGGTCGTGGGCGTAGGACAGGCCTACGGAGTGGAGGCCGCCGGCCACGGGGACGTGGCCGCCGACGGGATTGCGGGGCGGGGCAAGGTGCTGGCTCTTCACCCGTTCAGGGTGTCATGCGCCACGACCTGCCCCGGCACCGGATCTCGGGGCGAGCGGCCGGCCGGGATCACCGGATCTTGATGGTGATCGTCGACCCCTTGGGCGCCGTCTCCCCGCCCTCCACCGACTGGCTCTTGACGGTGTCGCCGAACAGGCCCAGCAGACCGCGGTCCTCGTCCACCTGGAAGCCGGCGTCCTCCAGCGCCTTCTTCGCGTCGTCCACGCTGTCGCCGGTGACGTCCGGGACCTCGACCATCTCCGGGCCCTTGGACAGGGTCAGCGTGACCGTGTCGCCGTCGGCGGCCTGGCTGTCGCCCTCGGGTGTCTGCTGGGCGACCTGGCCCTTGTCGTACTCCGAGTTGACCCGCTCGGCGGCGACCTTCACCTTCAGGCCCGCGTCCTCCAGATCGGCCTTCGCGTCCGCCAGGTCCTCGCCGGTGACGTCCGGGACGTCCACCGGACTGCCCTTGCTGACGTCCAGTGCGATCGCCGAGCCGCCGCGCCGCGTGGTGCCTGATTCGGGGTCCGTGGAGATCACGAAGCCCTTGGGGACGTCGTCGCTGAACTCGCGGGTGATCATGCCCGGTTCGAGGCCGGCCTCCTTCAGCCGGGTCCGCGCCTTGTCCAGGCGGTAGCCCTTCACGTCGGGGACCTTCACCGTCTGCGGGCCGTCGGAGATGGTGAGCGACACCGAGGCGTTGTCACGGATGCGGCTGCCGGGCGCCGGGTCCGAGGTGATGACCGTGCCGCGCTTCACCGTGTCGCTGTAGGCGTGCTTGACCGACCCGAGGTCCAGCCCGGCCTTCTGCAGCTGCTGCGTGGCCTGCGTCTGGGTCTTCGCCAGCACCGGCGGGACCTTGGTGAACTGGCCGGAGTTGATGTACCACACGCCCGTGCCGACACCGAGGATCAGCAGTACGGCGGCGACGATCGCGAGCGGACCGCGCCGGGAGCGCGCGCCGCGCCGCCGCGGGGGCGGCGGCGGGGGTGACTCCAGCCGGCTGGTGCGGTGCAGCGCGGGCTCCGGCGCGTCCTCGTTGACCGGCAGCAGCCGCGGCAGCGTCAGCGCGCGCGGGATGACGCTCGTACGGTCCTCGGAGATGTCCAGGTGCTCCGGCGCGAGCGCCTGCGGCGGCATCGCGTCGAGCTGGTCGGTGCTGAGCGCGGCACGCGCCTCGCGGGCCTGCGCGAGCAGCGCCACCGCGTCGTACGGGCGGATGTCGGGGGTGCGCGCGGTGGCCGAGGCGACCAGCTCGTCCAGCTCGTACGGCAGTCCCGGCACGGCGCCCGACGGGGGCGGGACGTCCTCGTGGATGTGCTTGTACAGGACGGTGGCCGGAGAGTCCCCGTAGTGCGGCCGGTCGCCGGTCAGCATCTCGTAGAGGACGACACCGCACGCGTACACGTCGACCCGGGGATCGGCCGTGCCGTGCTCGATCTGCTCCGGCGCGAGGTAGGAGACAGTGCCGAGTACGGTGTCGGTCGTGCTGGTGACCGTGTCCACGGAACGTACGAGGCCGAAGTCGGCGACCTTGACCCGGCCGTCGTCCCCTATCAGCACGTTCTCCGGCTTCATGTCCCGGTGCACGAACCCGGCGCGGTGGGCGGCGCCCAGCGCGGCGAGCACCGGCTCCAGGATGTCCAGGGCGGCGCGCGGCTGCAGCGCCCCGCGCTCGCGCAGCACGTCACGCAGGGTGCACCCGGCGACGTACTCCATGGCGAGATAGACGTACGACCCGTCGGTGCCCTGGTCGAAGACCTGCACCACGTTCGGATGCGCGAGGCGCGCGACCGACTTGGCCTCCCGGATGAACCGCTCGACGAAGGAGCCGTCGGCCGCCAGCGTCGGGTGCATCACCTTGAGCGCGAGCACGCGGTCGAGGCGGGTGTCCAGGGCCCGGTAGACCGTGGCCATCCCGCCGACCGCGATCCGCGCGTCCACGCGGTAGCGCCCGTCGAGCACCTGCCCGACCAGAGGGTCCTGAAGGGTCGTATCCACGCAGGTGAGTGTACGAGCCGCGACTGACAGGGCCGTTGGATCCTGCGGGATCGGGGCGCTACTGCAGCCGAGCTGTGACGGACGTCGCACCGACTTCCGGATCTTTTCGAACGTCCGTTCAGAACGCGGGGCGCTCGGGATCCAGGTGCGCGCGCCCCTCGTGGGGCGAGGACGCCTCGGCGAAATGGCGGCGCGGGATGCGGCCCGCCCGGAACGCCAGCCGGCCCGCGTCCACGGCGTGCTTCATGGCCTCGGCCATCAACTGCGGCTCCTGCGCCCGCGTCACCGCCGAGGCGAGCATCACACCCGCGCACCCCAGCTCCATCGCGAGCGCCGCGTCCGACGCCGTACCGGCGCCCGCGTCCAGAATCACCGGTACGCGCGCGTGCTCGGTGATCAGCTGGAAGTTGTGCGGATTGCGGATGCCGAGCCCGGAGCCGATCGGCGAGCCCAGCGGCATGATCGCCGCACAGCCGACGTCCTCCAGCTTGCGCGCCAGCACGGGGTCGTCGTTCGTGTACGGCAGCACGGTGAAACCGTCGTCGACCAGGGTCTCGGCGGCGTCCAGCAGCTCGATCGGGTCGGGCAGGAGGGTGCGCTCGTCGGCGATGACCTCGAGCTTGATCAGGTCGGTGCCGAGGGCCTCGCGCGCCAGCCGTGCGGTCAGCACCGCCTCCCCCGCGGTGAAGCAGCCGGCCGTGTTCGGCAGCACCTGGATGCCGAGCTTCTCCAGGACGGACAGGACGGAACCGTGCACCGAAGGGTCGACGCGGCGCATCGCGACCGTCGTCAGCTCCGTGCCCGAGGCCACCAGCGCCCGCTCCAGCACCTCCAGGCTGGGGGCACCGCCGGTGCCCATGATCAGGCGGGACGTGAAGGACGTACCGCCGATGACAAAGGGGTCGTCGGCCATGGTTCAGCCTCCTTGGACGGCGGTGAGGACCTCGACGCGGTCCCCGTCGGTCAGGGACGTCGACGGCCACTGCGCGCGCGGGACGACGGTTTCGTTGAGGGCGGCTGCCACTCCGGAGGGAGCCGGGGTCAGCGCGCGTACGACGGTGTCGAGAGCCGTGCCGGGAGCGAACTCCCGCGGCTCTCCGTTGACGGAGATGTTCATACGGGCTGCTCCATGAGCGCGAAGCGCTTCGGGGTGAACGGGCGGGCCTCGTCCGGGAGCTCACCGGTGGCCAGGGCGTGCGCCAGCGCGTCGCCGGTGACCGGCGTGAGCAGCACGCCGTTGCGGTAGTGGCCGGTGGCCAGCAGCAGTCCGGGCAGCTCCGTCGGGCCGAGCAGCGGGGCGTTGTCGGGGGAGCCGGGGCGCAGGCCCGCGCGCGTCTCCGTCAGGGGCAGTTCGGTGATCCCGGGGACGAGTTCGTGCGCGTCGCGCAGCAGCTCGTACACCCCGCCCGCGGTGACCGTGGTGTCCCAGCCCAGCTCCTCGCTGGTCGCGCCGATCACCAGCTCGCCGTTCTCGCGCGGCACCAGGTAGACGTGGCTGCCGCGGACGACGGCACGCACGGTGCGGCTCAGGAACGGCGCGAACCGCTTCGGCACGGTCAGTCGCAGCACCTGCCCCTTCACCGGCCGCACCGGCGGCAGTGCGTCGTCCGGGATGCCCGGCAGGCGCCCGCTGAGGCTGCCCGCGGCCAGCACCACCTGGCCCGCGCCCAGCTCGGCGCCGTCCGCCGTGGTGACGCCGGCGGCCCGGTCCCGTACGACATGGAAACGCTCGGCCCACACCCGGTGGAACACGACTCCGGCCCGCTCGCAGGCGGCCACGAGCGCGCGTGCCAGGCGCCGCGGGTCGATCTGGTGGTCGCCGTCGACCCTGAGCCCCCCGCGCACGCCCGGCGCGAGCATCGGCTCCAGGCGCCGGCAGTCGCGCCCCGACAGCCACTCGGACTCCAGGCCCGACTGCCGCTGCAGGGCATGCAGTTCGCGCAGGTGGGCGCGGTCGTCGGCGTCCAGCGCGACGGCGAGCGTGCCGCACTGGCGGTAGCCGAGGTCGAGCCCGGTGACCTCGGTGAGCTCGGCCGCGAAGTCCGGATAGCGGCGGGCCGAGGCGAGGTTCAGGCCGAGCAGGGTCTGCTCGCCGTAGTGCAGCTCGGTGACGGCGGCCAGCATCCCGGCGGCCACCTGGGCGGCCCCGCCGCCCGGTTCGGGGTCCACGACGGCCGTGGCGAACCCGCGCTGAGCGGCGCGCCAGGCCGTGACCAGGCCGATGATTCCGCCCCCGATGACGAGGACGTCTGACGTACGTGACGACATGGGCGTCCAGCCCCTCCCTTCGCCGGCATGACCCGGATCAGGTTCGTACGGTCGGAGGCCGCCAGCCTCCCTCTCAGCCCGGTGCGTCCGGGCTCCCGCGAGTGCTTGTACGTTGGCCACCCTAGCCCGCCCCCCGACGCCTCTGTAAGGGAGCCTCCTGTCATGCCCCGCTCGCTGGACGGCCTCGTCCTCGCGCCCGTCGCCGACCAAGCCCCAGGTCAGGTGGGTACCCGTACGCGCTTCACGTACCACGAGAAGGACGGCGAGATCTGGGCCGAGTACGCGGGCGGCGACGTCGTACGCGGGCACCTTGTGGGTACTCGGTCGGGTGACCGGCTGGACTTCCGGTACGTGCAGCTCAAGCACGACGGGACGACGTCCTCGGGACACTGCGTGTCGACGGTGGTGGAGCTGCCGGACGGACGGGTGCGCCTCGAGGAGACCTGGGAGTGGGAGTCGCAGCCGGGCAGCGGGACGAGTGTGGTGGAGCAGGTCGCCGACGCCTGAGCCGGCCCTTGTGCAGCAGGTCACGGCGCACGACTCCTGACTGACAATTTGTCAGTTGTCTATGGTGATCAGGTGAGCGAGCAGACACGGGACGCGAGCACGGCACCGGGACGGCGCGTGGTCGTCGTCGGCGCGGGCATGGCCGGTGTGCAGACCGCCGTCGCCCTGCGCGAGCAGGGCTTCACCGGCACCGTCACGCTGATCGGCGCCGAGCCCCACCAGCCGTACGACCGGCCACCGCTGTCCAAGGCCGTCCTGCTCGGCAAGTCCGAGGGCTCCGCCTTCGACGTCGACTTCGAGGCGCTCGGCATCGAGCTGCAGCTGGGGCGGGAGGCCCTGGGCGTGCGCTCCGCCGAGCACGAACTGGACACCGAGGCCGGGCCCGTCCCGTACGACGTCCTGGTCCTCGCCACCGGCGCCGAACCGATCCGGCTGCCGGGCGCCGAGGGCGTGCCCGGAGTGCATCTGCTGCGCACCCTGGACGACGCCGAGCGGCTGCGGCCCGTGCTCGCCCGGCAGCACGACATCGTGGTGGTCGGCGCGGGCTGGATCGGCGCCGAGTTCGCCACGGCAGCGCGCGAGGCGGGCTGCGCGGTGACCGTCGTCGAGGCCGCGGACCGGCCGCTCGCGGGCGCGCTGCCCGCCGAGGTGGCGGCGCCGATGACGTCCTGGTACGCCGACGCCGGCGCGTCGCTGCGTACGCACGCGCGCGTGGAGCGCATCGAACCCGGCTCGGTCGTCCTCGACGACGGCGCGCGGCTGCCCGCGGGCGCGGTCGTGGTCGGCATCGGCGCGCGCCCCGCCACGGCCTGGCTCGCCGACTCCGGCATCGACCTCGGGGTGCACCGCGAGGTCGTGGCCGACGACCACCTGCGCACCTCGGCACCGGACGTCTATGCGGTGGGCGACTGCGCATCCTTCCCTTCGGGAAGGTACGGCGAGCGCCTGCTGGTCCACCACTGGGACAACGCCCTCCAGGGCCCGCGCACGGTCGCCGCGAACATCATCGGCGAGGCCACCGGGGAGCCGCCGGCGGTCTACGACCCCGTCCCGTACTTCTGGTCCGAGCAGTTCGGCCGCTTCGTCCAGTACGCCGGCCACCACACCTCCGCCGACACGACCCTGTGGCGCGGCGACCCGTCGGGCCCCGCCTGGTCCGTCTGCTGGCTCCGTGACAACCGCCTCGTCGCCCTGCTGGCGGTGGGCAGGCCGCGGGACCTGGCGCAGGGCAGGCGGCTGATAGAGGCGGGTACGCCGATGGATCCGGGGCTGCTGGCGGATCCGGCACGGCCCTTGAAGGCGGCCACGGCGTAACGCGAAACCGCTGGTCGGACGATCCCGGCTTCCGACTGTCAGTGCGGGATGGCAGGCTTGTTCCGTGACCGAGATTGACGCAAAGATCGATGCTCTCGTCCCCGCCTGGCTCACCCTCCCCGACATCGCAGAGATGCTCGATGTCGAGGTGACGCGTGTGCGGCAGCTGGTCAAGGAGGGCCAGCTCATCGCCGTACGCCGTGGCGAGAACCGCGCACTGCACGTCCCCGCCGCCTTCATCGACGGGGCCGAGCAGAAGGTCGTCAAGGGCCTGACCGGGACCCTGACGCTCCTGCGGGACGACGGCTTCTCCGACGAAGAGATGCTGGAGTGGCTCTTCACCCCCGACGACAGCCTGCCCGGCACCCCCGCGCAGGCGCTCAGCGAGAATCGCGGCACGGAGGTGAAGCGCCGGGCCCAGGCGCTCGCCGTCTGACCCGAACAGGCCTGACCGAACAGGCCGACTGAACACCGTCCGGCGTACGGGCCGTGGCCGGCGAGGGCCACGGCCGCGATCCACCGCGGCCGAGCGAGCCATGCCTGTGGTTCACTACGGCCCGGTCGCGGCCGACCGCACCGGTCCGCGGCCCGTATACCACCGACACCGGGGGACCCTGCATGCCCGTCACGTCCGGCGCCGACGCTCGCGCCCAGCTCTCCGACGCCCGGCTCTACCTCTGCACGGACGCCCGCAGGGAGCAGGGCGACCTGCCCGAGTTCCTGGACGCCGTCCTGGCGGGCGGCGTCGACATCGTGCAGCTGCGCGACAAGGGCATGGAGGCGGCCGAGGAGCTGGAGCACCTCAAGGTCTTCGCCGACGCCTGCGCCCGCCACGGCAAGCTCCTCGCCGTCAACGACCGCGCGGACGTCGCCCACGCCGCCGACGCCGGCGTACTCCACCTCGGCCAGGGCGACCTCCCGGTCCCCGCGGCCCGTGCGATCCTCGGCGGCGACGTCCTCATAGGCCGCTCCACGCACGCGGAGGCGGAAGCCGAGGCAGCCGCCGTCCAGGAGGGCGTCGACTACTTCTGCACCGGCCCCTGCTGGCCGACCCCCACCAAGCCCGGCCGCCACGCACCCGGCCTCGACCTGGTCCGCCACACCGCGGGCCTCGGCACCGACCGCCCCTGGTTCGCCATCGGCGGCATCGACCTCGGCAACCTGGACAAGGTGCTCGAGGCCGGCGCCCGCCGGGTCGTGGTGGTCCGCGCGATCACGGGGGCGGACGACCCGGGCGCCGCGGCGGCGGAGTTCACGAAGCGGCTGCGGCAGGCCTAGGGACGGCCCACTGCCTCCGGTTGTCTCACGTTTGTCCAAGGGGTGGACAACAACTCGACAAATCGGGCAAATTTCCGACGTCCGGTTGGGGGACCGTCTGCCCCTGGCTAACCTGCGGGTATGGCCCTCGGAACCGCATCCACCAGGACTGACCACGCGCGCACCGTCCGCGACATGCTCGCGACCGGCAAGGCGACGTACTCGTTCGAGTTCTGGGCTCCCAAGACGGAGAAGGGCGAGCGGAACCTCTGGAACGCGCTCCGCAGGGTCGAGGCCGTGGCCCCGAGCTTCGTCTCCGTGACGTACGGCGCGGGCGGCTCTACCCGCGCGGGCACGGTGAAGGCGACCGAGCAGATCGCCGCCGACACCACGCTCACCCCGGTCGCCCACCTCACCGCGGTCAACCACTCCCTCGCCGAGCTGCGCAACATCATCGGCCAGTACGCCGACGCCGGGATCCGCAACATGCTCGCCGTGCGCGGCGACCCGCCCGGCGACCCCATGGGCGACTGGGTGCCGCACCCGACGGGCCTGACCTACGCCGCCGAACTCGTCCGGCTCATCAAGGAGTCGGGCGACTTCTGCGTCGGCGTCGCGGCCTTCCCGGAGATGCACCCGCGCTCCGCGGACTGGGACGCGGACGTCACCCACTTCGTCGACAAGTGCCGGGCCGGCGCCGACTACGCCATCACGCAGATGTTCTTCCAGCCCGAGTCCTATCTGCGGCTGCGTGACCGAGTCGCCGCGGCCGGCTGCGAGACGCCCGTCATCCCCGAGGTCATGCCGGTGACCAGTGTGAAGATGCTGGAGCGGTTGCCACAGCTCAGCAACGCCCACATCCCCTCCGCCCTGAAAGAGCGGATCCTCACAGCAAAAGACGATCCGACCGCTGTACGCTCCATTGGCATCGAATTCGCCACGGAGTTCTGCGCGCGGCTGCTGGCCGAGGGAGTGCCCGGACTGCACTTCATCACGCTCAACAACTCCACGGCGACGCTGGAAATCTACGAAAACCTGGGCCTGCACCACCCACCGCAGGCCTAGACCGGCCGCACGGGTATACGACACACTGCGTAGCGGCGACTGGGAGAGGGGCGTACATGGGCTGGACGGTCCTCTACATCGCGTTCGGAATCGTCGCGCTGTGGCTGCTCGGTGAGGTGCTGCTGCAGTACAAGGCGCGGCTGCGCTGGCGGCTGCTCGCCTTCGCCGGCTTCCTGGGCGTCGTGGTGGGTGTGCTGATCCCCTCCGTGATCGTCATCGGCCTGGGCGCGGCCGCCTTCGCGGTCGGCCAGACCTACGTCACGCTGTCGTTCCGCCGCGGCTTCGCCTCCGGCTGGGCGGTCAGCCGCTCGGGCCTCGGCGGCAGCAGCAAGCGCCGCCGCGGCGAGCCCGACCGCCAGGACCCGACGCTGGAGGTCTCCGACCTGGAGCCGGGCGAAGGCGGTTACGGCGACACCGGCTCGTACAACCGCGACAGCGTCGCCTACGGCCAGGACGACGAGTACGACCGCGACGACGTCTTCACCCCCGCCCGGCCCGCGGCCGCCGAGACCACCGCCGTGTACGAGCCGCAGCCCCTGCCCGACGACACCGGCTCCTACGGCATATACAACGACTCCGCGTACGCGGCCGCCGCCGACGCGAACACCGGCCAGGGCCAGTACGCGACGGCCGCCCAGGGCGTCGACCAGAACTACGCGTACGACGGCTACTCCGGCTACGACCAGCAGCAGTACGGCTACGACACCACCGGTCAGCAGCAGTACGCCGCCTACTCCGACCCGTACATCGGCACCCAGACCTACGGCGGCGGCTACGACACCTCGTACGGGCAGTACGGCCAGCAGGCCTACGGCCAGGACCAGTACGCCACCGGCACCTACGGCGGCGAGACCCCGTCCGGCGGCGTCTGGGTCCCGCAGCAGCGCACCGACGAGACCTACGGCGGCGAACTCCCGCAGGAGCAGCCGTACCCGTACCAGGGCAACGGACAGCAGCAGCAACAGCAGCAGGGCGGCGCCGGGTACGACGAGCAGTACCGCTTCTGAGGCTCCCTCCTTCTGAGGCCCCCTCAGCGGCAGGCGCTCACTGAGAGCCCCGGAACTCCGGCCCCTCCACGACCAGCCCCGCCACCAGCGCGCCCGACATACCCGCGTGCGCCAGTCCGCCGCCGGGATGCGACCAGCCACCGGCGGTGAACAGGCCCGGTATCGCAGTGCAGTTGGACGGGTGCAGGGTTCCCTCGGCGGACGCCAGCGAGGGCGGGGGGACGGCGCCACCCTCGGCCCCCGTCTCCCGCTCGGTGTGCACGGGGGTACGGACCTCCCGCCACAGCGTCCGCTCCCGCAGCCCCGGTACCGCGCGCTCGGCGGCGGCGACCATCCGGTCCGCGAAGGCGTCGGCGGCTCCCGGCGCTGTCCAGTCGTACCCCGTCCCGGACGGCACTGTCGCGGTCAGCACCACGGACTCATGCTCGGCGTCGGGGCGCAGGACCGGGTCGTCCGGGCGGTCGACCCGGACCGTGGGCCGCTCGGGCGTCCTGCCCGGACCGAACAGGGACAGCTCGTCCGCCGCGGCCGGCGCGTGCACCACCGTGCGGTGCACGGCATCGGGCTCCCGTCCGCCGCGCAGCGCGAGGCAGACCACCACCCGGCCCGGGTGCAGGTCCTCGGCGCCGGGTCCGAGGTCCTTCGCCCCGTACAGCTCCCGCCCCGGCACGAGGCCGCGCAGCCGCCAGGGGCCCGCACCGACCACCGTGTCCGCCTCCGTCACCGTCCCGTCGGCCAGCTCCACGCCGGCCGCGCGGCCGTCCTTCTCCAGGACCCCGGTGACCTCCGCGCCGAAGACGAATTCGACCTTCCGCGCCAGGCACCGCTCGTACAGCGCCCGCGCCAACTCCCGTATGCCGCCCTGCACATACCAGGTGCCGAAGGCATGCTCCATGTACGGCAGCACGGCCGCGCTCGCCGGGGCGGTGCCCGGGTCGACGCCGTACGCGAGGGCGTAGCCGTCCAGCAGCGCCGCGAGGCGCGGGTCGCGCAGCTCCCAGGCGCCGATCTCGGCGAGCGTGGTCGCCCGACGTGTGCGCAGCAGCCGCTTGTGCGGGACCGCCGGGTACGGCTCGCGCTCGGCCAGCACCGACCAGTTGGGCCACAGGGGCTCCTCCAGCAGCGGCCGGCGGGTGCGGTCCCAGGCCTCGCGGGCCCGCACCAGGAAGTCGCCCCAGCGTGCGCCCGCGCCCGCCCCGAGCGCCTCGTCCAGGGCGGCGACGACGCCCGCGCGCGAGGCGTTCGGCAGCGACACCTCTGTGCCGTCCGCGAAGACGTGCCTCGAGGACGGGTCGACCTGGACCAGCTCGACGCACTCCTCCAGCGGCTGCTTGCCGGTCTTGATGAACAGGTCGCGGTACACAGCCGGCAGCGTCAGCAGCCCGGGGCCGGTGTCGAAGCCGAACCCGTCCCGCTCGAACCGGCCCACCGCACCGCCGTATGTCTCCGTGCGCTCGTACACCGCCACCCGGTGGCCCGCGACGGCCAGCCGGGCGGCGGCCGCCATCGCGCCCATCCCGGCGCCGATCACCGCAATCCGTCCCATGCCTGCGACTTTATCGACCGCCACTGACAGTCACGGCACGAGTGGTGCGGATGAGGGGAGTACCGGCGCGGGGGCGTTCGTAACCAGTGGGCAACGGAGCGTTCTGGGGGTGAGTGCGCAGGGCTGAGTATCCGTACCTAGTGAGTGAGTTGAGTACGCGCGCGGATGGGCCCCGACCTGCGTGAACGAGACAGTGGAGACACGGAAAAGGGGCACGGCTCCGGAACCGGCGACACGGGGCGCCGGAACGGGGCGGCACCGGATCCGCTCCTTCCGCCGGCGGTTGTCGGCGGGAGCGAGGCACGGGGGACCCGGGGGAACGACCGAAACGGGGGCCCAACGGGGGGACCAGGGGGAAGTACGGGGGAGTACGAGAAGGCGCCGGTTCGAGGTGGCCCGCGGGGGACGCGGCCACATCGGACCGGCGCTTTCGTATGTCGTTCAGCGCTCCTGGCGGTGACCGCTCACGCGCCCCTGGAGCAGCCGGGACAGCGCCGCGTGGACATCGTCCAGGGAGCGCTCCGGCTGGAAGGACTGCCAGTCCAGCGCGGCCACCAGAACCATGCCGACCAGCGCGGAAGCTGTCAGCGACACATCGATCTCGTCGCTGAACTCGCCGTTGTCCACACCCTCGCGCAGCACACCCTCGACGACCGCCACGGCCTCCTGCCGCACCACCATCAGCGTGGACTGCCAGGCCCTGTTGGTGCGCCACAGCTCGGCCACGTACAGCTGAGTGAAGGCCGGATAGCGGTCGATGAAGACGAGGCCGGCCCGGACCATCGCGTCCAGGGCGTCCACCTTGCTGCCGCCGTCCCGGGCCGTCCGCTCGGCCGCTTCCCTCAGGGAGGCGGTGAGAAGTCCCACACCGTGCCGCAGCAGCTCCTCGAAGAGGACGGACTTGCTCGCGAAGTTGTAGTAGACCGTGCCCTTCGCGACCCCGGCCCGTTCCGCGATCTCGTCCACCGTGGTCGCGGAGAAGCCCTGCTCGGCGATGAGAGTGACGGCCGCCTCGTAGAGCTTCTGCCGGGTGGCCTCGCGGCGGGTGCTGACGCCCGGCGTGGCGCTGCTGCTTTCCATGGTCCTGATTGTCACAGGAGCCGTCCCCGGAGAAGTCACCTGCGTGCTCACAGGCTCAGCTCCGGGTGCAGCCGGTCCAGCGTCCACACCTGACGCCGGCGGGCCGACACCGCGGTCAGCGCGAGGGCGCCCGCGGTGAACGCGACGAGCACCACGCACGCGTGCCACACCGGTCCCAGGCCGCCGCCCGTGATGAGCCTCCTCAGAGCCTCCACGACGTAACTCATCGGCAGGAAGGGATGGATCGCGTTGAAGAAGCCCGGACTGGTCTGCACGGGGTAGGTGCCGCCCGCGGACGTCAACTGCAGCATCAGCAGGGCGAGTACGAGGATCCGGCCCGCCGCCCCGAAGCGTGCGTTGAGCCACTGCACGATCGCCGCGAAGCACGCCGTCACCAGGCACAGGAAGCCCACCGTGCCGGCCGCCCGCACCATCTGCAGACCGATCGCCCAGTGCAGCACCGACATCAGGGCCACCGTCTGCAGCACGCCGACCGCGACCACCGGAAGCCAGCCCGCCAGCGCGATCCGCCACGCCGAGGCGCCCGCGGCGAGCGCGCGCCGGTTCATCGGCGGGATCAGCATGTACGCCACCATCGCGCCCACCCACAGGGAGAGCGGGATGAAGTACGGGGCGAACCCGGTGCCGTAGTTGGGCGCCTTGTGCAGGTCCTTGGAGACCAGCTGGACCGGATCGGCCATGACCTCGGTGCGCTGATCGCGGTCCTTCTTGGCGTAGTCGGGGATCTTCCCGGCGCCGTCGTGCAGCCCGCCCGCGAGCTTCCCGGAGCCGTCGACGAGCTTGTACATGCCGCCGTTGAGGGTCTCGGCGCCCGTCTTGAGCTTGCCGACGCCCTCGTCCAGGTCTCCGGCGCCGCTGTCGGCCGTGCCGAGCCCCTTGTGCAGCTTCTTCGCGCCCGCGGCGACCTTCCCGGCTCCCTCGTTCAGCTTGTTGATCTTCGATACGGCGTCGTCGAGGTCCTCGAAGAGATGCGGCGCGCGGTCGGCAAGCGCCTGAGCCTGCGTCTGCAGGGTGGCCAGGCTCTTGTCGAGCTTCTTCAGATCGCCGTCCTGGTCGCCGATGAGCGTGTTCAGGTCGTCGGCGACCGTCGCGACGTCCGCGGCCGCGTCCCTCGCCTTCTTCAGGTCGGAGCAGGCCGGATCCGGCAGTACGGCGTCCTCGCAGCGCGCCTTGTAGACGTCGTCCAGCGTGTCGGAGGCGGTGTGGGCGCCCTTGGCGGCGGCCGGAGCCGTCTTCACCAGGGTGTCGAGGTTGTCGCGGATCGCCTTCGAGGAGTCTGCGACCAGCTGGGCGGTGTCCCCGATGGTCTTCTCGTTGTCCTTCAGGAACGGGCCCACCTTCTTGTCGACCCCGTTGACCTTGTCGGCGAGCGTCTGCGTGCCCGCCGCGACCTGCCTCGAACCGTCCTCCAGGTCGCCCGCGCCCGTGTCGAGCTTCTTCAGGCCCTTGGACAGCTTGCCGCTGCCGTCCTTGGCGTCCGTCAGCCCGTCGGCGAGGTCCTTCGAGCCCTTCTCCGCCTTCCCGATGCCACCGTTGAGCTTGTCGGCGCCGTTCGCCGCCTTCACCGTCGCACCGTGGATGTCGGAGAACGAGATGAAGATCTTGTCCAGGAAGGTCCGCGACGTCTTGGTGGACGCAGCCGTCCGCACCTCGCTGAACACCGTCCGCGAGATCTGCCCGACGATGTAGTTGTTCGCGTCGTTCGTACGCACCTGGAGCGCGCCCGTCTCCGGGGAGTCGCCCGCGCTGGAGGCGATCCGCCGGCTGAAGTCGGCCGGCATGGTCAGCGACAGGTAGTACCTGCCGTCCTCCACGCCCGCGCGTGCCTCGTCGGCGCTCACCTCGTGCCAGTCGAAGACCTGGCTGTCGCGCAGCCCCTCGGTGATGTCGTCGCCTGCCTCGACCTTCCTGCCGTCGGCCGTCGCCCCCTTGTCGTCGTTGACGAGCGCCACGGGGATGCGGTCCAGACGGCCGTACGGGTCCCAGAACGACCACAGGTACAGGGCGCCGTACAGCAGCGGCAGCACCAGGAGCGCCACCAGGGCGGCCCTCGGCAGCTTGCCCCTGCCGAAGCGCCTGAGCTCAAGAGCGGCCAGTTTCGGCGAGCGCATCGGCCTTCTCCTTCCCCGCGGTGGTGACGACGACGGTGTCCTCGGGAGCCTCGCTGCACACCGCCAGGACGGTCGTCCCGGACTCGGCGATCGACCTCAACAGCGCCCAGGCCTCGGCCCGTTCGGCGTCCGAGAGCTTGAGGTCGGTGTCGTCGACGCCGAGCAGCCGGGGACGGCCGAGCAGGGCCAGCGCGATGGACAGCCGCAGCGCCTCCAGCCGCTCGAGATCCCGTACGGCCGTCCGGGTGCCCTTGGGCAGCGCCGCCCGGTCCAGCCCGGCGGCAGCCAGCGCGGTGTCGATCCGCAGCTGAGCCTGAGCAGCCCGCTCGGCACGCGGCCGCAGCAGCGCGCGCAGCGAGTCGCCGAACCTCCGCTGCAGCAGCGCCCGTTCGCGCAGGTGCTCCCCGACGGTGAGCGCCGGGTCGAGGTCGGTGACCCCGGCGACGTTGGCCGGTGCACTGACGCGGCGCACCGCCGCCAACTGCTTCGGCAGCCGTGCCCCGCCCACGGTCGCCGTCCCCTCGGTGGCCTTCATCCGCCCGGTGAGCGCGAGCAGCAGGCACGTACGGCCCGAGCCGGACGGTCCCTCGATCGCGATCAGCGTGCCGGGCTCCGCGTCGAACGTGACGTTGCGGAAGGCCCAGCCGCGAGGGCCCCTGAGCCCGAGGCCATGGGCCGTGACACCGGTTCCGGACACGGTCCCCCCATCCCCTGAATTTGAACTGACTGGTCAGTGCAAAAACTATCCCGAACCTTAGATCGAAGCAAAGGCGCAGGTCAGAACGGATTGTCAGTGCCATACCGCACGATGGACACATACGGCCACAGCGCCGTCACAAAGACGACAGGAGGTTCGTCATGGCCAGCTACCACGCAGCAGCCGCCCGCCGGCGCCGCGCCACCGGCCCTGCCCCCTCACTGACCGGTCCGGCCAGCGACGTGCACCCGGTGCTGCGCCGGACCGCCGCCCCGCCCGCCGCCCTCGACCTGCTCGCCCAGGCCCGCGCCGGACTGGACGAGGCAGCCGTCCTCGAAACGCCCAACGAGCGCTACGCCACGGCCCATCTCGCCGCCCTGCGCACGGCCGCCGCCGTGCTCGCCGCGCGAGGCCGCCCGGAGCCGAGCTCCCGACGCAGGGCTCGCATCAGGAGCGCCTGGGAAGTGCTCCCCGAAATCGCGCCCGAACTCACCGAGTGGAGCGCGCTGTTCGCCTCCGGGGCCCGGCGCCGCGCCCGGGCCGAGGCCGGCATCCAGGGCGCGGCCAGCCGCCGGGACGCCGACGACCTGATACGCGACGTGGCGATGTTCCTGCGCCTCGTCGAGCGGATGCTGGTTCTCCAGCCGGTCCTCCCACAGCCGCGCCAGGACGCCGACCACCCGCAGGCCGACCCGGAGGGCGACCGCGACTTCCCGGACACCGGCTGACCGGTCCGCCGTACGGGACTTCGGCGGCGTCCGCCGTGTGAGACGTCCGCCGGGGCACGTCACCGTGGTGGCCGGGTGCGGCCGCGGAGGCAATAGGGTGGAGGGCGCCTGAAGCCTTCCTCCCGCACCCCGGGCCGGGGAGGCGTCCCGTTCGCTCCGCCGTGCAAGGGGCGGTGCCGCGCCGAGGAGTCAACTGCCGTGTCGGACCCCACGCGTCCCCGCGCCTCCCTCCGTACCGCCGTGGTCTGGGAGGTCCTCCAGGACGCCCTCGAGCGCCGGGTCAAGGCCACGGGACGCCAGGCGCTGGACGTCCTCGACACCGGGGGCGGCAGCGGCAAGTTCGCGGTGCCGGCCGCCCGCCTCGGCCACCAGGTCACCGTCGTCGACCCCAGCCCGAACGCGCTGTTCGCGCTGGAGCGCCGCGCCGCCGAGGCCGGCGTCGCCGACCGCGTGAAGGGCGTCCAGGGCGACGCCCACGGGCTCTTCGACGTGGTCGAGCGCGGCGGCTACGACGTCGTGCTGTGCCACGGCGTCCTGGAGTACGTCGACGACCCGGCCGAGGGCGTGCGCAACGCGGTGGCCGCCCTGCGGTCCGAGGGCGTCCTCAGCCTGCTCGCCGCCGGCCTCGGCGGCGCCGTGCTGGCGCGGGCCCTCGCCGGCCACTTCAAGGAGGCCCGGCAGGCCCTCGCCGATCCGAACGGCCGCTGGGGCGAGGGCGACCCCGTGCCGCGCCGCTTCACCGCCGAGCAGCTGACCGGACTGGTCGAGGGCGCGGGCCTCAGGGTCGGCGCCGTGCACGGCGTGCGGGTCTTCGCCGACCTCGTCCCGGGCGTCCTCGTGGACACCGAGCCCGGCGCCGTGGAGGCACTGCTGAAGCTCGAGGAGGCGGCGGCCGAACTCCCCGCCTTCCACTCCGTGGCCACCCAGCTCCACGTGCTCGGTGAGACACCGGGGGCGGCCGAGGCCTGAGCCGCCTCCCGCGTCGCGCCGCTGATCAGGGACTTGGGTGCGGATGGAGTACGCCACAGGCCCCCCGATCGGGCGTCCAGCGCCGTATGATCGAGGGAGACCGCCCGGCATGACGGGTCGGCCGCTGGGGAATGCAAGATTCAGCGAGCCGGGACGTCCATGGCGGGTTCCGGTTGGCCAATTGGCGCAGAGGGGCGGGTTTCACGGGGGCGATTCCCTGCCTATCCTGAAGGGACCCCCGGGTCGCCCCGGCGACCGCACGATGAGGAGGACTCCGTGCCGCTCTCGGAGCACGAGCAGCGCATGCTCGAGCAGATGGAGCGAGCGCTGTACGCCGAAGATCCCAAGTTCGCGTCGGCGCTCGAGGGAAGCGGGCTGCGTACGTACACCCGGCGGCGGGTCTACCAGGCGGTCGCGGGCTTCCTCGTGGGTATCGCGCTCCTCATGGCTGGAATGGTCGCCAAGCAGGTCTGGCTGAGCGTGGTGGGCTTCCTCGTCATGCTGGGCTGCGCGGTTCTCGCTGTGACCGGCTGGCGCAAGGCCCCCAAGCCGGGCGAGCAGCCCGCCGCAGGTGCCCCGCACGCGCGCCGTCAGGGCCGGCAGAAGCGCTCCATGATGGACCGGATCGAGCAGCGCTGGCAGCGGCGCCGCGACGAGCAGGGCCACTAGCGCCTCTTCGCTCGACGAGCAGCTCCCAGATGTAGTTGAGGGGGTGACCACCCGAGGGTGGGTGGTCACCCCCTCACGCGCGCCCGGAACAGGGGCCCGGAACAGGTGCACGGTGCCGGGACCACAGGAGTCGGCCCCGGCCCCGGAGAAGAGCCGGGACCGGGGCCGAACGTTCGCACCGTCAGCCGCTCTGCTGCCCGGACGGGCGCCGCAGCCGCACCAGCACGCTCGACCAGCTCTCGGCCGTGCGGGCCTTGAAGGCCGTCCAGCGGTCCATGACGTCCCACACCGCGCGGATCGCCGACCGAGGCGCCACAATCGCACGCACCCGCGTGGTCCAGTTGACCCTCGCCCGCAGCGCCGCCCGCATCCTGCGCACTTCCTCGGCGAGTCCCGGCACCGCCTGCGGCTCCGGCGCGAACAGCACCTGTTCCACGGCACCGGCCACTCGGTGCACCGACTGGGCCGTCGCCGGGTCCAGCTCCCCGAGCCGCACGATCCGCGCGGCCGCCTTCCGCGGGGTCAGCGCGTCGTCCGGCACGATGCCGTAGTCCCAGGCCGTGTCGGTGAGCTCCCGCCAGACGGCCAGGACGTACCCGGCGGCGACCTCCGCGGCGAACCGCGCGTCCGCCTGCACCGACATCGGCGGGGCCGACACATCGACGTCGTCCGTGGTCGTCTCACCCGCGCCCCGTCTCCTGCGCTCGCCCTTGCCCAACGTCAGGCCGGACGAGGCGTGCTGGGCCGAGGCCAGCCGCACCGAACGCCGTCGCAGCCGCCACAGCATGGGCAGCAGCGGCAGCGCGACCACCAGGAGACCAAGCAGCGTCCACGCGGCGATCTGGTACCAGGGGGGACCGTCGGCACCCGGCTTGGCCGTGTCCAGCGGGAGCGCGCCGGCGCATGCCTGGTCCTTCTTGTCCTGCACCGAGCAGCTGGTGCTCGCCGAGGGGGCCGTCGAGGAGGACGAACCCGCAGTCTGCGAGGGCCGCACGACATCCGGGAGGCTGTTGCCCGGCGTGTCCGACTGCGTGTACGAGGGAGTCACGCCCCGGTTCGGCGTCGGCTCGAAGCGGGTCCAGCCCACGCCCTCGAAGTACAGCTCGGGCCACGCGTGCGCGTCCTTCAGGCCCACCGAGACCGAGCCGTCCGCCTGCGGAGTACCGGGGGCGAAGCCCACCGCGACCCGGGCCGGTATGCCCAGGGTGCGGGCCATCGCCGCCATCGCGAAGGAGAAGTGGACGCAGAAGCCCTCCTTGTCCTTCAGGAACTTGGCGATCGCCTGCGGGCCGGTGCCGACCTGCACCTGGGTGCTGTACTGGAAGCCGCCGGTCAGGGCGAAGTAGTCCTGGAGTTTGACCGCCTTCTCATAGGGGTTGGCCGCCCCCTTGGTGACCTTGCGGGCGGTCTGTGCGACGACCGCGGGCACCGAGTCCGGCACCTTGGTGTAGTCGCGCTCCAGCGAGGCGGGCGGCTCCGGCGCGTTGGCGAGCTGCTCCGCAGTCGGCTGCACGTCGAGGCTCTTGACCAGGTAGGTCTTGCCGCGTGTGGTCTGGCCGTGGTCGCCGACGAGCGTCATGCCCACCGGTTCGTAACGCCACTTGCCCTCGATGTCCACGCCGCTGGGCGGATAGGGCATCGGCAGCCAGTCCTGGGCGTACCAGTCGGCGGCCGAGATACGGGTCTGGATCTCCGCGCGCTTGACGTCCGGGCCGAGGCCGTTCGGCGTCGGGAAGTCGTTCGGCACGGCGACGATGTGCCGCTTGGACGGCTTCCAGGTGTTGCCGTCGAAGTCGTCCAGCGACACGATCCGCAGATACAGGTTCGAGATGTCGTTGCTGTTGGTCTTCAGGGACAGGACCTGGCGGTCCTCGTCCACGTTCAGACTGTCGCGCAGCGACACCAGCGGGTTCACCGCGGAGATGGTGCCGCCGCCTCCGGTGCCGGAGCCCACGCCCGTCCTGGCGGCGTCCAGCAGGCCGCCGCTCATCGAGGGCAGGGCGGCCGGCACCACCAGGGCGAGGCCCAGTGCGACCACGCCTATGCGCCGCCCGGTGCGGATCGGCGCCACCGCGCCGGGCTCCCCGCCCGGAGCGCGTGGCCCGCCGCCGAAGACCCGGCCCCACTGGGAGAGCCGCTCCCGCCCCTCGGCCAGGAGCAGGAGGAGATAGCCGGCCGCCGCGACCAGGAACCACAGCCAGTCCGCGCCGCCGTCGGACAGCCCGGCGGCGACGGAGTACAGCGCGAGCAGCGGCAGCCCGGCCGGAGCCGCGCTGCGGAACGTCACCGCGAGGGTGTCCACGGCGAGCCCGATGATCATGACTCCGCCGATCAGCATCAGCCGGATGCCGTCGGACTCCAGCGGCGCCGGGATCGCGTACCGCGCGATGTCGTCGCCGCCCTGTTGCAGCAGGTCGGCGATGTGACGGAACGCCTCCGGGCCGGGGACGAGCCCTATGAACGCCTGCTGCCGGGCGAAGACCAGCGTCAGCAGCATCAGCGTGACGAGCGCCTGCGCCGCCACCGTCAGCGGCCGCGCGAGCGGCACCCGGCGGGTCACCGCGCCCACGCCCGTCTGCACGCCCAGCAGGAACGCCACCTGCAGGATCCAGGTGGCCGGTGAGACCAGCGGCAGCAGGGCGCAGGACGCCATCAGCGTGGCCGCCCAGGCGCACAGCGCCAGTCGTGCCCGCCCGCTCATGACCTCGCCCCCTCACCGTTCGTCCCGCCCGTCGCCGCGAGACCCGCGCGGTCGCGGTCCGCCTGCCGCCACAGCTCGCTCAGCGAAGCGCCCCGCGGCACGCTCACGGCCGTCCAGCCGGCCTCCCGCAGCATCCGCAGCCGCTCCTCACGCCTGTCCAACGGCCCGGCCACATCGGTCGGTTCCCGCACCCACACATCGCTGTCCAGGAGGAACGCGACGGCGCCTCCGCTGCGCTGCCGCATCTTGGCGACCACCGCCGCCTGTTCCTCGTCGAGGTCGCCGAAGAAGGCCACCAGCAGCCCTTCGTTCCCGCCGCGCAGCACGTCGTACGCCCGGGACAGACCCGTGCCGTCCGAGTGGTCGACCACCGCGAGGGTGTCCATCATCAGCCCCGCGGAGTCGGCCGTCTCCTGGCTCGCGCCCGCGAACCCCTCGGCACCCTCGCCCGGCACCGAGGTGCCCGTGTCCGTCAACAGCCGTACGGAAAAGCCTCGTTCGAGCATGTGCACCAGGACGGACGCCGCACCCGACACGGCCCACTCGAAGGCCGAGTCCGGGCCCGCGCCCTCGAAGGCGATGCCCCGGGTGTCCAGCAGCACCGTGCAGCGGGAGCGCTGGGGCTGCTCCTCGCGGCGCACCATCAGCTCGCCGTAGCGGGCGGTGAGGCGCCAGTGGACGCGGCGCAGATCGTCGCCGTAGCGGTAGCCCCGCGGGATCACGTCGTCCTCGCCCGCCAGGGCCAGCGAGCGCTGCCGCCCGTCGCCGTACCCCTTCGCCTCGCCGGTCAGCCGTACCGGAGGCAGCGCCTCCACGCGCGGGATCACCGTCAGGGTGTCGTACGACGAGAAGGAACGGGTCAGCTCGCACATGCCGAACGGGTCGGTCAGGCGCAGCTGCAGCGGGCCCAGCGGGTAGCGGCCGCGCAGGTCGGAGCGGACGCGGTAGGACACCTCGCGGCGGCCGCCCGGCTCCACCCGGTCCAGCACGAAGCGGGGCCGCGGGCCCAGCACGTACGGCACCCGGTCCTGGAGCATCAGCAGGCCCGTGGGCAGCCGCGAGACGTTGTCCATCCGCAGATGGACGCGGGCCTCGCTGCCGGCGGGCACGCGCGCGGGGGAGAGGCGGCGGCTGCCGGCCACTCGGTAGCGCGTGCGGTACAGGAACAGCGCGCACACCAGCGGCAGCACGGCGAGCAGCAGGCCGACCCGCAGCAGGTCGCTCTGGCCCAGGACGTAGGCGCAGATGGCGGCCGCGATCCCGGCCGCCAGGAAGGAGCGTCCGCGGGTGGTCAGACCCGCCAGGGCCGTACGGATGCCGCCCTTGTCGCCCCGGTCGGCCTCCGCGTGCCCCGTCCCCCCGGAGGTCATCACAGCCTCCGCGGCGGCTGCTGGGGGTACGCCGGAGCGCCGTGGCCCAGGCCGCCGAAGCCGCTCTGCTGCTGGGGCGCCGCGGGCACCGCGGTGCGCTGCAGGATCTCCTGCACGACCTGCTCCGCCGTACGCCGGTTGAGCTGGGCCTGCGCGGTGGGCAGCAGACGGTGGGCCAGGACGGCGACGGCGAGCGCCTGCACGTCGTCCGGCAGGGCGTACTCCCGGCCGCTCAGGGCTGCGGACGCCTTCGCCGCGCGCAGCAGGTGCAGCGTCGCGCGCGGCGAGGCGCCGAGTCTGAGGTCGGGGTGGTTGCGCGTGGCGGCGACCAGGTCCACCGCGTAGCGCCGGACCGTTTCCGCGACGTGGACGCCGCGGACCGCCTCGATCAGCTTCACGATGTCGTGCGCGTGCGCCACCGGCTGCAGGTCCTCCAGCGGGGACACTCCGCCGTGCACGTCGAGCATCTGCAGCTCGGCCTCCACGCTGGGGTAGCCCACCGAGACCCGGGCCATGAAGCGGTCGCGCTGCGCCTCGGGCAGCGGGTAGGTGCCCTCCATCTCGACCGGGTTCTGCGTGGCCACCACCATGAAGGGGCTGGGCAGCTCGTAGGTCGTCCCGTCGATGGTGACCTGGCGCTCCTCCATCGACTCCAGGAGCGCCGACTGCGTCTTCGGCGAGGCGCGGTTGATCTCGTCGCCGATCACGATCTGCGCGAAGATCGCGCCCGGCTTGAATTCGAACTCCCGGCGCTGCTGGTCCCAGATGGACACACCCGTGATGTCCGAGGGCAGCAGGTCCGGCGTGAACTGGATGCGTCGCACCGAACAGTCGATGGACTTGGCCAACGCCTTGGCCAGCATGGTCTTGCCCACGCCAGGAACATCCTCGATCAGAAGATGTCCTTCAGCGAGCAGTACGGTCAGCGAAAGCCGTACGACCTCGGGCTTGCCCTCGATCACTCCTTCCACCGAACTGCGGACTCGCTCCACAGTGGCAGTCAGATCTGTAAGGCTCGCTCGATCGTCATAGGTCGTCACCCGGCCCTCCTCGGCCCGTTCTTTCTCCGGGCCGACGCTCTGCTGTGCGGACCGGCCCACCCCTGGAACACGGACACCACGCGTGGAAAGTTCCGCGTGATGCCACACACCGCATTCTTGCTGCCGTTACCGATTCGTGTCACTCGACTGTGGACAACTGGCTGCGATATGTCGGGTTTTACGGCGCTTGGGCTCCAGGATGCGCGGGTTTTGCGAAAAACGAGAAGGGCCGGGAGCCGTTATGTCGGGTCGATCTCGCGCAGCAGACCCGTTTTCACGTCGAAGACGAAGCCGCGCACGTCGTCGGCGTGCAGGAGGAACGGCGAGGTGCGCACGCGCTGCATGGACTGCCGTACGTCCTGGTCGACGTCCCGGAAGGCCTCGACCGCCCAGGCCGGACGCTGGCCGACCTCCATCTCCAGCTCGGTGCGGAAGTCCTCGGTGATCGCCTCGAGGCCGCAGCCGGTGTGATGGATCAGGACGATGCTGCGGGTGCCGAGCTTGCGCTGGCTGATGGTGAGCGAGCGGATCACGTCGTCGGTGACCACGCCGCCCGCGTTGCGGATGGTGTGGCAGTCGCCGAGCTCCAGGCCGAGCGCGGCGTGCAGGTCGAGACGGGCGTCCATACAGGCCACGACCGCGACGTGCAGAACGGGGCGGGCGTCCATCCCGGGGTCGGTGAATGCGGCGGCGTACCGTCCGTTCGCCTCCACGAGGCGGTCGGTGACGGTGCCGCCGTGTATGGCGCCTTCGGACTCGGTGGGAACGGATGCAGAAGTCGTCATACCTATGACGGTACTGGTCACATGCGATCCGGTCCTGGTGTGAGAGCGGGAAAAGAGCGTCATCACGGTCCTCTTGTGAGGTAACCCACATAGGTGGCGGGGGCGAAGCCGTACGGGTGATTTTCCCGGATATGCCGCTTCGCACTCATGCAGGTCCGCGACGCGCAGGCCGGTTGATTGACCGCGAGACACCGTGGACTAAAGTGACGCGAAGCGGGAGGCGAGGCTCTCCCTGCTGGACTGATTTTCCCGGAGGCCCCAGGCACGGACGGTCTCCCCACGTGCGCGGCGCGTACGTACGGCTCGGCCTCCTCCCGCTCGCGGTCGGCTGACGCTCTTGGCGCCGGCAGACCTCCCCTTCACGAGCGGGCGGGGACCCGGCGGTGCGTACGGCCGCGCCGGACCTGAGAGGGCCCCTTGAGCCAGAGTCGACACGTCCCGGTGATGCTCCAGCGGTGCCTGGACCTGTTGGCCCCCGCCCTGCAGCGGCCGGGCGCGGTGGTCGTCGACTGCACCCTGGGCCTCGGCGGCCACAGCGAGGCCCTGCTGACGCAGTTCCCCGAGGCGCGGCTGGTCGCCCTCGACCGCGACAAGGAGGCGCTGCGCCTGTCCGGCGAGCGGCTCGCGCCCTTCGGCGAGCGCGCCACCCTGGTGCACGCGGTCTACGACGAACTCCCGGACGTACTGGAAAGGCTCGGGATCGCGCGCGTGCAGGGCGTCCTGTTCGACCTCGGCGTCTCCTCCATGCAGCTCGACGAGGCCGACCGCGGCTTCGCCTACGCCCAGGACGCCCCGCTCGACATGCGCATGGACCAGACGACCGGCATGAGCGCCGCAGAGGTCCTCAACACCTATCCGGCGGGTGAACTCGTCCGCATCCTGCGCGCGTACGGCGAGGAGAAGCAGGCCAAGCGGATCGTCGCCGCCGTCGTGCGCGAGCGCGAGAAGGAGCCGTTCAGCAACAGCGCGCGGCTCGTCGAGCTGATCCGGGACGCGCTGCCGCAGGCTGCCAAGCGCACCGGCGGCAACCCCGCCAAGCGCACCTTCCAGGCGCTGCGCATCGAGGTCAACGGCGAACTCTCCGTCCTGGAACGGGCGATCCCGGCCGCCGTGAAGGCCCTCGACGTGGGCGGACGGATCGCCGTGCTGTCGTACCACTCGCTCGAGGACCGCCTGGTCAAGCAGGTGTTCGCGGCCGGCGCCGCCAACACCGCGCCCCCCGGGCTGCCGATCGTCCCCGAGCAGTACCAACCCCGGCTCAAGCTGCTCACGCGCGGTGCCGAACTTCCCACCGAGGAAGAGGTCGCCGAGAACCGGCGGGCGGCGCCTGCGCGACTGCGCGGCGCCCAGCGCATCAGGGAGGACGTGAGTGAGTGAGCCGGGTGTGAACGACTTGGCGCATTGGCGGGTTGGAAAACCGGACTCACTGGAGGCCGAGTGAGCAGGAAACCCGAACTGAGGGGGCGGGCCGCTCGTCTCGCACGGCTCTTCCCCGGACCGGGGACTCGTGGACAGGCGGCGCGCACCCCCTTCGTTCTCCTCGTCGTACTCCTTCTCGGCGGCGGGCTGATCGGGCTCCTGGTGCTGAACTCCGCGCTCAGCGAGGGCTCGTTCAAGCTCGACGACCTGCAGAAGGACACCAAGAACCTCACCGACGAGGAACAGGCGCTCCAGCGGGACATCGACTCCTACTCGGCGCCGGAGGCCCTCCAGCGCCGCGCCCGCGAGCTCGGCATGATTCCGGGTGGCGATCCCGCCTTCCTGAGTCCCGACGGCACCGTGAAGGGCGTCCCCTCGACCGCTGCCGGGGCGGGCTACGCCGGGGCACCGTTCGTGCTGCGCTCGCCGGAGGCGGTCGTCTTCACCACGGTCCCCGGCACGTCCCCCGCCGAGATCCCCGTCTCGGAAACCACCCCGACGACCCCGACCATCGGCAGGTGACGGAAGTGTCCGACAGGGAACCGCCGCGCCGCCGCGTGCCCGGCCCCGCGCGTGCCGACCGGCCCGCCTCCGGCCGGCGCCGCCCGGGCCCCGGCGCCCGCCCGGCCCGCCGCCCGGCACCGGCCCGTCCCGGCGCCCCCAAGATCCTCAAGCTGGGCAGCCCCCGCCCCCGGCTGCGCATGGTCAGCCTCGCGCTGACACTGGTGCTGATCGCCTTCGTCGTACGGCTGCTGCAGGTGCAAGCGGTCGACGCGAGCGCGTACGCCGCCAAGGCCGAGCAGAACCGGTACGTCGGCCAGATCCTGCCCGCCGAGCGCGGCGGCATCACCGACCGCAACGGCGTCGCCCTCGCGACCAGCGTGGACGCGTACGACATCACGGCCGACCCCACGATGTTCACCCGCAAACAGCTGAAGGTCGACGACGGGCCGGAGCAGGCGGCCGCGCTCCTCGCGCCGATCATCGGCATGGACCAGGACAAGCTCGTCCAGAAGCTCCGCCCCAAGAACAAGGGGCTGCGCTACGTCCTGCTCGCCCGCCGGCAGATCCCGCAGGTGTGGACGCAGATCAAGGACCTGAAGGCCGCGCTCAACGCGAAGGCCCAGACCGACAAGTCCACCGTCAACGCCCTCGCCGGCGTCTTCTCGACCCCCAGCACCAAGCGCATCTACCCCAACGGCGACCTCGGCGCCGGGATACTGGGCTGGGTCAACGACTCGGGCCAGGGCGGCGGTGGCGTCGAGCAGCAGCTCAACGGCCAACTGGCCGGCAAGGACGGCAAGATCCGCTACGCCCAGTCCGGGGGCCGTCTGGTGCCCACCGCGGGCTCCAACGAGACCCCTGCGGTGCCCGGCACCGATGTCGAGCTCACCATCGACCGCGACATCCAGTGGGCCGCGCAGAACGCGATTTCCGAGCAGGTCAGGAAGTCCGGGGCGGACCGCGGCTACGTGATAGTGCAGGACACCCGGACCGGCCAGATCCTCGCCATGGCCAACTCGCCCGGCTTCGACCCGAACGACCTGTCCAAGGCGAGCGGGAACGCCCTGCACAACTGGGCCGTGGAGGACGCCTTCGAGCCCGGCTCCACCGCCAAGGTCATGTCGATGGCGGCCGTACTGCAGGAGAACGTCGCCACGCCGCTGACGCACGTCGTCGTGCCGAACCGGCTGCACCGCGGCGACCGGCTCTTCAAGGACGACATCGACCACGACACCTGGGACCTCACGCTCAACGGCGTGCTCGCCAAGTCCAGCAACATCGGCACCATCCTGGCGACCGGCCAGCTCGGCAAGACGCAGAAGCAGGCCAACCAGGTCCTCTACTCCTACCTGCGCAAGTTCGGCATCGGCAGCTACACCGGACTCGGCTTCCCCGGCGAGACCAAGGGCATCCTCGCGCCGCCCGACAAGTGGTCGACCTCGCAGCAGTACACGATTCCTTTCGGCCAGGGCGTGTCCGTCACCGCGATGCAGGCGGCCTCCGTCTACTCGACGATCGCCAACGGCGGCGTACGCGTCGAACCCACGCTCGTACGCGGCACCAAGGGACCGGACGGACGCTTCACACCGGCCGCCAAGCCCAAGAAGACAAGGGTCGTCAGCGCCAAGACGGCGAGGACCCTCGCCCAGATGCTGGAGTCGGTCGTGGACGACCGGGAGGGCACCGGCAACAAGGCGCGCATCCCCGGCTACCGGGTCGCGGGCAAGACGGGTACGGCCAACCGCGTGGATCCGGCCACCGGCAAGTACCACGGTTACACCTCGTCGTTCGCGGGATTCGCCCCCGCGGACAACCCGCGCATCACCGTCTACTGCGCCATCCAGAACGCCACGAGCGGCAGTTACTTCGGCGGCCAGATCTGCGGACCCATCTACAAGGAAGTGATGGAGTTCGCACTGAAGACCCTCCAGGTCCCGCCCACCGGCGCGAAGGCCGCGAACCTGCCCGTCACCTTCTAGTCCTGATCAGCGCAACCAGCCAGGAACGCTCCGTGACCATGATCACTCCCGACTCCGGCAACCCGGGCGGCCCCCGCCCCTCACTTCGCCCGCAAGCGGGTGCGCCCGGTACGCTCACCGCCGTGCCACACGCTGATCAGTCCCAAACCACCCAGAAGGGCGCATCCGTGACATACCCGGGGCCGCCCAGGCCGGTGCAGGTTTCCGCGACACCCCTCGCGGAGCTCGCCGATCAGCTGGGTGCCGCCGCGCCGGACGGCACCGCCGAGGTCACGGGCATCACCCATGACTCGCGCGCCGTCCGCCCCGGCGACCTGTACGCCGCCCTCCCGGGCGCCCGCCTGCACGGCGCCGACTTCGTCACGCAGGCCGCCGGCCTCGGCGCCGCAGCGGTACTGACCGACCCGACCGGCGCCGAACGCGCCGCGGCAACGGGCCTTCCGGTCCTGGTCGTCGACGACCCGCGCGGGCAGATGGGCGAGCTGGCGGCCACGATCTACGGTCACCCGGGCCGCGACCTGCTCCAGATCGGCATCACCGGCACGTCGGGCAAGACCACCACCGCCTATCTCGTCGAGGGCGGTCTCAAGACCAAGAGCAACACCGGCCTGATCGGCACGGTCGAGATGCGCATCGGTGACGAGCGCATCAAGTCCGAGCGCACCACCCCCGAAGCCACCGACCTGCAGGCCCTGTTCGCCGTCATGCGCGAGCGCGGCGTCGAGGCGGTCGCCATGGAGGTCTCCAGCCATGCGCTGGTGCTCGGCCGGGTCGACGGCTGCGTCTTCGACATCGGCGTGTTCACCAACCTCAGCCCGGAACACATGGAGTTCCACTCCGACATGGAGGACTACTTCCGGGCCAAGGCGCAGCTGTTCACGCCGAAACGCAGCAAACTCGGCATCGTCAACTTCGACGACGAGTACGGCCGCAGGCTGGTCCACGAGGCCTCCGTCCCGGTCGTCACCTTCTCCGCCGAGGGCCACCCGGACGCCGACTGGCGTGCCGAGGACGTCGAGATCGGCCAACTCGACTCGACCTTCACCGTGATCGGCCCCCAGGGCGAGCGCATCGAGGCCAAGGCGCCGCTCCCGGGCCCCTTCAACGTGGCCAACACCCTCGCCGCGATCGTCGCCCTCGCCGCCGCCGGGCTCGACCCGCAGACCGCCGCCGACGGCGTCGCGGCCGTGCCGGGTGTGCCCGGGCGTCTGGAGCGCGTGGACGCCGGCCAGCCCTATCTCGCGGTCGTCGACTACGCGCACAAGACGGACGCCGTGGAGTCGGTCCTGCGCGCCCTGCGCAAGGTCACCGAGGGCAAGCTGCACGTCGTGCTCGGCTGCGGAGGCGACCGGGACAAGACCAAGCGCGCGCCGATGGGCGCCGCCGCGGCCCGCCTCGCCGACACCGCCGTACTGACCTCCGACAACCCCCGCTCCGAGGACCCCCTCGCGATCCTCGCAACCATGCTCGAGGGCGCGGCGTCCGTGCCAGTACACGAACGCGGTGAGGTCCAGGTCTTCGAGGACCGGGCCGCCGCGATCGCCGCCGCCGTCGCCCGAGCACGGCCCAAGGACACCGTGCTGGTCGCGGGCAAGGGCCATGAGCAGGGCCAGGACATCGCCGGGGTGGTCCGTCCCTTCGACGACCGCCAGGTGCTTCGAGAAGCCATCCAGAAGACCCAGGGATGAACTTGTGATCGCCCTCTCTCTCGCCGAGATCGCAGCAGTCGTCGGCGGGCAGACGCACGACATACCGGATACGTCCGTCCAGGTCACCGCTCCGGTGGTCCGGGACTCCCGCGAGGTGGAGCCCGGCAGCCTCTTCGTCGCCTTCGTCGGCGAACGCGTGGACGGCCACGACTTCGCCCGGCAGGTCGTCGAAGCGGGTGCGGTCGCGGTGCTCGCGTCGCGCCCGGTCGGCGTCCCCGCGATCGTCGTCGAGGACGTCCAGAGCGCCCTCGGCGCCCTCGCCCGTCATGTCGTACGACGCCTCGGCGCGACCCTCGTGGCCCTGACCGGCTCCGCGGGCAAGACCAGCACCAAGGACCTGATCGCCCAGGTCCTGCAGCGCAAGGCGCCCACCGTGTTCACGCCCGGCTCGCTCAACAACGAGATCGGGCTGCCGCTCACCGCACTCAGCGCCACCGACGAGACCAGGTTTCTCGTGCTGGAGATGGGCGCCCGCGGCATCGGCCACATCCGCTACCTCACGGATCTGACGCCCCCGAAGATCGGCCTCGTCCTCAACGTCGGCACCGCCCACATCGGCGAGTTCGGCGGCCGCGAGCAGATCGCGCAGGCAAAGGGCGAACTCGTAGAAGCCCTTCCGGAAGACGGTGCCGCGATCCTCAACGCGGACGACCCCCTCGTACGGGCCATGGCATCCCGTACGAAGGCGAAGGTGATCCTTTTCGGAGAGGCCGACGAAGCGGACGTACGCGCCGAGAACGTGCGACTCACGGACACGGGACAGCCCGCCTTCAGGCTCCACACACCCTCCGGTGCAAGCGACGTGACCATGCGCCTGTACGGTGAGCACCACGTGTCGAACGCGCTCGCCGCGGCCGCCGTCGCCCATGAGCTGGGCATGTCCGCGGAAGAGATCGCCACCGCGCTCTCCGAGGCGGGCTCCCTCTCCCGCTGGCGCATGGAGGTCACCGAGCGACCGGACGGCGTGACCATCGTCAACGACGCCTACAACGCGAACCCCGAGTCCATGCGAGCCGCCCTGCGCGCGCTCGCGGCCATGGGCCGGGGGCGGCGGACCTGGGCGGTGCTCGGCAAGATGGCCGAGCTCGGGGACGAGGCGCTCGCCGAGCACGACGCGGTCGGACGGCTCGCCGTCCGGCTCAATGTCGGCAAGCTCGTCGCGGTCGGGGGCAGGGAAGCGTCCTGGCTGCAACTGGGCGCATATAACGAGGGTTCGTGGGGTGAGGAGTCGGTGCACGTGTCCGACGCACAGGCGGCGATCGACCTGTTGCGCAGCGAGTTGCGCCCGGGGGACGTCGTACTCGTGAAGGCGTCCCGTTCGGTGGGGCTCGAGAGCATTGCCCAGGCGCTGCTCGAGACCGGTGCCGAGGGTGAGGTTGCTGCCCGATGATGAAGCAGATCCTGTTCTCGGGAGTCATTGGCCTCTTCCTGACGCTGGTCGGCACCCCGCTGCTGATCAAGCTCCTGGCCCGCAAGGGCTACGGCCAGTACATCCGGGACGACGGCCCACGCGAGCACGCCAGCAAGCGCGGTACGCCGACCATGGGCGGCATCGCCTTCATCCTGGCGACGGTCGCCGCGTACTTCCTCTCCAAGGTGATCACCGGCTACGCCCCGAGCTACTCGGGCCTGCTGGTGCTCGGCCTGATGGTCGGCATGGGCCTGGTCGGCTTCCTCGACGACTACATCAAGATCGTCAAGCGGCGTTCGCTGGGCCTCAGGGCCAAGGCGAAGATGGCCGGCCAGCTGATCGTCGGCATCAGCTTCGCCGTGCTCGCCCTGCAGTTCCAGGACGCCCGCGGCAACGCCCCGGCCTCCACGAAGCTGTCGTTCATCACGGACTTCGGCTGGTCGATCGGCCCGGTGCTGTTCGTCGTCTGGGCACTGTTCATGATCCTCGCGATGTCGAACGGCGTGAACCTCACCGACGGTCTGGACGGCCTCGCCACCGGCGCCTCCGTCCTGGTCTTCGGCGCGTACACCTTCATCGGCGTCTGGCAGTTCCAGGAGTCCTGCGCCAACGCGCAGACCCTCACCAACCCGGGCGCCTGCTACGAGGTGCGCGACCCGCTCGACCTCGCGGTCATCGCCTCCGCGCTGATGGGCGCCTGCCTCGGCTTCCTGTGGTGGAACACCTCGCCGGCCAAGATCTTCATGGGCGACACCGGTTCGCTCGCGCTCGGCGGTGTCCTCACGGGCCTGGCCATCCTCTCCCGCACGGAGCTGCTGGTGGCCATCATGGGCGGCCTGTTCGTCCTCATCACCATGTCGGTGGTCATCCAGGTCGGCTCCTTCCGCCTCACCGGCAGGCGCGTCTTCCGGATGGCGCCACTCCAGCACCACTTCGAACTCAAGGGCTGGTCCGAGGTTCTCGTGGTGGTCCGCTTCTGGATCATTCAGGGCATCTGTGTGATCGTCGGACTGGGCCTCTTCTACGCGGGATGGGCAGCGGACAAGTGACCGACTGGCAGGGCAAGCACGTCACCGTCGCCGGGCTCGGCGTCTCCGGTATCCCGGCGGCCAAGGTGCTGCACGCGCGCGGGGCCGTCGTCACGGTCGTCAACGACGGCGACGACGCACGCGCGCGTGAGCAGGCCGCCGAACTGGAGGCCCTGGGCGTCACCGTGCGCCTCGGCGACGGCGCAACCCTGCCGGAGGGCACCAAACTCGTCGTCACCACACCGGGCTGGAAGCCGGACAAGCCGCTGTTCGTCGCGGCTCGCGAAGCCGGCCTGGAGATCTGGGGCGACGTGGAGCTCGCCTGGCGGCTCCGGGGCCCCGACGCGGCCCCCTGGCTGGCAGTGACGGGCACCAACGGCAAGACCACCACCGTCCAGATGCTGGCGTCGATCCTGAAGGCGGCGGGCCTGCGCACAGCCGCCGTCGGCAACATCGGCGTCTCGCTCCTGGACGCGGTGCTCGGCGAGGAGCAGTACGACGTCCTCGCCGTGGAGCTGTCCAGCTACCAGCTGCACTGGGCGCCCTCGCTGCGCGCCCACTCCGCCGCCGTGCTGAACCTGGCGCCGGACCACCTCGACTGGCACGGCTCCATGGAGGCGTACGCCCGCGACAAGGGCCGTATCTACGAGGGCAATCGGGTCGCCTGCGTCTACAACGTCGCCGACAAGGCCACCGAGGACCTGGTGCGCGAGGCCGACGTCGAGGAGGGCTGCCGGGCCATCGGCTTCACCCTCGGCACCCCGGGCCCGTCCCAACTGGGCGTCGTGGACGGCATCCTGGTCGACCGCGCCTTCGTAGAGAACCGGCAGAAGAACGCCCAGGAGCTCGCCGAGGTCTCCGACGTCAACCCGCCGGCCCCGCACAACATCGCCAACGCACTTGCGGCGGCGGCCCTCGCGCGCGCCTTCGGGGTGCCCGCCGCGGCCGTACGCGACGGCCTCAGGAACTTCACCCCGGACGCGCACCGCATCGCGCATGTGGCCGACGTGGACGGGGTCGCGTACATCGACGACTCCAAGGCCACCAACACGCACGCCGCGGAAGCCTCGTTGGCGGCGTACGAGTCCATCGTCTGGATCGCGGGCGGGCTCGCCAAGGGCGCGACCTTCGACGAGCTGGTCGCCAAGTCGGCAAAGCGACTTCGTGGGGTCGTGCTCATCGGCGCCGACCGCGCCCTGATCCGCGAAGCCCTCGCGCGACACGCGCCGGAAGTACCCGTCGTCGACCTCGACCGGACCGACACTGGGGCGATGCTCGCGGCTGTCCAGGAGGCCAAGCGGCTCGCCGGCGAAGGCGACACGGTGCTGCTGGCCCCGGCCTGCGCCTCGATGGACATGTTCGCCAACTACAACAAGCGCGGTGACGCGTTCGCGGAGGCGGTTCGCGAACTCGGCTCCTGACCGACGTAGCGGAGGCGCTGATGCCCAGTAGTCGTACCGGACGTCCGCCCGTGCAGCGGTCCGTCAGACGTCCCGTCGCTCCCCGGTCGACCCGTGACAACCCCCTACTCCGTCTGTACCTCAACGCCAAGCGTGCCTGGGACCGGCCGCTGACCGCGTACTACTTGATCCTCGGCGGCAGTCTGCTGATCACCGTGCTCGGTCTGGTGATGGTCTACTCGGCCTCCCAGATCACCGCGCTGCAGATGTCGTTGCCGGGCTCGTACTTCTTCCGCAAGCAGCTCCTCGCGGCCGCGATCGGCGGCGTACTGCTGCTGATCGCCTCCCGGATGCCGGTCAAGCTGCACCGCGCGCTGGCCTACCCGATCCTCGCGGGTGCCGTCTTCCTGATGGCGCTGGTGCAGGTGCCGGGGATAGGGATGTCGGTCAACGGCAACCAGAACTGGATCTCGCTCGGCGGCTCCTTCCAGATCCAGCCCAGCGAGTTCGGCAAGCTGGCCCTCGTGCTGTGGGGCGCCGACCTGCTCGCCCGCAAGCAGGACAAGAAGCTGCTGAACCAGTGGAAGCACATGCTGGTGCCGCTCGTGCCGGCCGCCTTCATGCTGCTCGGGCTGATCATGCTCGGCGGCGACATGGGTACGGCGATCATCCTCACGGCGATCCTGTTCGGTCTGCTGTGGCTGGCCGGTGCGCCCACGCGGCTGTTCGCCGGAGTGCTGTCGATCGCCGCCGTGATCGGTGTGATCCTCATCAAGACCAGCCCGAACCGGATGGCCCGCCTCTCCTGCATCGGCGCGACCTCGCCCCAGTCCGGACCGGTCGACTGCTGGCAGGCCGTGCACGGGATCTACGCGCTCGCATCCGGCGGAATCTTCGGATCCGGACTCGGCGCGAGTGTGGAAAAATGGGGCCAACTCCCGGAAGCGCACACGGACTTCATCTTCGCCGTCACCGGTGAGGAACTGGGCCTCTCGGGGACGCTGTCGGTGCTCGCCCTCTTCGCGGCTCTAGGCTATGCGGGTATCCGCGTGGCCGGACGCACGGAGGACCCCTTCGTCAGGTATGCCGCGGGAGGCGTGACCACCTGGATCACCGCGCAGGCGGTGATCAACATCGGTGCGGTGCTCGGCCTGCTGCCGATCGCCGGTGTCCCCCTCCCGCTGTTCTCCTACGGAGGATCCGCCCTGCTGCCGACCATGTTCGCCATCGGGCTGCTGATCGCGTTCGCGCGTGACGAGCCCGCTGCGCGGGCGGCGCTGTCGATGCGGCAACCTCGCTTTGGTAGAAAGCGGGCGGGAGGCGCCGCGTCGGCACGGGGGCCTCGGAGATGGAACACGATGCGACGGCGTGCCTCGGCGGCGCGCTCGTCCGGAGAGCGGTGAATTTCGGTGCATGTCGTACTCGCCGGTGGGGGGACCGCCGGCCACATCGAGCCCGCGCTCGCCCTCGCGGACGCCCTGCGCAGGCAGGACCCCACCGTGGGGATCACGGCCCTGGGCACGGAGCGCGGCCTTGAGACCACGCTCGTTCCACAGCGGGGCTACGAGCTCGCGCTGATCCCGGCGGTGCCACTGCCCCGTAAGCCGACGCCCGAACTGATCACCGTCCCGGGCCGGCTGCGCGGCACGATCAAGGCGACCGAGCAGATCCTCGAGCGCACCAAGGCCGACGCGGTCGTCGGCTTCGGCGGGTACGTGGCCCTGCCCGGCTACCTCGCCGCCAAGCGCCTCGGCGTGCCGATCGTGATCCACGAGGCCAACGCCCGCCCCGGCCTTGCCAACAAGATCGGCTCGCGCTACGCGGCCAGGGTCGCCGTCTCCACCCCGGACAGCAAGCTGCGTGACGCCCGCTACATCGGCATCCCGCTGCGCCGCACCATCGCCACCCTCGACCGGGCCGCCGCCCGCCCCGAGGCCCGCGCGATGTTCGGGCTCGACCCCAACCTGCCGACGCTGCTGGTCTCCGGCGGCTCGCAGGGCGCCCGCCGCCTCAACGAGGTCGTCCAGCAGGTCGCGCCCTGGCTGCAGCAGGCCGGCATCCAGATCCTGCACGCGGTCGGCCCGAAGAACGAACTGCCGCATGTGCAGCAGATGCCGGGAATGCCCCCGTACATCCCGGTAAGTTACCTGGACCGGATGGACCTCGCGTACGCCGCTGCCGACATGATGCTCTGCCGCGCGGGCGCGATGACCGTCGCCGAACTCTCCGCCGTCGGACTGCCGGCCGCCTACGTCCCGCTGCCCATCGGCAACGGCGAACAGCGGCTGAACGCCCAGCCGGTGGTGAAGGCCGGTGGCGGACTGCTGGTCGACGACGCGGAACTGACGCCCGACTGGGTACGGGCCAACGTCCTGCCCGTGCTCGCCGACCCGCACCGGCTGTACGAGATGTCCCGCGCCGCCGCGGAGTTCGGCCGCCGGGACGCCGACGAACTGCTCGTCGGCATGGTGTACGAGGCGATCGCCGCCCGTCGTGCACATCACTAGGACCGCATGAACGAAGGGCAGGGAGCGTGGCCGGACCGACCACCGCCGAACGCGGTGAACGCCAGCAGGAGTCGTCCGGCCCGCCTCCGGCACGGAGGTTGAGGCTGCTCCGCCCTCGTACGATCATCATTCTTGCCGTCGTGCTCGTTCTCCTCGGCGCGGGCAGCGTATGGCTGTTGTACGGCTCTCAATGGCTGCGCGTGGAACGGGTGTCGGTCTCCGGAACCCGGGTTCTGACACCCGCGCAGGTGCGCGAGGCCGCCGAAGTCCCCGTCGGGGCGCCGCTGATTTCCGTCGACACCGGTGTGATTGAGACGCGACTGCGCGCGAAACTGCCCCGAATTGACACGGTTGACGTGGTCCGTTCCTGGCCCCATGGAATCGGCCTGAAAGTGGTTGAACGCACTCCGGTTCTGATTGTCCAAAAGGGCGGAAACTTCGTCGAAGTGGACGACGAAGGTGTCCGTTTCGCCACGGTTTCTCGGGCTCCGAAAGGCGTTCCCGCACTGGAATTGGCCCTGTCCGCCTCGGGCTCGTCCGCCGCAACCCTGCGACGCTTCGACGAGGACCGGTTGGTGCGCGAGGCGGTGCGCGTCGCAGGCGCTGTTCCGGACGCCGTCGCCCGCGACACCCGGACCGTCAAAGTGCGCTCCTACGACGACATCTCGCTGGAGTTGGGCGACGGCCGGACCGTCTTGTGGGGGAGTGGTGAGAGGGGTGCTCTGAAGGCCCGTACGCTCACCGCTCTCATGAAAGCGGCGCCGGATGCGCGGTACTTCGACGTCTCGGTTCCCACCGCCCCTGCGTCATCGGGGAGTTGACGCACATCCGCGCAGGCCAGCACCCTGGTTGGGCAGCGCTACGGCTGATCACATAGGGTGAAAAGAAAAACGGGAGGTTCGGCGTGTTCGTTGAACGTGCGCCACTTGTCGACTTAGTGTCCTGTTCAGAAGACTTCAAGGAACGGACACACTGGTAACCCTAAACTTCAACGTTAGGGTTCGGGTCGGCGCTACGGACCGTCCCATTCGGCATCCGTCGTCGGATCGCATGACCCGCGATACGGCGACACGTAACTCGAGGCGAGAGGCCTTCGACGTGGCAGCACCGCAGAACTACCTCGCAGTCATCAAAGTCATCGGTGTCGGCGGCGGTGGTGTCAATGCCATCAACCGGATGATCGAGGTCGGTCTCAAGGGCGTCGAGTTCATCGCCATCAACACCGACGCGCAGGCGCTGTTGATGAGCGACGCCGACGTCAAACTCGACGTCGGTCGCGAACTCACCCGCGGACTCGGCGCCGGAGCCAACCCGGCCGTCGGCCGCAAGGCCGCCGAGGATCACCGCGAGGAGATCGAGGAGGTCCTCAAGGGGGCCGACATGGTCTTCGTCACGGCCGGTGAAGGCGGCGGCACCGGCACCGGCGGCGCGCCCGTCGTGGCCAACATCGCCCGCTCCCTGGGCGCCCTCACCATCGGCGTGGTCACCCGCCCGTTCACCTTCGAGGGCCGGCGCCGCGCCAACCAGGCCGAGGACGGCATCGCCGAACTCCGCGAAGAGGTCGACACCCTCATCGTCATCCCGAACGACCGGCTGCTGTCCATCTCGGACCGCCAGGTCTCGGTGCTCGACGCGTTCAAGTCGGCCGACCAGGTCCTGCTCTCCGGTGTCCAGGGCATCACCGACCTGATCACCACGCCCGGTCTGATCAACCTCGACTTCGCCGACGTCAAGTCCGTGATGTCCGAGGCCGGTTCGGCCCTCATGGGCATCGGCTCGGCCCGCGGCGACGACCGCGCGGTGGCCGCGGCCGAGATGGCGATCTCCTCGCCGCTGCTCGAGGCGTCCATCGACGGCGCCCGCGGCGTGCTGCTCTCCATCTCCGGCGGCTCCGACCTCGGCCTGTTCGAGATCAACGAGGCCGCCCAGCTGGTCAGCGAGGCCGCACACCCCGAGGCCAACATCATCTTCGGCGCGGTGATCGACGACGCCCTCGGCGACGAGGTCCGCGTCACGGTGATCGCCGCCGGCTTCGACGGCGGCCAGCCGCCGGCCCGCCGGGACACCGTCCTCGGCTCGTCGTCCTCCTCGAACCGCCGCGAAGAGCCCACTCCGGTACGGCAGTCCGAGAGCCGCCCGTCCTTCGGCTCGCTCGGCAGCGTCACGCCGAAGGAGGACCCGGAGCCCACGCCCGAGCCGGCGAACGACGTCCCGGTCGCCCCGCCGGTCCCGCCGTCGCGGTCCTACACGGACAGCGCGGCCGAGGAGCTGGACGTGCCGGACTTCCTCAAGTGATCCTTCTGACGTGATAAGACAGCGCGACATCGTGAGCGGCGCGCACTTCGCCTTCACCGACCGGTGGGGCGGGGTGAGCGCCGTTCCGTACGAGGAGCTCAATCTCGGCGGAGCGGTCGGCGACGACCCCGAAGCCGTACGGACCAATCGTGAGCTGGCCGCCAAGTCCCTTGGCCTGGAACCGGCTCGGGTGGTCTGGATGAACCAGGTGCACGGCGCGGACGTGGCGGTGGTCGACGGGCCCTGGGGCGACCGGCCCGTGCCGGAGGTCGACGCGATCGTCACCGTGCATCGGGGTCTCGCCCTCGCCGTCCTCACCGCCGACTGCACGCCCGTCCTGCTCGCCGACCCGGTCGCCGGTGTCGTGGCCGCCGCCCACGCGGGCCGGCCCGGCATGATCGCCGGGGTCGTCCCCGCCGCCGTACGGGCCATGACCGAACTCGGAGCCGAGCCGGGCCGGATCGTCGCCCGCACCGGACCCGCCGTCTGCGGCCGGTGCTACGAGGTGCCCGAGGCGATGCGCGCCGATGTGGCCGCCGTCGAGCCGGCGGCGCACGCGGAGACGAGCTGGGGTACTCCCGCGGTCGACGTGACCGCCGGAGTGCACGCACAGCTCGAGCGACTCGGGGTGCGCGACCGGGAGCAGTCGCCGGTGTGCACGCTGGAGTCGGCCGATCACTTCTCGTACCGCCGCGAGCGCAGCACAGGGCGACTCGCGGGATATGTCTGGCTGGACTGATGGGGCATGACGGACCGTAAAGGCGAACTCGCCGCAAATCTGGCGAAAGTTGAGGAGCGCATCACGGCCGCGTGCACGGCGGCCGGGCGCAAGCGTGAAGAAGTGACCCTGATCGTGGTCACCAAGACCTATCCGGCCAGTGATGTGAGGATTCTGTCGGAGCTCGGTGTACGACACGTGGCCGAGAACCGGGACCAGGACGCGGCCCCCAAGGCCGCCGAATGCTCGGATCTGCCTCTCACATGGCACTTTGTCGGTCAGTTGCAGACCAACAAGGTGCGTTCCGTGGCCGGTTATGCCGATGTGGTGCAGTCCGTCGACCGCGACCGGCTCGTCGGGGCGCTCTCGAAGGAGGCGGTGCGGCAGGAGCGCGAACTCGGCTGCCTGATCCAGGTCGCGCTCGACGCGGACGAGAGCGGACGCGGGCAGCGCGGGGGCGTCGGGCCCGGCGGAATCGAAGAGTTGGGCGAGCTCGTCGCGCGGGCACCGGGTCTGCGGCTGGACGGTCTGATGACCGTGGCGCCGCTCACCGGACCCTACGCGGGGCGCGAACTGGCGGCGTTCGAGCGGTTGATGGATTTGTCGACCGACCTGCGCCGAGCCCATCCGGCTGCGAACATGGTGTCGGCAGGAATGAGTGCGGACCTCGAACAGGCCGTGGCCGCCGGAGCGACACATGTACGCGTCGGTACCGCGGTACTCGGAGTCCGCCCCAGGCTCGGGTAACGTCGCCAAGAAGTCGGACCACAGCAGAAAATATGGTCAATGCCGCCGAAGGTGGGCGCAACGACCTCGTGGATCGCGGGCACTTGGCAGTCGTCAGCCGATCCACCACAGAGCGGAGGACTCAGAGCATGGCCGGCGCGATGCGCAAGATGGCGGTCTACCTCGGCCTCGTGGAGGACGATGGGTACGACGGCCGGGGATTCGACCCCGATGACGACTTCGAGCCCGAACTGGACCCCGAGCCCGAGCGGGACCACCGACGGCACGAACCCTCCCACCAGTCGCACGTCGCACATCAGCCCCAAAGGGACGAAGAGGTGCGAATCGTGCAGTCGTCCGCGACACGCGAACCGGTCGCACGTTCCGCTTCGCTACCCGCGGAATCCAGCCGTCCGGCGCGCATCGCGCCCGTGGCGTCCATCACACAAGAGCGCGCAAGCCTGGAGAAGAACGCACCGGTGATCATGCCCAAGGTCGTGTCGGAACGAGAGCCGTACCGGATCACCACACTTCACCCGCGGACCTACAACGAGGCCCGTACCATCGGGGAACACTTCCGTGAGGGCACCCCGGTGATCATGAATCTGACTGAGATGGATGACACAGACGCGAAGCGACTTGTCGACTTTGCGGCCGGTTTGGTGTTTGGTCTTCACGGCAGCATCGAGCGGGTGACGCAGAAGGTGTTCCTGTTGTCGCCTGCTAACGTCGATGTCACGGCGGAGGACAAGGCCCGTATCGCAGAGGGCGGGTTCTTCAACCAGAGCTGAGACGCACGACCGGAAACCGCAGTACAAAGCAGTACCGAGCAGCACGGAAACAGGGGAGAGGGAAGCACCGAACATGGGCGTGGTCCTGGATGTCGTCTACATCGCGCTGATGTGCTTCCTCATCGTGCTCATCTTCCGGTTGGTCATGGACTACGTCTTCCAGTTCGCCCGCTCATGGCAGCCCGGCAAGGCGATGGTGGTCGTTCTGGAGGCCACCTACACTGTCACCGATCCACCGCTCAAGCTTCTGCGGCGGTTCATTCCGCCGCTGCGTCTCGGGGGCGTGGCGCTCGACCTGTCCTTCTTCGTACTGATGATCATCGTCTACATCCTGATCTCGATCGTGAGCCGGCTGTGAGCGATGTGACCTACCGTCTTGCCGATGCCGACGACTACGTTGAGGTGAAGAGATGCCGTTGACCCCCGAGGACGTGCGGAACAAGCAGTTCACGACCGTCCGCCTCCGAGAAGGCTATGACGAGGACGAGGTCGATGCCTTCCTCGATGAGGTCGAAGCCGAACTGACGCGCCTGCTCCGCGAGAACGAGGACCTGCGCGCCAAACTGGCTGCGGCCACGCGTGCTGCTGCCCAGAACCAGCAGAACATGCGCAAGCCCCCGGAGGGTCCCGGCGGTCCGCAGGATCAGCAGCAGGGCATGCCTCCGCAGGGCGGTATGCCGCAGCAGGGCATGCGCGGTCCGGGCGCTCCGGTGCCCGCCGGCATATCGGGCCCGCCGCAGCAGCAGATGGGTGGCCCCATGGGTGGTCCGCCCCAGCTGCCTAGCGGTGCCCCGCAGCTGCCCGCCGGTCCCGGCGGTGGTCAGGGTGGTCCCCAGGGTCCCGGTCCGATGGGCCAGGGTCCGATGGGGCAGGGCCCCATGGGCGGCCCGATGGGCGGCCAGCCCCCCATGCAGCAGCAGATGGGCGGTCCGATGGGCGGCCCCATGGGCGGTCCGATGGGCGGCCCCGGTCAGGGCCCCGGTGGCGACAGCGCCGCCCGTGTCCTCTCGCTGGCCCAGCAGACCGCCGACCAGGCGATCGCCGAGGCCCGTTCCGAGGCCAACAAGATCGTCGGTGAGGCGCGTTCGCGCGCCGAGGGTCTCGAGCGTGACGCCCGTGCCAAGGCGGATGCGCTCGAGCGGGACGCGCAGGAGAAGCACCGCGTCGCGATGGGCTCCCTGGAGTCCGCCCGCGCCACGCTGGAGCGCAAGGTCGAGGACCTGCGCGGCTTCGAGCGCGAGTACCGTACGCGCCTGAAGTCGTACCTCGAGTCCCAGCTGCGTCAGCTGGAGACGCAGGCCGACGACTCGCTGGCTCCGCCGCGCACCCCGGCGACCGCGTCGCTTCCGCCGTCCCCGGCGCCTTCGATGGCCCCGGCCGGCGCGAGCGCCCCGTCGTACGGCAACCCGACCATGGGTGGCGGCCCGGCTCCCGCTGCTCCGTCCTACGGCGGTCAGCAGCAGATGTCCCCGGCGATGACCCAGCCCATGGCTCCGGTCCGCCCGCAGGGTCCGTCGCCGATGGGCCAGGCTCCCTCGCCCATGCGCGGGTTCCTGATCGACGAGGACGACAACTGACGGCCGCCACGGCCACTAGTACGCCGTAGGCATCGGCAGCGTTCAACAGGGCGGGGCCCCGGATTCGATCCGGGGCCCCGCCCCTTTTACGCGTGTTGATCGCCACGCCGGGGGAGCCTCGTACGGCCACTGTTGGAGCGGCTGCGGCTCGGCTCTCTGCGGGCGGGCGGCGCATGCAGAAAGGGCCCGGCCCCCCGCGGGGAGACCGGGCCCTCCTGGGCTGTGTGCTTACGCCTTGCGCAGGCGGAACGTCAGGGACAGGCCCTCGTCGGTGAACGGGTCGCCGTAGCTGTCGTCCGCCTCGCCCTGGGCGAAGTCCGTCGCCAGGACCTCGTCGGCGATCAGGTCGGCGTGCTCGGTCAGCGCGGCGATGACCGCCGGGTCCGTGGACGTCCAGCGGAGCGCGATGCGGTCGGCCACGTCGAGGCCGCTGTTCTTGCGGGCCTCCTGGATCAGGCGGATCGCGTCACGGGCGAGGCCCGCCTGGCGCAGCTCCTCGGTGATCTCCAGGTCGAGGGCGACCGTCGCACCGGAGTCCGACGCCACCGACCAGCCCTCGCGCGGGGTCTCCGTGATGATCACCTCGTCGGGAGCGAGAGTGATCGTCTCGCCGTCGACCTCGACCGATGCTGTCCCCTCGCGCAGGGCGAGGGAGAGCGCGGCCGCGTCGGCGTTCGCCACGGCCTTGGCCACGTCCTGGACGCGCTTGCCGAAACGCTTGCCCAGGGCGCGGAAGTTGGCCTTCGCGGTCGTGTCGACCAGGGAGCCGCCGACCTCGGAGAGCGACGCGAGGGAGCTCACGTTCAGCTCCTCCGTGATCTGCGCGTGCAGTTCGCGGTCGAGGGACTCGAAACCGACGGCCGCCACCAGCGCACGGGACAGCGGCTGGCGGGTCTTCACGCCCGACTCCGCGCGCGTGGCGCGGCCCAGCTCGACGAGACGGCGGACGAGGACCATCTGCTTCGACAACTCGGGGTCGATCGCCGTCAGGTCCGCCTCCGGCCAGGAGGACAGGTGCACCGACTCCGGGGCGCCCGGGGTCACCGCCACGACCAGGTCCTGCCAGACCCGCTCGGTGATGAACGGGGTCAGCGGGGCCATCAGCTTCGTGACCGTCTCGACGACCTCGTGCAGGGTGCGCAGCGCCGCCTTGTCGCCCTGCCAGAAGCGGCGACGGGAGCGGCGGACGTACCAGTTGCTCAGGTCATCGACGAACGCCGACAGGAGCTTGCCGGCGCGCTGGGTGTCGTACGCCTCCAGAGCCTGTGTCACCTGGTCGGTGAGCGCGTGGAGTTCGGACAGCAGCCAGCGGTCCAGGAGCGGACGGTCCGCCGCGGCCGGATCGGCCTCGCTGGGCGCCCAGTTGGCGGTGCGCGCGTACAGGGCCTGGAAGGCGACCGTGTTCCAGTACGTCAGCAGCGTCTTGCGGACGACCTCCTGGATGGTGCCGTGGCCCACCCGGCGTGCCGCCCACGGGGAGCCGCCGGCCGCCATGAACCAGCGCACCGCGTCCGCGCCGTGCTGATCCATCAGCGGGATCGGCTGCAGGATGTTGCCCAGGTGCTTGGACATCTTGCGGCCGTCCTCGGCGAGGATGTGGCCGAGGCAGACCACGTTCTCGTACGAGGACTTGTCGAAGACCAGGGTGCCGACGGCCATCAGCGTGTAGAACCAGCCGCGGGTCTGGTCGATGGCCTCGCAGATGAACTGCGCCGGGTAGCGGGCCTCGAACAACTCCTTGTTCTTGTACGGGTAGCCCCACTGCGCGAACGGCATCGAACCGGAGTCGTACCAGGCGTCGATGACCTCCGGCACGCGCGTGGCCGTCTTCTGGCACTTCGGGCAGGCGAAGGTGACGTCGTCGATGTACGGGCGGTGCGGGTCCAGTTCGGACTGGTCGCTGCCCGTCAGCTCGGTGAGCTCGGCGCGGGAGCCGACACACGTGAGGTGGTCGTCCTCGCAGCGCCAGATCGGCAGCGGGGTGCCCCAGTAGCGGTTGCGGGACAGCGCCCAGTCGATGTTGTTGTTCAGCCAGTCGCCGTACCGGCCGTGCTTGACCGTGTCCGGGAACCAGTTGGTGTTCTCGTTCTCCTGGAGGAGGCGGTCCTTGACGGCCGTGGTGCGGATGTACCAGGACGGCTGCGCGTAGTAGAGGAGCGCGGTGTGGCAGCGCCAGCAGTGCGGGTAGCTGTGCTCGTACGGGATGTGCCGGAAGAGGAGGCCGCGCTGCTGGAGGTCCTCGGTGAGCTTTTCGTCCGCCTTCTTGAAGAAGACGCCGCCGATCAGGGGGACGTCCTCCTCGAACGTGCCGTCCGGGCGGACCGGGTTCACGACGGGCAGGCCGTAGGCGCGGCAGACCTTGAGGTCGTCCTCACCGAAGGCGGGGGACTGGTGCACCAGGCCCGTACCGTCCTCGGTCGTGACGTACTCGGCGTTGACGACAAAATGCGCCTCCGCCGGGAACTCCACCAGCTCGAACGGACGTTGATACGTCCAGCGCTCCATTTCGGCGCCGGTGAAGGACTGGCCGGTGGTCTCCCAGCCCTCGCCGAGCGCCTTGGCGACGAGCGGCTCGGCGACGACCAGCTTCTCCTCGCCGTTGGTCGCCACGACATAGGTGACCTCGGGGTGCGCGGCGACCGCCGTGTTGGAGACCAGCGTCCAGGGGGTCGTCGTCCAGACCAGGAGCGCGGCTTCGCCGGCCAGCGGACCGGAGGTGAGGGGGAAACGGACGTACACGGACGGGTCGACGACCGTCTCGTAGCCCTGCGCCAGCTCGTGGTCCGACAGGCCCGTGCCACAGCGCGGACACCAGGGGGCTACGCGGTGGTCCTGGACCAGCAGGCCCTTGTCGAAGATCTCCTTGAGCGACCACCAGACCGATTCGATGTACTCGGGGTCCATCGTGCGGTACGGGTCGTTGAGGTCGGTCCAGTAGCCCATGCGGGTCGTGAGCTCTTCGAAGGCGTCGGTGTGGCGGGTCACGGACTCGCGGCACCTGGCGTTGAACTCGGCGATGCCGTACGCCTCGATGTCCTTCTTGCCGCTGAAGCCGAGCTCCTTCTCGACCGCCAGCTCCACCGGGAGGCCGTGGCAGTCCCAGCCGGCCTTGCGGGCCACGTGATAGCCGCGCATGGTGCGGAAGCGGGGGAAGACGTCCTTGAAGACGCGTGCCTCGATGTGGTGGGCGCCCGGCATGCCGTTGGCGGTGGGCGGGCCCTCGTAGAAGACCCACTCGGGGCGGCCCTCGGACTGCTCCAGGGTCTTGGCGAAGATCTTCTGCTCGCGCCAGAAGTCGAGCACGGTGTGCTCGAGCGCGGGCAGGTCGACCTGGGCGGGCACCTGGCGGTACGTCGGCGTTGTCATCAGCGAGCTTCCTCCGGCGGACTTGCTGCCTTCCGTCCGGAGGGACGAGAGCTGTCTTCTGTACGCCGGTTTCGGCGCGCTCCCGCGGTACCACCCTCCTTGGCTCCCCGGTGCATCCCGCGCAACGGTGAGCCCCCTCATTGGGGTCGCGATGCCGGTTCTACCGGCCGCCGCCTTTCGGCTGCGGCTTTCTTCCGACGGCTCCGGGGTGATCTTCACGTCGCGCTCGCCCCCGGGCTTCCACCGTCCCCGGGTCGCTCTGGGCTGCCTACGGCGCTACTCGTCCCCATCCACGCTTTTCGCTCCGCCCAGTGTACGGCGCCGCGCAGACAGCGGCCGACCGGTTTTCGGGACGCCGGTCGTGGGGGTGCCGTACGGATGGAGATGACCCGAATGGAGCGGTACGCGTGTTCGGATCCTGGGACGAACGGTCCGGCGGATTACCCCGCGGGGAGCTGGGCACAACGCATGCAGGCTCGCTCAGCGGCAGGTGCGAGCCGGGCGAATCGGGCGGTGTGCCCCGTTGCCGCGGGACTGAAGTCGATTTATCGTCCCAGCACGATTCGCGTGCAAGATCACAATATGTGAAGGGGCCGCGGCCATGGTGGCGAAGAAGACCGCCGTACAGCAGTCGGCGTCCGGCAGGTCCACACAGGCCTCCGGCGATGCGGCCAAGGATGTGAGCGGGAAGAAGAGCGCGCGGGCGGCTGCGCCGGCTGGGGCGGGGAAGCTGGTGAAGTCGGTGCGGGGGGACGCTGGCGGGGGGAAGGCGGCCGCTTCTCGGGCCGTCGGCAAGGGCAAGCAGACGACTGCCGGGAGGAAGGCCGCCGCCAAGACACCGACTGCTTCCAGTGCGGCGTCTTCGAAGACGGCGGTGGAGGAGGGCGGGGCCGAGAGACCCGGAGGCACGGGGACGGCGGCTGGGGAGGAAGTCGAGAAGGCGGTTGCGAAGAAGGCCGCGGGGAAGACAGTCGCCGCGAAGACGGGCACCAAGAAGGCCGTGACGAGGGGGGCGGCCGCAAGGAAGGCGGCAGCCAAGAAGGCCGCAGGCAGGAAAACCGCTGCCCTTGAGGGCGTCGCCGAATCGGTGAACGCCGGCAGGAAGACCGCGGTCGAGCACGGCGCGAGCAAGAAGAGCGCAGCCAGGAAGACGGCGGCTGCGAAGGGCGGGGTCGGGGAGAGCGCAGCAGCGGAGAGTACGGCGAAGAAGAGGGCGGCGGCGAAGAGTACGGCCGAGAAGAGCCCGGCTGCGAAGCACACGGCCGAGAAGAGTGCGGCAGCCAAGAAGGGTGCTGTCGCCAAGGGTGCGACCGAGAAGAGCGCGGCAGGCAAGAAGGGTGCTGTCGCCAAGAGTGCGGGCAAGAAGAGTACGGCCAAGAAGCTGGGTGCGGCTCAGGCCGCGGAGCAGACGGGAGCCACGACGGTGGTTGCGAAGAAGACTCCTGGCACGGCCACGGCGGCGAAGACCGCCGTACCCAAGGCGCGGGTCGCGGCGGCGGTGGAGCCGGGCGAGCTCGCGGTGCGCCCCGGCGAGGACCCCTGGACCCCGGAGGAGGTCGAGGAGGCACGTGCCGAGCTGCAGTCCGAGGAGCAGCGGCTGCGCGACGAGATCACCTCGTCCGAACAGGCCCTGCAGGGCCTGATGCGGGACTCCGGGGACGGTGCGGGCGACGACCAGGCGGACACCGGCGCCAAGAACATCACGCGCGAGCACGAGATGGCGCTCGCGGCCAACGCGCGCGAGATGCTCACCCAGACCGAGCACGCCCTGCAGCGGCTGGACGCGGGCACCTACGGTCTGTGCGAGAACTGCGGCAACCCGATCGGCAAGGCCCGTATGCAGGCCTTCCCGCGCGCCACCCTCTGCGTCGAGTGCAAGCAGAAGCAGGAACGCCGGTACTGAGGGGGTACGCGCGCGTGCCGTACCCTCGTCCTCAGTCAGGTACCTAGGTTGAGGGACTCACGTGGCAGAGGCGGAGCGCATCATCGGTACGCCGGATTCCCCAGAGGCGGCGGGGGCCGGACCGGAGCAGGACGAGACCGCGCGGCCCAAGGGCAAGCGCAAGATCGCCGTGCTGTTCGCGGTCGCTGCCTTCGCGTACCTGCTGGATCTGGGCAGCAAGCTGCTGGTGGTCGCCAAGCTGGAGCACCACGCGCCGATCCAGATCATCGGGGACTGGCTGCGGTTCGAGGCGATCCGCAACGCGGGCGCGGCCTTCGGCTTCGGCGAGGCCTTCACCGTGATCTTCACGATGATCGCGGCGGCCGTGATCGTGGTGATCGCCCGGCTCGCCCGCAAGCTCTACAGCCTGCCCTGGGCGATCGCGCTCGGCCTGCTGCTGGGCGGTGCGCTCGGCAATCTCACCGACCGGATCTTCCGCTCGCCCGGCGTCTTCGAGGGCGCGGTCGTCGACTTCATCGCCCCCAAGGGCTTCGCCGTCTTCAACCTGGCCGACTCGGCGATCGTCTGCGGCGGCATCCTGATCGTGCTGCTGTCCTTCAAGGGCCTCGACCCGGACGGCACCGTCCACAAGGACTGAGCCCCGGTTTTCCACAGGCTCGTTCGGGCCTGTCGGAGCCGTCCGGCATACTCGACGGGTGAGCACGCTTCCCGAGATCCGTACCCTGCCCGTGCCCGACGGCCTGGAGGGCGAGCGCGTCGACGCCGCCATCTCCCGGATGTTCGGCTTCTCCCGTACAAAGGCCGCGGAGCTCGCTGCCGCAGGGAAGGTCACGGTCGACGGCTCGGTGGTCGGGAAGTCCGAGCGGGTGCACGGCGGGGCCTGGCTCGAGGTCGAGATGCCGCAGGCGCCCGCGCCCGTGCAGATCGTCGCGGAGCCGGTCGAGGGCATGGAGATCGTGTACGACGACGATGACGTGGTCGTGATCGTCAAGCCGGTCGGTGTCGCCGCCCACCCCAGCCCCGGTTGGACCGGGCCGACCGTCATCGGTGGACTGGCCGCGGCCGGCTACCGGATCTCCACCTCCGGTGCCGCAGAGCGCCAGGGCATCGTGCACCGGCTCGACGTCGGCACCTCGGGGCTGATGGTGGTCGCCAAGTCGGAGCGCGCGTACACCTCGCTCAAGCGCCAGTTCAAGGAGCGCACGGTCGACAAGCGCTACCACACGCTCGTCCAGGGCCACCCCGACCCGACCAGCGGCACCATCGACGCGCCCATCGGCCGCCACCCCAACCACGACTACAAGTGGGCGGTCACGGCCGACGGCAAGCCCTCCGTCACGCACTACGACCTCATCGAGGCCTTCCGCGCCGCCTCGCTCCTCGACGTCAAGCTCGAGACCGGCCGCACCCACCAGATCCGCGTCCACATGGCCGCCCACCGCCATCCCTGCGTCGGAGACCTGACGTACGGCGCCGACCCGACGCTCGCCAAGCGGCTGCACCTGACCCGCCAGTGGCTGCACGCCGTACGACTGGGCTTCGAGCACCCCGGGGACGGGCAGTGGGTGGAGTTCGCCAGCGACTACCCCGCCGATCTGCAGAAGGCCCTGGACCAGGTCCGGGAGGAGACCTACGGATGAGCGGCACGCACGCGTACGTGGTGCGGGTCGCCGAGGACCCCGCCGACCTGGAGGCCTGCTTCGCCGTACGCAAGGAGGTCTTCGTCGGCGAGCAGGGCGTGCCCGAGGATCTCGAGTACGACGAGTACGACGCCGTGGCCGTGCATGTGCTGGCCGTGCGCGAGGACGGGATGCCGCTCGGCACCGGGCGGCTGCTGCACGGGGAGAAGGCTGCGGCCAAGGTCGACGGTGACCTGACTCTGGGGTCGCTGGGCCGGCTCGCCGTCGCCAAGGAGGCGCGCGGGCTGGGTGTCGGTATTGCCCTGGTACGGGCCATCGAGGACGCGGCACGCGCGCGTGGGCTGGCGGCGGTGGATCTGCACGCGCAGACGCATGCGCTGGGGTTCTACGAGCGGCTGGGGTACGAGGCGTACGGGCCGGAGTACCCGGAGGCGGGCATCCCGCACCGGGCGATGCGGCGCGCTCTGTAGCCCGGGAGCGGAAGAGGCTGGTGGGGAAGACGGCGTGGCAGGCTTGATGTCTGCTGCCCTTACGTCGACCTTCCCGGAGTACTGACCGTGGATCAGTTGGCCCTGTTGTTCGTGCTGTTGCTCGGGGCCCTGGTGAGTGTCCCGGTCGGCGACCGGTTCGGGTTGCCGGCGCCGGTGTTGATGACGCTCCTCGGGATCGTCCTCGCCGTACTCGACTTCGTGCCGAACGTCGATGTTCCGCCGGATCTGATCCTGCCCCTGCTGCTTCCACCGCTGCTGTACGCAGCGGTGCGGCGCACGTCCTGGCGGCAGTTCGCGGCCAACCGGCGGCCGATCTTCCTGCTGGCGGTGGCGCTGGTGTTCGTCACCACCGTGTGCGTGGCCGTCGTGGCGAACGCCATCGTGCCGGGGCTGCCCGTTGCCGCCGCGGTGGCGCTGGGCGCGCTGGTCGCGCCGCCCGACCCGGTCGCCGCGACCGCGGTCGCAGGGCAGTTGGGGCTGCCGCGCCGACTCGTGTCCATCCTGGAGGGCGAGGGGCTGTTCAACGACGTGACGGCCATCGTGCTGTACCACGTGGCCATCGCCGCCGCCCTCAGCGGCGCCTTCACACCGGGGCGGGCCGCGATCGACCTGGTGCTCTCCGCCGTGGTGGCCGTGGCGATGGGGCTCGCGCTCGGCTGGGGCGCCAACAAGCTCATGGATCTGCTGGGCGAGCCGACCCTGCAGATCGGGCTGACCCTGCTCGTGCCGTACGCCTCGTACGTTCTCGCGGAGGAGCTGCACGGCTCGGGTGTGCTCGCCGTGCTCACGACCTCGCTGTTCCTCGCCGAGTACGCCACCGACCCCGACGACGTGATGACACGGCTGGCCGGGCACGCGTTCTGGGACATCGTCGACACGCTCGTCACGGGTGTCGCCTTCGGGCTGATCGGCCTCGAGCTGCACAACGCGATCCGCACGGCGTCCGGGCGGTGGGGCGAGATGCTCGGCTGGGCGGGCGTGGTGCTGGCCGTGGTGGTCGTCGTACGGCTTCTCTATCTGATGCCGGCGACCTGGCTCACCAAGCGGCTGCACGCGAAGCGGGACCACGACGAGGACATCCCGATGAGCTGGCGGGAGACCGTCGTCATGTGGTGGTCGGGGATGCGGGGAGTGGCCTCGGTGGCACTGGCCCTGGCCATTCCGCTGACGACCGACGACGGTTCGCCCTTCCCCGACCGCGACGAGATCGTGTTCATCGCGTTCGGCGTGATCATGGGGACGCTGGTGCTGCAGGGGCTGACCCTGCCGTGGCTGGTCAAGCGGCTGGGGGTGCAGGCCGACACCGAGCGCGAGAAGGACTTCGAGAAGGAGCTCGCCGTCCGCGCGGCCAAGGCGGCCAAACGGCGCCTGCGGGAGATCGAGCAGGTCGAGGAGCTGCCGGAGGAACTGTCCGAGCAGATGCTGCGGCGGGCCTTCGACATCGGGGTGCGGATCAGCCCGGACATGGGCGACGAGGAGCGGCGCGAGGCGCACGAACACCGAGCGCGCAGGCTGAAGCGGGTGCGGCGGATCCAGGGCGAGATGCTGAGCGCGGCGCGGCACGAGGTGCTGGCGGCGCGCAGTGAGGCCGGAGCCGATCCGGAGATCGTGGACCGGGTGCTTCGCCATCTCGACGTGCGTAGTCTGCGGTGACCTTTCAAGTCCGTGAAGTGGTTCGACGCCGGCGGCTTCCCGTGCGTAGGGTCGGATCATGGCTCGTAATGTCGTGATCAGTGGTGGCGGTACGGGGATCGGGCTCGCGGCGGCGCAGGTCTTCGCGGCGGACGGGGATCAGGTCCTGCTGCTCGGGCGGCGGGCCGAGGTGCTGGAGAAGGCCGCGGTGCCGGGGGCGTCGACCTACGCGGCGGATCTCAGTGATCCGGCCGATGTGCGTGGGGTCGCCGACTTCGTGGCGCGGGAGTTCGGGACCGTGGACGTGCTGATCCACGGTGCCGGCGGCGCCGGGCATCTCGAGCCCGGGTCCGAGAGCGACGATCCCCTCGACCGGGTCGCGCACAACTGGACCGTGAACTTCCGCATCAACACCCTGACCGCGGCCTTGCTGACCGAGGCGCTGAAGGACCGGCTCGCCTCGCCGGGCGGGCGGGTGCTGTTCGTCAGCTCCATCGCCGCCTACCGGGGGTCCGGCAGCGGGGCGTACGGCGGCGCCAAGGCGGCGCTGCATCCGTACGCCCACGACCTGGCCCGGGAGCTCGGGCCGCGCGGGGTCACTGCGAACGTGGTGGCGCCGGGCTACATCGAGGACACCGAGTTCTTCGGGCCGCAGATCGACCCCGCCCGGCGCGAGCGGCTCATCGCCGACACCTCGAACAAGCGGGCCGGCACGCCCGGGGACGTCGCGGCGACCCTGCACTGGCTCGCCTCCCCGGGCGCGGGGCACGTCACCTCGCAGGTCATCCAGGTCAACGGCGGTGCGGAGCGCGGGCACTGAGGCCCGCGCGCATCGCGTAGGGTCTCAGCCGCGGCCCGTCCTCGGCGGCTCGTGCGCGCGGCGCGCCGCGCCGTCCGGGGAGCCGTCGGGGGAGCGGCGGCCGAGGGGCACGGCCGCGTCCGCCGTGTTGACGCGGGGCAGGGCGTACGGATGGTGCTCGTACAGCCAGCGGACCATCTGCTCGCGGACCGTGACCCGTACCGTCCATATGTCGTCCGCGTCCTTGGCCGTCACCAGGGCCCGTACCTGCATGGTGTTCGGGGTGGTGTCGGTGACGGCGAGGCCGTAGTCGCGGCCGTCCCAGGCAGGGCACTCGCGCAGGATGTCGCGCAGCCGCTCGCGCATCAGCTCCACCGGTGCCGAGTGGTCGAGGTGCCAGTAGACGATGCCGGTCATCTGGGTGCCGCCGCGGGACCAGTTCTCGAAGGGCTTCGAGGTGAAGTACGACACCGGCATGGTGATCCGGCGCTCGTCCCAGGTCCGCACGGTCAGGAACGTCAGCGTGATCTCCTCGACCGTGCCCCACTCGCCGTCCACCACGACCGTGTCGCCGATGCGCACCATGTCGCCGAAGGCGATCTGCAGCCCCGCGAACATGTTGCTGAGCGTGGACTGGGCGGCGACACCGGCGACGATGCCGAGGATGCCGGCCGAGGCCAGCAGCGAGGCGCCCGCGGCGCGCATCGCCGGGAACGTCAGCAGCATCGAGGCGGCCGCCACCACGCCGACGATCGCGGAGACCACACGCATGATCAGCGACACCTGGGTGCGCACGCGCCGGACCCGGGCCGGGTCGCGGTGGGCGCGGGCGTAACGACTGTAGGACGTTTCCACTATGGCCGCCGCGATACGGATCACCAGCCATGCGGCCGACCCGATCAGCACCAGCGTCAGCACCTGGCCGATGGCGACCCGGTGCTCCTCCAGCACCTGCGCCTCGTCGTACGACCCTCTGAGCAGGGCCGCACAGAGCACGAGTTGGTAGGGGATGCGACCGCGGCGCAGCAGGCCCCACAGCGGGGTCTCGCCGTGCCGCTCGTCGGCCTTGCGCAGCAGCAGGTCGGTGCCCCAGCCGATGAGCAGCGTGAGCACCACCGAACCGCCGATCACGGACAGCGGGCGGAGTACGTTCTCCATGCCTGCGAACCTAACCGCCCTCGTGCGGTCATGAACATGTGACTTCGGGCTCGATGTGGGTACGGCCGCCGGACGGCGTTGTCAGTACCGGCTGGCACCATGGCCTCATGAACATCATGCTCTTCCACTCGACCTTCGGCCTGAGGCCCGCGGTGCGCCAGGCCGCGGACCGGCTGCGCGGCGCCGGGCACGAGGTGTGGACTCCGGACCTCTTCGGCGGGCGTACGTTCGAGACGGTCGAGGAGGGCATGGCTTTCAACGACGAGATCGGCAAGGACGAGCTGCTCAAGAGAGCCGTGCTGGCCGCGGCGCCCTATTCGGAGCGGGGCCTTGTGTACGCCGGGTTCTCGCTCGGCGCCTCCATCGCGCAGACCCTCGCCCTCGGCGACGAGAAGGCCCGCGGGCTGCTGCTTCTGCACGGCACGTCGGACATCGCGCCGAACGTCGCGGTCGACGATCTGCCGGTGCAGCTGCACGTGGCCGAGCCGGACCCGTTCGAGACGGACGACTGGCTGAGCGCCTGGTATCTCCAGATGGGCAGAGCCGGCGCGGACGTCGAGGTGTACAGATACGCGGGAGCCGGCCACCTCTACACCGACCCCGAACTGCCGGACTACGACGAGGAGGCCGCCGAGGCCACCTGGCGGGTGGCGCTCGGCTTCCTCGAGACCCTGTGAGGTTGTGACCTAGACGGGGTCGTACGTCCGCTCGACCTTCTGCGTGCCCGTGCGGGTGCGGTACGAACGCACCCATGTCGAGGTCGCGTTGGCCTTCGTGCGGTCGGACAGGACGTAGTAGTCCATCTGCGCGCGGTCGGCGGTGATGTCCAGGACGCCGTAGCCGTGGCGGTCGGTGTCGACCCAGTGGACGTGCCGGTTGGCCGCCCTGATGATCGGCGAGGCGATCGCGGAGACCGTGCCCTCGGGGACCTTCACGATGTCGTCGAGGTTGTCGGAGGTCACCGAGGTGATGACGAACTCCGTGGCGGCCGAGGCCGACAGCGGGTACGTTCCGGCGTCCACCGGCACGTCGTTGGCCCACGCCATGTGGATGTCGCCGGTGAGGAACACGGTGTTGCGGATCGCGTTCGAGGTCAGATGGGCCAGCAGTTCGCGGCGGTCGTCGGTGTAGCCGTCCCACTGGTCGGTGTTGGCGGCGATGCCCTCCTGCGGCAGACCGAGCAGCTTGGCGAGCGGCTTGAGGAGGTCGGCGGAGAGGGAGCCGAAGGAGAACGGCGAGATCATCACCGAGTTGCCGACGAGCCGCCAGGTGGTGTCGGAGGCCTTCAACCCGGCCTTCAGCCAGTCGAGTTGGGCACGCCCGGTGATCGTACGGTCCGGGTCGTCGACCGAGCCGGAGCCCGTGGACGCCTGCTGCGAGCGGAAGGAACGCAGGTCCAGCAGCGACAGGTCGGCGAGCTTGCCGAAGCGCAGCCGGCGGTAGGTGGTGCCCGCGATCGCCGGGCGGACCGGCATCCACTCGAAGTAGGCCTGCTTGGCGGCCGCCTTGCGATCGGTCCAGGTGCCCTCGGCGCCCTCGGTGTGGTTGACCGCGCCGCCGGACCACGCGTTGTCGGCGAACTCGTGGTCGTCCCAGATCGCGACGACCGGCGCCTTGTGGTGCAGGGCCTGCAGGTCCGGGTCGGTCTTGTACTTGCCGTGCCGGGTGCGGTAGTCGGCGAGCGTGATGATCTCGTTCGTCGGCGCGTGCGGGCGGACGACCGTGCCGCGGGCCGCGTACTCGCCGGACTTGTACTCGTAGATGTAGTCGCCGAGGTGCAGCCAGGCGTCGAGGTCGCCGCGGGCCGCGAGATGGCGGTACGAAGCGAAGTAGCCGGCCTCCCAGTTGGCGCAGGAGACCACGCCGAAGCGCAGGCCGGTCACGGCAGCGTCCGCCGCCGGCGCGGTGCGGGTGCGCGCCACCGGGGAGTCCGTGCCGCCTGCGGAGAAGCGGAACCAGTAGTCGGTGGCCGGCTGCAGGCCCCGTATGTCCGCCTTGACGGTGTGGTCGGAGGCGGCGCTCGCCGTGGTCGAGCCCTTGGCGACGATGTTCGTCAGCGCCTTGTCCTTGGCGACGATCCAGCTGACCTCCGTGTCCGCGCCGAGCCCGGAGCCGGGGACCGCGTCGGAGGTGGGCGTCACCCGGGTCCACAGCAGGATGCCGTCGGGCAGCGGGTCACCGGAGGCCACGCCGTGCAGGAACTGCGGGGTCTCGGCGGCCGCCCGGGCCGGCAGGGCGGCGGCGAGCGGGCCGGCCAGGACAGCAGTGGCCGCCGCGGCCTTGACGACCGTACGGCGGCGTGGGGAAAGCGAGTTGGCGCCCTCGGCCTGCGAGGCGGCGCTCCCGGGTGTTCTGTATCGACTGGTCACGAGCGATCAGGTTACTGATCGGTATGAACGAGAGCGGGCGAACTCGTAAAAGTTCGCCCGCTCTTCTCCCCGCGGTTGGTTACGGGGCCGGTTGCGCGGTTGGTTACTGACCTTCGGTTCAGGCCTTGAGCGCGGCGCCGACCACCTTGTTGAAGTCGGCCACCGTCAGGAGCGGGGTCCCGCCGTTGAGCTGCTTGCCGTCCATGACGAAGCCCGGGGTGCCGGTCACGCCGTCCTTGTTGTCGTCGAAGGTCTTCGACATGGCCATCGCCCAGGCGTCGTAGGTGCCCTTCTTGACCGCGGTCTGGAACTTCGTGTTGTCCTTCAGCGCGGGGACGGTCTGGGCGACCTTGATGAGGTAGCTGTCGTCCTTGAACTTGTCCTGCGTCTCGTCCGGGTGCCACTTCGTCGAGTACAGCGCGGTCTTGTAGTCGAGGAAGGCCTGGTCGCTGACGTTGAGGGCGGCGCCCAGGGCGCTCAGCGCGTTCTTGGAGCCCTCGCCGTTGTCCTTGTTGTCGATGAACGTGGCGCCGACGTACTGGAACTTGTACTTGCCGGCGTCGAGGTCCTTCTTGAAGGTCGAGCCGACGGTCTGCTCGAACTGGGCGCACACGGGGCAGCGCGGGTCCTCGTAGATCTTGAGGGTCTTCTTGGCGCTCGCCTTGCCGATGACGACCGTCGTGCCGTCCTTGCCCGTGGTGTTGGCCGGCGCGACGACCTTGTCGTCCTTCACGGCCTCCCAGTGGGTGGGCTTGTTGGCCTGGACGACGGCGTAGCCTATGCCGCCCGCCGCCGCGAGGACGGCGACGACCGAAGCGGCGACGATGATCTGCCGCTTGGCCTTGGCCCGCTTTGCCTGGCGCTCGCGCTCGGCCCGCAGCCGCTCCCGGGCCGCCGTCTTCGACGCCTGGCTGTTCCGCTTGCTCATCTCGATGATCTCCATATGGGACGCGCACATGCTGTACGCGGGATACGTGTGGGGGATTGCTTGTGCTCAGTGCTGATCAGACGGAAGCGACCGAGCACGGCGGTCCACGCCGTCCCAGGGAGTGCACGAGGATCCGGTCGCGGACGACCGCGGAACGCAGGCCGGGGCGCCGTACGCGCCGTACCGCCGAGGCGGGCCGGACGGTCACCGCGGCGACCGCCAGCTGCAGAGGTCGGACCGCTGTCCAAGCCGTCGCGGCGACCGCGCGCAGCAGCTGGGTCAGCGCCCGCTCGCCGCGACGCAGCCAGGCGGCCGCGAGGAGGCCGACGCCGATGTGCGCGCCGAGCAGCAGCCAGGCGGTGGCCGGGTCGGCGTGGGCGAGCAGCGCCGTCACGCGGTCGGTGCCGGTGCCGGTCACCCGGGCCAGTGGGGTGCTCACTTGCGTGTTGCTGCCGCAGAGCAGGTCCCAGCCGACGGAGCGCAGGGGGCCGGCGACGGGGCCGCCCGCGCGGCCGTAGCAGACGTGCTGGCCGGTGGTGAAGACCGTGTCGGCGGCCAGCTCCAGCGGGATCAGCAGGGCGGCGATCCGGGCGAAGCCGCGCTCGCGGCCGGCCAGGGCGTAGGCGACCACGAACACGGTGGCGGCGACCGCGGCCACCGTGTTCAACGGCAGCGGGACCCGCGACAGCAGCACGTGCGACGCGGTGCTGAGCGTCACGACCAAGGCCGTGAACAGCGCCGCGCGAAGCGCTCTGATGCGGGTCCCGGATATGTCCATAGCGTGGAGAGTCTGTCACGTGGCCCGGTAAGGGACCCCTAAAAGCTGCCTGTGAGATTACGGACTGTTAGAGACCCGGAATCCGGCCGTTGCGGAACAGGTCCACGAAGATCTGGTGGTCGGCACGCGCGCGTGCGCCGTAGCTGTGCGCGAAGTCCACGAGCAGGCCCGCGAAGCCGTCCTCGTCGGCCGCGATCGCCGCGTCGATGGCCCGCTCGGTGGAGAAGGGCACGAGGGACTCGCCGGACTGGTCGTCCGCCGCCGCGTGCATGGTGGCCGTGGCCCGGCCCAGGTCGGCGACGACGGCCGCGATCTCCTCCGGATCGTCGATGTCGCCCCAGTCCAGGTCGACCGCGTACGGCGAGACCTCGGCGACCAGCTGGCCCGCGCCGTCCAACTCGGTCCAGCCCAGCCACGGGTCCGCGTGCGCCTGCAGGGCGCGCTGCGAGATCACCGTGCGGTGGCCCTCGTGCTGGAAGTAGTCGCGGATCGCCGGGTCGGTGATGTGCCGGGAGACGGCCGGGGTCTGGGCCTGCTTGATGTAGATCACCACATCGTTCTCCAGGGCGTCGCTGTGGCCCTCGAGAAGGATGTTGTACGACGGCAGCCCGGCCGAGCCGATGCCGATGCCGCGGCGGCCGACCACGTCCTTCACGCGGTACGAGTCCGGGCGGGCCAGCGAGGCGTCCGGCAGCGTCTCCAGATAGCCGTCGAAGGCCGCGAGGACCTTGTAGCGGGTGGCCGCGTCCAGCTCGATCGAGCCGCCGCCGGGGGCGAAGCGGCGCTCGAAGTCGCGGATCTCGGTCATCGAGTCGAGCAGCCCGAAGCGGGTCAGCGAGCGGGCGTCGCGCAGCGCGTCAAGGAGCGGGCCCTGCGCGGTGTCCAGGGTGAAGGGCGGCACCTCGTCGCTCTTGGCGCCGGTCGCCAGGGCGTGGATGCGCTCGCGGTACGCGCCCGCGTACACCTCCACCAGCTCCGTGATCTGGTCGTCGCCGAGCGCCTTCGCGTAGCCGATCAGCGCGACGGAGGCGGAGAAGCGCTTGAGGTCCCAGGTGAAGGGGCCGACGTAGGCCTCGTCGAAGTCGTTGACGTTGAAGATCAGGCGGCCGTTCGCGTCCATGTACGTGCCGAAGTTCTCCGCGTGCAGGTCGCCGTGGATCCACACGCGCGAGGTGCGCTCGTCCAGGTACGGGCCGCCTCGCTTTTCCGCGTCCAGGTCGTGGTAGAAGAGGCACGCCGTACCCCGGTAGAACGCGAAGGCCGAGGCCGCCATCTTGCGGAACTTCACCCGGAACGCGGCCGGGTCGGCGGCCAGGAGCTCGCCGAAGGCGGTCTCGAAGACGGTGAGGATCTCCTCGCCGCGCTGCTCGCCGTTGAGCTGGGGGACCGACATCGCTGGGTGCCTCCTGGTGCATGACATGTGCGACAGGGTTTCTGTCGTCTTCAACGGGCGAAGGTACGCGGAAGTGCCCGTGACCCTCGCAGCAAGGTACGCGGGTAACCCCCGCGAGTGTCAGTGCCGAGGCATAGACTTCGACGCTGTCCCCCAGACTGTCCGCCAGCCTGTCGCCGAGCGTTTTCCTTGGAGGCCACGCCGTGTCAAAGCCGCCGTTCACGCACCTGCACGTCCACACCCAGTACTCGCTGCTGGACGGTGCCGCGCGGCTGAAGGACATGTTCAACGCGTGCAATGAGATGGGCATGACCCACATCGCCATGTCCGATCACGGCAACCTCCACGGCGCGTACGACTTCTTCCATTCCGCGACGAAGGCCGGCGTCACCCCGATCATCGGGATCGAGGCGTATGTCGCCCCCGAGTCGCGGCGCAACAAGCGCAAGATCCAGTGGGGCCAGCCGCACCAGAAGCGCGACGACGTCTCCGGTTCCGGTGGTTACACCCACAAGACGATCTGGGCGGCGAACGCGACAGGTCTGCACAACCTCTTCCGGCTCTCCTCGGACGCGTACGCCGAGGGCTGGCTGCAGAAGTGGCCCCGTATGGACAAGGAGACCATCTCCCAGTGGTCCGAGGGGCTCATCGCCTCCACCGGCTGCCCCTCGGGCGAGCTGCAGACCAGGCTGCGCCTCGGCCAGTTCGACGAGGCACTGAAGTCGGCCGCCGAGTACCAGGACATCTTCGGCAAGGACCGGTACTTCCTGGAGCTGATGGACCACGGCATCGACATCGAGCACCGGGTCCGCGACGGCCTGCTGGAGATCGGCAAGAAGCTCGGCATCCCGCCCCTGGTCACCAACGACTCGCACTACACGTACGCGCACGAGGCGACCGCCCACGACGCCCTGCTGTGCATCCAGACCGGCAAGAACCTCTCCGACCCGGACCGCTTCAAGTTCGACGGCACCGGCTACTACCTGAAGTCCACGGACGAGATGTACGCCATCGACTCCTCGGACGCCTGGCAGGAGGGCTGCCGCAACACCCTTCTGGTGGCCGAACAGATCGACACCAGCGGCATGTTCGAGGCGAAGAACCTCATGCCGAAGTTCGACATCCCCGACGGCTACACCGAGGTCACCTGGTTCCGGGAGGAGGTCCGCCGCGGCATGGAGCGCCGCTTCCCCGGCGGCATCCCCGAGGACCGCCAGAAGCAGGTCGAGTACGAGATGGACGTCATCATCCAGATGGGGTTCCCGGGCTACTTCCTCGTGGTCGCCGACTTCATCATGTGGGCCAAGAACAACGGCATCGCGGTCGGCCCCGGCCGAGGCTCCGCGGCCGGCTCGATCGTCGCGTACGCCATGGGCATCACCGACCTCGACCCGATCCCGCACGGCCTGATCTTCGAGCGGTTCCTCAACCCCGAGCGCGTCTCCATGCCCGACGTCGACATCGACTTCGACGAGCGTAGGCGCGTCGAGGTGATCAGGTATGTGACGGAGAAATACGGCGCCGACAAGGTCGCCATGATCGGCACGTACGGCAAGATCAAGGCCAAGAACGCCATCAAGGACTCCGCGCGCGTGCTGGGTTACCCGTACGCGATGGGCGACCGCCTCACCAAGGCCATGCCCGCCGATGTCCTCGGCAAGGGCATCGACCTCGACGGCATCACCAACCCCTCCCACCCGCGCTACAACGAGGCGGGCGAGATCCGGGGGATGTACGAGAACGAGCCGGACGTGAAGAAGGTCATCGACACCGCCAAGGGCGTCGAGGGCCTGGTCCGGCAGATGGGCGTGCACGCCGCCGGCGTGATCATGTCCAGCGAGCCCATCGTCGACCACGCTCCCATCTGGGTGCGGCACACCGACGGCGTGACCATCACGCAGTGGGACTACCCGCAGTGCGAGTCGCTCGGCCTGCTGAAGATGGACTTCCTCGGCCTGCGCAACCTGACGATCATGGACGACGCCGTCAAGATGGTGAAGTCCAACAAGGGCATCGAGCTCGACCTGCTGGCCCTGCCGCTCGACGATCCGAAGACCTTCGAGCTCCTCCAGCGCGGCGACACCCTGGGCGTCTTCCAGTTCGACGGCGGCCCCATGCGCTCCCTGCTGCGCCTGATGAAGCCCGACAACTTCGAAGACATCTCCGCCGTGTCGGCGCTCTACCGTCCGGGCCCGATGGGCATGGACTCGCACACGAACTACGCGCTGCGCAAGAACAAGCTCCAGGAGATCACCCCGATCCACCCGGAGCTGGCGGAGCCGCTCGAAGAGGTCCTGGCGGTCACCTACGGCCTGATCGTCTACCAGGAGCAGGTGCAGAAGGCCGCCCAGATCATCGCCGGGTACTCGCTCGGCGAGGCCGACATCCTGCGCCGCGTGATGGGCAAGAAGAAGCCCGACGAACTGGCCAAGAACTTCGTCCTCTTCCAGAAGGGCGCCCGGGACAAGGGCTACAGCGACGAGGCCATCCAGGCCCTGTGGGACGTGCTGGTCCCCTTCGCCGGCTACGCCTTCAACAAGGCGCACTCCGCCGCGTACGGCCTGGTCTCGTACTGGACCGCCTACCTGAAGGCGAACCACCCCGCCGAGTACATGGCCGGGCTGCTCACCTCGGTCAAGGACGACAAGGACAAGTCGGCCGTCTACCTCAACGAGTGCCGCCGCATGGGCATCAAGGTGCTCCCGCCGAACGTCAACGAGTCGGTGCACAACTTCGCCGCGCAGGGCGACGACGTGATCCTCTTCGGCCTCGAGGCCGTGCGCAACGTCGGTACGAACGTGGTCGAGTCGATCATCAAGTCCCGCAAGGCCAAGGGGAAGTACGCCTCCTTCCCCGACTACCTCGACAAGGTCGAGGCGGTCGCCTGCAACAAGCGCACCACGGAGTCGCTGATCAAGGCGGGCGCGTTCGACACCCTGGGGCACACCCGCAAGGGCCTCACCGCCCAGTTCGAGCCGATGATCGACAACGTGGTCGCGGTCAAGCGCAAGGAGGCCGAGGGCCAGTTCGACCTCTTCGGCGGGATGGGCGAGGAGGAGAGCAGCGAGCCCGGCTTCGGACTCGACGTCGAGTTCACCACCGAGGAGTGGGAGAAGTCGTATCTGCTCGCCCAGGAGCGGGAGATGCTCGGCCTGTACGTTTCCGACCACCCGCTCTTCGGTCTGGAGCACGTGCTGTCCGACAAGGCCGACGCGGGCATCGCCCAGCTCACCGGAGGTGAGCACGCGGACGGCGCGGTCGTCACCATCGGCGGCATCATCTCGGGCCTGCAGCGCAAGATGACCAAGCAGGGCAACGCCTGGGCGATCGCCACCGTCGAGGACCTCGCCGGCTCCATCGAGTGCATGTTCTTCCCGGCGACGTACCAGCTGGTGTCGACCCAACTCGTCGAGGACGCCGTGGTGTTCGTCAAGGGCCGCCTCGACAAGCGCGAGGACGTGCCGCGCCTGGTCGCGATGGAGCTCCAGGTCCCCGACCTGTCGAACGCGGGCACCAACGCGCCCGTGATCCTCACCATCCCGGCCACCCGGGTCACCCCGCCGATGGTCAGCCGCCTCGGCGAGATCCTCAGCCACCACAAGGGCGACAGCGAGGTGCGGATCAAGCTCCAGGGCCCGACCAGGACCACGGTGCTGCGCCTCGACCGGCATCGGGTGAAGCCGGATCCGGCGCTGTTCGGTGACCTGAAGGTGCTGCTCGGACCGTCCTGCCTGGCCGGCTGAGCGACATGCATGCGCGAGGGGCGCACCCGGTGCCGGGTGCGCCCCTGACGTGTGCCTGGGTCTCAACAACCCGATATGCAGATGTCAGTTGTGGCCGAAGCGCTTCTGCTTGCCCTTGCGCGCCATGTCACCAGGAGTCACCTGGGACGCGCGCTGCTCGGTCTGCGACTCGATCGAGGAGTGCTGGGCCGCCTGCTGAGCGCGCTCGGGCTGCGGCTGCTGCTTTCGCTCACGGTTCTTGTTCTTGGCCATGGTTCTGCCTCCTGTGGGGGATCTAGGGGCCAGGGCCGGGACCAGATTCACATAGGCTGACAAGGAATGCATTTCGGATAATTACCGTCTGTTACAGGGCTTGTCGGTGCGCGAGGCCGGCGGCCGGGGCCCGAAACGCCACGCCGAAGATCGAGTTCGGGCCGTTAACCCCCGCGCAGTCGGGCAGACTCGAAGGAAGCCCGAAGCAAACCTCCCGGAAAGAGGGTGGATCCCGTGGACCGCTGCATCGTCCTGGTGGACGCCGGGTATCTGCTGGGGGCCGCCGCCAGTCTCCTCGCCGGGGAGCCCTCCCGCTCCCGCATCACCGTCGACCACACCGCCCTCATCCAGGGCCTGCGCGAACGCGCCGAGTCCGACACCGAGCGGCCGCTGCTGCGCATCTACTGGTTCGACGGCGCCCCCGACCGCGTCCCGCAGCCCGAGCACCGCAGGTTGCGCGTGATGCCCCGGGTCACCGTCCGGCTCGGTGCCCTGACCCGCAGCGACGGACGCTGGGCCCAGAAGGGCGTCGACGCCGCCATGCACGCCGAGCTCACCGAGCTGGCCCGCAACCGCGCCTGCTCCGACGTCGTCCTGGTCACCGGCGACGGCGATCTGCTGCCGGGCATGATGGCCGCCAAGGAGCACGGCGTCGCCGTACACCTGTGGGCCGTGCAGGCCGCCGACGGGGACTACAACCAGTCCGAGGACCTGGTCGCCGAGGCGGACGAGCGGCGCGTTCTCGACCGGACGTGGATCACCAAGGCCGTACGGGCCAAGGAACTCGGCGGGGTGTGTGCGCCGCCTCCCGTGCCCCGGCCCGAGATCGCCGCGATCCTCTCCGCGCCGCTGCCGGACTCCGCGCTTGCCCCCGCGCCCGAGCGGACCGCCGAGGAGGGCGAGCACGCGCCCGCTGCCTCGGAGAACGGCACGCAGGAGCGGGTCCCCGCGCCCAAGGGCGTACCCACGCCCAAGGACCTGGCCGCCCTGCGCGCCCCCGGCGTGCACCCGGCTCCGCAACCCGCCAACGCGACGCTGCGCTGGTCCTCCGACAAGGGCTGGGTCGACCGGCCCGCCGCCGAGCCGCCCGACGTCGCCTCGATGCCGACGCTGGCGCAGCTGACCACCGCGGAGCAGCGGTGGGCCGACCGGGAGGAGGACATCACCACGGTCGGCGGCGATCCGTACGAGGTGGGGCAGGTGTTCGCGCGGCGGTGGATGGAGCGGCTGGGCGACCCGAGCCATCTGCAGAAGCTGTCCGGGATGTACCCGCGGGTCCCGCACCGCATCGACGGGGAGCTGCTGCGCTACGCCGCCCGGTTCGGCCTGCTCGCGCACAAGGACGACCAGATCGACGAGCACGACCGGTACGCCATCCGGGCCGGGTTCTGGCGGGAGATCGACGTGCGGACGGCCGCGGAGCACGCCCCCGCGGGTGAGTAGTTCTTTACCGGCGGATTTGCCGTTATGGACCCACCCGAGACCGGGCGGGGCCCGTGGACCCCGTACCCTCGTCCTTTGTGAGTACGCGCGCGGCACAGGCACTTCGGCACGGCGGGGACGTCGTGTGCGCGGTGCGCGGACTGACCAAGACCTATCCGGCCGTACGAGGACGCCGGGGCACCCCGGGGACTCCCGCGGTACGGGCCACCGACGACGTACGGCTGGACATCCGGCGCGGTGAGATCTTCGGGCTCCTCGGGCCGAACGGCGCCGGAAAAACCACTCTCGTACGGCAGCTGACCGGGCTGATGCGGCCCGACGCAGGCCGCGTGGAGATCCTCGGGCACGACATCGTGCGGCACCCGGAGCGGGCCGCGCGGATCCTCGCCTACCTCGGGCAGGAGTCGACCGCGCTGGACGAGCTGACCGTGGCCCTGGCCGCCGAGACGACCGGGCGGCTGCGCGGCCTCGAGGCCCGCCAGGCACGGGACGAGCGGGACGCCGTACTCGAGGAGCTCGGGCTCACGGCGATCGCCGGGCGGCCGCTGAAGAAGCTGTCCGGCGGGCAGCGGCGGCTCGCGTGTGTCGCCGCCGCGCTGGTCGGGGAGCGGCCGCTGCTGGTGCTCGACGAGCCGACCACCGGGATGGATCCGGTGGCCCGACGGGCCGTGTGGGCGGCCGTGGACCGGCGGCGGGCCGAGCGCGGGGCGACCGTGCTGCTCGTCACCCACAACGTCATCGAGGCCGAGACGGTCCTCGACCGGGTCGCCGTGCTCGACCAGGGGCGGGTGATCGCCTGTGACACCCCGACCGGGCTCAAGGAGCAGGTCGCCGGAGAGGTACGGGTCGAGCTGGTGTGGCGCGAGGCCGCGCCGCTGCACGTCCCGGAGGTCGCCGCGCTCCAGGAGCGGGCCGTCGCGTCCGGGCGCCGCTGGACGCTCAGGCTCGCCCCCGAGGAGGCCCGCGCGGTCGTTGCCACCGTCACCGGCGGCAGCGCGTTCGCGGCGCTGGACGACTTCACGCTGGCCACGCCGAGCCTGGAGGACGTGTACCTGTCGCTGGGCGGCCATGGGCAGGGGCTGGTGAAGGCATGAGCACACGAGCCGCCGAATCCGTATGCGTCTGCGGAGCGGACCGGGTGACCGACCGGGTGACCGCTGGAGCGAAGAGGAGCAGCTCGAGGTGAGTGTCGTATCCGCCGATGTCCTGGCGGGCGGTGCGCGGGCCGCCGACGAGACCGCCCTGGGCGAGGCCGAGCTCGCGCCGCGGGCCAGGCTGTGGCCGTCCCTGTGCGCGGTGTACCGGGCGCAGCTGTCCCGGGCCCGGGTGGCGCGGATCCCGCTGCTGTTCGTGGCGACCTTCCAGTCGGTCGGCATCCTGATCATGATGCGCGGGGTCGTGGACGCCGGGAGCGACGCCGCCCGGTTCGTGGTCGCGGGTTCGTCCGTGCTGGTGGTGGCGTACGTCGGGCTGAACCTGCTCGCGCAGTACTTCGGCCAGCTGCGCGGCAGCGGCGGGCTCGACCACTACGCGACGCTGCCGGTGCCGCCGGCGGCCGTGGTGCTGGGGGCGGCCGGGGCGTACGCCTCGTTCACCGTGCCCGGGACCGTGGTGACCGCCGCGTTCGGGGGTGTGCTGTTCGGGCTGCCGCTGGGGAACCTGTGGGTGCTCGCCGCGGTGATCCCGCTCGCCGGGGCCTCGCTGGCCGGGCTCGGCGCCGCGCTCGGCCTGCTGGCGCCGCGGCCGGAACTGGCCACGCTGCTCGGGCAGTTGGGCATGTCCGCGGCGCTGCTGCTGGGGGTGCTGCCGGCCGACCGGATGCCGGAGGTGGTGCGGTTCGCGCGCGATCTGCTGCCGTCGACCTACGGGGTCGAGGCCTTCGCGCGGACCTTCGGGGAGCGTCCCGACTGGGCCTTCGTGGTCGGGGACCTCGCCGTGTGCGCCGGGGTCGGGGTCGTCTCGCTCGCCGTCGCCACCTGGGCCTATCGTCGGGCGGCCGTCCGGTGACGCGCCGCACAGGCGGGCCTGGCACGATGTCAGGGTGACCGCACCGTTGACTCCGCCTCCGCCGCCGCATGAACGATCTTCGCAGCCTGCCCAGGCTCCGAACAACGCGTGGCAGTTGCCCGCAGGCGCGTATGCGGGGCCCGCGCCCCATGACGCCGCCTGGGACGGCACGTACGGACAGGACGGGCCCGGAATGAAGACCGAAGTGCGGGAGGCCGCCGTGATCGCGGTGGCGGTGGCGCTCGGCGGGGTGCTGCTCGGGGTGCTGTGGTGGTGGCTGGCGCCGCATGTGCCGCTGGTCGGGGACGTGGTGGACGGCAGCTGGGTCGTCTACCTCGCCGACAGCGAGGGGGAGCAGGCGATCGGGGTGGACGGAACGTTCACCCTGCTCGCGCTGGCGTTCGGTGCGGTGAGTGCGCTGGCGGCCTTTCTCTGGCGCCGACGTGGCGGAGTGCCGTTGGTCGTGGCCCTGGGGGTCGGGGGACTGCTCGGGTCGCTGCTCGCCTGGAAGGTGGGGATCTGGCTCGGGCCCGCGCAGGACGTGATCGCCCATGCCAAGCAGGTGGGCAAGGGCGTCACCTTCTCGGCGCCGCTGAAGCTGGGGGCGAAGGGCGCGGTGCTGGCCTGGTCGCTGGCCGCGCTGGTCGTGCACCTCGGCCTGACCGCGCTGTTCGGCCCCAGGGACCCGGAGCCGTATCAGCAGAGCCCCGTCCAGACGGATCCGTACGGGGCTCCGCTGCCTTAGTGCCAGTCACGTAGGAGTCACGCCGGACGGTGGCCGTGGTTCGAGCGGCCCTTCTTGGTGCGCCACTTGCGTTTCCGCGTTTTCTTCGACATGTCCCTCGTTCTTAACCGAGCGAGGGAGGGTCGTCGAGGGGTCACGCACGCCCGATGGGAGCCATTACCGCTGCCGTGAGCCTGGCGAGGTCGTCGGGGGACAGCTCCACCTCAAGGCCCCGGCGGCCCGCCGAGATGCAGATCGTGGAGTGGGCCGCGGCCGAGGCGTCCAGGACCGTGCGGAGCTTCTTGCGCTGGCCCAGGGGGGAGATGCCGCCGCGGACGTAGCCCGTGGTGCGTTCCGCCAGGGACGGGTCCGCCATCGCCGCGCGCTTTCCGCCCACCGCCGAGGCCAGCGCCTTCAGGTCCAGGGAACCCGCCACCGGGACCACGGCCACCGTCAGGGCGCCGTCCACGTCCGCGACCAGGGTCTTGAAGACGCGGTCCGGCGACACACCCATCGCCTCCGCCGCCTCCTCGCCGTACGAGGGGTGGGAAGGGTCGTGGTCGTAGGAGTGGATCGTGTACGGCACTCCCGCCGACGTCAGGGCCACCGTCGCCGGCGTGCCGCCCTGCTGCTGGTTCTTGGACTTCTTCGCCATCCTCGGCCCGTTTCAGTTGAGGCTCGTCCGGCCGCGCGTCAGGTCCGACGCCGGCAGTGACGGCAGGCTACGGATGATCGCCGTCTCGGCGCGAAGGAGTTTCAGTTCGTCGCGCAGGCGGGACGCGGTGTCCGGGGCCTGGAGCAGGCGCTGTTTGGTGGGCGTGTCCAGCATCATCGCCGCCGCCACCAGGTAGGACACGACCGAGGGCTCGTCCGGGAGGTCGGCGCCCGTCGAGAGCGACCTCTCCCGCGCGCCCGCCAGGCGCTTCTGGTACTGGCGGAACGCGCGCAGTACGCCCTCGGCCAGCGCGCCCGCCTCGTCGCCCGGGTCCTCCGGGAGCTCTTCCAGCTCAGCCGTGAGATACGGGCCCGACGCGTCCACCGACACCAGGCGCACCCGGGTCGTTCCCGTCGCCAGGACCTCGAAGGTGCCGTCCGCGCGTTCCCGGATGGTCGCCGCGTCCGCCACGCAGCCCGTCGTGTGGAACGACTTCACCGGGTCGGGGCCGAAGCCGGCCGCGGGGCCGCGGTCGGGCAGCGCCGTGGGGTCGGGCATGCCGGGCGCGCTCGCCGCCACCTCGTGGCCGTCGCGGATCGCCACGACGGCGAAGCGGCGCGGCTCGTCCTCGGGAGTCTTCAGCAACTCGCGCATCATGGCGCGATAGCGCTCCTCGAAGACGTTCAGCGGAAGCACCAACCCCGGGAACAGCACCGAGTTCAGGGGGAAGAGCGGAAGACGGACGGTGGTCACGACGCAAAAGCCTAGTGGTCGCCGGGGCGGGCCCGTCCGGCACGCTCATTCTGTGGATACCGGGACGGGTCCGCGGGCGGCGCCGAGCGGGCGCGGACGTCGGCGCGCACCTTCAGGAAGAGGGCCAGCGGATCGTCCGACAAGCGGTCCCAGGGGAAGGACGTGGCGTACGGGCCGATCCGGTGGGCCTCGGTGAGGGCGTCCTGCCAGCGCTCCAGGCGTACGAGGACGTACATCAGCTTGTTGCGGACCTCGGCCGGCCACGGGTCGGCCGCCGGGAAGCGGACGGAGAGGGCGATCGCCCGGTCGGCGGCCGCGTCCAGCCGCTCCCGCGGCACCTCGACGCCGCGCCCGTCGGTCAGACAGGCGAAGGCCGCGCGCGACGGCAGCGCCTGGATGAGCGAGTCGGGCGGAGCGTCCTGCGCCGCCCGGTCGGCGAAGTCGAAGCACTCGCTGTGCGAGCCCTGCCAGGAGGCGGCCAGGTAACGCAGGGCCGCCGCATGACAGCCGTAGTGGTGCGGGGCGCGCCGTATGGCCGCCTCCCACAGCTCACCGAAGTACTTGTGGCCGGCGTTCGCACCGCGCGCGTGGTCCAGCGCGAGGCGCCAGGGCACCGGGTCGCGGTCGTCGCCGCGGGCGGCGGCCGTGATCAGCGGGCTCACCTCGCGCAGCAGCTCCGCGCGTGCGGGCGAGTCCCAGGCGCGGTCCACCGCGACCTGGGCGCCCACCAGCAGTGCGTCCGGGTCGTGCGGGGCGGCGGCCGACCAGCTCTGCAGCCACTCGGGGCGCGAGCGCGCGAAGGCCGCGAGGCGTCTGATGTACCGGTCGCGGTACTCCCACTCGGCACGCGCGCGCGTGCCGGCCAGCAGCTCGGCCGCGGGCCGGTGCTCACCGCGGGCGGCCGCGACCAGCGCGGGTCCGAGGCGGTCGTCGGGCGCGTCGAGCAGCACCTCGTTGTCGGTGGGGAGTCCGGCGACGGGGCGCGGAGCGGTCCGGGGGGTCCGGGCCGTGCGGCTGAAGGGGTGCAGCAGAGCCATGGTGTCGACCATTGAAAGGCTGCAGGTCAACCCGGCGCCAGGGCCCATCGGCAACTCGTGGAAAGTTGTACGCCGATTGGTCAAGTGCAGGCAAAGGGTGACTGCACTGTTCAACGCCTGTGCGGTGGTGTCTGCGAGGCCAGGTTCTCCCAGGACTTCAGTTGCGTCTCAGCAGCCTCGTGGCCCCCGCCGCGACCGTCGTCGCCAGGATCCAGCCCAGCAGGATCAGCGCCGCGGCCAGCCACTGCCAGCCGCCGCTCAGCCGCCAGACGCCGACCTGGCCCAGGTCGATGACCGGGAGCAGCAGGTCGAGGGCGAACAGGGCCGGGTTCCACGGCGGCTGCTGCCCGGGCTGTACCGGCGGATGGCTCGCGTGGGCGAAGGCCAGCGAGCCCGCCGCCCACAGCAGCGCCATCCATACGGCGGCCCGGCCCGGCCGGTAGCCGTAGGCCACCGTCCAGTCCTGCGCGTACCCCCAGAGCTTGGCGGCGATCGGCAGGCTCTCGCGGCGCCGGCGCTGCTTGGCGAGCAGCACCTCGCGCGCGTCCTCGTCCTCACCGCCGGCCCGCAGCACCGAGGCCAGTCGTTCGTACGGCTCCGGGTTGTACTCGGCGGTCGCGGCGGCCACCCAGTCCAGCCGCTCGGTCAGCGGGAAGGGGCCCTGCGGCACCAGGTTCTCGTAGGTGAAACCGCCCATGTGGAGGTTGCCCGGTGCCGGCCACGCGGTCGCCCGGTCGACCAGGTTGACCACCCGCGCGCCCGACAGCACGACCTTGCCGCGCTGCGGCCGCTCCCCGAGGAAGCGCAGCTCGGGCGTCTGCACGCGGCGCAGCGACAGCTCCTGGTCGTCGGTGAAGGCGAACCGGGCCCGCTCCAGGTCGACCGCGTCCCCGAACCGCCCGTCGTCCAGGCGCACCCCGCCCTCGCACTCGACCCGCTGGATGCGCGTCCCGCGCGCGGGGGTCGCGCCGCTCAGCATCGACGCGCCGACGCCCGCCGGGGTCAGGTACAGCGTGCGCCCGACGGTCAGCTGGGGGGCGTTCAGCGCGAGCCGGCCGTACGGGTTGGACAGGCGGGCGCCGCGCAGGCTCAGCGACACGCCGATCTTGGCGCTGCGCAGGCTCACTTCGCCGTGCGACTCCAGCAGCTCGGCCTGCAGGTCCTGGCCCACGGTCATGCCGTCGGCGGCGATGGAGCGGCCGCTGCGGTCGCGCTGGACGATGGCCTGGTTGAGCAGCAGATCCGTGCCGATGTGCGCGTCGGTCAGCCGTACGCCGCCCAGGAAACGGCAGCGCGGGAGGTGCAGATCGCCCTCCGTGTGGACCCGGGCCGCCTCCAGACGGGGCACCGAGCAGTCCACCAGACGCGCGGTGGTGAAGCGGGCCTCCGGCAGCAGGACGTCCCGCTCGAAACGGCAGCCGCGCATCTCCACGTACGGCACCACCGTGCCGCCGGCGAGGTCGAGGGTGCCGCTGATCTGCACGCCGCGCAGCTTCAGCGAGGACACCCGGCCCGCGAGCGCGGGCGGGCCGTCCAGCAGCAGCCAGCACACGATCCGCGCCCGCACGGTCCGGTCGGGTCCCCACGGATGTCCGCCGTGCGGATCGTCAACGACCGCGTCCCCGCTGCTCAGGTCGTACACGCTGCCGTTGCGGAAGGCCTGCCACATGCCGGCCTCGGCGGCGGTCAGATCGTCCGGCAGATCTCCGGCGTCTCCGGCACGCAGGCCGGCCCCCTCGGTCACTACTCCTCCAGTCCTGTGCTCGCACAACCGTTCATGCCCGCTGGGTAACACCCGAAGCACAGGACGTGAAGGCGATCTTCCGGGTTCCGCCGGGGTTCTGTATCAGCCATTGATACGCGCGGACGACGGCGAACCCGGGTCTGAGAGAATTGAGCCCGTGATCTCCCGAATCGATCTGCGCGGCGACGCCCTCCCCGAGGGCCCCGCCCTGCGCGACCTGCTGCCCCGAGCCGACTTCGACGTTCAGGCCGCCCTCGAGAAGGTGCGTCCGATCTGCGAAGCCGTGCATCATCGGGGCGACGCGGCGCTGATCGACTTCGCCGAGAAGTTCGACGGGGTCAGGCTCGACCGGGTGCGGGTGCCCGCCGAGGCGCTCGAAAAGGCGCTCGAAGAGCTCGACCCGGCCGTGCGGGCCGCCCTGGAGGAGTCCATCCGGCGCGCCCGGCTCGTCCACCGCGAGCAGCGGCGTACGACCCACACGACCCAGGTCGTGCCCGGCGGTTCGGTCACCGAGAAGTGGGTGCCGGTCGAGCGGGTCGGGCTGTACGCGCCCGGCGGGCGCTCGGTCTACCCGTCGTCCGTGGTCATGAACGTCGTCCCGGCCCAGGAGGCCGGCGTCGAGTCCATCGCCCTCGCCTCGCCCGCCCAGGCCGAGTTCGGCGGCCTCCCGCACCCGACGATCCTCGCCGCCTGCGCCCTGCTCGGCGTCGACGAGGTGTACGCGGCCGGTGGCGCCACCGCCGTGGCGATGTTCGCGTACGGCACCGAGTCCTGCCCGCCCGCCAACATGGTCACCGGCCCCGGCAACATCTGGGTCGCCGCCGCCAAGCGCTACTTCACCGGCAAGATCGGCATCGACGCCGAGGCCGGCCCGACCGAGATCGCGATCCTCGCCGACGACACGGCCGACCCGGTGCACGTCGCCTCCGACCTGATCAGCCAGGCCGAGCACGACCCGCTGGCCGCCGCCGTCCTGGTCACCGACTCCGTCGCGCTCGCGGACGCGGTCGAGAAGGAGCTGGAGCCGCAGGTCGCGGCCACCAAGCACATCGAGGACCGGATCGTCCCTGCCCTCAAGGGCCGGCAGTCCGCGATCGTCCTCGTCGACGGCGTCGACGAGGGGCTGCGGGTGGTCGACGCGTACGGCGCCGAGCACCTGGAGATCCAGACCGCGGACGCCGCCGCCGTGGCCGACCGCGTACGCAACGCGGGCGCGATCTTCATCGGCCCCTGGGCGCCGGTCTCGCTCGGCGACTACGCGGCCGGGTCCAACCACGTGCTCCCGACCGGCGGTTGCGCCTGCCACTCCTCGGGCCTGTCCGTCCAGTCCTTCCTGCGTGGCATCCACATCGTCGACTACACGAAGGACGCGCTGGCCGAGGTCGCGCATCACGTGGTCACGCTGGCGGAGGCGGAGGACCTGCCCGCGCACGGCGCGGCAGTGAAGGCCCGGTTCGGATGGAAGGTTCCCGAGAGCAAGTGACCGGCATCGACGATCTCCCCGTACGGGACGAGCTGCGCGGCAAGTCCCCTTACGGCGCGCCCCAGTTGGACGTCCCCGTACGGCTGAACACCAACGAGAACCCCTACCAGCTGCCCGAGCCGCTGGTCGAGCGCATCGCCGAGCGCGTCCGCGAGGCCGCCCGCGACCTCAACCGCTACCCGGACCGCGACGCCGTGGAGCTGCGCACGCAGCTCGCCAAGTACCTGACGGACACGTCCGGTTACGAGCTCGGCCTGGCCAACGTCTGGGCCGCCAACGGCTCCAATGAGGTCATCCAGCAGCTGCTGCAGACCTTCGCCGGACCCGGCCGTACGGCCATCGGCTTCGAGCCGTCGTACTCGATGCACGGCCTCATCGCACGAGGCACCGGCACGGGCTGGATCTCGGGTCCGCGCAGCGAGGACTTCTCGATCGACCTCCCCGCCGCCGAGCGGTGGATCGCCGAGAACAAGCCGGACGTCGTCTTCATCACGACCCCCAACAACCCCACGGGCAACGCGGTTCCGCGCGAGACGGTCCTTGCGCTGTACGAGGCCGCACAGGCCGCGAAGCCGTCGATGGTGATCGTCGACGAGGCGTACATCGAGTTCAGCCACGGCGACTCGCTGCTGCCCCTGCTCGAAGGCCGGCCGAATCTCGTCGTCTCCCGGACGATGTCGAAGGCCTTCGGCGCCGCGGGCCTGCGCCTCGGCTACCTCGCCGCGCACCCGGCCGTCGTCGACGCCGTCCAGCTCGTACGGCTGCCGTACCACCTGTCGGCCGTCACCCAGGCGACCGCACTGGCCGCGCTGGAGCACACCGACACGCTGCTGAAGTACGTCGAGCAGCTGAAGTCGGAGCGGGACCGGCTGGTGGGCGAGCTCAGGGCGGCCGGCTTCGAGGTCGTGGAGTCCGACGCCAACTTCGTGCAGTTCGGGCTGTTCGAGGGCGAGGGTGGCTCCCACACCGCCTGGCAGAAGATCCTCGACCGGGGTGTGCTGGTCCGGGACAACGGCATTCCGGGGTGGCTGCGGGTGTCCGCCGGAACCCCGCAGGAGAACGACGCGTTCCTCGACGCGGTACGTGAACTGAAGAAGGAGCAGAGCGCATGAGCCGCGTAGGACGTGTGGAGCGGGTCACCAAGGAGACGTCGGTGCTCGTCGAGATCGATCTCGACGGCAGCGGCAAGGTCGATGTGTCGACAGGCGTCGGCTTCTACGACCACATGCTCGACCAGCTCGGCCGGCACGGTCTGTTCGACCTGACCGTGAAGACCGAGGGCGACCTGCACATCGACTCCCACCACACCATCGAGGACACCGCCCTCGCGCTCGGCGCCGCGTTCAAGCAGGCGCTCGGCGACAAGGTGGGGATTTATCGATTCGGCAACTGCACGGTGCCGCTTGACGAGTCGCTCGCCCAGGTCACCGTCGACCTGTCCGGCCGCCCCTACCTCGTGCACACCGAGCCCGAGAACATGGCGCCGATGATCGGCGAGTACGACACGACGATGACCCGGCACATCCTGGAGTCCTTCGTCGCCCAGGCCCAGATCGCGCTGCACGTGCACGTGCCGTACGGGCGCAACGCGCACCACATCGTGGAGTGCCAGTTCAAGGCGCTGGCGCGGGCCCTGCGCTACGCCTCGGAGCGCGACCCGCGCGCGGCCGGCATCCTTCCGTCCACGAAGGGCGCGCTGTGAACGGCCTCTCCACGATCCTGATCGTCGTCGGCCTCTTCCTGGTCGGCGGCATCATCTCCTTCGTCAAGCAGGAGATGCCGAAGAGCCTCATCGTGCTGCTCTCCATAAGCGCCGCGATGTGTCTCGTCGCCGGTGTCCTGAGGCTGGAGGTGTGGAATTGAGCAGCCCCAAGAAGGTCGTGGTCTTCGACTACGGCTTCGGGAACGTACGGTCCGCCGAGCGCGCCCTCGCCCGCACGGGAGCCGACGTCGAGATCACCCGTGACTTCGACCGGGCCATGAACGCGGACGGCCTGCTGGTGCCGGGCGTCGGCGCCTTCGCCGCCTGTATGCAGGGCCTGAAGGAGGCGCGCGGCGACTGGATCGTCGACCGCCGGCTGTCCGGGGGCCGGCCGGTCATGGGCATCTGCGTCGGCATGCAGATCCTCTTCGCGCGCGGCATCGAGCACGGCGTGGAGACCGAGGGCCTCGCCGAGTGGCCCGGCTCCGTCGAGCCGCTGCAGGCCGAGATCGTGCCCCACATGGGCTGGAACACCGTCGAGGCACCGGCCGACTCCGAGCTGTTCGCCGGCCTGAAAGCGGACGCCCGCTTCTACTTCGTGCACTCCTACGCCGTCCACGACTGGACCCTGGAGACCGCGAACCCGGCGATGAAGGCCCCGCTGGTCACCTGGACGACGCACGGCAAGCCCTTCGTGGCCGCCGTCGAGAACGGCGCCCTGTGGGCCACCCAGTTCCACCCCGAGAAGTCCGGCGACGCCGGAGCGCAGCTGCTCACCAACTGGATCGGAACCCTGTAGACCATGGCCAAGCTCGAACTCCTCCCCGCCGTCGACGTCCGCGACGGCCAGGCCGTCCGCCTCGTGCACGGCGAGTCCGGCACGGAGACCTCGTACGGCTCCCCGCTGGAGGCCGCCCTTGCCTGGCAGCGGTCGGGCGCCGAGTGGCTGCACCTGGTCGACCTGGACGCCGCGTTCGGCACCGGCGACAACCGTGAGCTGATCGCCGAGGTCGCCAAGGCGATGGACATCAAGGTGGAGCTGTCCGGCGGTATTAGGGACGACGCTTCGCTGGCGGCCGCCCTGGCCACCGGCTGCACCCGGGTGAACCTCGGCACGGCCGCCCTGGAGAGCCCGGAGTGGGTCGCCAAGGTCATCGCCGAGCACGGCGACAAGATCGCGGTGGGTCTGGACGTACGCGGCACGACGCTGCGCGGCCGCGGCTGGACCCGCGACGGCGGCGACCTCTACGAGACGCTGGAGCGCCTCAACAAGGAGGGCTGCGCCCGCTACGTCGTCACCGACATCGCCAAGGACGGCACCCTGCAGGGCCCCAACCTGGAGCTGCTGCGCAACGTCTGCGCGGCGACGGACCGTCCGGTCGTGGCGTCCGGCGGCGTGTCGTCCCTCGACGACCTGCGCGCCATCGCCGAACTGGTACCCCTCGGTGTCGAGGGCTCCATCGTCGGGAAGGCCCTGTACGCGAAGGCGTTCACCCTGGAAGAGGCCTTGGAGGCGGTAGCCCAGTGAGCGACGTACGGCGTGTCAAGACCGGTGCGCCCTGGGAGGACGCCTTCGGCTACTCCCGTGCGGTGGAGTTGCCGAACGGCCTGGTGCTGGTCGCCGGCTGCACCTCGATAGTGGACGGCCAGATCGCCGGAGGCGGTCCGTACGAACAGACGATCAACGCCTTCAACGTCGCGTTCGCGGCGCTGGAGCAGCTGGGGCTCGGCCGTGACGACGTCGTGCGTACGCGCATGTACATCACCCATGCCCGGGACGTGGACGACGTCGGACGCGCTCACAAGGAGCTGTTCGACGCCGTCCGGCCCGCCGCATCCATGATCATCGTCTCCGGCTTCGTGGACCCCAGCCTGGTCGTCGAGGTCGAGGTGGAGGCGTTCCGAGGAGAAACCCCAGCATGACCCTTGCCGTACGAGTCATCCCCTGCCTGGACGTGGACAACGGCCGGGTCGTCAAGGGCGTCAACTTCCAGAACCTGCGCGACGCGGGCGACCCCGTCGAGATGGCCAAGGTGTACGACGCCGAGGGCGCCGACGAGCTGACGTTCCTGGACATCACCGCGTCCTCGGGCAACCGTGAGACGACGTACGACGTGGTGCGCCGCACCGCCGAGCAGGTCTTCATCCCGCTGACGGTCGGCGGCGGTGTCCGCACGGCCGAGGACGTGGACAAGCTCCTGCGGGCGGGCGCGGACAAGGTCGGTGTGAACACCGCCGCGATCGCCCGTCCGGACCTGATCCGCGAGATCGCCGAGCGGTTCGGCCGGCAGGTGCTGGTGCTGTCGGTCGATGCGCGGCGCACCGAGAGCGGGTCCTTCGAGGTCACCACCCACGGCGGCCGCAAGGGCACCGGTATCGACGCCGTCGAGTGGGCGCACCGGGCCGCGGAGCTGGGCGCGGGCGAGATCCTGCTCAACTCGATGGACGCGGACGGCACGAAGGACGGCTACGACCTGGAGATGATCGCGGCGGTCCGCAAGCACGTGACGGTCCCCGTGATCGCGTCGGGCGGCGCGGGCAAGCTGGCCGATTTCGCGCCGGCGATCGTGGCGGGGGCGGACGCGGTGCTGGCGGCTTCCGTCTTCCACTTCGGTGATCTGCGGATCGGTGAGGTCAAGGACGCGTTGCGAGAGGCGGGACATCCCGTGCGGTGACGCTCTGAAGCGTTGAGGTAAGCCCCGGCCACCAGGCGGCCGGGGCTTACTTGCAGGCAGATGCGAAAGAGAAGTTGCGCAAAATCTATTGCGCAACTTTCCTTTCGTATCTACGGTGGGGTCATGACGAGCAAGGAGCGGGACCGCCGGATCACGGACGTGGGGACGCTGAAGGCGCTCGCGCACCCGCTGCGGATGAAGCTCTTCCGCAATCTGACGCTGATGCAGGTCGCCACCGCCTCACAGCTGGCCGAGCAGGTCGACGAGGCCGTCTCACTGGTCAGCTACCACCTGCGCAAGCTCGCCGAGCACGGGCTCATCGAGGAGGCCGAACCGCAGAGCGCGGACGGCCGGGAGCGGTGGTGGCAGCCCGCCTCGGACGGCGTCAGCATCCACCAGGAGGACTTCAGTGACGCCCCCGAGGAGGCAGCGGCGCACGCTGCGGCCAGCAGGCTCCTCGCCGAGCAGCGCATGGACATGTACCGACGCTGGCTGGACGAGCGCGCTCACTGGAGCCCCGAGTGGAACCGGACGGCCGAGTCCACCGAGTCCGCGCTGCGCCTCACGGCGGACGAACTGGCCGAGCTGAACAAGGAAATGCTCGCGCTCCTGCACAAGTACGACCAGCAGGGCCGGGCCGCCGACGCCGCCGGTGACACCGAGGGGCGCGAGAACGTCGCCGTGCACACGTATGCCTTCCCGTTCCGTACCTGAGAGGACCACCGTGGCTTCGACGCTCACCATCGCTGCCGGACAGCGCGGCGCCCACCGCGACGGCAACGTCCTGCGCTGGCTCGCCGCCTACACGTCCTCCATGGTCGGCGACAGCGTGTACTACCTCGCCCTGTCCTGGGCAGCCGTACAGGCCGGTACACCCTCGCAGGCGGGGCTCGTGATGACGGCGAGTGCCGTGCCCCGGGCCCTGCTGATGCTGGGCGGGGGAGTGGTCGCCGACCGGCTGGGCCCGAGGCGGGTCGTCATCGGCAGTGACGCCGTGCGCTGTGTCGCCGTCCTCGCGGTGGCCGCGCTGCTGTTCCTCACGAAGCCCGGCCTGTGGCCGCTGGCCCTGCTCGCGCTGGTCTTCGGCACCGTCGACGCCGTGTTCGTGCCGGCCGTCGGTGCGCTCCCCGCGCGCGTGACGAGCCGTGACCAGCTCGCGCGCGTGCAGGGCATGCGGGGGCTCGCGATCCGGTTCGCGAGCGTCGTCGGCGCTCCGCTCGGCGGGCTCGGCGTGGCGCTGGGCGGCGCGGCGGCCGCGTTCGGACTCGCGGGCCTGCTGATCGCGGTGTCGGTGCCGCTGCTGGTCTCCGTACGGATACGGGAGTTGCCGCCGGACGACACCGCGGGTCCGCGCGGCGGGACCGCCTGGGCCGACCTGGTGTCCGGACTCGGCTACGTCCGCCGCCACCGGGTGCTGGCACCGCTGATGCTGGCCATCGCCCTCGGCGACCTCGGCTTCGTCGGACCGCTCAACGTGGGCCTGACCCTGCTCTCCGACGAGCGCGGCTGGGGCGCCGCCGGGATGGGCTGGGTGCTCGCCGGGTTCGGCGTCGGCGCGGGCGCCGCCTCGCTGCTGCTGACCGTACGGGGGCGGCTGCCGCACGCCGGGCGCGTCGCCGGCTGGTCGATCCTGGCGGGTTCCGTCGCCGTCGGCGGCCTCGCGTTCGCACCGACCGTCGCCGTCGCCGTCGGCACGGCCCTGCTGATCGGGCTGCTCACGGGGCTGAGCGGCGCCATGTGCGGGGCCCTGCTGCAGACCCAGGCCGACCCCGCCTACCTGGGCCGTGTCACCGCCGTAGCCAGCCTGGTCAGCCTCGGCCTCACCCCGCTCAGCATGCCGCTGTCCGCCGCCGCGATCGGCGCCTGGGGCACGGGCCCCGTCTTCGTCGTCAGCGCCGTCCTGTGCGGGCTGGGCGGCGTGGTCGCGCTGTGCGTCCGCGACCTGCGCCGCGCCGAACTGCCCCGCTGACCTCAGATGCCCAGCTGCTTGGCCTCGTGCAGCTTCGCGACCGCGTCCTTGTCGCCGTCCAGCTCCACCTTGGCTTCGCTCTGCCGGCCGTAGGAGAACAGCAGCAGCTCCGACGGTTCGCCGGTCACCGTCACCACGGGCGCCCCGCGGTGGGCGACCGCCGTCTGCCCGTCCGGGCGGCGCAGCACCAGGCCGGTCGGGGCGCTGCGGCCCATCAGGCGGGCGGAGCGCTCGAGGCGGGACCACAGGGCGTCCTGGAAGACCCCGTCGAGCTCGCGCGGCGTCCAGTCCGGCTGCGCACGCCGGACGTCCTCGGTGTGGACGTAGAACTCGACCGTGTTCGACAGCTCGTCTACCTGCTTGAGCTGGAACGGCGAGAAGCGCGGCGGGCCCGTACGGATCAGCTGGATCAGTTCCTCGTACGGTTTCGCGGTGAACTCGGCCATCACCCGTTCCAGGCGCGGCGCGAGCTGCTTGATCAGGAGGCCGCCGGCGGCGTCCGGGCGGCGCTCGCGCACCACCACGTGCGCGGCGAGGTCACGGGTCCGCCAGCCCTCGCAGAGAGTCGGGGCGTCCGGGCCCTCGGCCTCCAACAGGTCGGCCAGGAGAAGTCGTTCACGCTTGGCGAAAGTCGACATGCAGTCAGCCTACGACCCGCTCGAAGGTCCGCCCAGTGGACAGCACCCCGTCACTGTCAGTTGCGCGCGGCACAATGGCACCCATGACCAGCACGCCGTCGCCCAGCAGCCTCGACCCGGAGATCGCCGCGCGCCTCAAGCGCAGCGCCGACGGGCTCGTCCCCGCCATCGCCCAGCAGTACGACACCGGTGAGGTGCTCATGCTCGGCTGGATGGATGACGAGGCGCTGCACCGCACCCTCACCACCGGCCGCTGCACCTACTGGTCGCGCAGCCGCCAGGAGTACTGGGTCAAGGGCGACACCTCCGGCCACTTCCAGTGGGTCAAGTCGGTCGCCCTCGACTGCGACGCCGACACCGTGCTGGTCAGGGTCGACCAGGTCGGCGCCGCCTGCCACACCGGCGCGCGCACCTGCTTCGACGCCGACGTGCTCCTCAAGGACGGCGCCGATTCCGGTGCCGTCGCCTCGGATCAGTAAGGTCAGCCGCCATGGATCTCGAGACGTTCCGCAAGCTGGCCACCGACCGCCGTGTCATCCCCGTCACGCGCAAGCTCCTGGCCGACGGCGACACCCCGGTCGCCCTCTACCGCAAGCTCGCCGCCGAGCGCCCCGGCACCTTCCTGCTGGAGTCCGCGGAGAACGGCCGCTCCTGGTCTCGCTACTCGTTCGTCGGCGTACGGTCGGCCGCCACGCTCACCGCGCGCGAGGGTCAGGCCCACTGGCTCGGCACCCCGCCCGTCGGCGTCCCCGTCGACGGCGACCCGCTCGCCGCCCTGCGCGCCACCATCGAGGCCCTGCACACGCCCCACCAGGAGGGCCTGCCGCCCTTCACCGGCGGCATGGTCGGCTACCTGGGCTACGACATCGTGCGCCGCCTGGAGAAGATCGGCCCCGGGGAGCGCGACGACCTCAAGCTCCCCGAGCTGACCATGCTCCTCACCAGCGATCTGGCCGTCATGGACCACTGGGAGGGTTCGGTCCTGCTGATCGCCAACGCGATCAACCACAACGACCTCGACACAGGCGTGGACGAGTCGTACGCGGACGCGGTCGCCCGTCTCGACGCCATGGAGGCCGACCTCTCCCGCGCGATCGTCCAGCCGCCCGCGGTCCTCCCGCCCTCCGAGCTCCCCGAGTACACCGCACTCTGGGGCGGCCCCGACTTCCAGGAGGCCGTCGAAGACATCAAGGAGCGCATCCGGGCCGGGGAGGCATTCCAGGTCGTACCGTCCCAGCGCTTCGAAACACCTTGTACGGCAAGCTCGTTGGACGTCTACCGGGTCCTCAGGGCGACCAACCCGTCGCCGTACATGTACCTGTTCCGCTTCGACGGGTTCGACGTCGTGGGCTCGTCCCCCGAGGCCCTGGTCAAGGTCGAGGACGGGCAGGCCATGGTCCACCCCATTGCCGGTACGCGACACCGCGGCGCGACTCCGCAGGAGGACCAGGCCCTCGCCGACGAGCTGCTCGCCGACCCCAAGGAGCGCGCCGAGCACCTGATGCTGGTCGACCTGGGGCGCAACGACCTGGGGCGGGTCTGTGAGCCCGGCTCGGTCGAGGTCGTCGACTTCATGTCCATCGAGCGCTACTCGCACGTGATGCACATCGTCTCGACCGTCACCGGCAAGATCGCCGAGGGCCGCACCGCCTTCGACGTCCTGACCGCCTGCTTCCCCGCGGGCACCCTCTCCGGCGCCCCCAAGCCCCGCGCGATGCAGATCATCGACGAACTCGAGCCGTCCCGGCGGGGGTTGTACGGCGGCTGCGTCGGCTACCTGGACTTCGCGGGCGACTCCGACACCGCCATCGCCATCCGCACCGCCCTGCTCCGCGACGGCACGGCGTACGTCCAGGCGGGCGCCGGCATCGTCGCCGACTCCGATCCCGTCGCCGAGGACCAGGAGTGCCGCAACAAGGCGGCGGCCGTGCTCCGCGCGGTCCACACGGCCAACCGGCTCGGCAAGTAGGGCACCTTCGGGCACAGTGGGGCGCTTCTCACGTGCCCCCGGGTGACGGTTCGCCCGGGGTTCGGGCGATAGTGGGGTACGTGACTGCTGTTCCTCACCCCCGTTCCCAAGCCGAGGGGTCCGCGCGCGCCGGCCGCCGGAGCCTCGCCATCGCCCTGCTGTGCGGTGCCCTCGGCGCGGCCGTGGCACTGCTGGCCACCCGTCAGCGCTGGTCGGAGGGCACTGCCACGGTGGCCGGCGGCGCCTTCCCGCTGACCGCCAAGGGCAGCGACGTCACGGGCGTCCCTGCGGCGCTCGCCATAGTGGGCCTCGCCGCGCTCGTCGCCGTCTTCGCCGTCCGCAAGGCGGGCCGCCTGCTGGTCTCGGCCCTGCTCGCGCTCTGCGGCGCCGGCACCGTCGCCGCCGCCCTCCTCGGCGCCTCCGACAGCTCCGCGCTCGACGAGCAGGCCGCCAAGGCCGCCGGCGACACCTCGGCCACCGTGCACGCGCTCAGCCACACCGCCTGGCCGTACGTCGCCGCGGCCGGCGGCGCGCTGATCCTGCTGGCCGGACTGCTCGCCCTGCGCTACGGCCGCCACTGGCCCGCGATGTCCGGCCGCTACGAACGCGGCGGCGCCCCCAAGCCCCGCCGCAGGCCCGCCGCCTTCGACCCCGACCGCCCCGAGGACCTCTGGAAGGCGCTCGACCGCGGCGAGGATCCCACCGGCGCCTAGCGCCACGCGCGAGGGGCGACCCCCGAGCAGCGCACGCGCGCGCGTACGGAACAATGTGGGTTGAGCATCCGGCTCAGACACGTACACAGCAACGAGGAGCAAGTCATGGCGGGCAGCAGCCACGGTCACACCCCGGCCGCCTGGACCGGTGTCACGATCGCCTTCATCGGTTTCTGCGTCTCGGGTGCCTTCATGGTGATGGCCGAGCCCGCAGGCTTCTGGGCCGGCATGGCGATCGTGGTCATCGGCGGTGTCGTCGGCTGGATCATGAGTGCGATGGGCCTCGGCCAGCCCAAGGACACGCACGAGAAGTTCCAGGAGGCGCTGGCCGAGAGCCAGGCCGTGACCGCGAAGAGCTGACTCGCGTACGACCGCTGCGCACAAGGCTGCTGAGGGGCGATCCGATACCGGATCGCCCCTCACGCGTGCGTGCGGCCCGTTCGGGGGGAGAATGCGAGACGTGAACGCCGAGAGCCAGTCCGTGACGCCACCCGCCACCGGATCCACGGTGGCGCGGCTCGCCGTCCCCGCCGGGGTGCTGGCGGCCGTCGCCGGGGCCTTCGCCTACGTGGCGGCGGTGGACCCGAACCAGCCCGGCCACTACCCCGTCTGCCCCCTCTACCGGCTCACCGGGATCTACTGCCCCGGCTGCGGCGGCCTGCGCAGTGCGCACTCCTTCATCCACGGGGACCTCCTGGCGGCCCTCCAGGACAACGCGCTCGCCGTCGTCGGCTATCTGGGCTTCGCCGTGCTGTGGACCGTATGGGTGGTGCGCGCCGCGCGCGGACGGCGGCTGCGGATCGAACTCGGGCCGGTGCACCTGTGGACCCTTGGGACGTTGTTGCTGGTCTTCACCGTTGTCCGGAACCTGCCGTTCGGTGGCTGGCTACATCCTTGATCAATGGGCGAATGTCCAGGTAGTGGGACCGGCGTCAACCGGATGCGAGGCCTACGCCCTCCTCCGGATACCATCGCAGTGACCATCGGTTTTTCCCTTGGGTCAACCGCTTGAACAGTCAACCGTCTGAAAGGGGGCCTCTCGCGTGAGTGTGCTCGACGAGATCATCGACGGAGTCCGTGCCGACCTCGCGGAGCGGCAGGCGCGCGTCAGCCTCGACGAGCTCAAGGAGCGCGCGGCGAAGGCTCCCGCGGCCAAGGACGGGCTGGCCGCCCTCAAGGGCGACGGCGTCAAGGTCATCTGCGAGGTCAAGCGCTCCAGCCCCTCCAAGGGCGCGCTGGCCGCGATCGCCGACCCGGCCGGACTCGCCGCGGACTACGAGGCGGGCGGCGCGGCCGTCATCTCCGTCCTGACCGAGCAGCGCCGCTTCGGCGGCTCGCTGGCCGACCTGGAGGCGGTTCGTGCGCGCGTGGACATCCCCGTCCTGCGCAAGGACTTCATCGTCACCTCGTACCAACTGTGGGAGGCGCGCGCGTACGGCGCCGACCTCGCGCTGCTGATCGTGGCCGCCCTCGACCAGCCGGCCCTGGAGTCCCTCATCGAGCGCGCGGTGTCCATCGGACTCACCCCGATCGTCGAGGTGCACGACGAGGACGAGGTCGAGCGCGCGGTCGACGCGGGCGCCAAGGTCATCGGCATCAACGCGCGCAACCTGAAGACCCTGGAGGTCGACCGCGGGACGTTCGAGCGCGTCGCGCCCGAGATCCCCGAGGGCATCGTCAAGATCGCCGAGTCCGGCGTCCGCGGCCCGCACGACCTCATCGCCTACGCCAACGCCGGCGCCGACGCGGTCCTGGTGGGCGAGTCCCTGGTCACCGGCAAGGACCCGAAGTCCGCGGTCTCCGACCTGGTGGCAGCGGGCGAGCACCCGGCACTGCGGCACGGCCGCAGCTGATCTTTCGATAGGCTTGCCCCGATGACTCTCCCGATCACCCTGACGACCTCGGACCGATATGCCTGCCTGGCGCGCGGCTGCCGGCCCCGCGGTTGCCGCGCGCCCGCGCGCAGGGTGCACGGCCGACGGGTCCGGTACGTCATCGGTGACGAACCCGGGCAGGTGAACGGCCGTCGATGGCAGCGCGCCCTTAGGGGCGCGGGGAACTGCGCGACAAGCCACTGACGGCCTGAGGCCGACTGACAACCCCCGCCCCCACGGCGATTAGTGTCATTTCAAACACTCACCGTGAGGTTTCCGCATGCCCAGCGAGTTCTTCATCCCCGACCCGGAGGGTCAAGTCCCCAGCGCCGAAGGCTACTTCGGCGCATTCGGCGGCAAGTTCATCCCGGAGGCCCTCGTCGCCGCCGTGGACGAGGTGGCCGTCGAGTACGACAAGGCCAAGCACGACCCCGAGTTCGCCCGCGAGCTCGACGACCTGCTGGTCCACTACACCGGCCGCCCCAGCTCCCTCACCGAGGTGCCGAGGTTCGCCGAACACGCCGGCGGCGCAAGGATCTTCCTCAAGCGGGAAGACCTCAACCACACCGGCTCCCACAAGATCAACAACGTCCTCGGCCAGGCCCTGCTCACCAAGCGCATGGGCAAGACCCGGGTCATCGCCGAGACCGGCGCCGGCCAGCACGGTGTCGCGACGGCCACCGCCTGCGCGCTGTTCGGCCTCGAGTGCACCATCTACATGGGCGAGATCGACACCCAGCGCCAGGCCCTGAACGTGGCCCGCATGCGCATGCTCGGTGCCGAGGTCGTCGCGGTGAAGTCCGGCAGCCGTACGCTCAAGGACGCCATCAACGAGGCGTTCCGCGACTGGGTCGCCAACGTCGACCACACCCACTACCTCTTCGGTACGGTCGCCGGCCCGCACCCCTTCCCGGCCATGGTCCGCGACTTCCACCGTGTCATCGGCGTCGAGGCCCGCCGCCAGCTCCTGGAGCGCGCCGGGCGCCTGCCCGACGCCGCCGTCGCCTGCGTCGGCGGCGGCTCCAACGCCATCGGTCTCTTCCACGCGTTCATCCCGGACACCGATGTACGCCTCATCGGCTGCGAACCGGCCGGGCACGGCGTCGAGACCGGCGAGCACGCGGCCACGCTGACCGCGGGCGAGCCCGGCATCCTGCACGGCTCCCGTTCCTACGTCCTGCAGGACGACGAGGGCCAGATCACCGAGCCGTACTCGATCTCGGCCGGTCTGGACTACCCGGGCATCGGGCCCGAGCACTCCTACCTCAAGGACACCGGCCGCGGTGAGTACCGCGCGGTCACCGACGATGCGGCGATGCAGGCCCTGCGTCTGCTGTCGCGCACCGAGGGGATCATCCCGGCCATCGAGAGCGCCCACGCGCTGGCCGGTGCCCTCGAGGTCGGCAAGGAGCTGGGCAAGGACGGCCTGATCGTCGTAAACCTGTCCGGCCGCGGCGACAAGGACATGGACACGGCCGCCCGCTACTTCGGCCTGTACGACACCGACGCCGAGGTCGCTGCCAACGCCGCCGACACCGCCGAGATCGAGGGGGACGCCAAGTGAGCGGGAACATCCAGCTGTTGACGGAAACCCTCGCCGGCGCGAAGGCCGAGGGGCGTTCGGCGCTCATCGCCTACCTCCCCGCCGGGTTCCCGACCGTGGACGGCGGCATCGAGGCGATCAAGGCCGTCCTCGACGGCGGTGCGGACGTCGTCGAGGTGGGTCTGCCGCACAGTGACCCCGTCCTCGACGGCCCCGTCATCCAGACCGCCGACGACATCGCCCTGCGCGGCGGCGTCAAGATCGCGCACGTCATGCGCACGGTCAAGGAGGCCTACGAGGCCACCGGCAAGCCGATCCTCGTCATGACGTACTGGAACCCCATCGACCGCTACGGCGTCGAGCGCTTCACCGCCGAGCTCGCCGAGGCCGGCGGGGCGGGCTGCATCCTGCCCGACCTGCCGGTGCAGGAGTCGGCGCTCTGGAGGGAGCACGCGGAGAAGCACGGGCTCGCCACGGTCTTCGTGGTCGCACCCAGCAGCAAGGACGAGCGGCTCGCCCAGATCACCGCGGCGGGCTCCGGTTTCGTGTACGCCGCCTCGCTGATGGGCGTCACGGGTACGCGCGAATCGGTCGGCGCACAGGCGCAGGACCTGGTGGAGCGGACCCGCGCCACCGGCACCGACCTGCCCGTCTGCGTCGGGCTCGGCGTCTCCAACACCGAGCAGGCCGCCGAGGTGGCCGGCTTCGCCGACGGCGTGATCGTCGGCTCGGCCTTCGTCAAGCGAATGCTGGACGCGCCGGACGACGCGGCCGGTGTCGAGGCCGTCCGCTCGCTCGCCGGTGAGCTCGCCAAGGGTGTGCGCGGGCAGGCGTAGATCCACTCGCTTTACTGCTCGTAACGGAAAATTCGGTCACTCGAACGAGTGGTCCTGGGACCGGGGAGGCGCAATGCGCCTTCCCGGTTCGTTCTGGGGGTGTGAGCGAGAAGAATCGTGACGGAAAGCGCACCGCCCGCGAGCGGCTGGCGGTCGAGCGTGAGAAGCAGAAGTCCGCGGAGAAGCGACGGCGGACGCTGATCGTCGGCGCGAGCGTCGTCTGCGTCCTGGGCCTCGCGGCGGTGATCGGCGTGGTCGCCGCGAACGCGGGCAAGGACAAGGACTCCAAGGCCTCGGGCCCGGCCGTGGCGCCCTCCGGCGCGCAGGGCAAGGACGGCCTGGCGATCCCGGTGGGCAAGGACAACGCCAAACCGACCCTCACGATCTGGGAGGACTTCCGCTGTCCGGCCTGCCAGGCCTTCGAGACGGCGTACCGCTCGACGCTGCACGAGCTGACGGACTCCGGTCAGCTCAGAATCGAGTACCACCTGGTCAGGCTCATCGACGACAACCTCCGCGGCACCGGCTCCCTGCGCGCGGGCAATGCCGCGGCCTGCGCCCAGGACGCCGGAAAGTTCCGCGACTACCACGACGTGCTCTACGAGAACCAGCCCAAGGAGACCGACGACGCCTTCGGCAACAACAGCAAGCTGATCGAGCTGGCGGGCAAGGTGAAGGGCCTCGACACGGCGACCTTCCGCACCTGCGTCAACGACGGCAAGCACGATGCCTGGGTCGACAAGTCGAACGCCGCCTTCAAGTCCGGCGGCTTCAGCGGCACGCCGACCGTGCTGCTGGGCGGCAAGAACATCTACCAGGACCAGACGCTGACGCCCGCGAAGCTGAAGCAGATGGTGCTGGCGGCGAACAAGGGGTAAGGCGGTTTCACACCCGCCTGTTATGGACCCGTAGCCGGGCTGCTTGCCGTGGGCGCGGTCCGGCACGGTAGCGTCGACCTTGCCATGGAAGAACTTGCCTACATTCCGAGCCCGTCGCGCGGGGTGCTGTATCTCGGCCCCATTCCGCTGCGCGGCTACGCGTTCTGCATCATCATCGGCGTCTTCGTCGCGGTCTGGCTCGGCAACAAGCGCTGGATCGCCCGCGGCGGGCGGGCCGGCACGGTGGCCGACATCGCTGTCTGGGCGGTGCCGTTCGGCCTCGTCGGCGGTCGCCTCTACCACGTGATCACGGACTACGAGCTGTACTTCAGCGAGGGCCGTGACTGGGTGGACGCCTTCAAGGTGTGGGAGGGCGGCCTCGGCATCTGGGGCGCGATCGCGCTCGGAGGGCTGGGTGCCTGGATCGGCTGCCGGCGCCGGGGCATCCCGATGCCCGCATACGCCGACGCCGTCGCACCCGGCATCGCCTTCGCGCAGGCGATCGGCCGCTGGGGCAACTGGTTCAACCAGGAGCTCTACGGCAAGGAGACCAACGTTCCCTGGGCGCTGCACATCACGTCCTCGGCGGACGGCCGGGTGCCCGGGTACTACCACCCGACGTTCCTGTACGAGTCCCTGTGGTGCATCGGCGTCGCGTTCCTGGTCATCTGGGCCGACCGGCGCTTCAAGCTCGGGCACGGACGGGCGTTCGCGCTGTATGTCGCCGCGTACTGCGTGGGCCGGGCGTGGATCGAGTACATGCGCGTCGACGACGCCCACCACATCCTGGGCCTGCGGCTGAACGACTGGACCGCGCTGGTCGTGTTCCTGCTCGCGGTGACGTACATCGTGGTGTCGGCGAAGAAGCGGCCGGGGCGGGAGACCGTGGTCGAGCCGGGCGCCGCGGAGGAAGCGGCCGAGGCCGACGGCGAGGCCGCCGTGTCCTTCAAGAAGGACGAGGCGGATTCCTCGGAGCCGAAGGCGGACGCGGAGGGCTCCCCAGAGGAAGCCGAAAGCGCCGAGGAAGAGGCGAAGGACGACGCAGAGTCGGCGAAGAAGAGCTGACGGTTGGTCGTACGGAGATGAGGGCGCCCGCAGAGTGCGGGCGCCCTCATCTTTGGTTTCGGCCGGCGAGTGACAGGGTGCGTTGTGCCGCCGCCACCACTGCCGCGTCGATGAACTTTCCGTCCGGGAGTGCCTGGGCGCCCTGGTTTCGTGCCGCCGCCTTCACGATTTCCTCTGCCTCCTCGACCTCCCGCTTCGTGGGCAGGTAGGCCCGTTCGATGACGGGGAGTTGGCGGGGATGGATGGCGGCGCCGCCGAGGAAGCCGAGGGCGCGGCCGTGGGCACAGGAGGCTGCCAGGGACTCCAGGTCGCGGATGTCCGGGTGGACCGACTGGGGCGGCGGGGGCAGGCCCGCCGCCCGCGCGGCGACGACGATGCGGGAGCGGGACCAGTCGAGGCCCGCGTCCTCGCGTACGCCCAGGTCGGCCCGTAGGTCCGCCTCTCCGAGGGAGATACCGTGCAGGGCGGGGTGGGCCGCGGCGATGGCATGGGCGTGCTCGACGGCCAGGGCGCTTTCCAGGAGGGCGTACAGGGCGGGGGCGCCGCCGGTCGCGGGGGCGGTGCGTTCCGCGATGCGGATGATCTGTTCGGGAGACGTCACCTTCGGCAGTCGTAGGCCCGAGGTTCCGGGGAGTGCGGCCACCGCCTCCAGGTCCCGCGGTGCCAGGGGGCCGTCCAGGGCGTTCACGCGGACGTGGACCGGGAGCGGCTGCGGGGTGGTGAGGAGTTCGGCGGTGGCGGCGCGGGCGTAGTCCTTGCGGTCCGGGGCGACCGCGTCCTCCAGGTCGATGACGATGACGTCGGCGCCGGAGACCAGGGCCTTGGCGACCATGTGCGGGCGGTCGCCGGGGGCGTAGAGCCAGGTGAGTGGGGGCGCGAGCGGGGGCGCGTTCATACGGCGCCCTCCTCGCGCAGGGCCGTCAGCTCGGCCGGGGTCAGGCCGAGTTCCGTCAGGACCGTCTCCGTGTCCGCGCCGTGCGGGCGGCCCGCCCAGTGGATCGCGCCGGGGGTGGCGGAGAGGCGGAAGAGGACGTTCTGCATGCGGAGGGGGCCGAGGTCGGGGTCGTCGAGGGTGGTGATCGTGTTCAGGGCCGCGTACTGCGGGTCGGTCATCACCTCCCGTACGTCCTGGACGGGTGCCACCGCGGCCTCCGCCTTCTCGAAGGCCGCGAGGACCTCGTCGCGGGGGCGCTCGGCGATCCAGGTGCCGACCGCCTCGTCCAGGACGTCGGCGTGGCGGGCGCGGTCGGCGCCGGTCGCGAACCACGGCTCGTCGATCAGCTCGGGGCGGCCCACCAGGCGCAGCACGCGTTCCGCGATCGACTGGGCGGAGGTCGAGACGGCGACCCAGGTGCCGTCGGCGGTGCGGTAGGTGCCGCGCGGGGCGTTGTTCTGGGAGCGGTTGCCGGTGCGTGGCTGGACGTGGCCGAGCTGGTCGTACCAGATGGGCTGGGGGCCGAGGACGGTGAGGATCGGTTCGATGATCGCCATGTCGACGACCTGGCCCTCGCCGGTGCGGTCTCGGGCGGACAGCGCGGTCATGACGGCGTAGGCCGTGGCCAGGCCCGCGATGGAGTCGGCGAGGCCGAAGGGCGGGAGCGTCGGGGGTGTGTCCGGCTCGCCGGTGATCGCGGCGAAGCCGCTCATCGCCTCGGCGAGGGTGCCGAAGCCGGGGCGGTGCGCGTAGGGGCCGAACTGGCCGAAGGCGGTGACCCGGGTGAGGATCAGGCGCGGGTTGGCGGCGGAGAGCTCCGCCCAGCCCAGGTCCCACTTCTCCAGGGTGCCGGGGCGGAAGTTCTCGATGACGACGTCGGCGGTGGCGGCCAGGCGCAGGAGGGTGGAGCGGCCGCCCGGCTTCGACAGGTCGAGGGTGACGGTGTGCTTGTTGCGGCCGAGGAGCTTCCACCAGAGACCGACGCCGTCCTTGGAGGGCCCGTGGCCGCGGGACGGGTCGGGCTTCGTCGGGTGTTCGACCTTGATGACCTCCGCGCCGAAGTCGCCGAGCATCGTCGCGGCGAGCGGGCCGGCGAAGAGGGTGGCGAGGTCGAGGACGCGCAGGCCGGTGAGGGGGGCGGCGTTCATGACGTCTACGGCGCCTCGGTGTCCGGGCGGTACGTCGGCGTGGGTCATGGGCGGGATGCCTCCCGGTGGGTGAGCTGGGCGAGGGTGTCGAAGCCGATGCCGTTGAAGTCGCCGATGGAGGTGGCGAGTCGGTTCTTGAGGGGCGCCGTCCAGCGGTCGGGGAGGGCGGCGGGGGTGCCGGCGAGGACGGCGGCGATGCTGCCCGCGGTGGCGCCGTTGGAGTCGGTATCCAGGCCGCCGGAGACGGCACGGCAGATGGAGCCGGTGAAGTCGCCGTTCGCGTGGGTGAGGGCGGCGGCGACGAGGGCGGTGTTGGGGACGGCGTGCACCCAGTGGTGTCTGGCGGCGTGGGTGGCGTGGAGTTCGTCGACGACGGTGTCGAAGTCGGCGGTGGAACGGGCGAGTTGGACGGCGTGGGCGACGGCCCCGGCGAGGCGGGAGTGCGGGGGGACGACCGTGAGGCCGGTGCGCAGGCAGGCGTGGATGTCGTGGGTGCCGGTGGTGGCCTGTGCGATGACGGCTGCCGTGAACATCGCCGCGTAGACGCCGTTGGCGGTGTGGGTGAGGGTGGCGTCTCTATGGGCCTGTTCCGCTGCTGCGGCCGGGTTGCCGGGGTTGGTCCAGCCGTGGATGTCGGCGCGGATGAGGGCGCCGATCCATTCGCGGAAGGGGTTGCGGTGGCGGGCCGTTCGGGGCGGTTCCAGGCCGAGGAGCAGGTTGCGGTAGGCGATGCGTTCGGCGGTGAACGTGCGGCCGGCGGGGAGTTCGTCGAGCCAGAGGGTTGCTACGTCCGTGGTGGTGAAAGCTCTGCCGTGGCGTTGGAGCAGGAGGAGGTTGAGGAGGGGGTAGTTGAGGTCGTCGTCCTCGGGCATGCCGTCGATGTTCTCGGCGAGGGAGGTTGTCGCCGAGCGGCGGTTCCAGGGGTACTTCGCGGTGAGGTCTTCAGGGACACCACGGGCGGTGAAGTACGTGTTCAGGGGCCAGTTGCCGGTGGATTCGGCGAGTTGGCGGATGGCTTCGAGGGGGAGCTTCTCGACCGGTTTGCCGAGGAGGCAGCCGGCGGCTCGGCCCAGCCAGGCGGCTTCGAGGTGCTGCTGGGTGGGGGGTGCCGTGGGGGTGGGGGCGCTCGGCCAGTCCGGGCACAGGGACTTGATCCTTGTGAGGTCCGTAGGTTCGGCTTCCTGCAACCTGCTTGGCAGGTCCGCCAGTTCGTCCAGCAAGTCCTTTGCCAGCAGGCGTAGGTAGCGTGATGCCGGTTCCGGTGATGCGCCTGCTCGCGCCGGGGCTTCGGTGCCCCCCGCCGCTCGCCACCGTGCCGCGATCGTCGAGGGTTCCCGGCCGTCCAGGGCCGCCTGTTGCAGCTCATGGCCGATCAGGTCCTCCGGCTGGACCCACGTCAGTCGGAGCATCTCAGGCCTCCGATCTCCGTGAACGCCGACTCGTGGGCCCTGCGGCGGCGTACGTCTCGTTCGAAGATCTCCCGGGTCACCTCCGTGAGGGTGGTTGCCGGTTCCCAGAGGTCCAGGCGGCTGGATTCCGCGACCGTCTTCGACCACGTCTCCGGGACCGGGGAGCCCAGGGCGCCTGCCAGGGCGCCCGCCATCGTCGCGATGGAGTCGCAGTCGCGGCCGTAGTTGACCGAACCCAGGACCGCGTGGCGGTAGTCGCCGCCGGAGACCGTCAACATGCCCAGGGCGATGGGCAGTTCCTCGATCGCGTGGAGGCGGGAGGGGCGGCGGGCGGCCAGGGAGGGGTGTCGGTAGTCCGGGCCGACCGTGTCGTAGGGGGCCACCGCCTCGCGGAGTGGGACCAGCGCCGACTCGAAGTCCGTGTGGTGGGAGGCCACTTCGCAGACCTGCTCGATCGCCGTGCGGGTGCCGTCCTTGGCCAGGGAGAGCGCGGTGGTGACGATCGAGTCGGGGGTGGCGCCCGGTGCGCAGGCCGCAGCCATCGCCGCCGCGAAGACTGCCGCCGCCTCTCTGCCGTACGACGACTGGTGGGCGCCCGCGATGTCCAGGGCCTCGGCGTATGCGCCCGCCGGGTTGGCCGCGTTGACCAGGCCGACGGGGGCCATGTACATCGCGGCACCGCAGTTGACGATGTTTCCGACGCCGGCCTCACGAGGGTCGAGGTGGCCGTAGTGGAGGCGCGCCACGAGCCATTTCTCCGCCAGGAAGATGCGGTGGAGGGGCAGGGCCTCCGCCTCCAGCTCCGGGATCCAGCGCGGGGTCGTCATGAGGTCCGGGACCAGGTGGTCCGCGATGGCGTAAGCGTCGAGGTGGTCGCGGACCCGGTCGTAGACCCGTACCAGCGCGTGCGTCAGCAACGTGTCGTCGGTGACGTGGCCGTCGCCCTTGTGGTACGGCGCGACGGGGCGGGCGGTGCGCCAGGCGTCGCCGTTCCAGGGGCCGACGATGCCGTGGACGCGGCCGCCGTGACGTTCGAGGATCTGGTCGGGGGAGTAGCCCTCGACAGGGCCGCCGAGGGCGTCGCCGACCGCCGCGCCCACGAGCGCCCCGGTGATCCGGTCCTCGAGACTGGTTTCTGTTTGTTTGGGCGTCATGGCCCGAATCATCCTCTCGGTCGGGCCGGTTGCGCGGCTTCCAGGAGTTCGGCGAGTTCCACCAGATCGGTGCCGGTGAGGCGGGGGAGTACGCAGCCGGAGAGGGTGCGGCAGGCCTCCCGCCAGGAGGGCGGGATCGAGTCGCCGCCGCCCAGCGCGCCGGTGAGGGCGCCGGCCAGGGCGGGGGCCGAGTCGGCGACCCGGGACAGACAGGCCGCGGCCGGGACCGCCTCCGAGATACGGCCGTGGGCCGCGGTGGCCAGGGCGAGGGCGACCGGGACCGTTTCGGCGGCGGCGATGCCGTAGCTGTAGACGTGGTCGACGATGTGGTGTTCGAGGAGCGGGATCAGGGCGAAGGCGTTGTCGGCGGAGTGGGCCAGCTCGAGTGCGTGGCGGGCGTTGCGGCCGATCTCCGTGCCCTCGGGGAGCTCGGCGAGGGCCGCCGTCACGCACGCCCCGACGTCCGCGCCGACCAGGGCGAGCGCCAGCGCCGCCGCCATCGCCCGTGCTCCGTGCACTCCGTCGCCGTCCTGGGTGTAGCGGGCGTCGAACTCGGCCAGGTCGGCGGCGGGTCGGGGGTCGCCGGGGTGGGCCACCGCGAGGACGCAGGCCCTTACGCAGGCCGCGTCGTCGAAGTAGTGGGGGTTGTCGTGGCCGGTGGCGGGCGGGCGCAGACCGGCGGCGAGGTTGCCGAGGCCTGCGCGGACGGAGATGCGGGCGCGGAGGGGGAGGACGGCGGACTCGACCTCCGGTGCGCGGTCCGCTGCGGCGGCGATTTCGCTGGCTACCGCGTTCCAGGTCAGGTCGATCGCGGCTCTCGTACGGCGTTCGCGGGAGAGGTCGCCCAGGGCGGTGTCGTCTCCGGCGCGGAGGAGGGCTTCTGCGGCGAAGGCCGCCCACTCGGCGTCGTCGGAGGGGCCGAGGAGGAGGGGTTCCGGGGGTTGGTTCAGGGCGATGGGGACGGGGAGGGTGGTCGTGGCGTTCTGCTCGGCGAAGGTGTCGAGTTCACGGGTGAGGCGGCGGGTCCAGTCCGGCAGGCGGATGGCTCTGTGGCGGGCGGCGGGCCAACCTGCGGCGTCGCCTGCGGCGAGCCCCAGGAGGAGGCCGACGGTTCTTTTGGCCTCGGCGGCTCCCTGCGGGCGCTGGGCGCCGTCGCCCGCCTCGGCTTCGCCGTCGGCGGGTTCACTCCCACCCGCACCGCCCGTGCAACTTTCGTCGTCGGGTGCGGGTGGCCCCGGTGGGGCACCCCCGCCGTCGGCGACCGCGGGTTCGTGCGGCTTCGCCGTGATCGTTGGCCCGGTGGGGCCCGGAGTGGTGGCGTCGGGAGTGGTGGCGCCCGGTGCGGTGGCACCCGGAGTGGCGGCGTCGGGAGTGGCGGCGCCCGGTCCGGCGGTGCCTGCGGTGGTGGTGCCCGGTGCGGCGGTGCCCGCGGTGGTGGCGCCCGGTGCGGTGGCACCCGGAGTGGCGGTGCCGAGAGTGGCGGTGCCGAGAGTGGTGGCGCCCGGTGCGGTGGCGTCGGGAGTGGCGGCGCCCGGGCCGGTGGCGCCCGCCGTGGTGGCGCCCGGTCCGGTGGCGCCCGGCGTAGTGGTGTCCGCCCCCTCGTCCCACGGCCCCGGCGGTCTCATCGGGCCGCCTCCGCCCCGTCGGGCGCCGCCAAGGCGAAGGCGGTCGTGTTCACCAGTAGATCTGCCACCTCCAGTACGTGATGCCCCGCCATCGCCGGCAGACAGCTCCCCCGGGCAGGTTCGATCGCTGCCGCCCACTCCGGCGGGATCGCGGAGACGCCTTGTGTCGCGCCCGCCAGTGCGCCCGCCACCGCGGCCGTCGTGTCCGCGTCGCGGCCCATGTTCACCGCCGTGAGGACGGCCTGTCGGAAGTCGCCGTCGGCTGCCGCGTATGCGCCGAAGGCCAGGGCGACCGCCTCCGGGGCCAGGTCGGTCCACGGGTAGCCGCCGATGACGACCGCCGAGCGGACCGCGCGTTCGCCGCGGTGGGCGACGGCCACGGCGCGGCGCAGGGAGCGGGCCGTCCAGGAGTCGTCCGGGACCACGGCCAGCGCGGAGGCCACCACCGCGATCGTCGGTGCGCCCGCCATCGCCGCCGCCACACCCGCCGCGACCGCCTGGCCGCCGTAGATGCCCTCGCCGTCGTGGCTCACCGAGCCGTCGATCGCCGCGAGGCGGGCCGCCTCGGCGGGGCGGCCCGCGGCGAAGACCCCGAAGGGGGCCGCGCGCATGGCGAGGCCGTCGCTCCAGGCGTGGCGGTGCTGCGCCGAGATGGGTGCCGCGAGGCCGCGGCGGAGGTTCTCGAGCGTGCCGCGCTCGCTGAAGCCCGCGCCCCGGAAGGGGCCCTCGTCGCGGTCGGCGATCCACTCGTGCCAGGCCGCCTCCACGTGTGCCGGGGTGAGGGCCGAGCCGTGCCGGGCCAGCAGGAGTCCGGAGAAGATCGCGTACTCCGTGTCGTCCGTGCCCGACGGCTTCTCGGTCACATATCCGGTGATACGGCCCCAACGGGCGCGGATCTCCGACGGCTTCAGGTTCTCCGCGGGTGCCCCGAGGGCGTCCCCGACGGCCAGGCCGAGCAGTGCGCCGCGGGCCCGTTCGCGGAGTTCGGCGGCGTTCCCGGGGGACGGGACCGAGGGAATGCAGGCGATCGATGCCATACGCGGCCTCTCCTCCGGGCTGCTCGCAGGGCCGCCACGCGGGGCGCGGAACCCTTTGCGCATGTGTCCCACCGAGAGGTCGTCGGGAGAGCCGGACAAGGCTGAGCGTCACCCGGTCGACATGTGTGCAGTCGACGTATCGAATGAGCGTCTGGATGTAAAAGCGCAGGTTAGCCCAGCCTTTCCTTGCTGGCAGGAGTGGAATTCGGGTTGTAGATTCAGCGTTGTCGAAGAGTAGAACTTGTCCAAACTTAGCTTTGGCTTAGCTTCCCTGGAGGCTCCCGCACATGGCGATCATCGAGACCGAGGCCGCGCTGCACGAGGCGCACCGCGACAACCACACGCACCGGGATGTGAACGGCGGCTGGCTGCGCCCCGCCGTCTTCGGGGCGATGGACGGGCTGGTCTCCAACCTCGCGCTGATGACCGGTGTCGCCGGCGGTGCCGTGGGACAGCAGGCCATCGTGCTGACCGGGCTTGCGGGGCTCGCCGCCGGTGCCTTCTCGATGGCGGCCGGTGAGTACACGTCCGTCGCCTCGCAGCGCGAGCTCGTCGAGGCCGAGCTGGATGTGGAACGCGCCGAGCTGCGAAAGCACCCGAAGGACGAGGAGGCCGAGCTCGCGGCGCTCTACGAGTCCCGAGGCGTCGAGCCCGGGCTGGCCCGCGAGGTCGCCCGGCAGCTTTCGCAGGATCCCGAGCAGGCCCTGGAGATACACGCCCGCGAGGAGCTCGGCATCGACCCCGGTGATCTGCCGTCGCCGCTGGTCGCGGCCGTGTCGTCGTTCGGGTCCTTCGCGCTGGGCGCCCTGCTGCCCGTACTGCCGTATCTGCTCGGTGCGACCGTGCTGTGGCCGGCCCTGCTGCTCGCGCTCTTCGGGCTGTTCGCGTGCGGTGCTGTGGTGGCCAAGGTGACGGCGCGGAGCTGGTGGTTCAGCGGTCTGCGGCAGCTCGCTCTGGGTGGTGCGGCGGCCGGTGTGACGTACGCCCTGGGCAGTCTGTTCGGAACGGCCGTAGGATAGGGCGGCTACAAGTTATGCGTTGGGCCGCATAAGTAGCCGTTACTCGCTGGTTTCGAATGCTTAACCACCGGGCATGAGCCGTAAGCGCTGTGGGCAATGAGGCCTGCCGCGCGACCGCGGGGTGGCGACGACGCTCCCCTCGCTCACGGGCCGACGGACACCGATCTGTCCGCATCGGTCCCCATAGCTTCCACCGCCGAGCGCGGTACCCCACCGCGACCCCGCGGTGTCCGCATGCTGGAACGCGGTATCCGGTTCCCGAGAACCGCTCCATCATGTAACCTGCACGAAATTTTGCACTCCGCAGAGGGCCAGCGTCGTCCCTCGGCAACGCGAATATGCCACTTGAGACGACGACGGGAGAGCCGATGCGTACGCCGCGCCAGCCGTCCCAGCACTCCGCGAATGGCCAGAACTGGTCCTTCATGGATGCTCGCCCTGCTGCGCAGGGTATGTACGACCCCCGCAACGAACGCGACGCGTGCGGCGTCGGTTTCGTCGCAACCCTCACCGGCGAGGCGTCCCACACCCTGGTTGAACAGGCCCTGACGGTTCTGCGCAACCTCGAGCACCGCGGCGCCACCGGCTCCGAGCCCGACTCCGGCGACGGCGCCGGCATTCTCTCCCAGGTTCCCGACGCGTTCTTCCGCGAGGTGGCCGGATTCGAGCTGCCCGAGGCGGGCGGTTACGCGGTCGGTATCGCCTTCCTGCCGGAGGAGGGGACGGCCGAGGCCGTCTCACAGATCGAGACGATCGCAGCCGACGAGGGCCTCACCGTCCTCGGCTGGCGCGAGGTTCCGGTCGCGCCCGAACTGCTGGGCGCCACCGCCCGTTCGACGATGCCGGTCTTCCGCCAGATCTTCGTCACGGACGGTTCGTCGAAGGACATCGTCCTCGACCGCAAGGCCTTCGCGCTGCGCAAGCGCGCCGAGCGTGAGGTCGGTGTCTACTTCCCGTCGCTCTCGGCCCGCACCATCGTCTACAAGGGCATGCTGACCACCGGTCAGCTGGAGCCCTTCTTCCCGGACCTGTCCGACCGCCGCTTCGGCTCGGCCGTCGCCCTGGTCCACTCGCGCTTCTCCACGAACACCTTCCCGTCGTGGCCGCTCGCGCACCCCTACCGCTTCGTCGCGCACAACGGTGAGATCAACACCGTCAAGGGCAACCGCAACTGGATGGCCGCCCGCGAGTCCCAGCTGGTCTCGGACCTGTTCGGGGACAAGGGTCTGGAGCGTGTCTTCCCGATCTGTACGCCGGACGCCTCCGACTCGGCGACCTTCGACGAGGTGCTCGAACTCCTGCACCTGGGCGGGCGTTCGCTGCCGCACTCCGTGCTGATGATGATCCCGGAGGCGTGGGAGAACCACGACTCCATGGACCCGGCCCGGCGCGCCTTCTACCAGTTCCACTCCACGATGATGGAGCCCTGGGACGGCCCGGCCTGTGTCACCTTCACCGACGGCAAGCAGGTCGGCGCGGTCCTCGACCGCAACGGCCTTCGCCCCGGCCGCTACTGGGTCACCGACGAGGGCCTGGTCGTCCTCGGCTCCGAGGTCGGCGTCCTCGACATCGACCCCGCCAAGGTCGTCCGCAAGGGCCGGCTGCAGCCGGGCCGTATGTTCCTCGTCGACACGGTCGAGCACCGCATCATCGAGGACGACGAGATCAAGGCCGGCCTCGCCGCCGAGCACCCGTACGCGGAGTGGCTGGAGGCCGGCGAGATCGAGCTGTCCGACCTGCCCGAGCGCGAGCACATCGTGCACACGCACGCCTCGGTCACCCGCCGCCAGCAGACCTTCGGTTACACCGAGGAGGAACTGCGCGTCATCCTCGCGCCGATGGCCAAGGCCGGTGCCGAGCCGATCGGTTCGATGGGCACGGACTCGCCGATCGCCGCGCTGTCCTCGCGCCCGCGTCTGCTCTTCGACTACTTCACCCAGCTGTTCGCGCAGGTCACCAACCCGCCGCTGGACGCGATCCGCGAGGAGCTCGTGACCTCGCTGCGCTCGTCCCTGGGCCCCGCGAGCAACCTCCTCGAGCCGACCGCCGCTTCGTGCCGCTCGGTCACCCTGCCCTTCCCGGTGATCGACAACGACGAGCTGGCCAAGCTCATCCACATCAACGCCGACGGCGACATGCCGGGCTTCAAGGCCGCGACCCTGTCCGGTCTGTACCGGGTCTCCGGCGGCGGCGACTCCCTCGCCGCCCGCATCGAGGAGATCTGCACCGAGGCCGACGCCGCGATCGAGAACGGCGCCCGGCTGATCGTCCTGTCGGACCGCCACTCGGACGCCGAGCACGCGCCGATCCCGTCGCTGCTGCTCACCGCGGCCGTGCACCACCACCTCATCCGCACCAAGCAGCGCACTCAGGTGGGTCTGCTGGTCGAGGCCGGTGACGTCCGCGAGGTCCACCACGTCGCGCTGCTCATCGGCTTCGGTGCCGCGGCCGTGAACCCGTACCTGGCGATGGAGTCGGTCGAGGACCTGGTCCGCGCCGGCACCTTCCTCTCGGACATCGAGGCCGAGCAGGCCATCCGCAACCTGATCTACGCCCTCGGCAAGGGCGTTCTGAAGGTCATGTCCAAGATGGGCATCTCGACCGTCGCCTCCTACCGCGGCGCCCAGGTCTTCGAGGCCGTCGGTCTCGACGACGCCTTCGTCGAGAAGTACTTCAACGGCACGGCCACCAAGATCGGCGGCGTCGGCATCGACGTCATCGCCAAGGAGGTCGCCGCCCGCCACGCGAAGGCGTACCCGGCCTCGGGCATCGCGCCCGCGCACCGTGCGCTGGAGATAGGCGGCGAGTACCAGTGGCGCCGCGAGGGCGAGCCGCACCTGTTCGACCCGGAGACGGTCTTCCGTCTGCAGCACTCCACGCGCACCGGCCGCTACGACATCTTCAAGAAGTACACCGAGCGCGTGAACGAGCAGTCCGAGCGCCTGATGACGCTGCGCGGCCTGTTCGGTTTCAAGTCCGGTGTCGAAGGCCGCGCGCCGATCTCCATCGACGAGGTCGAGCCGGTCTCCGAGATCGTCAAGCGCTTCTCCACCGGCGCCATGTCGTACGGCTCCATCTCGCGCGAGGCGCACGAGACTCTCGCCATCGCCATGAACCAGCTGGGCGGCAAGTCCAACACCGGTGAGGGCGGCGAGGACCCGGACCGTCTCTACGACCCGGCCCGGCGCAGCGCCATCAAGCAGGTCGCCTCCGGCCGCTTCGGTGTGACCTCGGAGTACCTGGTCAACGCGGACGACATCCAGATCAAGATGGCCCAGGGCGCCAAGCCCGGTGAGGGCGGTCAGCTGCCCGGCCACAAGGTGTACCCGTGGGTCGCGAAGACGCGTCACTCGACGCCGGGCGTGGGCCTCATCTCCCCGCCGCCGCACCACGACATCTACTCCATCGAGGACCTGGCCCAGCTGATCCACGACCTGAAGAACGCGAACCCGCAGGCGCGGATTCACGTCAAGCTGGTCTCCGAGGTCGGCGTCGGCACGGTCGCCGCGGGTGTGTCGAAGGCGCACGCGGACGTCGTGCTCATCTCGGGTCACGACGGTGGTACGGGTGCTTCTCCCCTTACCTCTCTGAAGCACGCGGGCGGTCCCTGGGAGCTCGGCCTCGCCGAGACCCAGCAGACCCTGCTGCTCAACGGCCTGCGCGACCGCATCGTCGTACAGACCGACGGGCAGCTGAAGACCGGCCGTGACGTCGTCATCGCCGCGCTGCTCGGCGCCGAGGAGTTCGGTTTCGCGACCGCGCCGCTCGTCGTCTCCGGCTGCATCATGATGCGCGTCTGCCACCTGGACACCTGCCCGGTCGGCATCGCCACCCAGAACCCGACCCTGCGCGACCGCTTCTCCGGCAAGGCCGAGTACGTCGTCAACTTCTTCCAGTACATCGCCCAAGAGGTCCGCGAGATCCTCGCCGAGCTGGGCTTCCGCTCCATCGAGGAGGCCGTCGGCCACGCCGAGGCGCTCGATGTGACCCGCGCGGTCGACCACTGGAAGGCGCAGGGCCTGGACCTCGAGCCGCTGTTCCACGTGCCCGAGCTGGCCGAGGGCGCGGTGCGCCACCAGATCATCGAGCAGGACCACGGCCTGGAGAAGGCGCTCGACAACGAGCTGATCAAGCTCGCCGCCGACGCCCTGGCCGCGTCCAGCGCCACCGACGCCCAGCCGGTGCGCGCCCAGGTCGCCATCCGCAACATCAACCGCACGGTCGGCACCATGCTCGGCCACGAGGTGACGAAGAAGTTCGGCGGTGCGGGCCTGCCCGATGACACCATCGACATCACCTTCACCGGCTCCGCGGGCCAGTCCTTCGGCGCCTTCCTCCCGCGCGGTGTCACGCTGCGCCTGGAGGGCGACGCCAACGACTACGTCGGCAAGGGCCTCTCCGGTGGCCGCGTCATCGTCCGTCCGGACCGGGGTGCCGACCACCTCGCCGAGTTCTCGACGATCGCGGGCAACACCATCGCCTACGGCGCGACCGGCGGCGAGCTGTTCCTGCGCGGTCGTACGGGCGAGCGGTTCTGCGTCCGCAACTCCGGCGCGACGGTCGTCTCCGAGGGCGTGGGCGACCACGGCTGCGAGTACATGACCGGCGGTCGTGCGGTGGTCCTCGGCGAGACGGGCCGCAACTTCGCGGCCGGCATGTCGGGCGGTATCGCGTACGTCGTCGACCTGAACATCGACAACGTCAACGTCGGCAACGTCAGCGCCGTGGAGGCCCTCGACGACACCGACAAGCAGTGGCTGCACGACGTCGTGCGCCGGCACCAGGAGGAGACGGGCTCCACGGTCGCCGAGAAGCTGCTCGCCGAGTGGGACACCGCCGTCGAGCGCTTCAGCAAGATCATCCCCAGCACGTACAAGGCAGTGCTCGCCGCCAAGGACGCCGCCGAGCAGGCGGGACTCTCCGAGTCCGAGATCACCGAGAAGATGATGGAGGCGGCGATCAATGGCTGACCCGAAGGGCTTTCTGAACCACGGCCGCGAGGTCGCCAAGTCCCGTCCCGTCGAGGAGCGCCTGAAGGACTGGAACGAGGTCTACGTCCCCGGCTCCCTGCTGCCGATCATCAGCAAGCAGGCCAGCCGCTGCATGGACTGCGGCATCCCGTTCTGTCACAACGGCTGTCCGCTCGGAAACCTGATCCCCGAGTGGAACGACTACGCCTACCGCGAGGACTGGGCCGCCGCCTCGGAGCGTCTGCACGCGACCAACAACTTCCCGGAGTTCACCGGTCGCCTCTGCCCGGCCCCCTGCGAGTCGGCCTGTGTGCTGGGCATCAACCAGCCCGCGGTGACCATCAAGAACGTCGAGGTCTCGATCATCGACAAGGCGTGGGACAGCGGTGACGTCGCACCGCAGGCCCCGGAGCGCCTGTCCGGCAAGACCGTCGCGGTGATCGGCTCGGGCCCGGCGGGCCTGGCCGCCGCCCAGCAGCTCACGCGGGCCGGCCACACCGTCGCCGTCTACGAGCGCGCGGACCGCATCGGAGGCCTTCTCCGGTACGGCATCCCCGAGTTCAAGATGGAGAAGCGGCACATCAACCGCCGTATCGAGCAGATGCGCGCGGAGGGCACCCGCTTCCGTACCGGCATCGAGATCGGCCGCGACCTCAAGGCGACCGACCTCAAGAAGCGCTACGACGCCGTCGTCATCGCCGCCGGTGCGACGACCGCGCGTGACCTGCCGGTGCCGGGCCGCGAGCTCAAGGGCATCTACCAGGCCATGGAGTACCTGCCCCTGTCGAACAAGGTCCAGGAGGGCGACTACGTGGTCTCGCCCGTCTCGGCCGAGGGCAAGCACGTCGTGGTCATCGGCGGCGGCGACACCGGTGCGGACTGTGTGGGCACCGCCCACCGCCAGGGCGCGGCCTCGGTGACGCAGCTGGAGATCATGCCCCGCCCGGGCGAGGAGCGGAACCCGGGCCAGCCCTGGCCGACGTTCCCGATGCTCTACAAGGTCACCTCCGCGCACGAGGAGGGCGGCGAGCGGGTCTACTCCGTCTCGACGACCCACTTCGAGGGCGACGAGGACGGCAACGTCCAGTGGCTGCACCTGGTCGAGGTCGAGTTCGTCGACGGCAAGCTGACCCAGAAGCCGGGCACGGAGCGCAAGATCCCCGCCCAGCTGGTGACGCTGGCCATGGGCTTCACGGGCACCGACCGCGAGAACGGCCTGGTCGAGCAGTTCGGCCTGGACCTCGACGAGCGCGGCAACATCGCCCGCGACGCCGGCTTCCAGACCAACGTCCCCGGCGTCTTCGTCGCCGGCGACGCGGGCCGCGGCCAGTCCCTCATCGTGTGGGCGATCGCGGAGGGCCGCTCGGCCGCCCGCGGCTGCGACCGCTTCCTGACCGGAGCCAGCGACCTGCCGGCACCGATCCGGCCGACGGACCGTTCGCTGATGGTCTGACGGTGACACAAGGGATCTGACGGTCCCTCAAAAACGTCCCGTACAAAGGCGTACGGAACACAGACGGCGCCTGCCCTTCCAGTCCCCGACCGGACGATGGGCAGGCGCCGCCGCATGTCCTCGGCCGGATGCGGCCTCCAGCCCCACGCCGGGGGCGGAGGTGCTGCGGGAGAAGTGGGGTGCCGGTCAGGCGACCTTGTACGTCTCGCCGTACACCTTCCACACCAGCGGTGTCTTGAGCCCCAGGTTCCCGTCGTACAGGAACTGCCGCTGGGCCGTGTCGATGCGGGTGGTGTCGATGCCGGCGCGCTTGGTCTTCATGGCCGCCCGGCGGACGTCCAGGAAGATGTCGAGGTACGACTTCTCCGAGCCGCCCTCCGACGGGGTGTCCGCCTCGTGCATCGCGCGCTCGCGCAGGCCGTAGAAACTGGTCGGGCCGGTGCCGGGGCCGTGGAAGACCATGGCGTCGTAGTAGACGAACTGGCCGAGCGTGCCGAGGCCGTCGAGCTTGGCGAGGCGGACGGCCGGGTCGAAGTAGACCCGGTCGCGCTCGGCGTCCTGGGCCTTGCGGAAGGCGGGCAGCTTCGCCTCCGCCTTCCAGGCCGTGCTGAAGCCGGGGTCCAGGCCCTTGTGCGAGTCCGTGCCGTCGACCTTGTGCAGGGCGGGGAGGTACTTCGCCAGTCCGTTGTCGGGGTGGGCCCTGGTGTAGCGCTCGACCAGGGTGAGCAGGTCGTGGGTGCCGGTGCAGAAGCCGACGGTGCCGGCCGTGTAGCCCTGGCCGTCGCCTATGTCCTCGATGTAGCCGTACGCGCTGCGCCAGTTCAGGGTCGAGTTCTCGGCGCTGGCCACGAGCTCCTGCGCCAGTTCCTTCTTGGCGGGCGCGGCCAGGCCCGGCGGCAGGTCGGCGATCACCTCGTCGTCCTGCGCCTGCTCCTGCTCGGCCCGGGCCTTGGCGTCCTGGCGGGCCTGCTCGGCCGCGGACCTGGGAGCCTTGGCGGCGCCGTCGTCCGAGTCCGCGGGCATGAGGAAGTACACCGTGGCCGTGACGACGACGGGGACCGCGGCGAACAGCAGGAGACCGGCATATCGGGGGCCCGGGGGGCGGCCCCCGGAAAAACGCTGCATAGCGGAGAGGGTACGGCCAGGTCATTCCCGGGCGATTCCCAGGCCGCTCACGCTGTCAGTTCCGTGACCTTCGCGATCGTCAGGATCACCAGCAGGGCCAGCAGGGCCACGCAAGCGCCCGCCTGGACGAGGTTGCGGCGGCTGTCGCGCGGAGCGTACGCGTACGCCAGGGTCACCACACCGCCCGCCAGCAGGCCGCCGAGGTGGCCCTGCCAGGACGTGAGGCCGGCGGAGATCAGCAGCCACAGCAGCAGGCCCGCCACGAAACGGTTGACGGTGCTCATGTCGGCGCCGAGGCGGCGGGCCATGACGTAGTACGCGGCGCCGAGTCCGAAGATCGCGCCGGACGCGCCGAGCGTGGGGGTGTCGGGCGCGATCAGCAGGACCAGGACCGAGCCGCCGAACGCCGAGAGCAGATAGAGGGTGATGTAGCGGATCCGGCCGAGCTGGGACTCGACCACCCGGCCGATGTTCCACAGCGACACCATGTTCATCACGATGTGCAGGATCCCGAACGACCCCCCGGTGGGCGGCAGATGCAGGAACGCGCCGGTCAGCAGGCGGTACCACTCACCACCGACGACACCTTCGAGGTGGTAGTCGGAGGGGTAGTTGGCCAGCCACACGTAGTGGCCGCCGTCGGGCCCCATCAGCCCGCGGCCCAGCATCTCGAACCGGTCCACGATCGAGGGCCGCACCAGCTCGCCCAGGTAGGCGAGGACATTGAGGCCGATCAGTATGTACGTCACCAGCGGCGCCGTCGTGATCCGGCCGCCGAACGCGGTGCGTGCCTGCCGTACCGACCGGGCGCCCTCCTTCACACACTCCGGGCACTGGTGGCCGACGGCCGCCTCGCGCATGCAGTCGGGGCAGATGTAGCGGTCGCAGCGGGTGCAGCGGACGTGCGACTCCACCTTGGGGTGGCGGTAGCAGGTGGTGACGGCGGACTCGGGTTCCACTGCCGGCTCCTCGGTAGGGGGTGGGACGGGCGGCGAGCCGGTGGGGACGGCGGCGATCAAAATAGCCAATGCCTCTGCACGGTGGGAGTGGTGGGGCCGGTGTGACGTAACCTCGGCACGAACGAAGGGGGGAGCATGGCCGCGATCAGTCTCCGCAAGGTCGAGGAGACCGCGCCCGCGCTGGTCAGCCTGTACAAGAGCGCCGGGGTGTCGCTCGAGAAGCACGGGCTGGACGGGCTGCGGGCCGCGGTGTACCTCGTCGTCGACTACTCCGGTTCGATGAAGCCGTACTACCGGAACGGCAGTGTGCAGGCGCTCGCCGACCGGGTGCTCGGGCTGTCCGCGCACCTCGACGACGACGGACGCGTGCCGGTGGTCTTCTTCTCGACCGACGTCGACGCCGAGACCGACATCGCGCTGGCCGACCACGAGGGCCGTGTCGAGAAGATCGTGGCCGGGCTCGGGCACATGGGCAAGACCAGCTACCACCTGGCCATGGACGCGGTCATCGACCACTACCTCGACAGCGGCTCCACGGCCCCCGCTCTCGTCGTCTTCCAGACCGACGGCGGCCCGATCAACAAGCTCGCCGCGGAACGCTATCTGTGCAAGGCGGCGAAGCTGCCACTGTTCTGGCAGTTCGTGGGCTTCGGGGACCCGGGCAGCAAGCAGTTCGACTTCCTGCGGAAACTGGACGAGCTGGCGGTGCCGGCCAGGCGGGCCGTGGACAACGCCGGGTTCTTCCACGCGGGCGCCGATCCGGGCAAGGTGTCCGACGCGGAGCTGTACGACCGGCTGGTCGGGGAGTTCCCGAAGTGGCTGGTCGCCGCGCGAGCGCAGGGCATCGTACGGGCCTGAGTCACCCCCTCGGCCGTCCGCACCGTTGGCTTGGCCTCCCCGTCGTGCCACCCTGAGGATGATCCGACGGGGAGGCGACGAACCTATGGACGGCGCACGAACGGGGAACGAGACGGCGGGCTCCACCCGCAGGGAGCCGCCGAGCAAGGGCGAGAAGGTCGCGGACTGGGCCGACGGGCGGCTGGGGCTCTATGGGCTGGCCAAGGCCAATATGCGCAAGGTCTTCCCGGACCACTGGTCCTTCATGCTGGGGGAGGTCTGCCTCTACAGCTTTCTCATCCTGATCCTCACCGGCATCTATCTCACCCTCTTCTTCGAGCCGAGCGGCGTCGAGGTGATCTACCACGGCTCGTACGTCCCGCTCAACGGCGTCCCGATGACCCGGGCCTACGAGTCCACGCTCGACATCAGCTTCGACGTGCGCGGCGGGCTGCTGATCCGGCAGATCCACCACTGGGCGGCGCTGGTCTTCGTCACCGGCATGCTGGTGCACATGATGCGGGTGTTCTTCACCGGAGCCTTCCGCAAGCCGCGCGAGCTGAACTGGCTGTTCGGCTGGACCCTGCTGATGCTCGGCATCATCACCGGCCTGACCGGCTACTCGCTCCCCGACGACCTGCTGTCCGGCACCGGCATCCGCTTCGCCGACGGCGCGATCCTGTCCGTCCCGATCGTCGGGACGTACCTGTCCTTCTTCCTCTTCGGCGGGGAGTTCCCGGGGCACGACATCATCCCGCGGCTCTTCCCGATCCACGTCCTGCTGCTGCCGGGGATCATGCTGGGCCTGGTCGTCGCCCATCTGATCCTGGTCTTCTACCACAAGCACACCCAGTACCCGGGGCCCGGACGGGACCAGAAGAGCGTCGTCGGCATGCCCTTCCTGCCGGTCTACATGGCCAAGGCGGGCGGCTTCTTCTTCCTCGTCTTCGGCGTGCTGGCGATCATGGGCGGCATCGCGAGCATCAACCCGGTGTGGGCCTTCGGGCCGTACCGGCCGGACCTGGTGACCACCGGCGCGCAGCCCGACTGGTACCTCGGCTTCTCCGAGGGACTGATCCGGGTGATGCCGGGATGGGAGATCAACCTCTGGGGCCACACCCTGGAGCTGGGCGTCTTCATCCCCTTCTCGCTGTTCCCGCTGATCCTGCTGGCCCTCGGCCTGTACCCCTTCGTCGAGGCCTGGGTCACCGGCGACAAACGCGAGCACCACATCCTGGACCGGCCGCGCAACGTGCCGGTCCGCACCGGTCTGGGTGTGGCCTGGCTGAGCCTGTACGCGGTGCTGCTGATCGGCGGCGGCAACGACATCGTCGCCACCCATCTGCACCTCTCCATCAACGCGATCACCTGGTTCGTGCGGATCTCGGTCTTCGTGGCGCCGGTCGCCGCCTTCCTCATCACGAAACGGGTCTGCATGGGCCTGCAGCGCCGGGACCGGGACAAGGTGCTGCACGGCAGGGAGACCGGCACCATCAGGCGGCTGCCGCACGGCGAGTTCGTCGAGGTCCACGAACCGCTCCCGCAGGACCAGCTGCACACCCTCACCCAGCACGAGCAGGCCCCGCCGTACGAGATCGGTCCGCTCGTCGACGCGAACGGCGTGCGCCGGCCGGTCAAGGCCGGACAGCGAATGCGGGCCCGGCTGGCGCGGGTCATGTTCGGGTCCGAGTCGCACATCCCGAAGCCGACGGCGGAGGAGTACCAGGAGCTCACCAGCGGCGATCATCACCACTGACCACCGCCCCCGACGACCAGGGCCCGGCACTCCCGCGGCCCGCCCCATGCGGTGCGCAGGGCGCGGGCCTTGGTCAGCCACAGGGACAGGTCGTACTCCGCGGTGTAGCCGATCGCGCCGTGCAGCTGCAGCGCCGTACGGGCGGTGGCGTACGCCGCCTCGCACGCCGTGACCTTGGCGGCGGCGACCTCGGCGGGGGCCATGCTCAGCGCGGCACCGAACAGCAGGGGGCGCGCGAACTCCAACGCGATCTTCGCGTCGGCCAGTTGATGCTTGACGGCTTGGAAGGAGCCGATGGGCACGCCGAACTGGCTGCGCTGCCTGACGTACGCGACGGTCCGGTCGAGCAGGGCGAGGCCGACGCCGAGGGCCTGGGCCGCGGTGGCGAGACGGGCGTGGCCGAGGGCACGGGCGGCGGCTTCGGCGACCTGGGGGCCGGCGGCGAGGAGTTCCCCGCCGGACGGGGTGGGGAAGAGGCGGCGGGCGGGGTCGAGGGAGGGGCGGGCACCGTCCGGTGGCGGGGCGAGGCGCAGTTCGGTGTTCGTCCCTGACAGCGTCAGGCGTACGTCCGCGACGTCCGCGTCCAGTGCGTACGCCCCCGTCGCCAGCGTGGCCGTCGACTCGCCGGTGGCCAGCGCGGGCAGCAGCCGTTTGGCCGGGCCCGGGTCGTCCAGGCCGGCGAGCACCGTGGCCGCGGCAACCGTCTCCACCAGTGGCCCCGGCACCGCATGACGCCCCAACTCGACGAAGGCGACGGCGAGTTCGACAGCCCCGGCGCCCAGCCCGCCGTACTCCTCGGGAACCGCCAGCGCGAACACACCCGCGTCTGCGATACGGGACCACAGCGCCCGTCCGCCCGCATGCTCGCCCCGGCTCCAGTCCCGTACGACCGAAGGCGTGTCGGCCGCTGTCAGCATCGCGCCCAACGAGTCCGCGAACGCCCGCTGTTCTGCATCGAGCAGGAAGCGCATCAGCGGCGTCCCTTCGGCAGGCCGAGCAGCCGCTCGGCGATGATGTCCCGCTGGATCTCGTTCGTGCCCGCGTAGATCGGGCCGGCGAGGGAGAAGACATAGCCCTCGGCCCAGTCCGAGTCCGCCAACTCGCCCTCCCCGCCCAGCAGATCGAGCGCCGTCTCGTGCAGTGCGATGTCGTACTCCGACCAGAACACCTTGTTCAGGCTGGACTCCGGGCCGATCGCGTCGCCGTCCAGGAAGCGGGAGGCCGCCGCGTAGGTGAAGAGCTGGTATGCGCGGGCGCCGATCAGGGCGTCGGCCACCTGGTCGTGCGCGTGCTGTGGACTTCCTTGCTCCTTCCAGAGGTTGAGCAACCGGTCCGCCGCCGCGAGGAAACGGCCGGGGGAGCGCAGCATCAGCCCCCGCTCGTTCCCCGCCGTCGACATCGCGATCCGCCAGCCCTCGCCGGGCTCGCCGATCACGTCCTCGTCCGGTACGAACACCTCGTCCAGGAAGAGTTCGGCGAACGCCGGTTTCCCGTCGAGGCGGCCTGTCGGACGGACCGTGACGCCGGGCGCGCGCAGGTCGAACATCAGGTACGTCAGCCCGTGGTGGGGCTTCGGAGCCGCCGGGTCGCTGCGGAACAGGCCGAAGGCGCGGTCGGCGAAGGCGGCCCGCGATGACCAGGTCTTCTGCCCGCTCAGCAGCCAGCCGCCGTCCGTGCGTACGGCCCTTGATCTGAGGGAGGCCAGGTCGGACCCGGCCTCGGGCTCCGACCACGCCTGCGCCCAGACCACCTCGCCGGTCGCCATGGACGGCAGCACGCGCGCTCGCTGCTCCTGCGTGCCGTGGTCGAAGAGGGTCGGTGCGAGCAGGCTGATCCCGTTCTGGCCGACGCGGCCGGGTGCGCCCGCCGCCCAGTACTCCTCCTCGAAGGCCAGCCAGCCGAGCAGGCCCGCGTCCCTCCCGCCGTACTCCGTGGGCCAGTTGACGACCGACCAGCGGTCCGCGGCCAGCTCGGCCTCCCAGGCGCGGTGGGCGGCGAAGCCCTCCGCGGTCTCCAGGGACGGCAGCGGGTCGGCGGGCACATGCGCGGTGAGCCAGGCCCGGGCCTCGGCCCGGAAGGCCGCGTCGGCGGGGGAGTGAGTGAGGTCCACGGTCGTCGCCCTCCTTCCCTAACAAGTGTTTGGTAGATTAGCGTGGTGCCATGACAACGGTCGAGACTCCGGCCCCGGTTCCCGGTCACGGGCTGCTGAAAGACCGCACCGCCGTCATCACCGCGGCGGCGGGCGCGGGCATCGGCGGCGCGACCGCACGGCGCTTCCTCGAGGAGGGCGCGCGCGTGCTGATCAGCGACGCGCACATACGGCGGCTCAAGGAGTACGAGGCCGAGCTGGCCGGCGAGTTCGGCGCGCAGGCGGTGGGCGCAATGGCGTGCGACGTGACCGACGAGGCGCAGGTACGGGAGCTCTTCGACACGGCCGTGCGGGAGCACGGGCGGCTGGACGTAGTCGTCAACAACGCAGGTCTGGGCGGCACTTCGGATCTCGTCGACATGAGCGACGAGCAGTGGTCGAAGGTGCTGGACGTGACGTTGAACGGCACGTTCCGGTGCGTACGGGCGGCGTTGCGGCGCTTCCACACGGAGGGGCGGGGCGGCGTGATCGTCAACAACGCCTCCGTCGTCGGCTGGCGCGCCCAGGCCGGGCAGGCGCACTACGCCGCCGCGAAGGCGGGCGTGATGGCGCTGACCCGGTGTGCGGCGATCGAGGCCGCCGAGTACGGGGTGCGGGTCAACGCCGTCTCGCCCAGCCTCGCCATGCACCCGCACCTGGTGAAGGTGACGACGCCCGAACTGCTGGAGGAACTGACCGCGCGCGAGGCCTTCGGGCGCTACGCCGAGCCCTGGGAGGTTGCCAACGTGATCGTGTTCCTGGCGTCGGGCTACTCCTCGTACATGACCGGAGAAGTCGTCTCCGTCAGCAGTCAGCATGCGTAGGACGACAATGGGACCGTGCCGACCAAGAAGAAGCCCCAGGTGACCGCCGCGCCCGCGCGCCGCCGCGAACTCCTCGAGACCGCCGCCGAGGTCTTCGCCGAGCAGGGCTACAACGCCACCACCGTACGCAAGATCGCGGACCACGCGGGCATGCTCGCGGGCAGCCTCTACTACCACTTCGACTCCAAGGAATCGATGCTGGAGGAGATCCTGCGCACCTTCCTCGACGAGCTCTGGGGCGGCTACGACACCGTCCTGGACGCCGAGCTGGGACCGCGGGAGACCCTGGAGGCGCTGGTCACCGAGTCGTTCCGGGAGATCGACCGGCACCGCGCCGCCGTCGCGATCTACCAGAAGGAGAGCAAGCAGCTGGTCGCGCAGGAGCGGTTCGCGTTCCTCGCCGAGTCACAGCGCAAGTTCGAGAAGGCGTGGCTGTCCACGCTGGAGCGCGGGGTCGCCGCCCGGGTGTTCCGGGCCGACCTCGACGTCCGCCTCACCTACCGGTTCGTGCGCGACACCGTGTGGGTGGCCGCGTCCTGGTACCGGCCCGGCGGACAGCACAGCCCGGAGGAGATCGCCCGGCAGTACCTGTCGATGGTGCTGGACGGGATCGCCGTACGCACATAACTCATCGGGGAGTCTGGGGAGTTGCCATGGCCGAGGCCTATATCGTCGAAGCGGTCCGTACGCCCGTCGGGCGGCGCGGGGGCGGGCTGAGCGGGGTCCACCCGGCCGACCTCGGCGCGCATGTGCTCAAGGAGCTGGTCGCGCGCTCCGGCGTGGACCCGGCCGCCGTCGAGGACGTCGTGTTCGGCTGTCTGGACACCGTGGGGCCGCAGGCCGGGGACATCGCGCGGACCTGCTGGCTGGCGGCCGGGCTGCCCGAGGAGGTGCCGGGCGTGACGGTCGACCGGCAGTGCGGCTCCTCGCAGCAGGCGGTGCACTTCGCGGCCCAGGGCGTGCTGTCCGGCACCCAGGACCTGGTGGTCGCGGGAGGCGTCCAGAACATGTCGCAGATCCCGATCGCCTTCGCGACCCGCCAGGCCGCCGAGTCCCTCGGATTCACCGCCGGCCCCTTCGCCGGCAGCGAGGGCTGGCGCGCGCGGTACGGGGACCAGCCGGTGAACCAGTTCGTCGGCGCCGAGACGATCGCCGCCAAGTGGGGGATCAGCCGCCAGGACCAGGAGGAGTTCGCGCTGCGGTCGCACCGGCGGGCGCTGCGAGCCATCGACGAGGGCCGCTTCGAGCGGGAGACCGTGGCCTACGGCGAGGTCGCCGTCGACGAGGGGCCGCGCCGGGACACCTCCCTGGAGAAGATGGCCGGGCTCAAGCCGGTCCTCGACGGTGGGACGATCACCGCCGCCTGCTCCTCGCAGGTCTCCGACGGTGCGGCCGCGATGCTGCTGGCCTCGGAGCGGGCGGTGCGCGAGCACGGGCTGACACCCCGCGCACGCGTCCACCACCTCTCCGTACGCGGCGAGGACCCGATCCGCATGCTCTCCGCGCCGATACCGGCCACCGCCCACGCCCTGAAGAAGACCGGCCTGACCATCGACGACATCGACCTCGTCGAGATCAACGAGGCCTTTGCGCCGGTCGTCCTGGCCTGGCTGAAGGAGACCGGCGCCGACCCCGAGAAGGTCAACGTCAACGGCGGCGCCATCGCCCTCGGCCACCCGCTGGGCGCGACCGGCGTCAAGCTCATGACCACCCTGCTGCACGAACTGGAGCGCACCGGTGGCCGGTTCGGACTGCAGACGATGTGCGAGGGCGGCGGCCAGGCGAACGTGACGATCATCGAACGGATCTGACGCCTGGACCGCGGCAGCCGCCGCCCGTCACCGTCCGAGGGAGAAGCCCAGCACCACGCCCGCGGACACCTCCACCATGCCCGGCGCGAGATCGCCCGCCGAGTTGCCGCCCCCGCCGCCGTGGCCCCGGTACTGACGGAACTCGTACGACTCCGAGTCCACGTCCTGGACATGCACCACCGGACCGAGCGGCACGCCCGCCGCCTGCGTGTACACCTCGGCCTTGCGGCGGGCGGCGGCCACCGCCTTCCGGCGCGCCTCGTCCCGCAGCGCCGGCTTGTCGTGCACGTCGAACTCGACGCTGTCGATCCGGTGCGCACCGGCGTCGACCGCGTCCACGATCAGCTGCTGGAGGTCGTCGAGCGCCGGGGTCTCGATGGCGTACGAGGCCTGGCAGCGGTAGCCGAGGAACTTGCGGTCGCCGCCGTAACCGTCGTACTCCGACTGGAGCTTGAGCCGCGACCCGGACACCGCGGCGTCCGGTATCCCGTGTCCGCGCAGTACCTCCCGCAGCCGCGCCACCGCCGCGCCCGCCTCCTGAAACGCCTTGTCCGGCAAGGGTTCCAGCACATCCACCGTCAGCTTCACCCGCACCAGCTGCGGCTCGGCCCGCACGCTGCCCGCCCCGAACACACTGAGCCCCCAGGGCTCTCTGATCGTCTCCGTCATGCGCGCATTGAAGCACCGCCCGCCGACAGCGCGCCGACGATTTCCGCGGCCTCGGCCATCACCCGCTCCACCAGCTCCGCGCACGACGGCAGGTCCTCGATGACCCCGGCGACCTGTCCGGACGCCATCACCCCGAGGTCCGTACGACCGTCCACCATCGCCGACTTGAGCAGCATCGGGGTGTTCGCGGCGAGCAGCACCTGGCTCCAGGACAGCTCCTTGCCGTGCTTCAGGGCGAGCCCGTCGCGCACCATCTGCCGCCAGGTGAGGCCGGACAGCTTCCGGAACCCCGCCGCCCGGCGCACGGCATGCAGCAGAGCCCTCGCACGGCCGGAGTGCTCCAGGGAGTCCACCAGGTCCGTGCGCAGCATCCGGTGCGGCAGCCCGTCCACCGCCGTGGTGACGGTGACGTCCCTGACCGTCGCCGCCAGGTATCTCGCCTTCACCGCGTCCGGCACCGTCGAGTCGGAGGTGAGCAGGAACCGCGTGCCCATCGCGACCCCGGCCGCCCCGTACGCCAGCGCCGCGACCAGCCCCCGCCCGTCGAAGAAACCGCCCGCCGCCACGACCGGTATGTCCACCGCGTCCACCACCTGCGGCAACAGCACCGTCGTCGCCACCTCACCGGTGTGCCCGCCACCCTCACCGCCCTGCACGATCACGGCGTCCGCGCCCCAGGCCGCGACCTTCTCGGCGTGCCGCCGGGCGCCTATGGAGGGGATGACGACCACGCCGGCCTCCTTCAGCTCCGCGATCAGCTCGGGCGAGGGGGCAAGGGCGAAGGAGGCGACCCGGACGCCCTCGTCGATGATCAGGCGGACCCGGTCGTGCGCGTCGCCCGCGTCCGCGCGGAGGTTGACCCCGAACGGCGCGTCCGTACGGGACTTCACCTCCCGTACCGCCTCGCGCAGCCGGTCGACGGTCATGGTCGCGGAGGCCAGGATGCCGAGCGCGCCCGCGTTCGCCGTCGCGGAGACCAGGCGCGGGCCGGCCACCCAGCCCATGCCCGTCTGCACGATCGGATGGCGGATTCCGACCAGCCGGGTCAGCGCCGTCTCCATCACGAACCGACCTCCCTGGCACGGGTGTTGGCGGGATCGATGACCTCCCGGATGAGCCGCAGTTCCTCGGCGGTGGGTTCGCGGGTCGGCCGCACCTTGTCCGGGACGACCAGGTCGAATCCGGTCGCCTCCCGCACCTCGTCGAGAGTCACCCCCGGGTGCAGCGAGGCCAGCCGCATCGAATGGTCGGGGGTCGCGAAGTCGAAAACGCCCAGGTTGGAGACGACGCGCGGGATGCGGTGGAAGCGGGCCGTGTCTGGATGGGCGGCCGCGTGGTCGTACCCGACTCCGCACACCATGTCGACCTTCTCCACGAAGACTCGCCGGGAGTGTCTGGGCACCCAGTAACTGGTGGGATTGTTGAGGGTGTTGACCGGCGCGCCCCGCACCCCGAGCAGCTGCCGCTTCGGCCGCTCCCAGTCGCCGATGCACGAGATGTTCTGGTTGCCGAACCGGTCGATCTGGCTCGCGCCCATCATCACGTGCCGTCGGCCGCTGGAGACCAGGGCGAGGTGCTGGCGGTACGGCAGCCAGCCCTCGGGTGTCCCGTCCGGGCGGACGAGCATCGCCTCGCCGTCGGTCAGCAGCAGGTCCGGGGAGAAGGTGAGCCGGGCCAGCCGGGCTCCCGCCGACGGGATCAGGCCCATCGGGCTCGCCAGGATCTCACCCGCGTCGCGCCAGGCCTCGGCGCAGGCGATCACGCAGTACTCGGCGCGAGTGGGTGCGAGCAGTGGGGCGCTGGTCATCGCTGTTCCCCCTGCCAGGCCTGGACGGCGGACTGGTAGGCCTGTTCGTCCCCGTCGAGGTAGCGTGCCGCGAACTCCGGCCAGGGCGTGGACGCGTACTGCTTCTGGAAGGCCTCGTCCCTGCCGTAGTCCGGCGCGCAGGACGTGAAGTGCGCGCCGTTCGGGGCCTCGACGACACCGGTGACCGTGTGCCGCTTGACGAGCAAGGTCTGCGGTGCCGCATCCTTCGTCAACTCGGCCGTGTCGACGATCCGTTCGCACGAGACGTACGCCATGTCCGCCGCCTCGCAGAACAGGTCGTCGAAGTACGGGTCCGGGCCCAGATACTGTCCGTTGCCCAGCCGGTCGGCGCGATTCACGTGCACCAGGGCTGCGTCCATCCTCAGGGCGGGCACCGCCACGAACGTCTCCCCGTCCCCGTAGGGCGAAGTGACCGTCCTGAGGCCGGGGTTGACCCGCATCACGTCCGAACCGATCCCGGCCCGCACCGGCAGGAACGGCAGCCGGTTCGCCGCCGCGTGCAGCCCCCACATGAACATCGCCTCGTCGATCTCCGTCAGCTCGAGGGCGCCGCGCTCGCGTGCCGCGCGGTAGTGCGGTTCGAGCGGGATCGAGTCGAGGGTGACGAAGGCCGTCACCAGCTTCCGCACCCGCCCGGCCGCCGTGAGCATGCCGACGTCCGGGCCGCCGTACGAGACGATCGTGAGGTCGCTGACGTCCGACCGTAACAGCGCTCTGACCAGGGCCATCGGCTTGCGGCGCGAGCCCCAGCCGCCGATGCCGAGGGTCATGCCGCTCTCCAGACGGGAGACGGCCTCCTCGGCGGTCATCGTCTTGTCGCTCACCTACGCGCCCTCCTTCCCTTCCTTGCCGAATGTGTCCCGGACCCGGTCGGCCACCCCGACCGCGCTCGCCTCGTAGGTGAACCCCTGCTCGAAGCGGTAGCTGCGGCGTACGTCGACGGGGTCGATGCCGTTGATGGCGGACTTGGCGAGCCGGATCAGCTCGCCGTCCTTGGCGGCTATCTCGCGCGCCAACTCCAGGGCGGCCGCTTGCAGTTCCTCGCGCGGCACGACACGCCACACCGAGCCGTGCGCGTGCAACTCGGCCGCGCTCGCCGTGCGCGAGGTGTAGTACAGCGCCCGCATCAGGTGCTGCGGGACCAGCCGGGCCAGATGCGTGGCCGCGCCCAGGGCGCCCCGGTCCAGCTCCGGCAGGCCGAACGTGGCGTCCTCGCTCGCCACGATCACGTCCGCGTTCCCCACAAGCCCGATGCCCCCGCCCAGGCAGAACCCCTGCACCGCCGCCACCACCGGCACCTCGCACTCGTACACCGCCGCGAACGCCTCGAAGCAGCCTCGGTTGGCGCCCGCCAGCGCGCTCGAGCCCTGTGCCTGTATCTCCTTGATGTCCACGCCCGCGTTGAACCCACGCCCCTCGGCAGCCAGCACCACGCACCGCACCTGCGGATCGCGGCCCGCCGTGCGCACGGCGTCGGCCAGGGCGAACCAGCCCTGCACCGGCAGCGCGTTCACCGGCGGGAAGTCGACCGTGACGACGGCGATGCCGTTTTTTTCGGGCCCGTTTTCCGGGGACGAGGTGGAGACACCCATGAGCGCATCAGCTACCTTTCCAACCAACGCCTTTCCACCAAACATTTGTTAGGTGTGAGGCTTCGAAGCTAGCAGCCGTCGGATCGGAGCGGGAAGGCCTGTGGATAACTTGCGCCGGCCGCAGCTGAGCGGCAGGACCGTCGTCGTCACCGGAGGCACCCGGGGCGTCGGTGCCGGGATCGCGAAGGCCTTCGCCGAGGCCGGCGCGGAGGTCGTCGTCTGTGCGCGCAGACCGCCCGAAGTGCCCCTTGCCGATGTGGAGTTCGCTCCCCTCGACCTGCGCGACCCGCCCGCCGTGCGCGCCTTCTTCGCCGCGCTGCCCCGGCTCGACGTCCTCGTCAACAACGCGGGCGGCGGGCCCTACCGGCTGCTGGCCGACGCGGACGCCGAGCGCCATGCACGGGTCGTGGAGCTGAACCTCCTCGCTCCGCTGACGGCTTCTCTGGCCGCGTACGAGCACCTCAGGCGGGTGAAGGGCGCCGTCGTGATGATCGGCAGCGTCAGCGGCAGCCGTCCCTCGCCCGGTTCGGCGGCGTACGGGGCGGCCAAGGCGGGCCTGGAGAACCTCGCCCGCTCGATGGCCGTGGAGTGGGCGCCCGAGGTCCGCGTCAACACACTCGTCGTCGGCATGGTCCGCACCGAGCTGGCCCACCTCCACTACGGCGGCGAGGACGGCATCGAGGCGGTCTCGCGCACGGTGCCGCTCGGCCGGCTGGCCACGCCGGCCGACGTCGGCGCGGCCGCCGTGTTCCTCGCCTCCGACGCGGCCGCGTACATCAGCGGGGCGAGTCTGCTGGTGCACGGGGGAGGGGAGCGGCTGGCGTTCCTGGATGCGGCAACCGCCAACAAGGAGGCCTGAGATGAGCGGAATCTGCGACGGGCGGGTCGTCGTCGTCACCGGTGCCGGCCGCGGGCTCGGGCGCGCACACGCGCGCGCGTTCGCGGCGGAGGGCGCGCGGGTCGTCGTGAACGACCTGGGTGTCGGTCTTGACGGGGTGCCCGGGGCCGGCAGCCCGGCCGAGGCCGTCGTCGCCGAGATCCGTGCGGCGGGCGGCGAGGCGGTCGCCCACGGCGGCGACATCGCGACCACCGAAGGGGCGTCGTCCCTGGTCGCGACCGCCCTGGAGACGTACGGCCGGCTCGACACCCTGGTCAACAACGCCGGTTTCCTGCGCGACCGGATGCTGGTCAACCTCGACGAGGACGACTGGGACGCAGTCCTGCGCGTCCACCTCAAGGGCCACTTCCTGCCGCTGAAGCACGCCGCCGCGCACTGGCGGGCCGAGGCCAAGGCGGGACGCACACCCGTGGCCCGGATCGTCAACACCAGCAGCGGAGCGGGGCTGTTGGGGTCGGTCGGGCAGGGTAACTACAGCGCCGCGAAGGCCGGCATCGTCGGGCTGACACTCGTCGCCGCGGCCGAACTCGCCCGCTACGGCGTCCAGGTCAACGCGATCGCGCCCGCGGCCCGCACGCGCATGACGGAACGCACCTTCGCCGAGACGATGACGGCGCCGGCGGCCGGCTTCGACGCGATGGCCCCCGAGAACGTCTCCCCCCTCGTCGTCTGGCTCGGCTCCGCCGCGAGCGCGGGCGTGACCGGGCGGGTCTTCGAGGCCGAAGGCGGCCGGATCACGGTCATGTCGGGCTGGCGCCCTGGACCGAGCGCCGACAAGGGGGCGCGGTGGAGCCCGGGGGAGGCGGGAGAGGCGGCGCTGAAACTGCTCGCGGAGGCCGAGGTGCCGGGGGCGGTGTACGGGGGCTAGGCGCGCTCAGTCGGTGAGGCGGGCGGCGGCCTTGCGCTGCTGCTCCGTCATCGTCTGCAGGAAGCGGATCGCGATGTCCAGCTCGTCCGTGCTGAACTCCTCGCACGCCTCGGCGATTTCGCGCGCCCACTCCTCGAAGAACGCGAAGAGATGGGCGATCTTCTCCCGGTTCAGCTCGACGAGCACGCGCCGCTTGTCCGTCGGGTGCTTGACGCGGTGTACGAATCCCTTGCCCTCGAGGCGGTCGACCAGCCCGGTGACGGACGCGGGCGCAAGTCCGGTGCGCTCGGAGAGGTCCTTCGCGGTGAGCGGGCCGTAACGCTCCAGCAGGTCGAGGGCCTTCTCCTCCGTGGTGTTCAGGCCCTGCTTGGCGGCCACCGCGGAATGGAACATCACCGTCATCCCGCTGTGCTCCCGGCCCACCGTGAACAGCCGCAGCAGCGTTTCGGCCCGCCGCTTGTCGTCCCACGGGACGACCGCCTCGAGGTTGGGCACCGGGCCGTGACCCGCCGTCTGCGCCTCGCGCCCGGGTTCCCGGTCCGTCTCGCTCCTGCTCATGGGGTCAGCCTAGCAAATATTTCGTTCGGTCGAACTAACTACTTGCGATCAGGGGCGGGCTGATGCAAGTCTTTCGTTAGGCCGAACGAAATAAATCCGGGCCGACGAATCCGGGCCGACGAATCCGGAACCGGCGAATCCGAGCCAACGGGAGACCTCATGTCGACGACCCTTGCCGCATCCCCGCCCACCGCGGCGGACCCGCATCCGCGCCGCTGGGCGGCCGCCGTCGTGATGATGATCGCGGCGCTGATGGACCTGCTGGACGTGACGATCGTGAACGTCGCGATCCCGTCCATCGGCCGCGACCTGCACGCCTCGCACACCGCGCTGCAGTGGCTGGTCTCCGCCTACCTGCTGGGCTTCGCCGCCACACTGATCGTGGCCGGGCACCTCGGGGACCGCTTCGGGCGCCGGGGCCTGTTCCTCGCCGGGACCGCGGGGTTCGGACTGGCGAGTCTCGGGTGCGGACTCGCCCAGTCTCCTGGGCAGTTGATCGCCGCGCGCGCCGTGCAGGGGGTGATGGCGGCGGTGCTGATGCCGCAGGTGCTCGGATCGTTCCGCACGCTGTTCCGGGGCAAGGAGCGCGGGGCCGCCTTCGGGATGTACGGGGCCGTCGCCGGGTTCGCCTCGGCGGTGGGGCTGCTGCTCGGCGGGCTGCTGACCGATGCCGATCTGTTCGGGTGGGGCTGGCGGTCGGTGTTCCTGGTCAACGTGCCGGTGGCGGTGGGGACGCTGGCGGCGGGGCTGGTGCTGGTGCCGTCGACCAAGGAGCGGGCGGCCGGGCGGCCGGACGCGTGGGGGAGCCTGGTGCTCGCGGGCGGGCTGGTGGCGATCGTGCTGCCGCTCGTGCAGGGGCGGGAGAACGGGTGGCCGGTGTGGGGCTGGGCCTGCCTGGCCGCGGGTGTCTGCGCCGTCGTCGGGCTCGGGGTGTTCGAGGCGGGGCGGCGGCGTGGGGCGGGGACGGTGCCGCTGCTGCCGGCCGGGGCGTTCCGGTTGCCGGCGTTCTCGGTGGGGGTGCTGGTGCAGCTGCTGTTCTCCGTGAGCATGCAGGGGTTCTTCCTGGTCTTCGCGATCTGGCTGCAGGGGAGCGAGGGGTACACGCCGATGCAGGCCGGTGTGGTGACCGTGGCCTTCTCGGTCGGCGGATTCCTTACGGCGCCTGCCGCGGACGGGCTCGCGGTGCGGTTCGGGCGGCTGGTGCTCGGGACCGGTGCGCTGATGATGGCGGGCGGCTTCGGCTGGGTGTGGGCGGCGGTGGCCGACGCACCCGCCGAGCACACCGGGGCGTGGCCGCTGGTGCCGGGCCTGGTGATCGCCGGTGCCGGGCTGGGCTTCCTGGTGGTGCCGCTGGTGAACGTGGTGCTGTCCGCCGTGCCGGGCGAGCTGGCGGGCGGCGCGTCCGGGATCTTCTCCACGGCTCAGCAGTTCGGGGGAGCGGTGGGGGCGGCGGTCGTCGGGACCGTGTTCTTCGACCATGCGGGGTCGGGGCTGACCGATGCGCTGGCTGCGGCGATGCCTTGGGTGACGGGCGGGTTCGTGGTGTGCGCGGCGCTGTGCGGGGCCTTGCCGCGCCGGTCGGTGGCACCAACCGACCTGTCCGGCGATTGAGGACGAGGCCCGTTCAGGGCCGAAGCGGGGGGGGCGGGGGGGGGCCCGGGCCCCCCCCCCCCCCCCCCCCCCCCCCCCCCCCCCGCCCCCCCCCCCCCCGCCCCCCCCCCCCCCCCCCCCCCCCCCCCCCCCCCCCCCCCCCCCCACACCCCCCCCCCCCCACG
>NZ_JBIAUR010000008.1:0-102387 GCF_042893105.1 Streptomyces sp. NPDC001663 | reverse complement strand
CGGGGGGGGTGTGTGGGGGGGGGGGGGGGGGGGGGGGGGGGGGGGGGGGGGGGGGGCCCCCCCCCCCCCCAGCCCCCCCCCCCGCTTCAACGCCGGGTACCTCGAAACCTACGTGTCGCACTCCAGCACCGTCCGGCACAACCCGCACCGCGCGCGAACGCGCCCCCGTACCGGCACCCTGATCCGCTGATGGCAGGTCGGGCAGGGGAACGACACCCGCAGGGGACCCCGGCCGTCGGGCGTGAACGTGTACGGCGCCCCCGGGCGGGACGCGGCGTGGGTGTCCTCGGCGTGGCGGCGGTCGTGGGCGTAGCGGCGGCGGCCCGCCCAGCCCGCCGCCGTGAGCGGGGGCTGCTGCTCGTCCTGGCGGGCCTGGGCCATGCCCTTCACATACGCCGTGTAGGCCTGCGGGCTGGTGAACCAGACGGCAGGGTCCTCGTCGAAGACCAGCGCGCGTTTGGCCAGGACGTAGCCGAATTCCTCCGGGGTGAGATAGCCCAGCTTCTGGGACGACGCCGCGTCCTCCCGGAACGCGTCCAGGAGGAGCCAGCCCGCGCCGAGGTACGTCGTCGCCGTGTCCGTGAGGATCTCGTTGTCGCGGGTGCCGGGGAAGGACAGGTCCAGGCGGTGCAGATAGACGTGCATGACCTCGTGGGCCAGCGCGGCACCGATGTCGCGGCGGTGGGTGCGGAAGCGGTCGTTCAGTTCGACGAAGTACTCGGGGCCCGCGGCGAGTTCGACGTTCGCGGCATGTGCCATCTCGCGGAAACTGACGACCAGACGGGCGTCCGGGAGGCGGTAGTGGCGGACGAGCTCTTGGGCCACCCGCTGGGCGCCCAGATAGAGGTCGTCGGTGTCGCAGAACGCCACGTCCGCGGGCGCCACGCTGGTCGCGAACGTCTGGATGGTGTCGTACGACAACCGTTTGTAGAGCGCGGTGATGGCGGCCCGCACCGTCTCCAGGTGTGGGTAGCCGTGCTCGACCGGTCCGCCGTTCGCCACGCCCGAACCCCCAAGACGCCCTGAACCCGATTCCACTCTACGGGGAGGTGAGCGGATTTTCCCTGGTCGGGTTCCACGGCCCCGGCGTGAGATCTGTCCTTGTCATGCACGCCGCTTGATCTTCATACTGCGGGCCGCCGACCCCCCCCCACGAAAGGACATCCGTTGACCCATATCGCCCCTCGGAGACGCGGTCTGACGGCGGTGAAGCGAGTCGCGGCCGCCGGTGCCGTCGCCCTCGCCGTCGCGAGCCTCGAGCCCGTCACCGCCCAGGCCGCGCCCGTGCCCGTCGTAGGAGGAACGCCCGCCGCGCAGAACGAGTTCCCGTTCATGGTCCATCTCTCCATGGGCTGCGGCGGCGCGCTCTACAAGAAGGATGTCGTGCTGACCGCCGCCCACTGCGTGCGCGGCTCCGGCAACAACACCCGCATCACCGTCACCGCGGGTGTCAACGAACTCAACTCCTCCTCCGCGATCAAGGTGCGGTCGACCAAGGTCAAGCAGGCCCCCGGCTACGACGGCACCGGCAAGGACTGGGCGCTGATCAAGCTCGCCCGCCCGATCAACCTGCCTACCCTGAAGATCGCCACGAACACGCGCTACAACCGGGGCGTCTTCACCGTCGCCGGCTGGGGCGACACCAAGGAGGACGGCGGCACCGGCTCGAACAAGCTGCTCAAGGCCACCGTCCCCTACGTTCCCGACAGCCAGTGCAAGTGGCACTACGGCAACCGGCTGACGCCGAAGGACGAACTGTGCGCCGGCTACCCGCAGGGCGGCGTCGACACGTGCCAGGGCGACTCCGGCGGCCCCATGTTCCGCAAGGACGACGCCGACCGCTGGATCCAGGTCGGCATCGTCAGCTGGGGCGACGGCTGTGCACGCCCGGGCGTGCCCGGCATCTACACCCAGGTCAGCACCTTCGCGAGCGTCATATCCCGGGCGGCGTCCGCCCTCTAGACGCCGCCTAGACCCCGCGCAGACTCAGCGCCTCCGCCCCGGCCGGGGGCGCCCCCTCGAGCTCCAGCAGCCACACCTCGTTCTCGCCCTCCCGCAGTACCGGGCCGGGCACGTACAGGGAGCGCTGCGGGCCCACGGACCAGTAGCGGCCCAGGCCGAACCCGTTGATCCAGGCGAATCCCCGGGTCCAGCCCGGCAGTTCGAGCAGCGCGTCCCCGGCGCCGTGCACGGCGACGGTGCCCCGGTACAGCCCCGGGGCGCCGTCCTCGGCGAGCGGCTGCAGGGTGATGTCCCCGATGTCGTCCAGCGCGTCCAGGCGCAGCCCACGCGCGCGTACGTCGTGCAGATACTGCCGCTCGTGCAGCAGGCCCCCGGTGATGCCCTTGGGTTCGCCGCTGCGCGGCCCGTAGTTGACCCTCCCCAGGGACTCCACCCACAGCTCCACGCGCGCGTGCCCGGCGACCGGCTCCTTCAGCTGCTGGTCCTCCTCGGTGAGCACCCCGGCCCGCTGCCCGTCGACGTACACCACCGCCAGGTCCCGCAGCCCGCGCGCGATCAGCGGGTAGGGCTGCCGCGGGCCGGGCACCGTCACCTCGTACCGCACGAGCCCGCGGTCCACGTCCAGTTCCTCGAAGGTGGGCGGCACGGGAGCCGACGTCTCCGGGCCGCCCCGCGTCTCCAGTACGACGCCCAGGGGCGCCCAGCCCATCAGGCGCACCTCGGCCGGCGTGCCCAACCGCGCGGGTGCGGGCGGCGGTTCGGGCAGCGGACCGTCCGCGAACTCGGCGAGCACCTCGCGCAGCCGCCAGAACTTGTCCGTTGGATTTCCGAACTCGTCGATCGGGGCGTCGTAGTCGTACGACGTCACGTCGGGCTGCAGCGGCCCCTCGTGCTGGGCGCCGCCGCCCCGGTTGGCGCCCGCCCAGCCGGCGAAGTTGGTGCCGCCGTGCGCCATGTACAGGTTGACGGAGGCGCCGCACTCCAGGATCTCCCGCAGCGCGGCCGCGGCGTCCTGGGCGTCGCGGGTGATGTGCTCGCCGCCCCAGTGGTCGAACCAGCCGCACCAGAACTCCATGCACATCAGCGGCCCGTCCGCCCGGTGCCGGCGCAGCACCTCGAACGCCTCGCGCGCGCGGGAGCCGAAGTTCACGGTGGCGAGGACGCCCGGGATCGAGCCGCCGGTGAGCATGTGGTCCTCGGGGCCGTCCGAGGTGACCAGCGGGACGATGACGCCCTTCTCACGCAGCAGTTCGGCGAGGAGGCGCAGATACTCGGCGTCCGAGCCGTAGCTGCCGTACTCGTTCTCGACCTGCACCATGATCACCGGGCCGCCGCGGTCGATCTGCCGGTCCACGACCTGGGGCAGCAGCGCGCCGAACCAGCGCCCCAGGTGCTCCAGGAACCGCTCGTCACGCGTACGCGCGCGCGTGCCCAGCTCGCCGGTCAGCCAGTGCGGCAGCCCGCCGTTCTCCCACTCGGCGCAGATGTACGGCCCAGGACGCACGATCGCCCACAGGCCCGCCTCACGCGCCGCGTCCAGGAAGCGGCCGAGGGCCCGTACGTCGTCGTAGATACCCGGCCTCGGCTCGTGGAGGTTCCACGGCACGTACGTCTCCACGCAGTTGAGGCCCATCGCCCGCAGCATCGCCAGCCGGTGGCCCCACTGCTCCTCGTGCACCCGGAAGTAGTGCAGCGCGCCGGACAGCAGCCGCACCGGCCGCCCGTCCAGCAGGAAGTCCCTCTCGCCCACCGTGAACTCGCTCATGCGGCAAGCCTCGCCTCTGGCGGTGATCACCGTCCATGGACAAAGATCGGCGCTGCTTGGACGAAAAACGAACCGGCCGAGGCCACGCAGGGAGGAGCGCGCGGATGTACCACACCTGGATGCGGTTCTTCACGCCCGGCCCGGCCCACCACCGGCTCGGCCTCGTCTGCCTCGGCGTCGGCCTGCAGTACGGCGCCCTGCCCACCGTCGGCCCCCGCACCCTCGACCACCACGTCGCCGTCGTCATCAACGCGGGCAGCGGCTGGTACCTGAGCCCCGACGGCCGCCGTACGACCGTCACCGCGCCCGCACTGCTGTGGCTCACCCCCGGAGTGCCGCACCACTACGCACCCGACCCCGACGGCGGCTGGGACGAGGGGTTCGTGGACTTCACCGGGCCCGCCACCGCCACGTACACCGAACTCGGCTACATCGAACCGGACCGCCCCGTCGTGCCCCTCTCGGACGCCACGGGCCCGCGCGGCGTCATCGGACGCATCGCGCGCGCCGCCCGCCGCGGCAACCCGCTGCTGGAGGTGGAGACCGGCGCCGCCGTCCATGAACTCCTCGTCGCCCTGCGCCGCGCCAGAGCCGACCTCGCCCCCGACGGCGACCCGGTCCTCAAGGCCCTCGCCCGAGACGCGTGCCTGCCGCTGTCGGTCGCCGACCACGCCGCCCGGCACGGCATGACCCCCGCGGAACTGCGCACCGCCGTCCGCCGCGGCGCGAGCTGCAGCCCCAAGGACTACCTGCTGGGCATCCGCCTCGGCCGCGCCAAGGAACTCCTCGCCGCCACCGAACTGCCCGTCGCCGCCGTCGCCCGCCGCGTCGGCTACGACGATCCGGCCTACTTCTCCCGCCTGTTCACCCGCCGCGTCGGCATGCCGCCCGTCCGCTTCCGCGCCCAGCAGTACCGCGCCGTCCCCGGCGGCTGGAGCAACCAGGTCCCCGATCCGGACGATCCACCCATGATCGAGCGCACCCCCGCCACGTAGGCTGGGCGTCCATGACCACCAGCAACAACACGACCGGTGACGTCGACCCCGCGGTCCGCCAGGAACTCGCCCGGCTGCGCGACAGCATCGACAACATCGACGCCGCCGTCGTCCACATGCTCGCCGAACGCTTCAAGGCAACCCAGCAGGTCGGCCACCTCAAGGCCGCACACCAGCTGCCGCCCGCCGACCCGGCCCGCGAGGCCCGCCAGATCGAGCGTCTGCGCTCCCTCGCCGAAAACGCCAAGCTGGACCCGGCGTTCGCTGAGAAGTTCCTGAATTTCATCATCGCCGAAGTGATCCGCCACCACGAGCGCATCGCGGACGACGCCGTCAACGGCTCCACAAAAACGGCCAATTGACCTCGGAGGATCCCGCAGAGGACGTGACAGGAGAGCCCGCGGGAGGCATGCTGCGCTGTGCACTCCTTGTCAGCTGACGAGCACAACCCGTCAGCGCTTCGGTCATTAAGCTGGTTGTCCCACGCGGGAGGGACGTCGGGCCATGCCGGATGCCAAGATCCTCATCGTCGACGACCACGAGGACACGCTGTATGCGCTGGAGAGCGCACTGGCCCCGCTGGGCTACCTCCTCGGCCGCGCCACCAGCGGCGACGAGGCCCTCAAGCAGGTGCTCCGCGGGCAGGTCGGCCTCCTCCTGCTCGACGTCCGCATGCCCGGCGTCAGCGGCCTGGAGGTGGTGCGCTACATGCGCCGCGTGGAGCAGACCCAGCACATCCCGGTCATCCTGCTCACCGGATTCGGCGCGGACCACGAACTGACCTCCACCGCCTTCCGGCTCGGCGTCGCCGACCTCGTCATGAAACCCGTCGACCCCTGGGCGCTGCGCACCAAGGTCCGCTACCTGTACGACGCCCACCGCCGCGCCCTCGCCCTGGAGCAGGAGATCCGCGAGCTGCGCGCCCTCGTCAAGGAACAGCCCGACGCCGACGGCCCCGTCACCCATCCGGACGCCCGCGTGCCCGTCCAGCGCGCGCCCCGGGCGCACAACGGGGAGCTCGAACAGGGCCGGACATAGGCCGCGTACCGGTCCGCCCCTGTGCCTTGTCGGTGCCATCGGGCAGCATTACCTGCATGTCCGTACTGACGCGCGACGAAGCGCAGACCCGTGCCAAGCTCCTCGACGTCCACCGCTACGTGATCGAACTCGATCTCACCACCGGCGACGAGACCTTCGAATCCAGCACCGTCATCCGCTTCACCGCCCGCACGGACGCGGACACCTTCGTCGAGCTCAAGCCCGCCGAGCTGCGCTCCGCCACGCTCGACGGACACCCCCTCGACCCGGAGACCCTCGACGGAAACCGGCTGCCCCTCAAGCACCTCACCGCCGGCGAGCACGAACTGCGCATCGACGCGTCCATGCGCTACTCCCGTACCGGCGAGGGCATGCACCGCTTCACCGACCCCACCGACGGCGAGGCCTACGTCTACACCCAGCTGTTCATGGAGGACGTCCAGCGCGTCTTCGCCGCCTTCGACCAGCCCGACCTCAAGGCCGTCTTCGACCTCAGCGTCACCGCCCCCGAAGGCTGGAGGGTCCTCGCCAACAGCATCACCGAGCAGCTCGGCGAGGGCCGCTGGCGGGCCGCCCCCACCCCGCTGATCTCCACCTACCTCGTCGCCGTCGCCGCCGGCCCCTGGCACTCCGTGCGCACCGAACACCGCGGCCTGCCCTTCGGCCTGCACTGCCGCCGCTCCCTCGCCCCCCACCTGGACGCGGACGCCGACGAACTCTTCGAGATCACCAGGCAGTGCTACGACCGCTACCACGAGAAGTTCGAGGAGCCCTACCCCTTCGACTCCTACGACCAGGCGTTCGTCCCCGAGTTCAACGCCGGCGCCATGGAGAACCCCGGCCTGGTCACCTTCCGCGACGAGTTCGTCTACCGCTCCGCCGTCACCGACACCGAGCGCCAGACCCGCGCCATGGTCATCGCCCACGAGATGGCCCACATGTGGTTCGGCGACCTCGTCACGCTGCGCTGGTGGGACGACATCTGGCTGAACGAGTCCTTCGCCGAGTACATGGGCTACCAGACCACCCTGGAAGCGACCCGCTTCAGCGAACCGTGGGTCGAGTTCGGCGTCACCCGCAAGGCCTGGGGCTACGACGCCGACCAGCGCCCGTCCACCCACCCCGTGGCCCCCGAGAACGTCGAGGACACGGCCTCCGCCCTCCTCAACTTCGACGGCATCTCCTACGCCAAGGGCGCCTCCGCACTACGCCAACTCGTGGCCTGGCTCGGCGAGAAGGACTTCCTCGCCGGCATCAACACCCACTTCGCCCGCCACAGGTTCGCCAACGCCACCCTCGCCGACTTCATCGACTCCCTCGCCTCCGCCACCGAGCGCGACGTCCACGCCTGGGCCGACACCTGGCTGCGCACCACCGGCGTCGACACCCTGGCACCCGTCGTCTCCGCCGGCGAGGACGGCACCTGCTCGCTGACCGTCGAGCACACCGGCAGCCGCCCCCACCGCATCGCCGTCGGCCTCTACGACCGGGACGTCGCCGACGAGGGCCGCCACCTCACCCTGCGCGAACGCCTCGACCTCGACATCCCGCAGACCGGGCCCCAGCCCCTCGGCAAGCGCCCCGCGCTGCTCCTGCTCAACGACGGCGACCTCACCTACGCCAAGGTCCGCTTCGACCCCGAGTCCTTCGAAACCATCCGCGCCAACCTCTCCGGCCTGCCCGAGCCCCTCACACGCGCGGTCGTGTGGAACGCCCTGCGCGACGCCGTACGCGACGGCGAACTCCCGCCCACCGCCTACCTGGAGACCGCCCGCGCCCACCTCCCGCACGAGACCGACCTCGCCCTCGTCCAGGGCGTCCTCGCCTTCGCCGGCGCCCAGGTCGCCGACCGCTACCTCACCCCCGAGCAGCGCCCGGCGGCCCTGACCACCCTCTCCTCCCTCTGCCGCGACCTCATCCGGCGCACCGAGGACGGCGACAACCCCGGCCTGCGCCTGATCGCCGTACGCCACTTCATCACCGTCGCCTCCCAGCCCGACGCCATCGCCGGCTGGCTCGCCGACGGCACCGTCCCCGGCGGCCCCGAACTCGACCCCGACCTGCGCTGGCGCGTCCTCGCCCGCCTCGCCGTCCTCGGCGCCACCGACGAGGCCGCCATCGCCACCGAACTGGACCGCGACCCCTCCGCCACCGGCCAGGAGGGCGCCGCCCGCTGCCGCGCCGCCCTGCCCGACGCGGAGGCCAAGGAGAAGGCCTGGGCGGCCATGTTCGGCGGCGACGACCTGTCCAACTACCTGTTCACCGCCACCGCCCAGGGCTTCTGGCAGCCCGAACAGGCCGACCTCGTGAGCGAGTACGTCCCGCGCTACTACGAGGACGCGGTCGCCGTCGCCGCCCGCCGCGGACCCGCCATCGCCGCAGCCGCCGGCCGCTGGGCCTTCCCGGCGCACGCCGTCGACGCCGAGACGCTCCGCCTGGGCGAGGCCTGCCTCAGCGACGCCGACCCGATCCCGGCCCTGCGCCGCAGGCTGGCCGACGAACTCGACGACCTGGTACGGGCGTTGCGGGTCCGGGAGGCGTAGACAACACCGGTGTCAGAAGTGATCCCGGGACGCAGAGGCACCCGGGATCACTCACCCAACAGGTTTTCCCGCACGGACGTACCCCCTTTCGGGTTCCGATCGTTGGGCTTTTAGGGCGCGTCGACGCAACCGCGTACAAGCTGGAACTCCCCCTGCCCCGCGCCCAGGAGGAGCCCCATGAGCACGCCTCCCCCGGAGCCTGCGTCGGAAGTGGCGCCCGCCCGCCGACGCCCGGCACACGCTCTGGCCTCCGGCCCCGAAGGCCCGAACGCACTGCGGCCGTTGCTCGACACCGTGCTCGACGCGCTCGGCGACGGCGCGCACGCACGCGGGGGACCCCTGCCCGCCGGCGGACCGGACGCCGTCGCCGCACACGTACGGGCCGCCGCGGGCGACGTACTGCCCCAGGAGGGCGACCCCGACGCCCTGCGCGCCCTCGTGCACGCGCTCGCCGCAGGCGCCGCCGACCCCGCCGACCCGCTGTGCGCCGCCCATCTGCACTGCCCGCCGCTGGCCGTCGCCGCCGCCGCGGATCTCGCCGCCAGCGTCCTCAACCCGTCCCTCGACTCCTGGGACCAGGCCCCGGCCGCCTCCGAACTCGAAGCCCTCGTCACCCGGGCACTCGCCCGGGAAGCCGGTGCCGCCGACGCCCTGATCACCACCGGCGGCACCGAATCCAACCAACTCGCCCTGCTGCTCGCCCGCGAGACACTCGGCGCCGGCGTCCGCCTCGTCTGCGGAGCCAACGCCCACCACTCACTGCCCCGCGCCGCCTGGCTCCTCGGCCTGCCCGACCCCGTGATCGTGCCCGCCCCCGCCGGCACCCTCGACCCCGCCGCCCTCGACGCCGCCCTCACCGAACTGCCCGGCCCCCACCTCGTCGCCGCCACCGCGGGCACCACCGACGCCGGACTCATCGACCCCCTCCCCGAGATCGCCGGCCTGTGCACCGCCCACCGCGCCCGGCTGCACATCGACGCCGCCTACGGCGGAGGCCTCCTGTTCAGCGACCGCCGGCGCGACCTGCTCACCGGCCTCGAAACCGCCCACACCGTCACCCTCGACCTGCACAAACTCGGCTGGCAGCCGGTCGCCGCAGGCCTCCTCGCCGTACGCCACCCCCGCGACCTCGCGGCCCTCCACCAACGCGCCGACTACCTCAACGCCGACGACGACACCGAAGCCGGCCTCCCCGACCTCCTCGGCCGCTCCCTGCGCACCACCCGCCGCCCCGACGTCCTCAAGATCGCCGTCACCCTCAAGACCCTCGGCCGGGCCGGCCTCGGCGCACTCGTCGACCAAGTCTGCGACCGGGCACGGGAGTTCGCCGCCCTCGTCCGCGACCACCCGGGCTTCGAGCTCTACGACCGGCCCACCATCAGCACGGTCCTGTTCCGGCCCGCCCACGCCACCGACGGCGACGTCGCCGCCCTACGCCGAAAACTCCTCGACCAGGGCCGCGCCGTCCTCGGCCGCGCCCGCCTCGACGGCCGCCTCTGGCTCAAAGCCACCCTGCTCAACCCCGCCACCCGCCCCGACGACCTGGCCGCCCTCCTCCAACTCGTCGAAAAGGCCGCCGAACAACACCTCGCACACGCCGTCGAAGAACCCGCGGAAGGAACCACCCCCCGATGACCACCACCCCCGCCCCCCACCCCCCGCACCACGAGCCCGACGCACCCCGCGACCTCGTCGGCATCGGCATCGGACCCTTCAACCTCTCCCTCGCCGCCCTCGCCCACCCCCTCGCCGAACTCGACAGCGTCTTCTACGACCAGCGCCCCGCCTTCGACTGGCACCGCGGCCTCCTCATCGACGGCGCCCGCATCCAAGTCCCCTTCCTCGCCGACCTGGTGACCCTCGCCGACCCCGCCAGCCCCTGGTCCTTCCTCAACTACCTCAAGGCCCGCGACCGCCTCTTCCCCTTCTACTTCGCCGAGCGCTTCCACATCCAGCGCGCCGAGTACGACGCCTACTGCCGCTGGGTCGCAGGCCACCTCCCCGGACTCCACTTCGGCCACCAGGTCGACGCCGTCCGCTGGAACCCCGAACGCGACGTCTTCGAAGTCGACTTCACCCAGATCGACACCGACGGCGAAGCCGAAGCCCTCGGCCGTACGTACACCAGGAACATCGTCCTCGGCATCGGCACCGAGCCCTACGTCCCCGACCCCCTCAAACCCCTCGTCGAGGCCCCCGGCGTACCCGTCGTCCACGCCGCCGACTACCTCGCCCACCGCGACACGATCCTCGCCGCCGACCACGTCACCGTCATCGGCTCCGGCCAGTCCGGCGCCGAAATCTTCCTCGACCTGCTGCGCGCCCGCCCCGCCGGCCGCGAGAAACTCCACTGGCTCGGCCGCACCGAGGCCTTCGCGCCCATGGAGTACTCAAAACTCGGCCTCGAACACTTCACCCCCGACTACACCCGCTACTTCCACGCCCTGCCCGAAGGCGTCCGCGACCGCCTCGTCACCAGCCAGTGGCAGCTCCACAAGGGCATCGACGCCGACACCATCGCCGCCATCCACGACGAGCTCTACGGCCGCACCCTGCACGGCGGTTGGCCCGACACCGTCCTCACCCCCGGCGTCCGCGTCCGCACGGCGGGCCGCATCGCGACGACCAGGATCGAGCTGCACCTGGAGCACATCCAGCAGAACGCCCGCTCCCGCCTCACCACCGACGCCGTCGTCCTCGCCACCGGCTACCGCGAACGCCCCCTCCACCGCATCCTCGCCGGCCTCGCCCCCTACCTGCGCCGCGACAGCCGCGAGCGCCTCCGCGTCGACGAGCAGTTCCGCCTCGTCCTCGACCCCTCCATCACCGGCTCCGACTGCCATGTCTACGTCCAGAACGCCGAACGCCACACCCACGGCGTCGGCACCCCCGACCTCGGCCTCGCCGCCTGGCGCAGCGCGACCATCCTCAACTCCCTGACCGGCAAGGAGACTTACCCCCTGCCCTACCGGACCGCCTTCACCACCTTCGGCCTCGACCACCACCCCCAGGTCCCCCAGGCCCGCCCGGCACAACTGCTCACCCCGCTCGTCGACGGGCGGTGAGAAACGGGCGGTAAGAAATCGGAAAGGACGGAAGAACTCCGACGGCGGCGGCGTTGGGCACGCCATGACCACGACCTGGATCGCAGCCCACCGTTCCGCCGTCATCAACCCCCACGAGGCCTTCCACCTCTTCGAACCCCGCGGCTTCACCGACCGGACCGTCCGCCAGTCCCTGCGCCTGGCAGGAGGCGGCGAGGCACTGCGCATCCGGCTCAGCAACCGCTACGGCAAGGAACCCCTCCACATCGGCGGCGCCCACCTCGCGGTACGCACCCGCGGCAGCGGCATCGACCCCGGCAGCGACACACCCCTGCGCTTCAGCGGCTCCGAGACCATCACCGTCCCGGTCGGCGAGGACATCGTCAGCGACCCGGTCGAACTGCCCGTGAGCGCGGGGGAGGAGCTCACGGTCAGCCTTCACCTGCCGGACGACACCGGCCCGAGCACATACACCGCGGTCCCCTACGACATCGGGCACGCCGTCCCCGGCGACCAGCTCTCCGCCGAAGTCCTCGAGGACGCCGAGGAACTGCCCACCGGGCACTACCTCACCGGCGTCGACGTCCTCGCCCCGCTCGGCACCCACATCGCCGTCGCGTTCGGAGACTCCTGGGTGGAGGGCGCCTTCACCACCCCCGGCGCCGACAACAGCTTCCCCGCCCGGCTCGGCCGCCGCCTCACCCGCGGCTGGATCGTCAACCAGGGCATCTCCGGCAACCGCCTGCTCACCGACGAGGTCGGCGAACACCTCCTGGCCCGCCTCGACCGCGACGTCCTCGCCGTCCCCGGCGTCAGCCACGTCCTCATCCACATCGGCCTCAACGACATCGGCCTGCCCGGCGCGCAGTCGTACCCCGAACCCCCGACCGACATTCCGAGCGCCGACGACCTGATCGCCGGCCTCACCACCCTCGCCGACCGCATCCACGCCGCCGGACTCATCGCCATCGGCGGCACCCTCGGCCCGTACGAAGGCACCGTCTACGACGGCGTCGACACCCCCGAGGGCCAAGCCGTACGCCGCCAGGTCAACACCTGGCTCCGCGGCCCCGACCACCCCTTCGACGCCGTCGTCGACATCGCCGCCGCCGTCGCCGACCCGGACCGACCCGCCCGGATCCGCGCCGAGTTCAACAGCGGCGACGGCCTCCACGTCAACGACGCCGGCGCGAAAGCCATCGCCGACGCCATCGACGTAACCCTGCTGGACCTCTAGAACACCGGCGTGCCCTCGCGGGTCAGCTTCCAGTCCACCGACGCGAAGTCCTTCGGGTCCAGCACACCCTTCGCCGTCACCCACTCCGCGATCCGCGTACGGATCTCCGTCGACTCCGACCACAGCTCGGTCGCGGACGCCACATGCGGGAACGCACCGCCGCCGTTGGCACGGTAGTTGTTCACCGCGAACACGAACTGCTGCGCGTCGTCCAGCGCGGCACCGTTGTACGTCAGGTTCCTGATCCGCGAACCCGCCGCCTGGGCGATGTCGATCTCGTACGACAGCCCCGACACATAGTCGTAGTTGTAGTCCGGGCGGCTGTTCGCATTGGTCAGCTTCTCCACGTCGACCGCCGCGCCCGCCGCCGTCTGCACGAAGTACTCCGCCGAGTACTCCAGGTACGCCCGGATCTGAGCACCCGTCAGCAGCTTGGCGACCAGCGTGTTGTCGTACACGTACAGGCTGGACAGATCCCGGATGGTCACATCGCCGGCCGGGATCTCCGAGGTCCGCGAGAACGGCGAAGCCTGCGCGATCACCGGCAGCGAGGCATACGAGGTGCTCGCCAGCGCCGCCTTGACGACGTCCTCCTGCACCTTCGTGATCAGGTCGATGATCGGCGCGTCCTTGTACCGCGCCTCGACCGTCGTCAGCGTCTGGGTCGCCGTACCGACGACCTGGTTGACGTACTCGACGACCTTCGCGTGCTCGTCGCCGAGCAGCTTGGTGATCTTCGGGTCGTCGGCGACCGTGTTGGAGTTCAGCACCTTCGACGACACCGACTCCACCGTCCACCGGCCCTTCACGAAGACCAGCTCGATGTCGAACAGCGACAGCCGCTCCGCGTACGCCAGCGGCTCCGACAGCACCACCGTCTTCCCGGTCTTGGCGTTGGTGACCTTCAACTCCGGGATCTCCACATGCGCATGACCGACCAGAACCGCGTCGATGTCCGGCACCTGCTGCGCCACCAGCGCCGCCGAGTTCTCCACATACGGCAACTGGTCACCGTACGACGACGTACCCGACGAACCGGAGTGCGCCGAGACGACCACCACGTCCGCGCCCATCGACTTCAGCTTCGGCACCCACTTCGCGGCCTGCTCCTCCAGACCGGGGAACTCCAACTTCCCCTGCACATACGCCTTGTCCCAGATCGCGATACCGGGGTTGGTGAGACCGAGGACGGCGACCTTCACCGGCGGCAGGCCCGGCACCCGGAACTTCTTGATGAAGTACGGCGGGAAAGCCGGCTTCTGCGTCTTCGCGTCCAGCGCGTTCGCACCCAGCAGCGGAAAGTGCAGCTGCTCCTCGAACTTCCGCAGCGTCTCGATGCCGTAGTTGAACTCGTGGTTGCCCAGCGCCGCCGCGTCGTACCCGATCGCGTTCATCGCCTGCGCCATCGGGTGCACCGGACCACCCTTCGCGGTGATCGGGTCCACCTTCGCGTAGTAGTACGTCAGCGGGGTGCCCTGGATCGTGTCGCCCGCGTCCAGCAGCAGCGTGTTGCAGCGGCCCTTCTCCGCACGCACCTGGTTCACCAGCGTCGAGATACGGGACAGGCCCTGCGCGTTGCCGGCCTTGTCGGAGTACTCCGCGTTCTTGAAGTAGTCCCAGTTGAAGACATGCCCGTGCAGGTCGGTCGTGCCCATCACGGTCAGCGAGTACCGCTTGGCGGGCTTCTTCGCCGCCGCGCTCTCCGCCGCCTGCGCCGCCGGAGCCGCCGCCGCACTCGCGATCGCCACCCCCGCTCCGGTCGCGGCCGACTTCTTCAGAAACTTCCGACGGTTCAAGGGCATGTCTCGATCTCCTCGGCGAATGGTCAACAACGCGCGTAGATTCTGACCCGGGCATGGCAAGCAGCAACAGGTCTCGCAGGTTGCGATCTGATGACCCAACCTGCGCATCCCAGGCCCGTAACCAGCCAAGACATGCCAGAGTGGGGCGTATGACCACCCCCGCCACGGACGACCACCGCCCCGCCGTTCCCTACGGCACCCCCGACGCCCCCCGCATCGCCGTCCGCGGCGAGGCCCACCTCGAGGTCGACCCCGAGATCGCCCGCATCGGCATCACCGTCGCCTCCCGCGGCAAGGACCGCCGCGCCGCCCTCGACGACCTCACCCGCCGCAACGCAACCGCCCTGGACCTCGTCAAGACCTACGGCGACGCAGTGGAACACCTCGAAACAGGCGCCTTCTCCATCAGCCCCGAACTCAAGGAAAAGAGCCGCGGCGAACGCATCCACGCCTACCACGGCCGCGTCCACATCACCGCCGAACTGACGGACTTCACGGCCCTCGGCGAACTCACCACCCGACTGGCCGACTTGGAGCTGACACGGGTGGACGGCCCCTTCTGGGCCCTGCGCCCCGACTCACCCGCCCACCGCCAAGCGCGACAGCAGGCCGTGAAGGAAGCGGTACAGCGGGCCAGGGAATACGCCGAAGCACTCGGCACCTCGCTGGCCGCCCTGGTGGAACTGGCCGACATCGGCGCCGAGAACGCCGAACCCTACCCCCAGCCCCGCGGCCGCATGCGCTCCATGGCCTACGGCGCAGCCGCCGAGGACACCGCGGCAGCACCCCTCGACCTCGAACCCCAACGCCAAACCGTCCACGCCGCGGTCAACGCCCGATTCACCATGGCCCCGCCACAACTGTAGAAATGCTCATCAGAGCGCAGCACTGCACAATTCAATACTTGTCAACACCCCTTCACTCAAAGGTTGTTGAGTGGTCATGCACGCCCAATTCTCTACCCACCGGTAAGGCCTAGGCTCAAACCATGCGCCGAGCAAAAATCGTCTGCACTCTGGGCCCCGCCACGGACTCGTACGACCAGATCAAAGCCCTGGTCGAAGCCGGAATGGACGTCGCCCGCTTCAACCTCAGCCACGGCTCCCACGCCGAACACGAGGAGCGCTACCAGCGCGTACGAAAGGCCGCCGACGAAACCGGCCGCAGCGTCGGACTCCTCGCCGACCTTCAGGGCCCGAAGATCCGACTCGGCCACTTCACCGAAGGCCCCGTACTCCTTGAACGCGGCGACACCTTCACCATCACCGTGGAAGAGGGCGCCGAGGGCGACCGCCACACCTGCGGGACGACATACCCAGGACTGGCCGCCGACGTCACCACCGGCGAACGCATCCTCGTCGACGACGGCAAGGTCTGCCTCGAGGTCACCGCCGTCGACAGCCCCCGCGTCCACACAAGAGTGGTCGAAGGCGGCATGATCTCCGACCACAAAGGCCTGAACCTCCCGGGCGTCGCTGTCTCCGTCCCCGCCCTCTCCTCCAAGGACGAGGACGACCTGCGCTGGGCCCTGCGCACGGGCTTCGACGTCATCGCCCTGTCCTTCGTCCGCAGCGGCCGCGACATCGAGGACGTCCACCGCATCATGGACCAGGAGGGGCGCCGGCTGCCCGTCATCGCCAAGGTGGAGAAACCGCAGGCCGTCGACGCGATCGACGACATCGTGGCCGCCTTCGACGGCATCATGGTCGCCCGCGGAGACCTCGGCGTGGAAATGCCCCTCGAACAGGTCCCGATCGTCCAGAAGCGAGCCGTCAAGCTGGCGAAGCGAAACGCCAAGCCGGTCATCGTGGCCACGCAGATGCTCGACTCGATGATCGACAACTCGCGCCCCACCCGCGCGGAGGCCAGCGATGTCGCCAACGCGGTGATCGACGGCACGGACGCGGTGATGCTGTCCGGCGAGACCAGCGTCGGCAAGTACCCCATCGAGACGGTCCGCACGATGGCGAAGATCGTCGAGGCCGCGGAGGAGGACATCCTCGCGAAAGGCCTCCCGCCCCTGACCGAACGCAACAAGCCCCGCACCCAGGGCGGCGCCGTGGCCCGCGCGGCGGCGGAAATGGGCGACTTCCTCGGCGCGAAATTCCTGGTCGCCTTCACCCAGTCCGGCGACACTGCCCGCCGCCTCTCCCGCTACCGCTCCCCGATCCCGCTCATGGCGTTCACCCCCGAGCCGGCCACCCGCTCCCAACTCAGCCTGACGTGGGGCGTGGAGACGTTCCTGGGCCCGCACGTGGACTCGACGGACGCGATGGTCGACCAGGTGGACGAGCTGCTGTTGAAGTACGGCCGCTGCGAGAAGGGCGACGTGGTGGTGATCACGGCGGGGTCGCCGCCTGGGGTGGCGGGGTCCACGAACATGGTGCGGGTGCATCACGTCGGCGAGGACGACAGTCCCAAGTAGGTTGCTGGGGTGGGGGCTAGTGCTTGGGGCCTACGTGGGTGTCCAGGAGGGCGACTGAGGCCTTCTTGGCCACGGAGATGTTGTACGGGTTTCCGTTACGGGTGCAGTGCGTCCACTTGATGCCGAGCTTGTCGAGGGTGTCGGTGTAGAGCCGCCGGATGTCGTCCGAGACGTTGGTGAAGAAGTACCGCGGGTATTCGTAGCGCTTGCGCTCTCCGGCTACGAGGCGGGTCGTCCAGTTGGTGATGCGGCAGCCGTCGGAGTGGATGAGGCCGCGGATGAATTCCCAGGGGTGGGCGTCGACGATTTCCTGCTGCCAGGGTTCGAGGACGATGGAGCGCTCGTGCTTCCGGCCGGGGCCGTGTTGGGGGAACAGGCAGTGCAGGTGCTTCGAGTAGACCTTCACGTTGCGGCAGCCGGTTTTGCGGACGCGGCAGACGGCGTTGTCGGGGAACACCGTGCGCATGGCCTCCTCACATTCGTCCATGAGTCCGGGCCATGACTCGGCGCAGGTGATCATCAGGTTCGGGACACGATGTGCGGAGTAGCGGCTGATGTGGCCGTCGCCCAGGTAGAGGCCGAGCAAGTAGCTGTACGCGGCTGAGTCGAGGTGTCGGTCATCGCACCTGGGGCACTTCGGATCGTGCTTCCCGGTGCACTCGCCGCGTTTCGCTCGATCCAGGTGCTTCCAGTAGGCGATGGTGCCGGAGGGGACGTTGAACCTGCGAGCGACTTCCGCGTTCCTTGCGCCGTTGCGGAGCAGCGTCAGTGCCTGCTGTCGAACTTCAGTTCCGTGGAAGATCATGTGGACACTCTGTGTGAGCGACCCGGGCGACGTGCAGCAAAAAGCGGATGTTCACGAGAATGGGAACATCCGCTTTCTGACGGCAACCTTGGAATTCAAGGAAAAGTGCCCCAGGTGGGATTCGAACCCACACTGTCCGCTGTTTGAGAGCGGCCTCTCTAACCGGTTGGAGTACTGGGGCCTTAGAAAGGAAGGGGAACTGCAACCCCTCGCGCACCCACCTTACCGCAGCTAGGTAGTCTCTTGTCAGCAGCACCCTGCCCTGAACGAGGAGCCCCCGTGACCGCCCCCGAGTCGCCCCAGCCCGTAGACGCGCCCGACGACGACAAGTCGCACGTGCCTCCGCTGACGACCCGTGTCGTCATCGCCGAGGACGAGGCCCTGATCCGGCTCGACCTCAAAGAGATGCTCGAGGAAGAGGGCTACAGCGTCGTCGGCGAGGCCGGTGACGGTGAGCAGGCCATCGAGCTCGCCCGTGAGCACCAGCCGGACCTCGTCATCCTCGACGTGAAGATGCCCAAGCTGGACGGTATCTCCGCCGCCGAGAAGATCGCCGAGGAGCGCATCGCCCCCGTTCTCATGCTCACCGCCTTCTCGCAGCGCGACCTCGTCGAGCGTGCCCGGGACGCCGGTGCCATGGCGTACCTGGTGAAGCCGTTCAGCAAGAGTGACGTCGTTCCGGCGATCGAGATGGCCGTATCCCGGTTCACCGAGCTGAAGGAGCTGGAGAAGGAGGTCGCCGACCTCACGCTCCGGCTGGAGACGCGCAAGCTGGTCGACCGGGCGAAGTCGATCCTGCAGACCGAGTACGGGCTGACGGAGCCGGCCGCGTTCCGGTGGATCCAGAAGACTTCCATGGACCGTCGGATGTCGATGCAGCAGGTCGCGGAGGCGGTTATTCAGGACGCCGACGAGAAGAAGGCGGCCAAGGGCTGACCCGAAGCGCCGGAGCAAGACCGAGGCCCGCGTCCCTGGATCAGGGGCGCGGGCCTCGGTCGTACCACGGAGAAAAGCGGAACCTCAGTCCTCGCCGAGGTATGCCTTCCGTACCGATTCGTCGTGCAGGAGGTCCTGGCCGGTGCCGGACAGGACGACGTTGCCGACCTCCATGACGTGGCCGTGGTCGGCCAGGGACAGGGCGGCCTGGGCGTTCTGCTCGACCAGCAGGATCGTCGTGCCCTGGGACTTCAGCTCGACGATCGTGGACATGATCTTCTGCATCATGATCGGCGAGAGGCCCATGGAGGGTTCGTCGAGCATGAGGAGCTTCGGCTGGGACATGAGGGCGCGCCCCATGGCCAGCATCTGCTGTTCGCCGCCGGAGAGGGTGCCCGCGGCCTGCCTGCGTCGTTCGCCGAGGATCGGGAAGAGGTCGTAGGCGCGCTGGATGTCCTTCTCGATGCCTTCCTTGTCCTTGCGGAGGAAGGCGCCGAGGTGGAGGTTCTCCTCGATGGTCAGGCGGGGGAAGATGTGCCGGCCTTCGGGGGAGTGGGCGAGGCCCATGGCGACGATCTTGTGGGCGGGGACGCCGCTGAGCGGCTTGCCGTCGAATGTGATCTTGCCGGAGCTGGGCTTGAGCAGGCCGGAGAGGGTGCGCAGGGTCGTGGTCTTGCCGGCGCCGTTGGTGCCGATGAGGGTGACGACCTGGCCGGCTTCGACCTTGAAGGAGATGCCTTTGACGGCTTCGATCTTGCCGTAGGCGACCCGGAGGTCTTCGACCTCGAGAAGTGCGGTCACTGGGCTTCTCCCTTGGTGGTGCTGGGCGCGCTCTCAGCGGCGGCGACCTCGGCCGCCTCGGCCTCTCCGGGGTCGCCCTCGAAGGGTTCGCCGAGGTAGGCGGCGATGACGCGTTCGTCGGCCTGGACGACCTCTGAGGTGCCTTCTACGAGTTTTTCGCCCTGGACGAGGACGGCGACGCGGTCGCAGAGGTTGAAGATGAAGCGCATGTCGTGCTCGATGACGAGGACGGCGATGCCCTTGTCGCGGATGGCGAAGACCAGCTCTTCGGTGGCGCGCGTCTCTTGGGGGTTCATGCCGGCGGTCGGCTCGTCCAGCAGGAGCAGGCCCGGTTCGGACGCCAGGGCGCGCGCGATCTCGAGCTTGCGCTGCTCGCCGTACGGCAGGTTGCGTGCCAGGTGGTCGCGCTTGTGGGCGAGGCCTATGAACTCCAGGAGTTCCATGGCGCGTTCTTCGCTGGCCTTCTCCGCCTTCTTGAAGCCGGGGCCGCGCAGGAGGGCCGACCAGAGGCCTTCCTTGGTGCGGGTGTGGCGGCCGACGAGGACGTTCTCGAGGACCGTCATGTTGGCGAAGAGGCGGATGTTCTGGAACGTGCGGGCGATGCCTGCCTGCGTGACCAGGTGCGGTTTGGGGGGCAGGACCGTGCCCTTGTAGGAGACGGTGCCCTCGGTGGGGATGTACAGGCCGGTCAGGCAGTTGAAGAAGGTGGTCTTGCCGGCGCCGTTGGGGCCGATGAGGCCGACGATCTCGCCGGTGTTGACGGTGAAGTCGACCGACCGTACGGCGGTGAGGCCGCCGAAGCGCATGGTGACGTCGCGGGCTTCGAGTACAGGTGTCGTCATGGTTCTTACGCCCCTGCCTTGGTGACGGCCGGTTCGTCGGTCAGCGTCTCGGTGTCTGGTACGTCGAGTTGGCCGGTCTCGTGGAATTCGAGTTGGCGGCGGCGGTTGGCGATGATGCCCTCGGGGCGGAAGCGCATCAGGAGGATGAGCGCGATGCCGAAGGCGAGCAGCGACTTGTCCTGGAGGAAGTCGAGCTTCTCCGGGAGGAGGTAGAGCAGTGCTGCGCCGAGGATGGGGCCTGCGACCGTGCCCATGCCGCCGAGGACGACGGCGGCCAGGAGGAAGGCCGAGTTGGGCGGGGTGGAGCCGGCGAACTGGTAGGGGTTGGGGACCACGCTGTAGGTCACGTGGGCGCTGACCGTGCCGGCGAGGCCTGCGAGGGAGGCGCCGAGGGCGAAGGCGATGAGCTTGACGCGGAAGCCGTTGATGCCCATGGCGGTGGCGGCGGTCTCGTCTTCGCGGATGGCGATCCAGGAGCGGCCGATGCGGGAGTCTGCGGCGCGGGTGTAGACCAGGACCACGAGGGCCATGATCAGGACCATCAGCAGGTAGTAGTTGGCGAAGCGGCCGAGGGTGAATCCGCCGATGTCGTGCGGTTGCCCGAAGTTGAAGCCGAGGAGGTTCAGGTCGGGGATGGAGGGGATGCCGTTGGGGCCGTTGGTGAGGTCGGGGCCGGAGTCGCCGTCCATGTTGTTGACGGCGATGCGGAAGATCTCTCCGAAGCCGAGGGTGACGATGGCGAGGTAGTCGCCGCGCAGTCGCAGGGTGGGGGCGCCGATGAGGACGCCGAAGATCAGCGAGGCTGCGGCGCCGCTGAGGGCGGCGGCCCAGAAGGGGAACTGGACGCCGGAGAACTTGGAGAACTCGGAGCCGGAGACCAGGGCGGCGGTGTAGGCGCCGACGCCGAGGAAGGCGACGTATCCGAGGTCGAGGAGGCCGGCGAGGCCGACGACGATGTTCAGGCCCAGGGCGACGGTGCCGAAGATGAGGATGTTGACGCCGATGTTGGCGTAGTGGTCGTCGGTCTGGGTGAAGGGGAAGGCGATGGCCGCGAGGAAGCCCATGGCGAGCGTGAAGCTGCGGTTGGCGGCGACCAGTTGGGAGAACCGGTCGAGGAGACCGGCGGTGTGCAGGGCCCAGACGGCGAAGACGACGACGATGAGGAAGCCGATGAACAGCTCGCCGTACTCGGTGTCGATGCCGTAGGTGAAGACCGCGAGGCCGATGATGCTGGCCACGGTGATCGCGGCGCGCTGGACCCACGGGGAGGCCGGCTGGGCCGGGGGGATGCGGTCGGGCTTGGCGATGTAGGCCTTGAGGGTTTCCTTGGTGGTCTCGCCTGCCTGTTCGGGGAGGGCGAGGGCGCCGAGGACGGGGATGAGGGAGGCGATGACGGCCACCCACATGCCGGGTTCCCAGTTGGCGAGGCCGCCGAGTTTGGCGGCGATCTCGATGGCGGTGAACCAGGTGACGGCGAGGCCGCCGACGGCCGTGAGTACGAGGGGCGCGTTGTTGCGGGCGGGCAGGAGCCAGCGCAGGCCGCGGACTTCGTAGGAGGCGAGGGCGAACAGGGCGGTGAGGGCGCCGGCGATGAAGGTCAGCCACTGCAGGCCGCCGGGGTAGCCGGTGACGGTGAGGTCGCCGGGGAACTCGGCCGTCCAGGTCCAGGCGAGGAACGTGGAGACCGCGGTGGCTATGCCGCCGATGAGCAGCAGGGCGCGGGCGGTTGCGAGGGGCAGCGGTATGAGGCCGCGCAGGGCGGGCGTCGGGACGGCGTCCGCGGGCGGGGTGGCGGGGGTCTTGGTCGTCTCGGTCATGTTTCTCACGCCCTGTCCGCGACGCGCTCGCCGAGCAGGCCCTGTGGCCTGAACAGGAGCACGAGGATGAGGAGTACGAAGGCCCAGACGTTGGCCCAGCTCTGGCCGCCGAGTTGCTGCATGCCGGGGATGTTGTTGATGTAGGCGGAGGCGAGGGTCTCGGCGATGCCGAGGACGACGCCGCCGAGCATCGCGCCGTAGATGTTGCCGATGCCGCCGAGGACGGCCGCGGTGAAGGCCTTGAGGCCCATCAGGAAGCCCATGCGGTAGTCGATGCTGCCGTACTTGAGGCCGAAGGAGAGCGCGGCGACGGCGGCGAAGAAGCCGCCGATGGCGAAGGCGATGACGATGATGCGGTTGGTGTCGATGCCCATGAGCTGCGCGGTGTCGGGGTCTTGGGCGGTGGCCTGCATGGCGCGGCCGGTGCGGCTCTTGCGGACGAACCAGGCGAGGGCGGACATGCAGATGATCGCGGCGAGGATGAGGAAGATGTCGGCGTCCTTGATGGTGACGGAGCCGATGTCGTGGGTGGTGTCGAGGCCGGGGAAGGAGCGGGCCTTGTCCGCGCCGGGGTAGAAGTTGCGGACGGCTTCCTGGAGGGCCAGGGAGAGGCCGATGGCGGTGATGAGCGGTGCCAGGCGTGGTGCTCCGCGCAGGGGCCGGTAGGCGAACCGTTCCGCTCCGACCGCGATGAGGACGGCGACGATTGCGCCGCCGAGCAGCATCAGGGGGATGGCGGCGGCCATGGGGGTGCCGTCGGGCAGGATGTAGAAGTAGACCGTGAGGGCGCCGAAGGCCCCGGTCATGAAGATCTCGCCGTGCGCGAAGTTGATGAGCTGGACGATGCCGTACACCATCGTGTAGCCGATGGCGATCAGCCCGTACATCGAGCCTAGAAGCAGCCCGTTGGCCAGCTGCTGCGGCAGAGTGTGCACCGCATGGCCTCCATGTCGCTGGTTGTGTGCACACAGAGTCGTGGGTGTGTGCACTGGTCGTGTGCAAGGTCGGGGTGTGGAAACGGGCCGCGCGGTCGGGATCCTCCTTCCGCGCGGCCCGTGGTGCGGTCTTGCTGGGGCTGAGGGGTCAGCTGGCGGTGCCCGTCTTCACAGCCTTCCACTTGCCGTTTTCGACCTGGTAAACGGTGAGCTGCTTGTTGCCGGTGTCGCCGTACTGGTCGAAGGAGACCTTGCCGGTGATGCCCTCGAAGTCGGACTTGCCGACCTCGGTGACGACCTTGGAGCGCAGGTCGTTGATGTCGCTGGGCAGCTTGCCGCCGTTGGCGTCCTTGGCGGCCTTCACGGCCTTGATGATGGCGGTGGCGGCGTCGTAGGAGTAACCGCCGTAGGCGCCGTAGTCGCCCTTGTAGCCCTTGGCCTTGTAGGTCTCGATGAACGCCTTGGCGGCCGGCAGGGTGTCGACCGGGACACCGACGGAGGTGACGAGGTCGCCCTCGGCGGCCTTGCCGGCGACGTCGATGTAGGTGGTGGCGTACATGCCGTCACCGCCGAACAGCGGGACCTTGACGCCGGCGTCCTTGAGCTGCTTGGTGATCAGCGAGGACTCGTCGTACTGGCCGCCGTAGTAGACCAGGTCGGCGCCGGAGCTCTTGATCTTGGTGACGAGGGAACCGAAGTCCTTGTCGCCGGTGTTGACGTGGTCGGTCTGGACGACCTTGCCGCCGAGGCCCTTGAACTTCTCGCCGAAGATCTTGGCGAGGCCGGCGCCGTAGGTCTGCTTGTCGTCGACGACGAAGGCCTTCTTCTTCTTGAGGCCGTTGTACGCGTAGTCGGCGGCGAAGCTGCCCTGCAGCTCGTCGGTGGTGGCGGTGCGGAAGTACGTCTTGTACGGCCGCTTCTTGTCCGTCTGCCAGTTCTTGCCCTGGGTCAGCTCGGGGTTGGTGTTCGAGGGGGAGATCTCGACCATGTTGGCGGAGGCGAACACCTGCTGCATCGACTGGGCGACGCCGGAGTTCAGGGGGCCGACGGTGCCGACGACGTTCTTGTCGCCGACGAGCTTGGTGGCGTTCTGCTGGCCGGTGGCCGGCTGCGCCTTGTCGTCGAGGGCCTCGACCTTGAACTTGACGCCGGGGACCCAGTTGTTCTTGTTGGCGTCGTCGACGGCGACCTGGACGCCGTACTGGATGCCGAGACCGGTGGTGGAGTTCTCACCGGACAGCGGGGCGTCGACACCAATGGTGAAGGTGGTGCTGGAGCCGCTGTCGCCGCTCTTGCCGCCGTCGTCGTCCCGGGAGCCGCAAGCGGTGAGTGTCAGAGCTCCGGTCGCTAGAACGGAGGTAAGTATCACCAAGGAACGCTGTCGCACAATCAGTCCTTTCCGCAGGCACGTCGTCCCCGGTGGGGGTGGTTGGTGCCACGTGTACCGAACTCCCGATGGAGCGGTGACTGGCCGTGACTCTAAGCCCGGTCTGTAGGCAGGGGCATCGCCGTGAGCTGGCTTGTGACTTTCTTGTTATGACGTGGTGGAGGAAGGCCTCGGGCGATGGGGGCTCTCAGCCGTTTTGGCGGAATTTCCGTTCAGTCCGCATTCTGAGAACCCGCACTTCCGGTTGGCAGTGGGCCCGGTCGCGCGGTCGGGCCGTCGCAGGCGGCGTGAAGGAGCTGGGAAAGGTCGCGGGCGTAGGTGCCGTCGAAGATGAAACTGTGGTGCTGTATTGCGCGCGTGTTACGCAGCGTTACGTCGAGAAAGGGGAGGTCCGCTTTCAGCGGCAGGCCGGAACAGTCGGATACGGAAATCTCGACGGTGACCCGGCGGGTTATCCCCGCGTGGACGGTGAAGTAGCGCTGCGGTGTGGCGTGCGCGGTGAGTCCGGCGAAGGCGGCACTGGTGACGGTGAGGGTGACGGGCGGTCCGCTGTCGACGGTGACGGCGAAGCGGAAAAAGCCCCTGGTGGTATGGGAGTTGAGGGATTCTGCGAGTCCGACGTAGCGCCAGCCGGTGACGTTGGCGGGCCAGGGCATCGGGTCGGGCGGCACGGCGTTGTCGGGGCTGCCGGCGGGTGGGACGAGCAGGATTCCCAGGGTGCTTGCGGCGATCACGCCCGCCGCGAGGGTGGTCCTGCGGGCCCTGGGCGACAGGGTGCGCCAGCGGTGGGCGAGCCGGTCGGTGGGGCGCGGCGCGTCGGTGCCGATGACGTCGTAACTCTCGTTCGCCTCGGCCGAGTCGACGGGTTCGACGGGGCCGATGCCGCTCATGACCGCAGCCTCATGGGGAAACGGTAGGCGGCGGGGGCCGGACCGGGAAAGATGCCGGTGGTGAGCCCGTGGCTCAGGGCCCTGTCTTTCGGATCAGCCCGGCGTCGCGGGCCCTGGCGCGCACTCCTTGCGGCTGCACGCACCAGAGCCCGCTCGGGCGGCTGCACAGCTGCGGTCAGCCGGTGGTGCTCAGGTGTGCTCCGTCGCCGGGCCTGACGTCCCTGAGCAGGCAGGTCAGCCGTGCGCTGCACACGCGTCGGCCCTGCTCGTCGCTGATCACTATCTCGTACGTCGCCGTCGAGCGCCCGCGGTGGACGGGGGTGGCCACGCCGGTGACCAGGCCGGAGCGCACGCCGCGGTGGTGGGTGCAGTTCAGGTCGACGCCGACGGCGATCTTCGAGCTGCCGCCGTGCAGCATGGAGCCGACGGAGCCGAGGGTCTCGGCGAGGACGGCGGAGGCGCCGCCGTGCAGCAGGCCGTAGGGCTGGGTGTTGCCCTCCACCGGCATGGTGCCGACGACGCGGTCCGCGGAGGCCTCGACTATCTCCACGCCCATGCGCGTCCCGAGGTGCCCCGCGGAGAACAGGGCCGGGAGGTCGACGCCGAGTGCGGCGTACTCGTCGATGACCTCCTGCGGGAACTTCACATGCTGGTGCTCGCCCATGGGCCCGGCTCCGTTCGTCTTGATCAGCACAGCCTGACTGAGCAAACGCTCAGTCGGTGGCCGATTGTTCCAGACGTACGACGACGGACTTGCTGGCCGGGGTGTTGCTGGTGTCGGCGGTGGCGTCCAGGGGGACCAGGACGTTGGTCTCCGGGTAGTAGGCGGCCGCGCAGCCCCGCGCCGTCGGGTAGTGCACGACGCGGAAGCCGGGCGCACGCCGCTCGACGCCGTCCTTCCACTCGCCGACCAGGTCGACGTACGACCCGTCGGCGACCCCGAGCCGCCGCGCGTCCTCGGGGTTGACCATGACGACCCGGCGGCCGTTCCGGATGCCCCGGTAGCGGTCGTCGAGGCCGTAGATCGTGGTGTTGTACTGGTCGTGCGAGCGCAGCGTCTGCAGCAGCAGGCGGCCCTCGGGCAGCTGCGGGTACTCGACGGGCGCGGCGGTGAAGTTGGCCTTGCCGGTGGCCGTCGGGAAGCGGCGCTCGTCGCGCGGGGCGTGCGGGAGGGCGAAGCCGCCGGGGTGGGCCACGCGCGTGTTGAAGTCCTCGAAGCCGGGGACGACGCGGGCGATGCGGTCGCGGACGGTGGCGTAGTCCTTCTCGAACTCCTCCCACGGCACGGTGTTCTCCGCGCCGAGCACGCGGCGTGCCAGGCGGCAGACGATGGCCGGTTCGGACAGCAGGTGGGTGCTGGCGGGCTCCAGGCGGCCGCGGGAGGCGTGCACCATGCCCATGGAGTCCTCGACGGTCACGAACTGCTCGCCGCTGCCCTGGAGATCGCGCTCGGTGCGGCCGAGGGTGGGCAGGATCAGGGCACGCGCGCCCGTGACGGCGTGCGAGCGGTTCAGCTTGGTCGACACATGCACGGTCAGCCGGGCACGCCGCATGGCTGCCTCGGTGACCTCCGTGTCGGGGGAGGCGGAGACGAAGTTGCCGCCCATGGCGAAGAAGACCTTCGCCTTGCCGTCGCGCAGGGCGCGGATGGCCTGGACGACGTCGTAGCCGTGCTCGCGCGGCGGCGCGAAGCCGAACTCCTTCTCCAGGGCGTCCAGGAAGGCGGGCGCGGGGCGTTCGAAGATGCCCATGGTGCGGTCGCCCTGCACGTTCGAGTGGCCGCGCACCGGGCACACGCCGGCGCCCGGGCGGCCGATGTTGCCGCGCAGCAGAAGGAAGTTGACCACCTCGCGGATGGTCGGCACGGAGTGCTTGTGCTGGGTCAGGCCCATCGCCCAGCACACGATGGTGCGCTTCGAGGCGAGCACCATGCGCAGTGCTTCCTCGATCTCCTTTTGGGACAGTCCGGTCGCGGTGAGCGTCTCGTCCCAGTCGGCGGCGCGGGCGGCCTCGGCGAACTCCTCGTAGCCGTGGGTGTGTTCGCGGACGAACTCCTCGTCGACGGCGCCCTCGGTCTCGAGGATCAGCTTGTTGAGGAGGCGGAAGAGGGCCTGGTCGCCGCCGATGCGGATCTGCAGGAACAGGTCGTTGAGCGCGGTGCCCTTGAGCATGCCCTGCGGGGTCTGCGGGTTCTTGAAGCGCTCCAGGCCGGCCTCGGGCAGCGGGTTGACGCTGATGACCTTGGCGCCGCCCGCCTTCGCCTTCTCCAGGGCGGAGAGCATGCGCGGGTGGTTGGTGCCCGGGTTCTGGCCGGCGACGATGATCAGGTCGGCCTTGTAGAGGTCCTCGAGCAGGACGCTGCCCTTGCCGATGCCGATCGTCTCGTTCAGTGCGGAACCGGACGACTCGTGGCACATGTTGGAGCAGTCGGGCAGGTTGTTCGTGCCGAGCTGCCGCGCGAACAGCTGGTAGAGGAAGGCCGCTTCGTTGCTGGTGCGCCCCGAGGTGTAGAAGAGGGCCTCGTCGGGGGAGCCGAGGGCGGCGATCTCCTCGGCGACGATGTCGAAGGCGCGCTCCCAGGTCACCGGCTCGTAGTGGGTGCCCCCTTCGGGGAGATGCATGGGGTGCGTGAGGCGCCCCTGCTGGCCCAGCCAGTAGCCGCTCCTGGTCGCGAGGTCGGCGACGGAGTGCGCGGCGAAGAACTCCGGGGTGACCCGGCGCAGGGTGGCCTCCTCGGCCACCGCCTTCGCGCCGTTCTCGCAGAACTCCGCCTTGTGCCGGTGGTCCGGCTCCGGCCAGGCGCAGCCCGGGCAGTCGAAGCCGTCCTTCTGGTTCACGCTCAGCAGCGTCAGCATGGTGCGCTTCACGCCCATCTGCTGCTGGGCGATGCGCAGGGTGTGCCCGATGGCCGGCAGTCCCGCCGCCGCGTGCTGCGGCTCGGCGACCTGCGGCGCGTCCTGAACCGGATCGCCCTTGGGCGGCTTCGTCGCCATCGCGCACTCTCCTTCACATACACGCTTCACCTACACGTGCGAGCTATGTCTTCGATCCTCGCACGCGCCGGTGACAGCGAGGGTGCCAGGGCGTGAGAGGTCCGACTGTCAGTGGCTCATGGCAGGATCGGGGACGTGGCAGAGACAGCATCGAAGAAGACCGAGACGACCTCCGGCGGCAAGCGGCCCCGCCTCATGCTCATGGACGGGCACTCGCTGGCCTATCGCGCGTTCTTCGCGCTGCCCGCGGAGAACTTCACGACGGCGACGGGCCAGCCGACGAACGCGATCTACGGCTTCGCGTCGATGCTGGCCAACACCCTGCGCGACGAGGAGCCCACGCACTTCGCGGTGGCCTTCGACGTCTCCCGCAAGACCTGGCGCTCCGAGGAGTTCACGGAGTACAAGGCGAACCGCTCCAAGACCCCGGACGAGTTCAAGGGCCAGGTCGAGCTGATCGGCGAGCTCCTCGACACGATGGCCGTCTCGCGGTTCGCGGTCGACGGCTTCGAGGCGGACGACGTCATCGCCACGCTCGCCACACAGGCCGAGGCCGAGGGCTTCGAGGTGCTGATCGTCACCGGCGACCGCGACTCCTTCCAGCTGGTCACCGAGAACACGACGGTGCTGTACCCGACGAAGGGCGTCTCCGAGCTGACCCGGTTCACACCGGAGAAGGTCTTCGAGAAGTACGGGTTGACGCCCGCGCAGTACCCCGACTTCGCGGCCCTGCGCGGCGACCCGTCCGACAACCTGCCGGGCATCCCGGGCGTGGGTGAGAAGACGGCCGCGAAGTGGATCAACCAGTTCGGTTCGTTCGCGGAGCTCGTCGAGCGTGTCGAGGAGGTCAAGGGCAAGGCCGGGCAGAACCTGCGCGACCACCTGGAGGCCGTCAAGCTCAACCGCCGCCTGACCGAGATGGTGCGCACGGTCGAGCTGCCCAAGACGGTCGCCGACCTCGAGCGCGCTCCGTACGACCGCAAGGGCCTCGCGATGGTCCTCGACACCCTGGAGATCAGGAACCCCTCGCTGCGCGAGCGGCTGCTGGCCGTCGACCCGGGCGCGGCGGAGGCCGAGGAGACCCCGGTCGTCGCGGACGGTGTGGAGCTGGACGGCGCGGTGCTGGGCACCGGCGAGCTCGCGCCTTGGCTCGCCGAGCACGGCACCGAAACCCTCGGTGTCGCCACGGTCGACACCTGGGCGCTCGGCACCGGCTCGGTCGCCGAGGTCGCGCTCGCCGCGGCCGGGGGAGCGGCCGCCTGGTTCGACCCCTCCCAGCTCGACGAGGCCGACGAGACGGCGTTCGCGGGCTGGCTCGCCGATGCGGCGAAGCCCAAGGTCCTGCACAACGCCAAGGGCGCCATGCGCGTCTTGGCCGAGCACGGCTGGAGCGTCGCCGGCGTCTCCATGGACACCGCCCTGGCCGCCTACCTGGTCAAGCCGGGCCGCCGCTCCTTCGACCTGGATGCGCTCTCCCTGGAGTACCTGGGCCGTGAGCTCGCCCCCGCCGCGGCCGCCGACGGCCAGCTGGCCTTCGGTACGGACGACGGCGCCGAGGCCGAGGCCCTGATGATCCAGGCCCGCGCCGTCCTCGACCTGGGCGAGGCCTTCACCGGCCGCCTCCAGGAGGTCGGCGCCGCGGACCTGCTCGGCGACATGGAGCTGCCCACCTCCGCCCTGCTCGCCCGCATGGAGCGGCACGGCATCGCGGCCGACCGGGCCCACCTGGAGGCGATGGAGCAGATGTTCGCGGGCGCCGTGCAGCAGGCGGTGAAGGAGGCGCACGCGGCGGCGGGGCACGAGTTCAACCTGGGCTCGCCCAAGCAGCTCCAGGAGGTCCTCTTCGGCGAGCTGGGCCTGCCCAAGACGAAGAAGACCAAGACCGGCTACACCACGGACGCCGACGCCCTGGCCTGGCTGGCGACGCAGACGGACAACGAACTGCCGGTGATCATGCTCCGCCACCGCGAGCAGGCGAAGCTGCGTGTGACGGTCGAGGGCCTGATCAAGACGATCGCGACCGACGGCCGCATCCACACCACCTTCAACCAGACGGTCGCCGCGACGGGCCGGCTGTCCTCCACCGACCCGAACCTGCAGAACATCCCGGTCCGTACGGACGAGGGCCGGGCCATCCGCCGCGGCTTCGTCGTCGGCGAGGGCTTCGAATCCCTCATGACCGCCGACTACAGCCAGATCGAACTGCGCGTGATGGCCCATCTCTCCGAGGACGAGGGCCTCATCGAGGCGTTCACCTCCGGCGAGGACCTGCACACCACCGCGGCCTCCCAGGTGTTCGCCGTGGAGCCCGCCGCGGTGGACGCGGAGATGCGCCGCAAGATCAAGGCGATGTCGTACGGCCTGGCGTACGGTCTGTCGGCATTCGGCCTGTCCCAGCAGCTGAACATCGAGGCGGGCGAGGCGCGGGCCCTGATGGACGCGTACTTCGAGCGCTTCGGAGGCGTACGGGACTATCTGCGCCGGGCGGTCGACGAGGCGCGGGCGACGGGCTACACGGCGACGCTGTTCGGCCGCCGCCGCTATCTGCCCGACCTCAACAGCGACAACCGCCAGCGCCGCGAGGCGGCCGAGCGCATGGCCCTCAACGCCCCCATCCAGGGCACCGCGGCGGACATCGTCAAGATCGCCATGCTCAAGGTGGACAAGGCCCTCACCGAGGCCGCCCTCAAGTCCCGGATGCTCCTCCAGGTCCACGACGAAATCGTCCTGGAGATCGCCCCCGGCGAGCGCGCGGCCACGGAGGAGATCGTCCGCCGTGAAATGTCCGACGCGGTCCACTTGAACGTTCCCCTGGGCGTCTCGGTGGGCGCGGGCCCGGACTGGGAATCGGCGGCGCACTAGCTTGCAGCGGTCGGGCGGAGGCTCGTTCTCGCCGGGCGGTGAGAACGAGCCCTCCGCCCAACCGTCGATCCAGGCCCCGCCGGGCACCGTCACTCACGTGGCCCCCGCAAAAGCGCCCCCCGCCCCCTTCTCCCGTAAGGATGCGGGCATGGGTATACGCATGCTCAACCGCCGACCGGCGAGAGCGCAGGCGAGTGCCGAAGTGGCGCCCGCCGTGCCACCCGCAAAGGTGCCGGTCTTCGCAGCATCCGCAAGCACCGCCCGCATCCCCACCGACCTCACCACGGTCCTGCGCCGCACCGCGGCCGACCTCCGGCGCCGACTCGCCGGCGCAGGTGAGCCGCCCGTCTGGCGGCTGTGGGCCGGGCTGGGCCGCAGCTACCTCGCCGGGCTTCTCGTCCGCGTCCGCCGCAGCCGCCCCGCCCGCACCGTCACCGTGTTCGTCGTGACCGCCGGCACTCTCACCGACCGGCCGGACGGCCCCGCCCCGCGCTGACCCGCTCCGGCGGCCCGGCGGACGGCACCGGGCGCCACACCCGCACCCCGACCGCGTACAGCAGCAGCCCCAGCACCAGCCCGGCGCCCGCGCCGAAGCACACCGTCGGGATCAGCTCCCAGGGCTTCGCCGTCGACCCCCAGTAGGCCCACCAGTGCGTCGCCCGCTCCACGGCCGCGACGCCCGCGCACCCGCCGACCACGACAACGGCCCACCACCGGTCCCGCACCGACAGCACGGGGACCGCCTGCGAGGCGGAGCCCGGCGGCACGTGCCGCAGCGCCCGCCACAGCCAGACGGCGATCACGACCGCCGCCACCACCGAACCCCCGTACTGCAGGTACCAGTACAAAGGAGAGCCCGCGACCTCCCGGCCCAGTACGGGAAACAGCCGCATCCCCCAGCGGTCGAGATGCGTGAACGCGTCCCACACCACATGCGTCAGCGCGCCCAGCGCCGCGGACACGTACCAGCGGGCCACCAGCGACGGCCGTACGCGCGCGCGTGGCGCCCCGCCCCGCACCAGGGCCGCCGGTCGCGCCTGCCAGGACCGCGGCAGCAGCGCCACCACCGGCTCGCGCACCAGCAGCCACAGCCCCACCAACGCCCAGGCCACCAGCACGTCGACCGTGAAGACGCCGGGGAAGGAGTGCGTGACGTCCCCGAACTCCATCGCACCGGACACCGCACTCGCCGCGTAATAGGTCATGTCGGGCGCGAAGGAACCCGCCACCAGTACGGCGGGAATCAGCCGACCTCGGCCGCCTCCGTCGGGTCGCACGGCGGGCAGCACGGCCGCCGCATGGCTCAGGGTGAACGGCAACGGGGCTCCTCACGCCGGGCGTTGCCCGGACCGCCGGCCCGGGTGATCGGTTTTACGGTCCAGTATGCGGGCCCGGCTGTTGCGCCAACCGCACATGGCCAACCGGTGAAAACCGGGCACGGACGGGTGCCTCAGGAAAGCAAGTTGCCGTAGGGTCGCCTGAGTTGCCGTGCCCGGGCGCACGGTCGAACTGACGAACAGGCGAACAGAACACGAAAAGCGTCCCCGCGGGGGCAACCAGCACCGTGGGCCGATCGTCACAACAAGGCGAGCAGGCAGACAGAGACGGGCGCTCGGGCGTCCACGGGAGGGGTTCACTCTATGGCGGCGCAATTCGGCAGCAGGCTGGCCAAGGGAGCGGCAACCACCGCCGTGGCGGCCCTTGCGGTCGCAGCTCTGTCCGCGTCCCAGGCTCCTGGGGTCACGGTCGACGACCACGGCAGACAGACCGCCTCGGACGCCACGTCCTCACCCGATGCCACCGCCGACGCGGGCGCCGCGACCGGCAACTCGCCGTACTACACGGACCTGCCGCCGCTCAACAGCCCCAACCCCTCGCCGAGTACGGGCACCGGCACCCCCGTCGCGCAGGGCGAGGCCGAGTCCGGCATCCCCGCCACCGTCCTCGACGCCTACAAGAAGGCCGAGGCCGAGCTGCGCTCCTCCAAGCCCGGCTGCAACCTGCCCTGGCAGCTGCTCGCCGCCATCGGCAAGGTCGAGTCGGGCCAGGCCCGCGGCGGCCGGGTCACCGCGGACGGCACCACCGTCTCCCCGATCCTCGGCCCGCAGCTCGACGGCAACGGCTTCGCGCTCATCAAGGACACCGACGGCGGCAAGTACGACGGCAACAGCAGCTACGACCAGGCCGTCGGCCCCATGCAGTTCATCCCGTCCACCTGGGCGTGGGCGGGCCGCGACGGCAACGGCGACGGGGTCAAGGACCCCAACAACGTCTACGACGCCGCCCTCGCCGCCGGCCACTACCTGTGCCGCAACGGCTGGGACCTGTCGAACCAGTCCGACCTCAACAGCGCGATCCTCAGCTACAACAACTCGCAGGACTACCTGAACCTCGTCCTGTCGTGGCTGGAGTACTACCGCAAGGGCACCCACGAGATCCCGGACGGCTCCGGCTCCGTGCCTTCCAACCGCAGCGACGACGACGAGAAGGCCAACCCCAAGCCGTCGCCGACGACGCCCTCGAAGACGCCGACGACCCCCGGCTCCCCGGGCCCCAGTTCGCCGCCGTCGGACACGCCCAGCACCCCGTCGACGCCGGGCAGTCCGTCCCCCACGCCCACCGACACGGTGGACCACCTGGAGGACGCGGGCACCGCCAAGCTCACCGCGATGGCCGGCGACGCGTTCACCAAGAAGATCAGCACCAAGGCCGAGACCAAGGCCGGCAAGGCCGTCGGCAAGGTCAGGGTCCGCTTCACCGTCGTCGGCGACACCGACACCACCTTCACCGGCGGCGAGAGCGTCGCCACGGTCGTCACCAACAGCTCCGGCGTGGCGGTCGCGCCCACCCTGCAAGCGGGCGAGAAGACCGGCGACTTCACCGTCCGCGCCACCGTCGTGGGCCGCGCGGTCACCGGCCTCGACTACACGGCCACGGTCACCGAGCGCGTCGCCGACACCGTCGTCCGCACCAGCGACACCACGATGACCTGCACCCCGGACGGCACGTTCGCCGACCAGGTCGAGGTGAAGGCCACCTACAAGGGCGCCGTCGCCGACAAGGTCGCGGTCACCGCCACCCTGATCAAGTCGGTGCTCGACCCCACCGAGAACGACAAGGGCCCGTACTTCAAGGACGCCGACGGCAAGACGGTCCGCACCCTGACCGGCCTGAAGACGGACGCGAAGGGCCTGCTGACGCTGCCGAAGCTGTACTCCGACGACAACACCGGCACCTTCATGCTCCGCATCACCACCGCGGGCGGCGCGGCCATCAACGTCCCGCTGACCGTGAACACGCCCGACTCCTCGGCCAGCCCGAGCCCGTCGGCAAGTCCCAGCGCGTAGTCTCCGTCAGTTCCCCGTACGACGGCGGCGTCCTCTCGAGCAGAGGGCGCCGCCGTCGTTGTGTGTGCAACGTGTTCTCATCTCGCCCACCCGTTGCTACGGTGCCGGACCTGACGAGGTATCAGTTCCAGTCGGCTCCACGTCCGTCGGGAGGCAGTCATGCGCGCCCTGATCGCCGCCGCGACCGGTCTCGCCCTCGCGTTCGCGTTGGTTTTCACGATCACCGCGATGGGGTCGCCGACCGGCAAGACGTCCCCGAAGCCGCTGCTGACGACGGTGCCCGCACACCCGTAACCGCCCGCCCGGGAGGCCGAGATGCGCCGCAAGGCCAGTCTGGTCCTGCTCGCCTTCGCCGTGTTCTTCGCGGCACTGTCCCCGCTGCTGCGCTGGTACGCCTTTCCGCGCCTCGCCAAGATCCCCGCGAACCAGTACCAGGACATGGTCCTGGAGGCGAAGGGCGCGACCCTCCTCGACTATGGCACGATGAAGGCGCGCAAGGTCTCCAAGGTGACCATCGTGCAGACACTCAAGGGCAACGTGGAGGCCGCGAAGCAGATAGAGGAGACGGCGGGCCGGGACGTCGTCGTCTGGGACGGCCTCTCCTATGTCCAGGGCCCCGACGGCAAGATGGTCTCCAAGATCCCCGAGCGCTACATCTTCGACGCCCACAGCCAGGCCCCGGTCCACGCCACCGGCGAGATGGTCGACGGCGACCCGGTCAAGCGGACCGGCATCGAGTTCAAGTGGCCCTTCCTCACGCAGAAGCGGGACTACGAGTACTTCGACGCGCAGACCCGCACCACCAACCCCATCCACTACAAGGGCACCCAGAACTTCCGCGGCCTGAAGGTCTACTACTTCGAGCAGACCATCCCCTGGACCAAGGTCGCGTTCCCCAAGACCATGCCGGTGAAGGGCATCACCCCCGAGTCGGTCGCCAAGACCGGCACCACCCGTTGGTACAGCACGGTCCGCAAGTTCTGGGTCGAGCCGGTCACCGGCGCCCCCGTCTACGGCGAGGAGATCCACAAGGAGGAACTCCGCGGCGGCACCCTGCTCGGCGACCGCGACAAGGTCACGGCCTTCGCCGGCCACGTGAAGATGCGCGAGGACTACATCGAGCACACGGTCGACCTGGTCAAGTCCAACCGCACCCTGGTCCTGCTGATGACGTCGTACCTGCCCTGGGGATTCCTGGTCCTCGGCGCCCTGCTGCTGGCCCTGTCGCTGTGGCTGGAGGCCCGCAGCCGCCGCCCGGCCGACCCGGAGCCGGCCAAGTCCTCGACGCCGGAACCGGTCAGCGCCTGAGCCGCGCGTTGGTGTACCGCGTCGGCTCGGCGCTCGCGGGGTCCTCGGGCCACGGATGCTTCGGATACCGGCCGCGCAACTCCGCCCGCACGCCCTTGTAGCCGTCCTTCCAGAAGGAGGCGAGGTCGGCGGTGACGGCGGCCGGCCGCCCGGCGGGGGAGAGCAGATGCACCAGCAACGGCACCCCCGCGACGGCGGGCGACTCGTGCAGCCCGAACATCTCCTGCAACTTCACGGCGAGAACGGGCTGTTCGGGATTGCCGTAGTCGATCCGGATCCTGGACCCACTCGGTACGACGATCCGCTCCGGCGCCAACTCGTCGAGCCGCGCGGCCTCGCCGGAGGCCCAGGGCAGCAGCCGCCCGAGCCCCTGCCCGGCGTCGATCCGCGCAAGGTCCGCGCGCCGCCGGGCCCGGCCCAACTCGGGCTCCAGCCACTCGTCCACGCGCGCGTGCAGCGCGTCGTCGGACACATCGGGCCACGGCTCCCCGAGGTGCAGGCGGAGAAAGGAGAGCCGCTGCCGCAGCACGGTGGCGTCGGGCGTCCACCGCAGAAGACCGAGCCCTTCCTGCCGCAGCCCTTCGACAAGCGCATTGCGTACGAGGGCGGGGTCGGCGTTCGTCAGGGGCCGCACCGCCAGCTCGATCGCACCCAGCCGCTCGACCCGCCGCGCCACGACGTCCCCGTCGGCCCAGTGGACCTCCTGGCCCTCGGAGTACAGCGAGGCCGCCGCCGACCGGGCCACGTCCTCGTCCACCACGGCGGCGAGCTGCACGCGCGCGTGCCCCTTGCCGACGGGCCGATCCGCGACGGCCACGGCGATCCACGGGGCACCGCGCAAGGGGCTGCCGTCGCCGAGTTCCGCGCGTGTGCCGGAGGCCATGAGATACGACCCCCCGTCGGCCTTGGCGACGCGTTCAGGGAAGGCGAGGGCGGCGACGAGTCCCACGGTGTGGTCGTCCACGCTGTGCGCCGATGCGCTCTCGCTGTTCGCCTGCAGCCTCCGTACCTCCGCCCGCCACCGCCCCGCGTAGGCGTCCCCGCCACGCCGGGCAGTCCGCAAGGCGGCCGCCAGGTCGTCCCCGTAGCCCCTCGGCGCCTCCTCGGACAGCAGGGCGACCACCTCGGCGCCCCTGCCGGAGGTGTCCAGCAGCGCCCGCCCCAGCCGCGGATGCAGCCCCAGCCGGGCCAGCCGAACGCCCCTCTCCGTGGCCCGCCCGGCGGAGTCCACCGCCCCGATGGCCGTCAATACCGCCCTCGCCGCCGCCATCGCCCCGCCCGGCGGCGGATCCAGCAGCGCCAGTCCGGACGCGTCCGGATCGCCCCAGCACGCTGTCTGCAGGGCGAACGCGGTCAGGTCGGCCACCTTGATCTCCGGCGACGGGAAGCGCGGCAGACGCACGTCCTCGGCCTCCGCCCAGCACCGGTACACGGCCCCCGGCGCCTCACGCCCGGCCCGCCCCGCCCGCTGCAGTCCGGCGGCCTGCGAGGCCCGTACCGTCGTCAGCGCGCTCAACCCGCGCGCGTGATCGACCCGCGGCTCCCGCGCCAGCCCCGAGTCGACGACGACCCGCACACCCGGAACCGTCAGCGACGACTCGGCCACCGACGTCGTCAGCACCACCCGGCGACAGGTACCGGGGGACGACACCGCGTCCTGCACGGCAGCCGGCGCCCGCCCGTGCACCTGGAGCACCTCGACATCACCCAGGTCCCCCAATTGCCCCGCCACGCGCGCGATTTCGCCCACGCCCGGCAGGAAGCACAGCACGTCCCCGTCCCGCTCGCCCAGCGCCCGCCGTACGGTCGACGCCACGTGCGTCAGCAGCGCCGGGTCCACCCGCATGCCGTGCGGCGGCCGTACAGGCCGTACGGGAGGCGACCAGACCACCTCCACCGGATGCGAGACGCCCTCCGCCTCGACCACCGGCGCCCCGCCCAGCAGCCGCGCCCATCCCTGCGCGTCCGTGGTCGCCGACGCGGCCACCAGTCGCAGCTCCGGCCGCAGGGTCTCCCGTACGTCCCACAGGAAGGCCGCCGTGGTGTCGGCGTCCAGATGCCGCTCGTGGCACTCGTCGAGCACCACCACGTCCACGCCGGCCAGCTCCTGGTCCCGCTGCAGCCGCTGCAGCAGCACACCGGTCGTCACGACCTCCACGCGCGCGTGCCGTCCCACGACCCGCTCGCCGCGCACGGTGTACCCGACGCTCTCGCCGGGCTTCTCGCCCAGCAGCCACGCCATCCGCCTCGCGGCCGCGCGCGCGGCAATACGGCGCGGCTCGGCGACGACCACGCGACGCGCCGGGCCGTTCCCGAGCAGCCCGGCCAGCTCCAGCGGCACCAGCGTCGTCTTGCCCGTGCCCGCAGGCGCCACGAGCACGGCCGTGCCGTGCCCCTCCAGGGCGTCGTTCAGGGCCGGCAGCGCACCGCGCACGGGCAGCGCGTCCAGGGCGTCGTAACGGATCACATGCTCAGTCTCGTACGCACACGAAGATGGCCGTCCCCGGGATCAGGTTCCCGCGCAACGGCGACCAGCCGCCCCACTCCGACGTGTTCCAGGCCGGCCACTCCGGCTCGACCAGGTCGACCAGCCGGAAGCCCGACGCGACGATGTCCCGGACCCGGTCGCCGATCGTCCTGTGGTGCTCCACGTAGACCGCGCGGCCCTCGTCGTCCTGCTCGACGTACGGCGTGCGGTCGAAGTACGAGGCGGAGATGCTGAGCCCTTCCGGGCCGGGCTCGTCGGGGAAGGCCCAGCGGATGGGATGCGTGACCGAGAAGACGAAACGGCCGCCCGGATGCAGCACCCGCCGCACCTCGCTGAGGACCCGCACCGGGTCGGCGACGAACGGCAGCGCCCCGTACGCCGAGCACGCCAGGTCGAACGAGCTGTCCGCGAAGGGCAGCGCGCCCGCGTCGGCGCACACCAAGGGGAACGTTCCGCCGATGCGCAGCGCGTGCTGGAGCTGGCGGTGCGAGATGTCCAGGGCGACCGGGCGGGCGCCCTGGGCGGCCAGCCAGCGCGCGCACTGCGCCGCGCCCGCACCGATCTCCAGGACGTCCCTGCCCTTCAGGTCCTCCGGTCGGCCCAGCAGCTCCGCCTCCACTTCGTCGAGGCCCTCGGGACCCCACACGAAGCGGTCGTCGCCGAGGAACGTGCCGTGCTCGACCTGGTACTCGTCCGCGTTCCTGTCCCACCAGCCACGGTTGGCGCGGGCGCTCTCCGCGACGTCGGCCGCGCGCCGGGTGGCTTCCGGTTCGAAGGCTTCGGGCTCTTGGATGATCGGCTCCCTCGTCGTACTCTTCCGTCACCTCGCTGACGCAGTCGGCCCTCTCGGAGGCGTCAGGGAAGAGGTCTCATGGGCCTGCGTGGCCTCGTGAGACAGTTCTTGTGCCGGGATTGCGGCGATCCGCCCCGGGTGTGCGCCTTCGCGCATTGACCCTGTCCGGCTGCCCCCGTATGCTACAAGTTGCGCTGCGGGCCTGCGCACCTCAGACGTAGCAGGCTGCGCTCGCATCTGTTGTATGTCCCCTCGGTTGTCGAGGCGCCATCACCAGTTTTTATCGGTGGGGCGCTTCCTTGGCTGTCCGGCTTCTTCAGAGCGATACGGGCTCCCGGCGTAGCAGTACCTACGACTTCAATGTCCGTACCGGAGCCCTTTCCCACATGACGAGCAGCACCGAGACCACCGCCACCACCCCGCAGGTTGCGGTCAACGACATCGGTAACGAGGAAGCCTTCCTCGCCGCGATCGACGAGACGATCAAGTACTTCAACGACGGCGACATCGTCGACGGCGTCATCGTGAAGGTCGACCGGGACGAGGTCCTGCTCGACATCGGTTACAAGACCGAAGGTGTCATCCCGAGCCGCGAGCTCTCGATCAAGCACGACGTCGACCCGAACGAGGTCGTCGCCGTCGGTGACGAGATCGAGGCCCTTGTTCTCCAGAAGGAGGACAAGGAAGGCCGCCTGATCCTCTCGAAGAAGCGCGCCCAGTACGAGCGTGCCTGGGGCACCATCGAGAAGATCAAGGAAGAGGACGGCATCGTCACCGGTACCGTCATCGAGGTCGTCAAGGGTGGTCTCATCCTCGACATCGGCCTCCGTGGCTTCCTCCCGGCCTCCCTGGTCGAGATGCGCCGCGTTCGCGACCTCCAGCCCTACGTGGGCAAGGAGCTCGAGGCCAAGATCATCGAGCTGGACAAGAACCGCAACAACGTGGTCCTGTCCCGCCGTGCCTGGCTGGAGCAGACCCAGTCCGAGGTCCGCCAGACGTTCCTCACGACCCTGCAGAAGGGTCAGGTCCGCTCCGGTGTGGTCTCCTCGATCGTCAACTTCGGTGCCTTCGTGGACCTGGGTGGCGTCGACGGTCTGGTCCACGTCTCCGAGCTGTCCTGGAAGCACATCGACCACCCGTCCGAGGTTGTCGAGGTCGGCCAGGAAGTCACCGTCGAGGTCCTCGACGTCGACATGGACCGCGAGCGCGTCTCCCTGTCGCTGAAGGCGACCCAGGAAGACCCGTGGCAGCAGTTCGCCCGCACGCACCAGATCGGCCAGGTCGTGCCCGGCAAGGTCACCAAGCTGGTTCCGTTCGGTGCGTTCGTCCGCGTGGACGAGGGCATCGAGGGTCTGGTCCACATCTCCGAGCTGGCCGAGCGCCACGTGGAGATCCCGGAGCAGGTCGTCCAGGTCAACGACGAGATCTTCGTCAAGGTCATCGACATCGACCTCGAGCGTCGTCGCATCAGCCTCTCGCTGAAGCAGGCCAACGAGTCCTTCGGTGCCGACCCGGCCTCGGTCGAGTTCGACCCGACCCTGTACGGCATGGCTGCCTCGTACGACGACCAGGGCAACTACATCTACCCCGAGGGCTTCGACCCCGAGACCAACGACTGGCTCGAGGGCTACGAGACCCAGCGCGAGGCGTGGGAGCACCAGTACGCCGAGGCGCAGCAGCGCTTCGAGCAGCACCAGCAGCAGGTCATCAAGAGCCGCGAGGCCGACGCCGCTGCCGCGGCCGAGGGCGGCGACGCCGCGGGTGCGGCTCCGGCCGCGTCCGGCGGTTCGTACTCCTCCGAGGGCGCGGACACCTCCGGTGCGCTGGCCTCGGACGAGGCGCTGGCCGCGCTCCGCGAGAAGCTCGCGGGTGGCCAGAGCTGAACGCTCACTGAGCAGTAGCTCCTGACTGAGGGGCCGTACCTTTCGAGGTGCGGCCCCTCAGCCGTGTTCGCCATGAGAAGGCCGTAAGAGAGGCCTGATCAGCGCCCCGAGCGGGAATGCCCCTGGTCCAGGGGGCGTTGAAACGTACGAACACGAGGAGGAGCGGTCACTGTGCTTGATCCGCAGGGTTTGTACGCATGGGAGCCGAAGGGCCTGGCCGCCGTCGACATGGCGCTCGCCCAGGAGTCGGCCGGCCTTGTCATGCTCTACCACTTCGACGGATACATCGACGCGGGCGAGACCGGCGACCAGATCGTCGAGCGGCTCTTCGACTCGCAGCCCCACCAGGTCGTGGCCCGGTTCGACCACGACCGGCTCGTGGACTACCGCGCCCGCCGCCCGCTGCTGACGTTCAAGCGCGACCGGTGGACCGAGTACGAGGAGCCCACCATCGACGTGCGGCTCGTCCAGGACGCCACCGGAGCGCCCTTCCTGCTGCTGTCCGGCCCCGAGCCGGACGTGGAGTGGGAGCGCTTCGCCGCGGCCGTGGGGCAGATCGTGGAGCGGCTCGGCGTGCGCCTGTCCGTGAACTTCCACGGCATCCCGATGGGCGTGCCGCACACCCGCCCTGTGGGCCTGACCCCGCACGGCAACCGCAACGACCTGGTGCCGGGCCACCGCAGCCCCTTCGACGAGGCCCAGGTCCCCGGCAGCGCCGAGTCCCTGGTCGAGTACCGCCTCATGGAGGCCGGGCACGACGTCCTCGGCGTCGCCGCGCACGTCCCGCACTACATCGCCCGCTCCCCCTACCCGGACGCGGCGCTCACCGTCCTGGAGGCCATCACGGCGGCCACCGGTCTGGTGCTCCCCGGCATCGCGCACTCCCTGCGCACCGAGGCCCACCGCACACAGACCGAGATCGACCGCCAGATCCAGGAGGGCGACGAGGAGCTCACCTCCCTCGTCACCGGACTGGAGAACCAGTACGACGCCGTCGCCGGCGCCGAGTCCCGCGGCAACATGCTCGCCGAGCCCGTCGACATCCCGTCGGCGGACGAGATCGGGCTCGAGTTCGAGCGGTTCCTGGCGGAGCGGGAAGGCGACAACTGACCTTGGGCGGTCCCGCTGTCAGTGTCAGGCCCTAAGCTTCGGTTCATGCTGAAGGTGGGCCTGACCGGCGGGATCGGTGCCGGCAAGAGCGAAGTGTCGCGGCTGCTCGTCGAGAGCGGGGCCGTGCTGATCGACGCGGACCGGATCGCGCGCGAGGTCGTCGCGCCCGGGACCCCCGGGCTGGCCGCGGTCGTGGACGCCTTCGGCGAGGACGTGCTGGCCGCGGACGGCAGCCTGGACCGGCCGAAGCTCGGCTCCATCGTCTTCGCCGACCCGGACAGGCTCGCCGTACTGAACTCGATCGTGCATCCCCTCGTCGGCGCCCGCTCCCGCGAGCTCGAGGCGGCCGCCGCGAAGGACGCGGTCGTCGTGCACGACGTGCCGCTTCTCGCCGAGAACTCCCTCGCCCCGCTCTACGACCTGGTGATCGTCGTCGACGCGAGCCCCGAGACCCAGCTCGACCGGCTCGTACGGCTGCGCGGCATGACCGAGGAGGACGCACGCGCGCGCATGGCCGCGCAGGCGACGCGCGAGAAGCGCCGGGAGATCGCCGACGTCCTCATCGACAACGACGTACCGCTGGAAGAACTGCAGCGCAGAGTGAAGGAAGTCTGGGCCGATCTCGTCCGCAGAGCGCATGCGCAGGCGGAGTCGTCCCGGCAGTCACAGGAATAGCAGCCCCCTTCTTGGGCGTTGAACCCGTCCAGTGAGGGAAGGACTCTGCCGTGCCCGAGACCAGCGGTTCGACCGGACGTACTCCGGAGACGAACGTCATCGACTTCCGTGCCGCCGAGCAGCTGCTCAACGCACGGGACCCGCGGGGCGCGGTGAAGCTGCTCGACTCAGTCATAGCCGCGCACCCCGAGAACACCGCCGCCCGGCTGCTGCGCGCGCGTGCCTTCTTCGCCGCCGCCCAACTGCGGCCCGCGGAGCTGGAGTTCACCATCGTCCTGGAGCGCGAGCCGGACAACGCGTTCGCACACTTCGCGCTCGCCCGTACCTACGAGCGCCGCGGGGAACGCGACCAGGCCAAGCGCCACTTCAGGCTCGCGGCCGCGCTGGACCCCAACCCGCAGTATCTGAAGGCGGCACGCTTCGACTCGTGAGCGCCGGTCAGCGTGGCCGGCTCTCCGGTGGGCGGTACGGTGGCACGTCCGGGCCCGGCTGGTAGTGCGGGCCGTCGCGGATGTGCTTGAGGATGACGGTCATGTCCACGGTGATCACCAGCCACAGCACCCCGCAGGCGGCCGCCCAGCCGGGGCGCCCGGCGAGCGCGAACGCGGCCGTACCGAAGATCGCCCAGACCAGCCCCCACACGCTCAGCCAGAAGCGCGCCCGCAGTGCACTGCGCGCGGTCGTTGGCTCACTGCCCGTACGCATCCGGATCACTACTCCTCTTTGCAACGTACTCTTCGGGACGGACGTTCACCAAAGAGGTCTTCGCCAGGGGAGAACGCGTGCTGCCGGATGCCGATGAACTGGCCGAGGTGCTGGTCGACCTCGCCGTACCGCACGAGGACATCAACGAACTCGTCCGGATGGGCCGACGGGTCATCGACGACCCCGAGCTGAAGCGGGTCCTGGAGAGGTCGGTCGAGGAGCTCGTCCAGAACATGGGGGAGGTGGGCAGCCCCGTCGACCTGCCCGAGCTCGACTGGGCGGCGGGGCCGCTGCAGCGCTGCTTCCCCGTGTACGTCTTCGTGGCCGCGCTGCCGTACACGCGCGCGTACCACCGCGCGCGGGGCGTCCCGGACGACGTCGCCCGGCGCACACTCGCCGACCTGGGACGGAACATGGCCGTCCATCGAAGGCGCTACGGCCGGGCCGGCGTGCAGGCCCCGTGGTGGCTCGTCCACCACTTCCGGGGCGAGCTGTACCAGCTGGGGCGGCTGCAGTTCGAGCGGGCCCGGCACGGGCAGCGCACGGCGCGGACGCTCGCGGCGGCCGGTCTCGACGCGGCCCCCGGCACGCCCTGTCTCAACCTCCACATCCCCGACTTCCTCGGACCGCTGTCACCGCGGGCCTGCGACCGCTCGCTCGCGCTGGCCGCGGAGTTCTTCGCGCGGTACTTCCCGGAGGAGAAGTACCGGGCTGCGCTCTGCCATTCCTGGCTGCTGGACCCGCAGTTGAAGCAGTACCTGCCCGCGGACTCCAACATCGTCCGCTTCCAGGAGCGCTTCCGGGGTGCCCGCGCGGACACCGAGCCGGCCGACACCGAACCGGTGCAATTCGTGTTCGGGGACCCGGAGTTGCCGGTCGAGACGCTGCCCAGGCGCAGCGCGGTGGAGCGGGCGGTCGGGGACCATCTGCGGGCGGGCGGCCACTGGTACATCGGGCACGGATGGTTTCCGCTGTAGGGCGGTCCACGGCAGGACGTCCACGAAATTCCGCTCGGCGGCGATGAGTTCCACAGCGACGGCCGGTCTACCCCTGTGACAGCACGACGAACCGCTCACCACAGGAGAACCCCATGTCCGAGACCACCGTCCCCGCCGCCTCCGTCGCCTCCTCCTCCGCCCGCGGCGGCCGTGCCCGGATCGCCCTGCGCACCGTGCAGGTGCTGCTCGCCCTCTTCTACGGCATCGCCAGCGCCCTGCCCAAGCTGATCGGCAACTCCTACGCCGCCGACGCCTTCGACAAGATCGGCTGGGGCAGCGCGGGCATGTACACCATCGGCGCGCTCGAACTGGCGGGCGCGGTGGCCCTGTTGATCCCGGTGCTGCAGTCGGTGGCCGCGGTCGCGCTGAGCGCCCTGATGGTCGGCGCCTTCTTCGTGCAGGTCATCGTCTTCGGCGGCGAGAACGCCGCGACCCCGCTGATCCTGATCGTGCCACTGGCCCTCATCGCCTGGGCCCGGCGAGGGTCCAACGCGGATCTGCTGCGACTGGTGCGACGACGGGCGTGACGCCCCTGCGACGGCGACGGCGCCCGGCGGGACCGAGAGGTCCGGGCCGGGCGCCGCCGCCGTATGTCATCGTCCGCCCGGCTTCGGCCTGCCGCCCTCCATGAGCCCCCGCAGGCGCTCCAGCTCGCGGCGGTCGCGCTTGGTCGGGCGGCCCGTGCCGCGGTCGCGGATGCCGATCGGGGCGACGGCTTCACGCGGGGGCGGGGGAGGGGAATTGTCGACATAGCACTGAACCGCCACCGGGGCGCCCACCCGCTTGCGGATCAGGCGCTTGACGATCACGACCCGCTCCCGGCCCTCGTGCCTGAGCCGCACCTCGTCGCCGACGCGGAGGGTGTGCGAGGGCTTCACGTTCTGGCCGTTGACCCGCACATGCCCGCCCTTGCAGGCGGTGGCGCCGAGCGAGCGGGTCTTGACCAGGCGTACGGCCCAGATCCAGCTGTCGACCCGCACGCTCCCGCCGTCCGCGGGCCCGGCCGCCTCGGCGGCGGCGATCGCGGCGGCGACCTCAGGGTCCACGGCCTCGACAGCTCCCGCCTCGGCAGCCCCGGCCTCGGCGGCGCCCTGACCGGCCTTCTCTTCGTCACCTTCGGAAGCCATGCCTCCGACCTTAGCTCTCACGGCCGTACCGTTGAGGCATGGACAGCCTGGCCGATCTTGACGCCCGTATCGCCGGATGCGTCGCATGTCCTCGGCTCGTGGAGTGGCGTGAGGAGGTCGGGCGGGCGAAGCGGGCCGCCTTCCAGGACTGGACGTACTGGGCGCGGCCGGTGCCCGGGTTCGGCCCCGCCGATGCGTCGCTGCTGATCGTCGGGCTCGCGCCCGCGGCCCACGGCGGCAACCGCACCGGCCGGATGTTCACCGGTGACCGCTCCGGGGACGTGCTGTACCGGGCGCTGTACGACGTGGGGCTGGCGTCGCAGCCGAGCTCCGTCTCCGCCGACGACGGGCTCGAGCTGTACGGCGTCCGCGTCACCTCGCCCGTGCACTGCGCCCCGCCCGAGAACAAGCCCACCCCGGGCGAGCGGGACACCTGCCGGCCCTGGCTGGTCCAAGAGCTGAAGCTGCTGCGGCCCACGCTGCGCGCGGTCGTCGTGCTCGGTGCCTTCGGCTGGCAGGCCGCGCTGCCCGCGTTCGCCGAGGCGGGCTGGACGGTGCCCCGGCCGCGGCCCGTCTTCGCGCACGGCACGCGCGTGCCGCTCGACGGTCTCGATCTGTTCGGCTGCTTCCACGTCAGCCAGCGCAACACCTTCACCGGCAAGCTCACCCCCGAGATGCTGCGGGACGTGCTGCGGACGGCGGGCGAGGCGGCCGGGTTGCCCGTGCGGACCGCCGGGAAATGAGGCGACGGCGCGGCCGTACGGAAGTTACGGTGCCCGGATGGGCCGATACCCGCAGATCGAACCGTACGACCACGGCATGCTCGACGTCGGCGACGGCAACCGCGTGTACTGGGAGACCTGCGGAAACCCGCACGGCAAGCCGGCGCTGGTGCTGCACGGCGGACCGGGCTCCGGCTGCGACCCCTACTTCCGGCGTCTCTTCGACCCGGCCGCCTACCGGATCGTCCTGATCGACCAGCGCGGCTGCGGACGCTCCACTCCGCACGCGAGCGCCTACGACACCGACATGAGCGTCAATACGACCGCTCACCTCATCGCCGATCTGGAGCTGCTGCGGCGGCACTTGGGGATCGGGCGGTGGCTGGTGTGGGGCGTGTCGTGGGGATCGGTGCTGGGGCTGCGGTACGCGCAGACGCATCCGTCAGCCGTGAGCGAGCTGGTGCTGACCGGGGTCGCCACCGGCTCCAATCCCGAAGTGGACTTGTTGACAAGGGGACTCGGGCAGATCTTCCCGGAGGCCTTCGAGCGGTTCCTCGGCGAACTGCCCGCCGGTGAGCGCGACGGCAACCTCGCGCTCGCCTACAACCGGCTCGTCGAGTCGCCCGACCCCGAGGTACGGGCGCGGGCGGCGCGGGCCTGGACCGACTGGGAGACGGCGACGATTCCCGCGCCGCCGAGGTCGGTCGAGCGGTTCGAGGACCCTGCGTTCCGCATGGGCTTCGCCCGCACCGTCACCCACTACTTCGGCCACGACCACTACATGGGCGACGGCAATGACGAGGGCGTCGTGCTGCGCGACGCACACCTGCTGAAGGACATCCCGGGCACCCTCGTCCAGGGCAGCCTCGACTTCGGCAACCTCCTCGGCATCGTCTGGCGGCTCCATCACGCCTGGCCGGGCAGCGAGTTGGTGATCGTGGACGACGTGGGCCACAACGCGGGGGCGCCGGACATGACCGAGGCGCTGGTGGCGGCGACGGACAAGTACGCCGGACGGTGACCGGCCGTACGCCGCGGCGTTCGGTCCGTCAGACGACGCGAGCGGCCGCGACCGGGCGCTGCGTGATGTCGTAAGTGCGCCTGGCCCGCGAGGAGTTGACGCTCCACCGGTATCGCGAGAACTCGCCGGTGGCGTCGGAGGCGTAGAACATCATGTGGCCGAAGCCGACGCCCTCGAAGTTCTCGGCGGCGATGCCGCTCACGATGCGGGTGTCGGGGTACCGGGGGTAGTTGGTGAGCCCGTACACGCCGTGCGGGTCGGAGGTGCAGTCGACGATCTCGACGGCGTACTGGGTCTCGCCGGGGAAGTCCGCCGTGCCGTTGAACACGCCCTTGACCTCGCGGACGAACACGATGTGCCCGGTGCTGCCGGGGTCGGCGCCGCGGTAGTCGATCGCGATGATGTCGCCGGGCAGCAGGTCGGTGACCTTGCGGATGCGGCGGAAACGCGGGCCGGCGGTGCCCTGCCTGAACGCCGTGCAGTAACCGGCGGACTCCGGGCCCCTCGCCCGGAAGCAGCGCCGGAAGTAGTCGTCGGTCGCCCAGTCGTACGTGTGCTTCAGGACCCCGGTGACGAAGGAGGCGCAGCGGGCGCGGGCGATCCAGCCGGCCGGGTCGCCCGGTGCGCCCCAGGTGAGGGTCGCCGCCGAGTTCGTCAGGTAGACGTTGCTCCGGCGGGCCGTACGGCCGCTGACCAGGGCGATCTCGTCGGCGGTCAGGGCGCGGTCGTAGGTTCGTACGTCGTCGATCGTGCCCTTGAAGTGGTTGACGGGTGTGGTGCCGAAGCGGGCGCGGCCGAGGGTGAAGCCCTGCGTCGAGGCCCGGGAGAGGGTGGTCGCGGCGCTGCCCGCCGGCTGTCCGTCCACGTACAGCCGGATGTGCGTGGCGTCCCGGACGCCGGTCAGATGGGTGCGGACGCCGGGTGCGGTCCGTGTCGTGGCGACGGCGGAGGCCTTGCCGGACCCGTCCTCGCCACCGAGCTCGAACGTCCAGGTGCCGACGGCCGGGTCGTACTGCAGCAGGAACCGGCTGGCCGTCGGGCCGTCCTGGCTCACCGCGGTGTGCCCGGCGGCCGGGTCGGCGTCGGCCGCCAGGCACACCCACGCCGAGACCGTGAAAGGGGCCGTGGTGTCCAGGACGGACGCCGTGGCGGCGTATGCGCCCGAGGTCCCGTCGAGGCTCAGCCCGCCGCCTGCCCGCAGGGTCGTCCAGGCCGCTGCCGGGCCGAGGGCGACGGGGTGCTCCCGGCCGGAGCGGTCGGCGCCCGTGCCGTCCAGCGGCCAATGCCCCACCAGGCCGGTCGGCAGATGCCCGGCCGCCAGCAGCCGCTGGTACCGCACCATCCGCTCGGCCTCCACGAGATGCGGCGTCATGCCCGCCCCCGCCGCTAATCCTCCGCGTCCCCGAACAGATGCCGCACCGTCGACCGGTAGTTGGTCCGCACATGGGCGAGTGCGTGGGCGCGGGCGCGGTCCGGGTCGCCGGAGGCGATCGCCTCGTACAACTCGCGGTGTTCCACGAGGAGTTGGGGCCACTCCTCGTTCCGCCGGGTCATCCAGCGCAGTCGGCCGGCGACCGGTTCCAGGGCCTCGGTGAGCAGTGTGTTGCCCGCCATCGCCACGATGCGGTCGTGCAGCCGGCTGTTGACGTCCGTGATCACCTCGGCGTCCCCGGCCGCGGTCGCGGTGGCCGCGAGGCCGAGCAGCTCCTCGACCTCGGCCAGATCCTCCGGGGTCGCGCGCTCGGCGGCGAGCCCGGCGGCGTAGACCTCCAGGGCCTCGCGCAGCTCGAAGAGCTCCTGCACGTCGTGCGGGGTGAGACGGCGTACGACCGTCCGGCGCGGGGTCTCGAAGTGGACGAACCCCTCGGCGACCAGCGCGCGGATCGCCTCGCGGACCGGCACCCGGGAGACCCCGAAGCGGTCGGCCAGCTCCCGCTCGACCAAGCGGTCGCCGGGGCGGAGGCTGCCTGCGATGATCTCCTGCCGCAGGCCCGCCAGGACGCGTTCGCGGACCGCGCCCAGCGGTTCGATCTTCGTCATGGAGCTCATGCCGCCATCATCCTCATGGGGCCATCTTCTCCGACTCCGGGGCTGTTTTACGAAGCGTTAACAACAGCGACATCGGTCAGAACGCTTGACGGAGGCACCATGACCGCAGTTTGGTATACCAAACACGGCTTACCGAATGGCCGGAAGCAGCCCTCCTCCGTCCCCCTGTCCATGGAGGCCCCGTGTCCCTCGCCGACCGCGCCGAAGCCACCGGCGCACCAGCGTTCGTCCCCGACCCCCGGCTCACCAACGAAGACCTCGCGCCGGCCGAGAAGCGCAACTGGAAGGTCTTCGACCTCTTCGCCATGTGGATGTCCGACGTCCACAACCTCGGCAACTACACCTTCGCCGCCGGCCTGCTGGTCCTCGGCATGAACGTCTGGCAGGTCTTCACGTCCCTGCTCGTCGGCTTCGTGATCATCTACGTCGGCATGAACTGGATGGGGAAGATCGGCCAGCGCCACGGGGTGCCCTTCCCGGTCGTCAGCCGCATCAGCTTCGGCGTCTGGGGCGCGAACATCCCGGCCCTCATCCGGGCCGTGATCGCCATCATGTGGTACGGCATCCAGACCTATCTGGCCTCGGTCGCCGTCAACGTGATGCTGCTGGCCGCCTGGCCGGGGCTGAAGTCCTGGACCACCCACTCCTTCCTGGGACTTGACGCGCTCGGCTGGGTGTCCTTCGTGTCGCTGTGGCTGATCCAGGCACTGATCATCAGTCAGGGCATGGAGTCCGTACGGAAGTTCCAGGACTTCTGCGGTCCCGCGATCTGGCTGGTGATGATCGCGCTGGCGATCTGGGTCCTGGCGAAGGCCGACTGGAGCATCTCGCTCACCTCCACCCCGCACCCGGTCCCGGTCGGCGAGCAGTGGCGGCAGTGGTTCGGCGCGATCGGACTGATTCTGGCCACGTACGGCACGCTGATGCTCAACTTCTGCGACTTCTCGCGCTTCGCGCCCGACTACAAGACCGTGCGGCGCGGCAACTTCTGGGGTCTGCCCATCAACTCCACGGCCTTCGTGGTCGTTTCGGTGATCGTGACGGCGGGCTCGCTGGAGGTGTTCGGCACGGCGATCACCGACCCGGCCGAACTCGTCGCGAAGATCGGCAACACCTGGGTCCTGGTCGTCGCGGCCTTCACCTTCGCCGTGGCCACCATGGGCGTCAACATCGTCGCCAACTTCGTCTCACCGGCGTACGACCTGGCCAACGTCTGGCCGCAGAAGATCACCTTCAAGGTCGGCGGCATGATCAGCACGGTGGCCGCGCTGGTCGTGACCCCGTGGAACCTCTTCTCCAACCCCACGGTCGTCAACTACTTCCTCGGCGGCCTCGGCGCCTTCCTCGGCCCGCTGTTCGGCGTGATCATGGTCGACTACTACTTGATCAAGCGCGGCCGTGTCGACGTCGACGAGCTCTTCGACGCCCGCCCCGGCTCCCGCTACTACTACCGCAAGGGCGTCAACCCCAAGGCCCTGGCGGCCTTCCTGCCCTCGGCGGCGGTCGCGGCGGTGCTGGCACTGGTGAAGACCTTCAGCGACGTGGCCCCGTACTCCTGGTTCATCGGCACGGCGCTGGCGGCCGGCCTGTACCTGGTGATCTGCCGCTCCGAGCGAACCGCTCCCGCCCCTGTGGAGGTCTGACGGACGTGCGGATCGTCGTCACCAACTGCAACACCACGCAGGAGATGACCGAGGAGATCGTACGAGGTGCCCGGGCCGCGGCAGGCCCGGGCACCACCGTGCTCGGGCTGACCCCGACGTGGGGCCCGGAGTCGGCGGAGGGCTGGCTCGACAGCCATCTGTCGGCCGCGGCCGTCATCGATCTGCTGCGGACGTACGAGGGTCCCGCGTACGACGCCGTCGTCATGGCCGGCTTCGGGGAGCACGGGCGGGAAGGCGTACGGGAGTTGGTGGACGTGCCGGTGGTCGACATCACGGAGGCCGCAGCGCATCTGGCCTGTCTGCTCGGGCGGCGCTACGGGGTCGTCACCACCCTGGAGCGGTCCCGCGGCCAGATCGAGGACAGCTTGGAGCTGGCGGGAGTGGGGCGCAACTGCGCCGCCGTCGTCGGGACGGGCCTTGGCGTCCTCGACCTGGGCGACGCCGACCGCACGGAGGCGGCCTTTCTGACGGCCGCCGAACGGGCGCGGGAGGCCGGTGCGGAGGTCCTGGTGCTCGGGTGCGCCGGGATGACGGGGCTGCAGCGGGCGGTGGGGGAGAAGCTCGGGCTGCCGGTGGTCGACGGGGTCGCGGCGGCCGTGAAGCTGGCGGAGTCGCTGGTGACCATGGGGCTGACGACCAGCCGGGCGGGGAGCTATGCGAAGCCGGTGCCGAAGAGACGGGTGTGGGGGAGGCGGCCGGAAGGAGAGACGGGTTCTGCGGGGGGCGACCACCGGGTCCGTGATCACGGTCACCCACAATGACCGACATGAACCTTCCTGACGGACTCACCCCGGTCGCCGACGGACTCCACCTGTGGGCACCGGGCCACGCGGGCACCTGGGGCTTCGCGAACTGTCTGCTCATCACCTCCGGCGAGCGGGCCGCCCTCGTCGACACCCCCTACGACCGGCCCATGACCGAGGCCCTGATCGCCGCCGCCCGGCCGGTGCTGCCCGCGGGCGCCGCCGCCGTGCGCATGATCGTCAACACCCACGTCAACGGCGACCACACCTTCGGCAACGGCTGCTTCCCGGGCGCCGAGATCATCGCCACGAAGGCCAGCGCCGAGCACCTCTGCCGCGAACCCTCCCCGCAACAGATGCACTTCCTCACCCACCAGACACCGGCCGACCAGCCGCTCGGCTGGTACGCGCGCGAGCACTTCGGCCGCTACACGTACGAGGGGGTGGAGGCCGTCCCGCCCACCACCACCTTCTCCGGCCGGTACGAGCTGACGGTGGGCGACATCGTGGCCGAACTGATCGAGGTGGGCCCGGCGCACTCGGCCGGCGACCTCATCGTCCACCTGCCCGCACAGCGGGTCGTCTGCGCCGGGGACGTGCTGTTCGCCGAGGACCACCCCGTCCACTGGGACGGCCCTCTCGAGCGGATCGCCGCCGCTTGCGAGACGATCCTCGCGCTCGATCCCGAGGTCGTCGTCCCGGGGCACGGCGCGTTGATGAGCCCGCAGGACGTACGCGACTACGTCACCTATCTGCGCGAACTCGAAGCCCTCGTCCATACCCGGCACACGGCAGGCGTCCCGGCGGGCGAGGCCGCGGCGGACATCCTCGACTCGGGGTTCTACGAGCACCTGGGCCTGCGGGAGCGGATCGTCATCCTCACGGCGGTCGAGTACCGCCACCTCGACGGTGACAGCGCCGAACCCGACCTCGTGGGCCTGGCGGCACAGGCGGCGGCCTGGGCGTACCGGCAGCACGGGCCGGGTCGGACTCGGCCGTTCGTGCCGGGGCCGGCGGGGGAGGCCTCGGGGAGTGTCGTGGGCTAGGGGATCAGCGGGCGCCACACGTACCGCACATCCGGCTCCCGCTCCTCGTTCCCACTGCCGTCCGTGCGCTCTGCGGCGACGAAGCCGTGTCGCTCGTAGAACCGGTGGGCGGGCTTGTTGACCTGGAAGGTCCAGAGACTGAGCCCGTCCGGACTGCGCTCCTTGGCGAGCGCGACGAATTGATCACCTATGCCGCACCCTCGCCAGTCGGGGTGGAGATAGAGCTGGGACAGCTCGTCGTCATTGAGCACCATGACCCCGACGATCCCGTCCCCGTCCCCGGCATCTGCGACCCAGGTCTCCCGGAACGGCACGACCACGTCCCGGAAGTAGTCCCGCACCTCGTCGGCGGACCGGGGACTGACGACCGTGGGCAGCGCGGCGGCGAAGGAACGCAGCCAGACGTCGGCCGCGGCGGCGGCATCGGGCGCGGTCGCCCGGCGGAGGGTGACGTCGGCTTCGGAGCGACTCACGGTCGTGCCTCCTCCGGAACGACCGCGGTCGCGGTGATCTCCACCAACTGTCCGGTGTATCCGAGGCAGGCCACGCCCACAAGCGTCGACGAGTGCGGTCCGACGCTGAGCCCGGACGCCTCGACGACTCCCCAAACGGCGGAGAGCACTGCCGGCTCACTGCTCACCACGTACACATCGGTCGCCAGGACATGCGCCAAGTCGCTCCCTACCGCCCGCAGTTGCTCGACGAGATTCACCAGCACCTGCTCGGTCTGGCGCACGGGATCGCCCTCGCCGACCAGGTTCCCGGCTGTGTCGAGCGGTACGGACCCGGCGAGGAACGCCAGCTTCGTGCCGGACTCGACGACGGAGGCGTGAGAGTAGGTGGGCGGTGGGAAGAGGCTGGGGGCGGTGACGCGCTGGATCACGACAGCTCCTGAAATGGGGACCGAACAATCTGCCGATCATCCGAGCCCTCGTCCCCTGCCGCATCCGATTTTCCGAACCCGCCTGGTACGCCGCCCCGGCACGGACCTTGCACTCGACCGGAGCCAGCCGCTCCGCCACCATGTGCCTTGTTTCCTCTCACCGGGTAGGCAACTGGTAATCCGCATCTCCTCTTTGGGGAGGGGATCCGCGTAGGGCGGCTCAATTCACGTACATAGAGGGGTTATTCACGTACGGCAGTGGATGGGAGGCGCGAACAATGACATTGCAGCCCGAGGGGCTGGGGACGGCCGGGACGAGGGTGCCTGCACCCGCTTGGATCGAGGCCTCGCTGAAGCTCAAGGAAGGCCGGGACCCGCTCGGACTCCAGACGACCACGCAGGATCGGCTGCTGCCGGTCCTGCTCCCCGGAATCCTGGAATTGTCGAGGCGAGCCCGCTACTTCTCGTTCCACGCGTTCCTGCTCGCTGAGTACCGGGACCGCCACCGCGCCGCCGACAGCAATACGCTGTCGGCTTTCATCAAACGTCGTGAATGGGAGTACGGCCTCGCCGTGCTGCACTGCCCTCGGGACTGCCGCTCCAGCCCGGTAGGAGCACGCAAACTGAGCGGCCCGGCGATGGGGCCGGGGCCCTATGCCCGGGGCGAATCGGTGGAGAGCCCCTTTGGCGGCTACGGGTTGTACTACCGTTCGCCGCTGGCGGAGTTCGGCATCGTGGCCAGGGCCGGGACGCTGCTCGGCGGTCGGCCGATCCCCATCGACGTGCTCTACGACACCGACCGGGCCCGGCGGCTCGCGGACACGTTCAAGTCCGCTGTGGAGCACACCGCGTACTACCGGCGCGCCATGTGGACGACCGACGACCTGCCGACCGACGTGATCGACGAGTATGCCCAGGCCGCCTGCCTGTGCCGGCTGAGGGAACTGCCCCAAGAACGCGACGCCGTCCACGCCGCGCTGTTCGGCACGGACACTCCGGACGCCGAAGCAGTGCGGCAACGGCGCCTCAGCGTCGGCCACTACCTCTCGCTCCTCGACGCCGACCCGTGCGTCGTCACCTCGGAGGCGGCGTACCGGAACGCGATGTGGTCGCCCCCGACGCCGCGCAGCGACGCCCACGCCGTGGTGGCGGGCGAGTGGGCCGCGCTGATGGCCAAGGACGTCTGGCAGGAGGCACTCTGCTCGGTCTGGTCCGAGTTGTGCCGAGTCGGCCTGGCCCGCACCCGTGAACTCGGCCGCGGCCTCACCTGGGACGAGACGCGCATGGTCGCTGCAGGTCTGACCGCAGGGCAACCGGAACTCGACCCGACATCCTTGACCACTGCCCTCGCCGCCCAGTTGGCGGCCGGGACGCTTGAGGTTTCGGACATCGACGGCACGCACGTGAACGTGACAACCGCACCGCTGGATGATCTGCGACGGCTCACCGACCGGCTCGACACCGCCACCTCCGGTCTCGTCGTGTTGCTCGAGCTGGCACGTCGAATGGACGGCCGCACAGGAGACGGCTGGCAGAAGGCCGCAGCCATCAGGTCGGGATGGCAGCCTTCGATCGCCGCCGTCACCGCAGGCCTGCGCACCCACTTGGCCGAAAGCCCCACGGTGGTGGACACGTTGTGGTGGCTGGTGTCGCGGTTCGTCATCCCGGTCCACGAGCGGATCGCTTACTCGAAGCTGCCGGAGATCACTTTCCGCTTCCGGTGGGAGGATGGCCTGCTGCGCTTCTACGACCATGGCGTCGGACGGTTCCCGCTGGCAGCCGTCCGCAATGCGCCCTTGGCATCCCTCACTTGGGACCTCGGCCTGTGGAGCGAGGCCGACGACGAGAGACGTCCGGCGACGCTGACCGCACGGGGCAAGAGATTCGTCGAAGAGGTCCTTGGATGACCACCACCCAGAACGTTCCGGCCACACCCACCGTCCAGCCCATCGTCGAACTCTTCACCAGCGGCGCGGAGGCGCTGTGGGCCACGACGTACACCATGGATCTCGGACTGTTCAACGAGTTCCTCCTTGCTCGGCTCGGCGATCCGCCGCTCAACATCGCCGTGCTGGCGGACCACCGGCGCATCACCGCGAGCCTCGCCCGCATACCCGCGGAACGCGCCGACACGCTCACACCTGTGAACCGCCGTTGGCTTCTGCGAGTCGTCCGGATCCGCGGCGCATTCCATCCCAAGTCCTATCTCGCGGTCACCGGCAGCAGGGCCACGCTGTTGGTCGGTTCCGGGAACATGTCGGCTGACGGCCTGGACGACGGCCGCGAGACGTTCAGCACATTCCGGTCGGGCACCCCGCTCGGCGATGCGGCTATCGGCGCGTGGCGATCGTGGATGCGGCGCCTCGTCGGCATAGTCGGTGACACCACGCTCGCCGCACGGTTCCGGCACCTCGAGGGTCGGATACCGGCCACGGCCGTGGCCGCCCCGAATGTGCCGTCGCCGCTGCTGCACAATCTGGACACCCCCATCGCCGACCAGCTCAGCGCCGTTGTCGCCGAGCCGGGAGCGGGGGTGAACGAGCTGTGGCTTACCGCTCCCTTCTACGACGCCGATGCCGTCGCAGTAGGAGCCCTGCTCGATGCGCTGAAGCCGGAAAGGGTGAAGCTCTTCGTCACCGGGTCGACCAGCGTCAACGGTGAACTGCTCGCCCACCGGCTCACGGCGAGCGGCGCCGAGGTGTCCGTGGCTGCTTATGAGCCCGATCAGTTCGTCCACGCCAAGCTCATCGGAGTATTGGCGGGACCGCGAGCATGGCTGCTGTCCGGCTCGGCGAACCTCTCGAGCGCCGCGCTCGGACTGACCCACGCCACCCAGGGCAACATCGAACTCGCCGTCCTTGCCCCGCTCGATGCCGACGAGGTCCGGGCCGCTTTCGTGCCGCCCGGCACGACGGTCCGGGAACACAGCCTCCGGGCTCTGACGACCCTCAGCTTCCGTACCTCCCCGGAGCCGGAGCCTCCCGCGGTGCAGCTTGTCACCGCCACCGCGCTTCCCGATGGCCGGATCGAGGTCACGACCGAGCCACACTGGCGCGACGGCTGGCTGCTCGACGACCTCACATGCCGCCAACCCCTCATCGCCGACGACAACGGCCATGCGCTGACCGCCGGGCCGATGGAAGGCCGACTTGTCCAACTCCTCGACGCGGACGAGCAGGTCCTGTCGAACCGTGTCGTCGTCGACGACCCCACTGCCCTCGCCGCCACTCTCGTCAAGAACTCGGCCCGCTCCGGCGCTGACATTCCCTCCGAACTGCACGGCGCAGATCTGGACACACCGCTCGGTCGGGCGCTCGTCCGACTGCACCGCACCCTCGCCATGGATGTCAGCGAACTGGTCACGACCACCGGGATCGGTACGGAGGCCGCTGGCGAACCCGGTGAACAGACGGATGACGACCTGTGGGACCGCCTCGAGCGTGAACAGCTCGCTCGTGATCCCCGGGCGAGTGTCTACGACCGTATGTGGAGGCGCCATACGCTCGACGGTGTCGAACCGCTCGTCGAGCTGCTCGAGGCACTCCGCGCCCGTACCCCGGCCACCGCAGGCCCGGATACGCATTCGCTGCTGGCGCAGCTCCTCGACCGCACACACGAGAAACCTGACCTCGGTGAGGACGGTTCGGCACGGTCCTGGAAGCCATCCGCGCGGATTCGCGTGCGCGCCCGCAACGTCCTGCGCCGCTGGGCCGCGGCGCAAACCGATCCGCGCCTTGTATGGATCGATCCGTTCGCCCCTGCCAAGAACTTCGCCGCGATGGCCCTCACCCTCGCTCACCTCCGCCTCGACCAGGCCCGCAACCCGGAGCGAGTCGAGCTCACCGAGGACGACCTGGACGAGATATGGCAGCTGTGGCTGCGGCCGTTCGTAGGGACCGGCCAGGGCGACGGCTGGCTCGATCAGCTCGACGAGCCGACCCGAACGCAGATGCTCAAACGGCTGCCTGCCTGGCTGCCCGAAGCCGTCGCGGCTCTGTGCTGGCTGGTGATACAGCCGGGAAGGTACCAGCGTGAACGCGTCGTCGCCTTGCAACGGGTCCTGGCTGCCGCACTCGCCCACGGCCTGCTGGACACGACCGTGACGACAAGCCGTTACCTGTCCGCCGTGACCGGGCGAGCCATCACCCGTGACAAGGCCGACGATCAGCTCCGCGCCGCCATCGACTTCATCGACGACGACCTCTGGTGCGCCTCCACAGCTGAAGAGTTTGGGCTGGAAGAGCTGAGGCTGGCAGCACCGCCGGGTGCGAGGGCCGTCCAGGTCCGTCTCCACGTCCGCGGCATAACTGCCCCGTTCGTCGACTCGCGTGTGCCCCAACTGGTCGTTGCAGTACGGCACTACCGGCGTTGCGACCGCGTGGTCCTGGTCGACGCCGACGGCGGCTGGCGCCTGGCGTTCGTGACCGATGAGACGATCGCCTACCTGCCCGGCATGGGTGAGGCGTTGGCCGAGTCGACGCAGCCCCTCACCCACGGAGCCCTCGAGGCGCTCTTCGCGGAAGGCGGCGTCATCGCCGATCTCTTCCCCGCCGATTACGCCACCACGCTCTGAGGGCTTCGGCGGACGGCTCGGTACGCAAGGGCGTATCCCGTCAGTTCCCTCAGTTCGCTCAGCCGTCGATGCTCCGGTCGTGCCGATGGGCGCCGTAGAAGTCGACCTGGCGCGCCATGATGTCCCGCATGGAGGCGGCGCGCGAGACGCCGTAGACCGTGCCGGGGAAATCCAACTCCTTCTGTACGGCCCACAGTTCGTCGTGCTCCCCGGGCGCGAAGAGCCGGGCCGTCGGGGCACCCGCCGCGATCCAGCCGATCGGTACGACGGTGCCGGGCGGCAGCACGGAGTTGACGTGCAGCACGCTGTTGATCCGCAACTCGGAGCCGGCGCCCGCGACGGCTCCCGGGAAGACGGAGGCTCCGGTGGCGACGAAGACCTCGTCCTCGACGGTCGCTCCGTTGACGTGGGCGTGCGGTCCGACGAGTACGGCGTCGCCGATGAAGGCAGGGTGCCCGGACCGCCCGCGCACCAGAGCGTTCTCCATGATGACGACGTCCGAGCCTACGCGGATCTCCCCGTCCTCGGCGGTCAGCACGGCACCGTGCAGCACCCGGGCCCGCTCTCCGAGAGTCACGGCACCGCACAGGACGGCCGTCGGGGCGACGTACGCGGAGTCGGGGACGACGGGGCGCCGGCCGCGGTGCTCGATCAACATGGGGTTTCCTCCTGAGGGCTGGGGCGTATGGGCTGCCGGGGCCGTCGCGGCCCGCCGCCCCTACTGGACCTCGGGAACCACGGCGGTCGCCGTAATCTCCACCAGTTGCCCGGTGTACCCGAGACACGCCACGCCGATCAGCGTCGAGGAGTGCGGACCGAGACTGAGCCCGGAGGCCTCGACGACGTCCCAGACGGCGGACAGCGCGGCGGTGTCACTGCTCACGACGTACACGTCGGTCGCCACGACATGCGCCAAGTCGCTGCCGACGGCGCGCAGTTGCTCTTCGAGATTCACCAGCACCTGCTCGGCCTGCCGCACGGGATCGCCCTCCCCGACCAACTGCCCGTCGGCGTCGAGGGGGACGGACCCGGCGAGGAAAGCCAGTCTCGTACCGGCCTCGACGACGGAGGCGTGGGAGTAGGTGGGCGGCGGGAAGAGAGCGGGGGAGGTGACACGCCGTATCAAGAGATCTGCTCCTTGGTGGACACGCGCCCGTGACTGGACACACGAGAACCCACCGATCCTCGGCGCCGTCGGCCGGGGGCGCATCCGAATTTCCCCCGCTTCAGGGGCCGCCCCGATCTGGAAGGGATCGGTCGATCGTCTCGGCCCGGGTCCGCTCCGAGACCTCCGCCGCACTCCGGAATTCCTCGCACCGCTCGGCGGCCTCAACGCGCTCCAGGCGGTACAGACGCACCTGCGGCGCCTCCCTGACGCGAGGATCGACGCTCAGCCGGTCCGGCGCCCCGAGCAGGCGCCGCACCAACCCGCCCGTCCACCCCCGCATCCGGAGCCCGGCCAACGAGACGTACCGCTGCCCGTCCTCCTCATGGCTCACGTGCCTCACCATCACTACCTCCCCCGTAACGCTCTGTGACCACACATCCCATTGAAGCGCGCCCCACTGACAATCACCCGAGGCCGAGACCAAGGGGGGCGGATAACCGTTCGACAGTCCCCGCACCCGACGGCCACCCTTGCTCCCATGCGCACGAAGCACCTGGGACGCTTCACGGCGGCGGAGTCCTAGCGGGCCGCACCGGAAAGTCCGGTGGGCCTGCGGAGGTCCCCCATGTCACGCACCGTCCACCACGTCCCCAGCCGACACCGCACCGGCCCCGCCTACTGGCCGCTGGGTCTGCCGGGCGCCTGCACCGCCCACGCCATTTGCGAACTCCGTTATTCCCAGAAGGAGTTGACCCGTGCCGAGCATGCCGGCCGCCGCCCCGTACCGACCGTCGTCGTGCGGCGTTTCGCCGCGTACACGTACCCACGTGCACTGAACGCGCGGCCGGGCGGGCCGTACGAGTCGACCGCCAGGGCCGCGGTCCAGGACTTCCGTACGTCCGCCCGCCAGCACCTGCGCGCGGCGCCGCCCGGCACCCTCCTCCTGGCGTCCGAAGAGCTGGACCATCCGCCAACGCGCCACCGGCACCGAAATCTCTGGGAGTTCTGAACGATGTCCGCCGAAGCGGAAGCGGAAGCTAAAGAGATCGCAGGCCACGTCGTCGATCACCTCGCCACCGCCCCTTTGGGCACCCTGCTCTGGTCGACGGGCGTCGACTGGCCCGAGGTCTATGTCCCCGTCGACGAACCCCTCGTCGCAGTGGTCTGTCCCGGGCGGACTCCCGTGCCGCCCCTGCATCCCGTGACCGTCGTCGAGTCCCGTTACGGCGGGGCCTACGAGCCCGGTGCCTGGCTCGCGTTCCCGTGCTCTCTCGACGATCTCCCGGAGGGCTGGGACGAGCAGGACGTCCCCTGTATGAGGTTCTGGGCCGAGAACCCCTGCGCGGCGGGAGGGGGTGACACCCCGGCGGAGGCGTACGCGGCGCTCATGGCTCGTCTCCTCCGCTGAGGTCCAGACGCACAGAACACGCACTATTCCGACTGACAGGAGCGCAACCGTGCCCGCCCTCACCGACTCCGCCTTCCTCGACTCCACCGCCGACCGCCTCGCCGTCCTCCCCACCGTCCAGGCCGTGGCCCTCGGCGGCTCCCGGGCCCAGGGCACCCAGCGGCCGGACAGCGACTGGGACTTGGCGATCTACTACCGCGGTCCCTTCGACCCCGCCGACCTCCGTGCCGTGGGCTGGGAGGGCGAGATCTCCGAGGTCGGGGGCTGGGGCGGCGGCGTGTTCAACGGAGGCGCCTGGCTGACGATCGACGGACGACGCGTCGACGTGCACTACCGCGATCTCGACGTCGTGGAGCACGAGTCGGCGGAGGCGGAGGAGGGGCGGTTCCGAGTGGAGCCGCTGTTGTTCCATCTGGCGGGTATTCCGAGCTACTTGGTGGTCGCTGAGCTGGCGATCAACCAGGTGCTACGAGGAGAACTCCCGCGCCCGGCCGCCTATCCGACGAAACTGCGCCGCTCGGCCGCCGAACGCTGGCACGGCACCGCCCGCGCCACCCTCGCCTACGCGAAGGCCAACCACGCCCCGGCGGGCCGCCTCACGGAGGCCGTCGGCGCCATCGCCACGGCCGCCGTACAGACCGGGCACGCCGTGCTGGCGGCGCGGGGGGAGTGGGTGACGAACGAGAAGCGGTTGCTGGAGCGGGCCGGGTTGCGGCGGATCGATGCCGTGCTCGGTCGACTGGACGCTGATCCCCAGGTGTTGGCGCGGGCCGTCGCGGACGCAGAGGCATTGCTCGCCTCGGTCTGCCCACCGGGCCCCTCGGCAATCGGAGAATAATCCTTCGAATTACCCCAGTTCCCACTGCTACCGTCCAACACGTGGCGAAACTCAATCAGATCATCGCAGTGGAGAAGGGCATCAAGTCCAAGGCCCACCAGGACCTGACGGCCGCTCACCACGGGCTGCAGAAGCCCGCATTGCTGGCCGGCATCTCGCGTACGTACCAGCCGAAGGACGAGGAGGGCGAGCAACTGCCGCCCGAGTCGACGCGAGTTCAGGTGCAGGCCGAGAACGTGTTGCGGGAGACCGCGGCTACCCTGACCCGGCTGTTCGACGTGACCGCCACCAAGGACTGGGCCAACTGTGCCGCCCGCGCGGACGTCAAGGTGGACGGGCGGGTGCTGGTCGCCGACGCTCCCGTGTCGTACCTGTTGTTCCTCGAGAAGCAGCTCGTGGACCTCAACACCTTCGTGCGGAAGCTGCCCGTCCTCGACGCCTCCGAGTCCTGGGTTCAGGACCCGTCCACCGATGCGTGGAAGACCGAGCCGGTGCGGACGCTTCGTACGAAGAAGGTGCCTCGCAACCACGTGAAGGCGGAGGCGACCGAGAAGCATCCCGCCCAGGTCGAGGTGTACTACGAGGACATTCCCGTCGGGTACTGGACCACCGTGAAGTTCTCCGGTGCGCTTCCGGCCCGGCGCGTCAATGAACTACTCGACCGCGTCGAGAAGTTGCAGCAGGCCGTGAAGTTCGCGCGCGAGGAAGCGAACGGTGTCGACGTCGTCGACCAGCGGGTCGGGGACGCTGTGTTCGGCTACCTGTTCGGGTAGCCTCGAAGACTCCCCGGTCCCTTGTGACCGGGGTGCGCGAGGAGCGCAAGCTGAAGCTGAAGCTTGTCGTGACTGCGCGGTTCCAGTGGAGGTTCGAGTCCTCCCCGCGGCATTCAAGAGCAATCCCCTTGCCGCGGTAGCCCAATCGGCAGAGGCAGACCGCGATCAATCTCAGACTCTCGCTCCAGACTCAGTATTCGCCGTCGATCGCCGGATCGACCGGGCCCAGGCCCCAGCGCGTCGAAGTGCCGGTTCAAGTCCGGTCCGCACAGCTCGATGTGCGGTGGTCCAAAGGCAGGACGCGACGACATAACGACTGACCTGGGTTCTCAAGCGTGCCGGCGTGTGAACATGGACGGCATCACAGGGCCCGGGGGCAGGCTACGCCCCCGGGTCCGCCTTCGTTTCCGCAGTCGCGCAGCCGCCGTACCGGGATTGCGTTCATAAAGAACGCGCCTTTCCCTTCGATTGTCACATCGCGGAAATACGAGCGTCCCAATCCCTCCAAGTACGCGATCTACCGTGGGCACCACACCAGCCCACAGCCCGGCCACCGTCGCCCGAAGGCTCACCCCCGCCCTCGTCGAGACGACAGGAGCCCCGTGTCCCGCCCCGCCCTACCTCCCTGGCTCGCCCACGCCCTCCGCGCCCAGCGCGGCCCCGTCCCCTGGAGCGCGGTCGTCCGCGGAGCCCTCGCCGCCGGCCCTCTCCTCCTGGCCGCCGTCCTCCTCGACCGCACGTCACTGGGCGTTGTGGCCGCCATCGCCGCCATGCTCGCCGGGATCAACGACCGGCCCGGCAGCCGGCGGGCGGCCGTCAGACGGCTCGGGGTGCCCGCGCTCGCGGGGGCCGGCGGGATGCTCGTCGGGACGTATGCCGGTGAACATCTCGGGGCCGTTGCGCTGACCTTCCTCCTCACTGGCGTCGGGCTCTTCGCCGGCGGTATCAGTGCTGTCGGTCCCGTCGCCTCCGGTGCCGGTACGCAGTTGCTAGTCGCCTCCGCCATCGGGGCCGGGATGCCGGTCCCGGAGGCGGGCTGGCTGCGCGCCCTCGCCTTCCTCGCGGGCGCCGGATGGCTGCTGGCGCTCCGGCTCGTGCTGCCCACCCCCGGCGGCACCGTCGGGGACTTCCGGTTCGACGGGGAACGGGACGCCGTGGCGGCGGTCTACGACGCCATCGCCGACCTTCTCGACGCGGCCGGGTCGGACGAGGGCACCGCCCGCCGTGCCGCGCTCACCGCCGCGCTCGACCATGCGCAGGACGCCCTCGCCGGGCCCCGGCTGCGGCGGTACGCCTCCTCCTCCGCCGAGCGGCGGCTGCACGCGCAGTACGCCGCCGCGTTGCCGCTCGCCGAGGCCGCGACCGCGCTCGCGTGGGCCGGGGAGGCCGTGACCGAGCGGGCGGCCGAGGGGCCCCGGCGGCTCGCTGCCGCCGTACGGGAGAACACGCACACCGGGCCGCTGCCGGCACCCAACCGTTCCGCGCCCGCCCTGCGCGCCCTCGACGACGCCCTGCTGCGTGCCGCCGAGGCCTTCGACCAGGGGAAGGGCGGTGACCTGCACACGCGGAGGCGTACGGCGAAGACCCTCTTCCGCATCGCCTTCGGAGTCGGCGGACGGGAGTACGGCCTCCGCGTCGCCCTGTGCTTCGGGGCCAGCGCGGCCGTGGCCCAGGCCCTGCACCACGCCCGCTGGTACGGACAGCACGAGCACTGGTACTGGCTGCCCGCCACCGCCGTCTTCCTGGTCAAGCCCGACCTCGGGCCGCTCGCGTCCAGGGTGTTGAACCGCGCGGCGGGCACCGTTCTGGGGGCTGTCGCCTTCGCCGGTTTCGCCGCCGTACTGCCCCGGCCCGAAGGGCTCATCGCGCTCGTCGCCGTCAGCGGGGCCCTGATCCCCGTCGCCACGCGGCACTTCGCGGCCCAGACAGCGGTCGTCACCGTGCTCGTCCTGGCGCTGGTGATGGTGGGCGGGGAGCCGCAGGCCTCCGCCGGCCGGATCGGCGAGACGCTGCTCGCCTGCGCGATCGTGCTCATCGTCGGGCATCTGCCGATGCCGGGGCAGCGGGCCGGGGGAGTCCGGGCCCGGCTGACCGCCGCGGGGAGCGCCGCGCACGCCTACCTCGCCCACGTCCTGCGTGAATCCCGCGCCCCGATGGCCGCCCCCGACTCCCGCGCCACCCGCTGGACCCTGCGCCGCGAGGCCTACCGCACGCTCGCGGAGGCCCGTACCGCCATCGCTCTCGCCGCCGCCGAACTCCCCGCGCTCGCCCGGCACTCCGAGGGCGCCGACGAGGTCGTGGACACCCTGGAACGGCTCGTGGACGCGACCACCGCCTGCGCCGTGCACCTCGACGACTCGGGCCACCTCTCGACCGGGGACAGGGAGCAACTGGCCGAGCTGCTGGACGAGTTGGCGAGGGACCGCGAGCGGACGGGGCTGCGTCTGCCTGAGTTGCCCTTGGCCGTATAGCGCGTGGTTCGGTGGAGTGCAGTGTCATATGGCACATCCAGTGCAATGTGACATAGCACTGCACCGCCCCCGCACCGCCCCCTCACCGCAACAACCGCCGCTCCTTGGCCACAGCCACCGCCCCCGCCCGCGTCTCCACCCCCAACTTCCCGTAGATTCGCCCGAGATGGGTCTTCACCGTCGCCTCGCTGATGAACAGCGCCCGGGCGATCTCCCGGTTGCCCAGGCCGCGGGCGAGTTGGCCGAGGATCTCGTGCTCGCGGTCGGACAACGCCGGGCGTGGGCTGCGCATCTGGGCCAGCAGGCGATCGGCCACGGGCGCCGACAACGCCGTACGGCCCGACGCGGCGCTGCGGATCGCCGCGAAGAGCTCGTCCGGGCGTTCCGCCTTCAGCAGGTACCCCGTGGCGCCCGCCTCGATGGCGCGGGTGATGTCGGCGTCGGTGTCGAACATCGTCAACACCAGGACGCGCGGGGCCGGTTCAGCGGCGGTCAACTTCCTGGTCGCCGTAACGCCGTCCATGCCCTCGCCGAGCTGGAGGTCCATCAGCACCACGTCGGGGCGCAGGCTTGCGGCCGTCGCGAGTGCCTCCTCGCCGCTGCCCGCCTCGCCGACCACCTCGATGCCGTCGGCGCTCGACAGCAATGCACGCAGTCCGGCGCGGACCACCGCGTGGTCGTCGCACAACAGCAGACGTACGGGCGTACTCATGAGACCGCCTCCCGCACAGCCAGTGGGATGGCGGCCGACACGACCGTGCCCTCGCCCGGCGTCGACTCCACCGTGAGCGCACCGCCCGACTGCCGGGCCCGGATGCGCATGGCCGGCAGCCCGTGGCCGCGCGTCCGGTCCGGTTCCGTCGGGAGCGCGGTCGTGTCGAAGCCGCGGCCGTTGTCGGCGACGTCCAGCGAGATCTGGTCCTCCAGGCAGGTCAGCGTCAATGCGGCCCGGGTCGCCGCCGCATGTTCGCGTACGTTGGCCAGCGCGCCCTGGGCGATGCGCAGGAGGGCTGCCTCGAGCCGCTCCGGGAGCCGGCCAGGGTCGCCGTCGAGCCGGAAGTCGACCGTCAGGCCCGGCCCGCTCTCCCGCTCGGCGAGCGCGCTGAGCGCCGCGGGCAGCGACTGCTCCGCGAGGTCGGCCGGGGCCAGGTCGTGGACGAAACGGCGGGCCTCGGTGAGGCTTCGGGAGGTGATCCCGGCCGCCTTGCGGATGTGTGCGCGGGCCGCCTCCGGGTCGGTCTCCCACACACGCTCGGCGGCCTGCAACAGCATTTGCTGACTGGACAGGCTCTGCGCGAGCGTGTCGTGGATCTCCGTCGACAACCGCTGCCGTTCCGCCAGCACACCGGCCCGCCGTTCGGTCGCCGCGAGGTCGCGGCGGGTGCGGACCAGGTCGTCGATCAGTGCGCGCTGCCGGGTCGCCTGGCGCTGCAGATGGACGAAGACGGCGGTGGCGACCGCGGCCACGGCGACCGGGGCCACGACCATGTTCGGGTTCAACGGGCCGTCCGCCACCCGTACTTCGGAGATCACGACCAGTGCGGTGAGTACGGCGGCCAGCGGCACCGCGATCCTCGGCGGCAGCGCGTACAGGCCGGCGAACAGCAGCGGCATCGCACACCAGGTCGCGCTCGGCGCGAGGGCCAGCAGCGCGGCCCAGACCGCGGACACCGAGGCCAGCCAGGTCAGATGGCGTGTGGTGGGCGGGGTTCCGGCGTGCGGGGGCGGGGCGAGGAAGTGGCCGAGCACGTAGAGCACCGCGAAGGCCGCGAACAACGCCACCACCCATCCGGCCCGCGCACCGCCCTGGTCGCGGGAGAGATAGCGGACGAACGAGGAGCACAGCAGCAGGAAGAACGCGGCGTGCACGACCGCGGTCAGCCGGCGCTCGTCCGGATCGGTGGTGTTGTCCATGCTCCGTGTCTAACGCGGCCGCGATCGCATCGCATCAACCGATCGGCTGACATCGCGATCGCCCGAACCGTGCGGTGAGCGGCGCCCATCGGCCGAGCCGGACACCGCGTTCCCGCACCGAGGCTGGCAGCAGTACCCACAACACCGCCTCGGAAGGGCCGGGAACCATGCCCGCCAAGAACCTCACCGCCGACCGCTCCGCCCTCACCCACCGCATCGCCTACGCCCTGCGCCACCCCGACCGCGTGCCCCGTCATCTCGCCCGCGCCGCCCGCGACATGTGGCTGAGCCGCCGCCACCGGGACCACGTCTCCTACTACCGCGCCGTGATGCGCTCCGACACCCGCGCCGACCCGGACGCGGCGGTCGGCAGCCGCAACCGGGAGCGCTGGCTGGCGCTCGGCGCGATGCAGTTCGACTACCTCGTGGGCCACGGGCTGAAGCCCGGGCACCGCATGCTGGAGATCGGCTGCGGCAACCTGCGCGGCGGCTGGCGGTTCATCCGTCACCTGGAGCCCGGCCACTACTACGGCATCGACATCTCGCCGGACATCCTCTTCGCCGCGCAGGACACCGTCGTCGACATGGGCCTGGAGAGACGGCTCCCCACGCTGACTCCCGTACGCGACCTGACGCTGCGCTTCCTGCCCGACGCGCACTTCGACGTCGTACACGCACACAGCGTCTTCTCGCACTCCCCGCTGCCCGTCATCGAGGAGTGCCTGGCAGGCGTCGGCCGGGTGCTCGCACCGGGCGGCTGGTTCGACTTCACCTTCGACCGGACCGAGGGCGAGGAACACCATGTGCTGCGGGAGGACTTCTACTACCGCACCGAGACCCTCGTGGCGCTGGCCGAGACGTACGGGCTGCGGGCCCGGTTCATGGACGACTGGGAGGAGCTCCCGCACGGCCAGTCCAAGATCCGGGTCACCGCACCCTGAGAGCCCGCTGCCTACGGCCCCACCCGCACCCACACCGGCGCATGGTCCGACCCCGGCGCGCCCCGCCGCTCGTCCGGATCCTGCCCCACCGACGGCAGCCGCAGGGTCCCGTCGCCCGGCAGCCCCGTCCCCGCGGCCGTAACCCGGCGGACCAGGCGGTGGCTCACCAGGACGTGGTCGATCAGCTCCCGGCGCCCGGAGTTGATGCGGGAGTAGCGCTGCTCGGCGGGGATCAGCGGGGCCACGTCCCACAGCCGCTCGGCGTCGCCCTTGTCCGGTCTGTCGTAGCCCGGCGTGCCGATCTCGGAGCCCGGCGGACCGAGCAGGATCTGCGTGGTCGCGGCCTGTACCTCGTCGTTCAGGTCGCCCAGCACGGCCACGTCCCGTTCGCGTCCGTCCCCGGCCAGCAGCTCGTCGGCCAGCGCGCGCAGGGTCGTCGCCTCGGCGGCCCGCCGGTAGAGGGCGTAGGCGCCGTAGCGGGCCCGCTCGCCCTCGTCGTGGGGGAAGAAACGGCCGCCCGGATACGACAGGAGCTTCGACTTCAGGTGGGCCACGGCCACCCGCAGCGGGCCGGCGTCCGCCGCGACCTCGACCGCCAGGAAGCCGCGTCCGGACGCCGACACCTCGACACCGGAGTCGTCCTCCTGCACGGGCCGCAGCCTCGCCGGGAACGCGTTAGTGTCGGCCAGCACCTCCACCGGTACCCGGCTGAGGAAGCCGACCCGGATGCCCCGGCCGTCCGGGTGGCCGGACAGCGCCACGTGCCAGTCGCCGTCCAGCATGCCGACCAGGTCGTCCAGCGCCTCGGGCTCCCCGACCTCCTGCACACCGAGCAGCGTCGGATCGAGCTCCGTGATCACGGCGGCGAGAGCGGCGAGCTTCGTCTCGTAGGCGGCCTTGTCCTTGGGCCCGAAGGGGCCGCCGGGCCGGTACAGATTCTCCAGGTTCCAGGTGCCGAGGAGCATGCCGGGCCCCTTTCCAGAGCCGTAGCGCGAGCCGAGTGAGCCCAGGGTGCTCCCGCCCGGCCAATTCCGCGACAGGATGCGCGGTTCGGGGCACGCGACCCGACGACCGCGTCGTACGTTGGCGGGATGACGGACTCTCCCGCCGATCACATCCCCGCCGATCTCATCATCACCGGATGCACCGTCCTCGTGCACGACGATCAAGAACGGATCGGCTTCGAGGAGGACGCGGCCGTCGTCGTACGGAACGGGGTCGTCGAGTCGGTGACGGCCGCCGCCGCGGTCGCGGACCTGGCCGCGGCCGAGCGCATCGACGCCCGCGGCCAGGTCGCGATGCCCGGCCTGATCAACTGTCACACGCACGCGCCGATGGTCGCGCTGCGCGGCGTCGCCGAGGACCTGCCCACCGAGGAGTGGTTCAACGACGTCGTCTGGCCCATCGAGTCCAACCTCACGGAAAAAGACGTGGAGTTGGGCGCGCGACTGGCCTGCGCCGAGATGATCCGCGGCGGCGTCACCTGCTTCGCCGACCACTACTTCGCCATGGACGCGGTCGCCGCTGTGGTCGAGGAGTGCGGGCTGCGAGCCCACCTGGGCGAGGCGTACTTCTCCTCCCAGGGCCCTCAAGGCCGGGAGAAATCACTGGAGTTCGCGCTACGACACCGGGACGGCGCCGACGGCCGCATCACCACCGCCCTCGCCCCGCACGCGCCCTACACCGTCGACGACGCCGACCTCAGCGCCACCGCCGAACTCGCCCGCGAACACGGCCTGGCCGTCCACATCCACGCCGCCGAGAACCTCGACCAGACCGAAGCCGGCCTCGACCGCCACGGCGTCACCCCGATCGAGGTACTGCAGCGCACCGGCATCCTCGACACCGACGTCCTCATCGCCCACGGCACCGGCATCGTCGAGCGCGACCTGCCCGTTCTCGAGAACGCCTCAGGCCGCGTGGCCGTCGCCACCGCGCCCCGCGGCTACCTCAAGTTCGCCTGGCCCACGACCACGCCGGTCCGCGCGCTGTACGACATCGGCGTCCCCGTCGGCCTCGCCACGGACGGCGCCGCCTCCAACAACTCCCTCGACGTATGGGAGTCGATGGCGCTCACCGCCCTCATCCAGAAGTCCACCACGGGCGACCCCCGCTGGCTGACGTCCCGTCAAGCCCTGCACCATGCAACCCTGCAGAGCGCCCGGGCGGTCGGCCTCGGCGACGCCCTCGGTGCCCTCCGGCCCGGCCGCCGCGCGGACATCATCCTCGTCGACCTCACGGGCCCGCACACCCAGCCCGTCCACGACCTCGCCGCGACCCTGGTCCACAGCGCCCGCTCCTCCGACGTACGGACGACGATCGTCGACGGGCGGGTACTGATGCGGGACCGGGAGCTGCTCACCCTCGATGTCCCGGCGGTGGTACGGGAGTTGGGGGAGCGGATGCCGGCGCTGCTGGACCGGAGCCATGGTCGACGCATCCAGGATTACAAGACCTGAAATCCAGCCCGCGAGAAGCAATTTGCCGCCAACCCCGGGTAACCGGGTCATTGCGCTAAGTGGTTTCACGCTACACATGAAGGCCGGGACGTACTCGTTCGACGGGAGGCCGGCCGGTGGAGCTGACGATCGATGTCGCGGTGCTGCTCGCTGTGATCATCGTCCTGCGGCTGGGGCGCCGTACTCAGGCCCGCAGCCGGAACGACGAGAAGCTGACCGTGGCCATCGTGCTGGTCTTCGGCATACTGATCGCCCCCACCGCCTTCGGACGAGGAGTTCTCGACGTCGTCGGTCAACTCGCCCAAGGCATAACCCAGTCGGGCACCCCGTGACCCTAGGCTGACCCCATGGATCCCGCCGACGGCCTCCTCGACCACCCGTACGACGTGTACCGGCGCCTGCGCGACACCGCGCCCGTGCACCGCATCAGCGGACCCGACGGCACCCCCGCCTGGCTGGTCACCCGCTACGACGACGTCCGTGCGGCCCTTGCCGACCCGCGGCTCTCCCTGGACAAGCGGCATGCCACGGCGGGCACCTACAAGGGCTTCTCCCTGCCGCCCGCGCTCGACGCCAACCTCCTCAACATGGACCCGCCCGACCACACCCGTATCCGCCGCCTGGTCGGCCGGGCCTTCACCTCGCGCAGGATCCAGCAGCTGCGCGCACCCATCCGCCGCACCGCCGACCAACTCCTCGACGCCCTCGGCCCGCGCGGCACCGCCGACCTGGTCGCCGCCTACGCCGCGCCCCTGCCCATCACCGTCATCTGCGACCTGCTCGGCATCCCGGACCGGCACCGCATGGACTTCCGCGTCTGGACCGACACCCTCGTCGCCCCGGACCCGGCGGCACCGCCCGAGGCCGCCAAGGAGGCGGTCGTGGCCATGCTCGGCTACTTCACCCGGCTCCTCGCGGACAAGCGCCGGGAACCCGCCGACGACCTGCTCTCCGACCTGATCGCGGTGCACGAGGAGGGCGACCGGCTCAGCGAGGACGAGCTGATGTCGCTGGCCTTCCTCATCCTCTTCGCCGGGTACGAGAACACCGTCCAGCTCATCGGCAACGCCGTGCTCGCCCTGCTCCAGCACCCCGAGCAACTGGCCGCCCTGCGCAAGGACATGACGCAACTCCCCGCCGCCGTGGAGGAGTTCCTCCGCTACGAAGGTCCCGCCCTGCTCGCGATCCGCCGCTTCCCCGTCGAGGACGTGACCATCGGCGGCGTCACCGTCCCCGCCGGCGAGACGGTCTGGGTGTCCCCGGGCGCCGCCCACCGGGACCCGGCCCGCTTCCCCGACCCCGACCGCCTCGACATCACCCGCGATGCCTCCGGCCACCTCGCGCTCGGCCACGGCATCCACTACTGCCTGGGCGCACCCCTGGCCCGCGCCGAGACCGAGATCGCCGTCGCCGCCCTCCTGGAACGCTTCCCCGAACTCACCCTCGCGGACGGAGACCTGCGCCGACGCCGCTCCCTGCGCGCCCGCGGCCTGATCGAGCTGCCGGTGGCGTACGCAGTGACCCGCTGAACGCCGAGAGGTGCAGGTATCACGGCGAGTACGAGGAATGAAACAGAAAGTAGTCGAAATGTGGCAGGGATCTTCACTAAGTGACCGGATCCTCACGCTCCGCGTTGAACGAGTGTCAACTACGTCTCAGTCCCGCAACTGAGCGAGGCTTTCGACCCCCGGAAGGCGTTAACTCCTACAAGGACGACGCTTTCTGGAGGTGCGAGATGGTGAACGGGCGAACAGTGCTCGAACGCTTTCCCGCAGGTGGGCCGCGAGGCTCGTGGCCGGCGGAGGAGTTCGCGCACGCGCGACGACTGGAAGGACTGGCCGCCGAGGTCGTCATGGACCTCGCGACGGACACGTTCCTGGTGGTCGTCCGCAGCGACATGACCGCCGACGCGGTCGCCTGACGATGTGAGCCCGCCCTCGGGGCGGGCATTCACTCCCCTTCAGCCTGCCTTCGGCACCGGCGCCGTGAACTGCTCCGCCTGCAGCGAGTACAGCTCCGCATAGATGCCGCCGCTTGCCAGCAGCTCGTCCGGGGTGCCGGTCTCCGCGAGGCGCCCCTGGTCGAGTACGTGCACCAGGTCCGCGTGGCGCACCGACGCCAGCCGGTGGGTGATGAGGATGACGGTCTGACCGGCCGAGGCCAGAGCGCGGATCTTCTCGAAGACCTCCAGCTCGGCCCGTGCGTCCAGCGCCGCCGTCGGCTCGTCCACCACCAGGATCCGGCCCCGCCGGTAGGCGGCCCGCGCGATGCCCAGCCGCTGCCACTGACCGCCGGACAGCTCGTGCCCGCCGCTGAACTGGCGGGCCAGCAGGGTGTCCAGGCCACGCGGCAGATCGGCCACCACGTCCCCGGCGCCGGCCTCCGCGAGCGAGGCGCCCATGCGCTCCTCGGTGAGGGGCGCGGAGGAGCGGCCGATCGCCACATTGACCCGGGCCGTGAAGGGCCAGCGCTTGAAGTCCTGGGCCACCATCGCGACCCGCTCGGCCAGTTGGAACCGGTCGGCGGTCGTCGCGTCCACGTCGTCCCACAGGATCCGGCCGCTGTCCGGCTTGTACAGGCCCGCCAGCAACTTGACCAGGGTCGTCTTGCCGGAGCCGTTCTCGCCGACCAGCGCCACGATCCGGCCGAGGGGAATGGTGAGGGTGACGTCGTCCAGGGCCGGGCGCGCGGACTCGCCCGGGTAGCCGAACGTGACGTTCTCGAAGCGGATCTCCCTCGGGTCCTCGGGCAGCGCCGCACCGCCGACCGGGATCGCCCGCTCGGCCGCCTCGACGTACAGCTTCTGCAGGTCGCCCACGAACAGGGCGTCCTCGTGGAGCGAGTTGACCGCCACGACCAGGTTGTCCAGGCTCGACGAGCCCGTCCGGATCGCGATCACCGCCGTACCCGCCACCGACAGCGCCATCGCCCCGGCGAGCAGCAGCCCGGCGAGTGTCGCGTACGTCGCCACGGTCGCGAGGCCCGTCCAGGCCGACGCGATCACCCCGGTGCGCGCCGCCAGCCGGGCCAGCCGGGCCTGCTCGGCCTCCGCCGTCTCCGCCATGGCGCGGTAGTGCCGCAGCAGGAAGGGGCCGACGCCGTGCACCCGGATCTCGGGAGCCGCGTCCGGTTCCGTGAGCAGACTGCTGAGCAGATGGCTCGCGCGCACATGCTGCACCCAGGTGTGCCAGGACTCGTAGTGCCGCCGGGCGTTCGTCAGCGCGCTCCACGCGGTCGGCAGGGTCATCGTCGCCAGCAGCGGCAGCAGCACCGGGTGCAGCACGGTCAGCACGCCCGCCGCCGCGACGAGCGAGATCAGCGCGCTCACCACGCGCGTGGCGTACGAGATCATCCGGCGCGCCGATCCGGCGCCGTACTGGGCGGTGTCCAGCAACTTGTGGAAGGCGTGGTCCTCGATCGCGGCCAGTTCCACGGCCGCCGCCCGCTCCAGATACAGCTCGGTCGCCACCCGCTCCACCTTGGGCTCGAGCCGCCCGGTCGCATACGTCGACGCGGCCCGCAGCAGCGCCCCGACCAGGGCTACGGCGGCCAAGGCGGCCAGTACCGGTACGGCACCGTGCAGCCGGTCCCCGATCGAACCGCCGCTGATCAGCCGCCCCAGCACGCTGTTCATGGCGAGCAGACTCACCGCCTGCGCCACACCCCGGCCCGCCTCGGCCGCCAGCACGATCCGCGCCGCCCGCCGGTCGGCCTGCCAGGCCAGCCGGAAACTCGACCCCAGCAGGGCCGGCAGCCGCGTCACCATGGCCCGGAAGTTCAGCTCCAGGAACGCGTCCGTGTGCTGGTTCCAGCCCATGTCGTAGCGCAGAGGCCCCCCGAAGAGCAGCTGCTCGGACTCGGAGACCTCGGGACTGCCCGAGTCGCCCTTCTTCTCCCGCCCACCCCAGCCCCGCGATTTCCCCACCGCCGGCCTCCCCCGATCCGCGTCGCAACGCCCCCGCATCGCCTCGTCGGCACGTCTCCATGCCGACGAACGGCCACTATCGCGGGGCGGGCTCCCCGGGGGCAGGGCGCAGGTCGGAGCAGGGTGAGTGCGCGGGCGTACGCCTTGCGACCGGGCCTGCAACGGCGCGATGTTTACGCAACCACGAAGGGCCTACGCAACCACGGGCCGCGACCACGAGGGCGTCGTCCCGGTCACCCGGCACAGTGCCAGATACAGCGGGATGGGCGGGGTGTACGGGAAGGTGCCGGCCGGCCGGTGGATGAGGTCGGGGACCGCCGGGGCGTCCGGAACAATCGCCCCGGCGGCGTACTGAGCGGGCGCCGGCCACTCGAGTGCGTAGTCGGAGTCGGACGGGACGAGCCACCACCAGTGCGCCCGGTCGGCGTAGACGCACCCCACGCGCGGCAGCCGCGGCAGCACCAGCGGGCCGAAGCGGGCGGGCACCGCCACCGCGTCGCAGCCCAGCGGGGCCGTCATGCCCTCGGGCACGGGCAGCCGCCGGACCGTGCGCGGTGAGTGCAGCTCGCGCCGCAGGCGGGCCAGCGTGTCCAGGTTCAGCACCCGGCCGCCGGGCGCGCTCCTCACGACCGCCCCCCGTCCCGGTCACCCGCGAAGTCGTGCCGGGCCTCCGCCTCGTCCTCGTCGCCCGAACCACCGGCAGGGCCGGGCTTCGGACGGGCTCCCCAGCCCAGGTCGTTACAGGGCCCGCAGTCGTGACGCGGAGTGTCCGCCTTGCGCGGCAGCTGCGCCCAGACCAGCAGACCGGGGCCGTGCTCGTGGGCACCCCAGGCGTCACAGAGCGCGTCGACGAGGAGCAACCCCCTCCCGTGCTCCTCCTCGGGCCGCGCCCGCGACGGATGGGGCTCACCCGGCGAGCAGCCCTCGTCACGCACGGCTATGCGCACCTGGTCCTCGCTGTCGTGCAGCTCGCAGACTATGCGGCTGCTCGCCGTGTGCACGAGGGCGTTGGTGACCAGCTCGGAGACGACCAGAGCCGCTGTGTCGCGGATGTCCTCGCACACCGACCACACGGCCAGCCGGGCCCTCGCCAGGCGTCTGGCCTGCGCGGGAGAGCCCGGATGTGCGGCCAGCTCGAAGCGGAACCGGCGCTCGGCAGCGGCCTGGTCGGGGCCTGCTCCCGCGGCTGCGCCGAGGCCATGGCGGTGGCCTTCGACAGCGTCTGTTCCTAAGGGCGCGGACGGAATCACGCTTGCCACTATCGCCCCGCCGTGAACACTTGGCAAGTGTCACTCTGAAAAATGCAGAGTGCTGTGTGACGCGGTGAAATGCCGTGGCACACTGCTCGCAACAGCACGTCGAGCGGCGCCAGTTGGGATCAACGGAGATCCGTACGGACTCGTACAGATCTTCGAATAGGTCTTCGAATGGCGCCGTATGGCTGTCAGCATGCTTGTGGACTTCGTTGGAGGTGGAGCGTGAGCGAACCGCGGTCCGCGCCGACGGTCGGTCAGGTCGTCCTCGGCCGCCGTCTGCTGGACCTGCGGGAGCGCGCCGGCCTCAAGCGCGAGGAGGCCGCCCGCATCCTCCGCGTCGCCCCCGCCACGGTCCGCCGGATGGAGATGGCCGAGGTCGCCTTCAAGATCCCGTACCTCCAACTGCTCCTGAAGTCCTACGGAGTCGGCGAGGAGGAGGCCGAGGACTTCGTGCGGCTGGCCGAGGAGGCCAACAGGCCCGGCTGGTGGCAGCGGTTCCACGACATCCTGCCGGGCTGGTTCTCCATGTACGTCAGCCTGGAGGGCGCGGCCTCCCTCATCCGCTCCTACGACCCCCACTTCGTCCCCGGCCTGCTGCAGACCGAGGACTACGCGCGCGGAGTCCTGCTGTCGGGCGCGGTCGGCCAGACCAGTCCCGAGGACATCGAGCGCCATGTCGCCCTGCGCATACAACGCCAGGAACTGCTCACCCGTCAGAACGGGCCCCGCTTCTGGGCCGTCATGGACGAGACAGCGCTGCGCCGCCCGGTCGGCGGCCCGGAGGTGATGCGTGCCCAGATCGACAGGCTGCTCGAGGCCACGAAGCTGCCCAACGTGACCCTGCAGGTCGCGCCGTTCGCCAACGGGCCGCACCCCGGCACGTACGGGCCCTTCGTGCTGTTCCGATTTGCCATGTCAGAACTGCCGGACATGGTCTACAGCGAGTACCTGACCGGCGCCGTCTACCTGGACGCGCGCGCCGAGGTGGCGACCCACCTCGAGGTCATGGACCGCATGGCGGCGCAGGCCGCTACGGCACATCGCACGAAGGAGATCCTCCGGGATCTCCGCAAGGAGCTGTGAATGGAACGCATCAAGCCGCGCAAACAGGTCTACAACGGCATGCCCGCGCGGGAGTTGGGCAGCGAGGGCTGGCACAAGCCGTGGAGCGGGGGCAACGGCGGAAACTGCCTGGAGGCGATGAAGCTCGCCGACGGCCGCATCGCCGTCCGACAGTCCACCGACCCGGACGGGCCGGCGCTGATCTACACCACCGACGAGATGACCGCGTTCATCGAGGGCGCCAAGGCGGGGGAGGCGGACTTCCTGCTGTCGTGACGTGATGGTCCGACGCTCGTTCAACTCCCTTGGTTTGGTTCTGAATTGATAGGCACCCGATTAATGGTTGAGATCGACACCAGCAAGCCGCATCCCGCGCGGATGTACGACTGGTACCTCGGCGGCAAGGACAACTATCCCGTCGACGAGGCGATGGGCAGGCAAATGCTCGCCCTCGACCCGCGCGTGCCGGTGATGGCACGAGTCAACCGGGCGTTCATGCATCGGGCCACCCGCTGGCTGGCCCAGGAGGGCGTCCGGCAGTTCCTCGACGTCGGCACCGGCATACCCACCGAGCCGAACCTCCACCAGATCGCGCAGGAGATCGCGCCCGACGCCCGGGTCGTCTACTGCGACAACGACCCGATCGTGCTCGCCCACGCCGCCGCCCTGCTGCGGGGCACCGACGAGGGCGTGACGGAGTATCTGCAGGCCGACGTCCGCGACCCGGACGCCGTCCTCGAAGGCGCCAGGAAGATCCTGGATCTCGGTCGTCCTGTCGCCCTGTCCCTCATCGCGCTGCTGCACTTCGTCTCCGACGAGGACGGCGCCCACGAACTGGTCCGCCGGCTGCTGTCCGAACTGCCCAGCGGCAGCTACCTGGTGGCCAGCCACGCCACCGCCGACTTCACACCCGAGGAGTCCAAGGCGGCGACCGAGAAGCTCAAGGCCGCCGGCGTCACGCTGGCGCTGCGTTCCCGCGAGGAGTTCAGCCGGTTCTTCGACGGCCTGGAACTCGTCGAACCAGGCGTCGAGGTGCCGCAGTTGTGGCATCCCGAGCTGGGGGAGCCGGTCCCCGGACAGGACGACGGGGTGATCCCGGGCTACGGGGCTGTGGCCCGGAAGCCGTAGATCGGTCTCAGAGCCAGGACCACATGCGGCGCGGTGCGTCGACCAGTCCACGAACACCGGCCCGGAGGCCTGCGCGACCACGTTCAGGAACCGCCCACCTGCTCGGGCGGTTCGGCGAGCCGGGCCCCGCTCAGGTCCTCGGCGCGGGTCGACGACCTGCGGCGTGCTGCCGTTGTAGGAGACCCCAGCGCGGCCTACACGGGGCCCGGCGGCAGCACCTCGCACAACGCGTCCAGTGCCGCCCCGTACGCATGCTCGGAGGGCGTCGCATACCCGACGACGATTCCGTCGCGGGCCGGCATGTCCGTCTCCGGTGATTCCGGGTGACGGAAGCCGGCGAGGCCGTCCAGGGCGATGCCCTGCCAGGCCGCGGCCCGGACCGTGGACCGCTCGGTGCCGGGCGGCAGCCGCAGCACGGCGTGGAGGCCGGCCGCGATCCCGGTGACCTCGACGTGCGGCGCGTGCTCGGCGAGCGCGGCGACGAGCCGGTCGCGCCGGCTCCGGTACCGCTGCCGCATGCGCCGCACATGACGGTCGTACGACCCACTGGTGATGAAGTCCGCGAGACTCAGCTGGTCGAGGACGCTCGCCCACGCCTCCCGCTCGCCCTTGGCCGCGAGGACGTCGCCGACGTACCGCTCCGGCAGGACCATCCACCCGAGCCGCAGCGCCGGCGACAGGCTCTTGCTGACCGAGCCGATGTGGATCACCCGCTCGGGGTCGAGGCCCTGGACCGCGCCGACGGGCCTGCGGTCGTAGCGGAACTCCCCGTCGTAGTCGTCCTCGAGGATCACGCCGCCACGCGCGCGTGCCCAGTCGATCACGGCGGCGCGGCGGCCGGCGTGCAGCGGGCCGCCGGTCGGGAACTGGTGCGCGGGCGTGAGCAGTACCGCCCGCTCGCGCGCCAACCGGTCGACGCGGGCGCCGTCTTCGTCCAGGGGGATCGGTACGGTGCGAACGTCCGCGGCGGCCAGCAGTTCCCGGTGGAAGGGCAGTCCGTACGCCTCCACGGCCAGCGTTCCGCCGAGGACCCGGTCCCGGTCCTTTCCGCCGAAGAGCAGCCGCAGGGCGTGTGCGAAGCCGGAGCAGATCACGATCCGGTCCGGCTCGGTGCGTACGCCACGCGCGCGTGCCAGGTACTCGGTGAGGGCCTCCCGCAGCTCGACGCGGCCGGCAGGGTCGCCGGGCCCGAACACCTCGCTGGGCGCCTGCTGAACGGCCCGCCGGTAGGAGGCGAGCCAGGCCGCACGCGGGAACGCGGACGCATCCGGGGTGCCCTGGCGCAGATCGTGCCGGGGGCCACGCGCGCGTGGAGGTGCCTTTCGGGGCGCTCGCGCGGCGTGTCGCAGCGGTTCGGTGCGTTCCGCGACTCTGGTGCCCGAGCCCTGACGGGCGGTGAGCCAGCCCTCCGCGACGAGCTCCGCGTACGCGTCGGCCACCGTGTTGCGAGCCACGCCGAGGTCCGCGGCGAGCGAGCGGTACGGCGGCAGGCGGGTGCTGGGAGCGAGCCGCCCACTGCGCACGGCCTCCCGCAACGCCGCGATGAGCGCGGCCCGCCGCCCACCCGACCCGGCCAGCTCCAGGTGCAGGTCGGCCCCGATCCGCTCGGCGGAATTGACCCACGATTTCGCCATGGAAATGCACCCTACAGTGGGTCTTTCAGCCCCGTAGGTTGAAGCACATGACAACGACCACGCACACGAACGCGACGACGGACACGACCGCCAGGACGACGACCCGCCTGGACTTCGCGAAGTCCGCCCCGAAGGTCTTCCGCGCCCTCGTCGGCTTCGACGCCGCCGCCCGCGAGGGCCTCGACCCGGCCCTCGTCGAACTGATCCAGATCCGCGCCTCGCACCTCAACCACTGCGCGTACTGCCTCCACATGCACACCAGCGACGCCCGCAAGGCCGGCGAGAGCGAGGAACGGCTGCACATGGTCGCCGTCTGGCGCGAGGCCCGCCACTTCTTCACCGAGCAGGAGCAGGCGGCCCTCGCCCTGACGGAGGCGGTGACACTGGTGGCCGACGGCGGCGTCCCGGACGAGGTCTACGCCGAGGCGGCCGCCCACTTCGACGAGCAGGAACTGGCCCATGTCCTGGCCCTGATCCTCACGATCAACACGTGGAACAGGGTGGCCCTGTCGACGGCGAAGGTGGCCGGAACCGACGAGCGGCGCCGCTGACCCGACGCGCCGCCCCGGCCGCCCCGTTCTGCCGTCGGCTACACGGTCATCGGCCGGTCGTAGGGTCCGATCGGCGCCGGCAGCCGCGAACTCCCCGTCAGATGACGGTCGACGGCCGCCGCCACCGCCCGCCCCTCCGCGATCGCCCACACGATCAGCGACTGTCCACGGGCGGCATCCCCCGCGGCGAACACCCCGGGCACACTCGTCGTGAACCCGGCGTCCCGCGTGATCGTCCCGCGGGTCTCCATCGCCAGCCCCAACTGGTCGATCAGCCCGTCCTTCCGGTCGGGTCCCGAGAAACCGAGCGCGAGCAGCACGAGGTCGGCGGGCAGCGTCCGCCCGGTGCCCTGCACCGGCCGCCGGGCCGCGTCGACCTCGACGAGGTGCAACGACCGCACATGCCCGCTCTCGTCGCCGGTGAAGCGGAGCGTGGACGCCGCGAACAGCCGCGCGTCCGCGTCCGCCGCGGGCGCGGTCTCCAGGTCGCGCGCCTCCTCGTGCGCGGCCGACAGCCGGTAGATCTTCGGATACGTCGGCCAGGGCTCGGCATCCTCGTCCCGATCGGCGCCGGGCTGGGCGTAGATGTCCAACTGCGTGACCGACGCGGCCCCTTCGCGCACCGCGGTCCCCAGACAGTCCGCCCCCGTGTCGCCGCCGCCGACGATGACGACGTGCTTCCCGGCGGCGGACATCGGCGAACTGTCCAAGTCCCCCTCGCACACCCGGTTGGCCAGCGGCAGATATTCCATCGCCTGCTGTATTCCGGCCAACTCCCGCCCGGGTACCGGAAGTTCACGCCACGCCGTCGCCCCGGTCGCGATCACCACGGCGTCGTACCGCGTCCGCAGCTCCGCCGCCCCGATGTCCCGTCCGACCGCTGTCGACGTACGGAACTTCGTCCCCTCGGCCCGCATCTGCTCGATCCGCCGCTCCAGATGGCGCTTCTCCATCTTGAACTCGGGGATGCCGTACCGCATCAGCCCGCCGAGCCGGTCGTCCTTCTCGTACACGGCGACCGTGTGCCCCGCCCGGGTCAACTGCTGTGCCGCGGCCAGCCCGGTCGGCCCCGACCCGATCACCGCGACGGTCCGCCCGGACAGCCGGTCCGGCGGTCGCGGAGGCGCGAACCCCAGCTCCCAGGCCTTGTCGGCGATGGCCACCTCGACGTTCTTGATCGTGACCGCCGGCTGGTTGATCGCAAGCACACACCCCGCCTCGCACGGCGCGGGACACAACCGCCCCGTGAACTCGGGGAAGTTGTTCGTCGCATGCAGCCGGTCGGCCGCCTGCCGCCAGTCGTCCCGGCTGACCAGGTCGTTCCACTCGGGGATCAGATTGCCGAGCGGACAGGCGTCGTGGCAGAACGGTATGCCGCAGTCCATGCAGCGGTCGGCCTGCTTGTTGATGATGGGCAGCAACGCCCCGGGGACGTACACCTCGTCCCAGTCCCGGACCCGCTCCTCGACCGGACGGCGAGGCCACTCCCGGCGAGACGTGGTCATGAATCCCTTGGGATCGGCCATGGCCGTCTTCCTTGCCTACGCGTACGACGAGCCGTGCGTCATCGGGCGGCACTCTTTCGGCCACGATACGACGCCTCGGCCACCTGCGCAGAGTGGCCGGACAGCGCTTTCCGCCCTCTCTTCTCAGGATTCCCCCAGCCCCCACCCGGAACCTCTCAGCGCCCTCTCAGGTCAGCGCCAGCACATACGCCACCGCCGAACCGGCCGAGGCGACCATCCGGACGTGATTCCAGAACGTCCACTCGCGCACATACGCAGGCCAGTACGCGGCGGCCTCCGGGGTGCCCGGGTCCAGTTTCAGCAGCGCGTCGTTGCGCGGCACGTTCGCCACCATGGTCACCCCGAACGAGCCGAACAGATACAGCGCGCTGCCCAGCAGCAGCGCCACCCGCCCGTCGTCGGGCCACAGCACGAACGTCACCACGGCTATCACCGCGCACAGCACCGCCGACCCCACGAACACGAGCATGAACGCCGGCATCACCGCGGTCACGTTGATCGCGTTCATCGCGGCGACGCCCTGCGCCGGCGGCAGCGCGGAGAGCCCCCTCATCACGAACGTCGAGAACCCGCAGAACACCCCGGCCACCAGACCGGTCCCGAGCACTCCCAACACGGTCAGCCAGAAGTACGGTCCATCGATCACGTCAGGTCAACTCCCCGTATCGAGCCGAGATCCTCCCCGGCACCTCCCGTCCCCACAAGTGAAATCCGCGGCGCCCCCACCGACCATGGCCGAAGAACGCGGGCCCATACGCGTGCGTCCAGACGGCCGCCATGCTCCCGCCGCGAGTACGACCGCAGCCCGCCGCCCGATCCCCCTTCGCCAACCGGCCCCCTTCCCGGCCACCTGCCACCCGATCACCCTTCTTTGGTCGGCCTCCTGTGCTGACGCCCGCCGTCCGATCGCCGTTCGTCAACCGGCCTCCTCTCCCGCCGCCCGCCACCCCCGCAGCACCGTCTCCACCCCCGGCCCGATCCGCCGCCGCGCCTCGTGCCGTGGCACCCCGCTCATCAGCAACTGGTCGTACGGCGTGTCCAGATGCCGTACGGACGCCACGACCGCCGAGACCACCGCCGTCTCCGACAACGCCCGCCCCGCGGCACTTCGTCCCACTCGCCCGCTGCCTCGCACGGACGCGTGCCCGGCGACGGCCCGGGCCCGCTCGTCGGGGCACCCGGGAAACAGCCGCCGTATCTCCGCCGCGAACGCCTGCGCGAACCGCACGTCCTCCGCGGCCCGCCGCCGGGCGTCCCGCATCCGGCGCCGCCGCCGCGCCTCCGCGTCCGCCAGACACCGCTCCTCGGCCCGCGCGAGCCCCGCCTCCTCGACCAGGACGCCCTGCCGCTCGTAACGCCCCTTGCGCCGGTTGAACCGCACCACCACCGCGGACAGCGCACTCTCCTCCCGCGCCCGCCGGGTCAGCGCCGTGTCCCCGCGCGGCAGGAACACCAGATGCCCGAGGTCGGCACAGTCGAGACACCGCGGCGCCCCTTCTTCGAGCACGAGCAGCGACAACGGCCCCGCATGACAGTCCCCGCAGTGCCGCCTCTTGAGCGGCTGAAAGACGAGAATCCCGGTGCGCGGCGGGGGAGTTGCGAGGCGTGCCATAGGTGTTTCATTCCCCCTGCAGGCACTCCGGACTACCGCGAAATCACGCCCTCTGCGTCCTCGGCTGCCGCTCCTCCCGCGCAGCGCCCCACCACCGGGGCGGGGCGCACCCCGGCCTGGGGCTGACGCATCATGGGCCGTGTGCGACTCGAAGCGATCACCTGGGACCGACTCGGCGACCTCCTGGCCGAGCGTCTGCTCGACCTGAAGCCGGCCGACGGCAGCCCCTGGCCCCGCATCGCCTTCGACGGCGCCCCCGCGGCCCGCCCGGGCGACCTCGCCGAGCGCGTCGCCGAGGCGCTGCGCATACGCGGCCGTCCCTCGCTGACCGTCGGCGCGGAAGGCTTCCTGCGACCCGCCTCGCTCCGTCTGGAGTACGGCCACCAGGACGTCGACGCCTATTACGACGGCTGGCTGGACACCGGTGCCCTGTGGCGCGAGGTGTTCGGCCCCCTCGAACCCGGCGGCGACGGACGCGTCCTGCCCGACCTGTGGGACCCGGTCACCGACCGCGCCACCCGCAGCCCCTACGTCCCACTCCCGCCAGGCGGCTTCCTGTTGCTGCACGGCCCCCTCCTGCTGCGCCACTGGTTCCCCTTCGACCTGACCGTCCATCTCCTCCTCTCACCCGGCGCCCTGCGCCGCCGCACCCCCGAGTCCGACCACTGGACCCTCCCCGCCTACGAGCGCTACGAGGCCGAGACCGACCCGTCCGGCTCGGCCGACGTCCTGGTGCGCACCGACGATCCGCGTCACCCGGCGTGGAGGGGTTGATCGGAATACCGCTTTTGTATGCGTGTGCATGTAGTTAGCCTGGCCCCATGACGACCTCCTCGAGCAATCCCGTCCCCGTTGCCGATCCCGTCCCCTTCGCCGACTCGGTCCGCGCCCTCCTCGACGGCAAGAACTTCGCCAGCGTCGCCACCCTCGGCCCCGACGGCGCCCCGCAGAACTCGGTGGTCTGGATCAAGCGCGAGGGCCACACCGTGCTCTTCTCCTCCACCGACGGACGTCAGAAGGTGCGCAACCTCCGCCGCGACCCCCGCATCAGCCTCTCGGTCTTCGACCTCGCCAACCCCTACACCTCGGTCGAGATCCGCGGCACCGCCGAGATCCTCCCCGACGAGGGCAAGCGCCTCCCGTACGAGCTCTCGCACAAGTACCTCGGCATCGACCCGCCCGCGGAGAAGGACGACGAGGTCCGCGTGATCATCCGCATCGTCCCGCGGAGGATCGTGGGGTTCTCGGCCTGAGCGCCTGAGCGCCTGAGCGAAACTCTCCCGGCGGCCCGCTGCTACCGCCGAGTTCCGGGTGCATCGCGCGTGCCGCGCGGCGAGAATGTAGGGCGCCGGTTTCAGCGGTGCGTCCCGCGCCGCGCCGGCCGCCCGGCACCGGGAGGTACTCCATGACCACCGCCGGAGACATCATGCACCGTGGCGCCCAGTGGATCCCCGCCCACGAGACGCTGGACCGCGCGGCCCAGCTGATGCGCGAGCTGAACGTCGGAGCCCTGCCCATCAGCGACCAGAACGAGCGGCTCTGCGGCATCCTGACCGACCGCGACATCGTCGTCGGCTGTGTGGCCATGGGCCACGACCCGGCCAAGGTCACCGCCGGTGAGATGGCCCACGGAACCCCACGCTGGATCGACGCGGGCGCGGACGTCAGCGACGTGCTCCACGAGATGCAGGAGCACCAGATCCGCCGGCTCCCCGTCATCGAGAACAAGCGGCTGGTCGGCATGATCAGCGAGGCCGACCTGGCCCGGCACCTGACGGAGGACCAGATCGCCGACTTCGCCCACAGCGTCTACGCCAGGACGACCACGCGCTGAACCGGTCGGTCCGACGCGTCACAGCCAGCCGTTGCGCCTGAAACCGCGGTACAGCGCCAGACACGCCACGGATATCACGCCTATGACCAGGGGGTAGCCGAACCTCCAGTGCAGCTCCGGCATGTGATCGAAGTTCATGCCGTACACCCCGCAGACCATCGTCGGGACGGCGATCACCGCGGCCCACGCCGTGATCTTCCGCATGTCCTCGTTCTGCGCGACCGTGACCTGCGCGAGGTGGGCCTGCAGGATCGAGTTGAGAAGTTCGTCGAAGGAGGCGATCTGTTCCTTCGCCCGCATCAGGTGGTCGAGGACGTCGCGGAAGTAGGCCTGTATCTCCGGGTCGACCACCCGGATCGGCCGGGTCGCGAGGTCCTCGACCGGGCGGGCGAGCGGCACCACGGCCCGCTTCAGCTCGAGAAGCTCGCGCTTCATCTGGTAGATCCGCCCCGGGTCGGCCCGCGCGCCGTTCTCCGCGAACACGTCCGCCTCGACCTGGTCGATGTCGGCCTGGACCGAGTCGGTGACGTTCAGATAGTCGTCGACCACGTGGTCCGCGATCGCGTGCAGCACCGCCGCCGGCCCCTTGGCGAGCTGCTGGGGGTCGGCCTCAAGCTCCTCGCGCAGCGGGCCCAGCGAGCCGTGCCTGCCGTGCCGCACAGTGATCACGAAGTCCTCGCCGACGAACACCATGATCTCGCCGGTGTTCACCACCTCGCTCGTCGCCGTGAGCTGCTCGTGCTCGACGTAGCAGACCGTCTTGAACACCGCGAACAACGTCTCGCTGTAGCGCTCCAGCTTCGGGCGCTGATGAGCTTCGACCGCGTCCTCGACCGCCAGCGGATGCAGGTCGAAGAGCTCGGCGATGCCCGCGAACTCCTGGTCCGTCGGTTCGTGCAGACCGAGCCACACGAACCCGTCCCCGTTCTTGCGCACCCGCTCCACGGCGTCGACCAGGTCGCTGCCACCGGGCACCCGCACACCCTCCCGGTACGTCACGCAGTTGACCACCGAGGAGCCCAGCGGGGACCTGGCCGGGTGGCTCAGGTCGACGCGGGGGCGCCGCCGGGCCAGCCGTGCCACCTTGCGAAGGCCGCCGACCCTGCCGAGGCTCGTGACCTTCCGCAGATTCCCTGCCATGGACATCTGGATCTCCTTGCGTGGATCTCCCGGGCTTGACGCATGATCCGGCGTGATGTGCCGCGTGCTGCGCCTTGGCCGATCAGTCTGCCAGTTCCACGTAAGCGGCAGGTGAGCCTGTGGGAACAGTGCATTCCGCTTGGTTCCCGTCTGTGGACGACGGGCTTCGCGGACGCCGGTATTGGACGCGTCCGGCCGTCTCGTCGCAGGCGCCGCGTCGCCCCCTCCCGACAAGGCGGGCAACTGGGATGATCGCGGCATGACGCGATCCGACGGGTATCTCCTCGACAACCGGCAGCGCGAGGCGAACGAGCGCTTCGACGCGTTCGCCACCCTCTTCGACCCCACGACCTTCCGCCATCTCGCCGGCTTCGGCGTCGGCCCCGGCTGGCGCTGCTGGGAGGTCGGCGCGGGTGGCACCTCGGTGGTGTCCTGGCTGGCCAAGAAGGTCGGTCCGACCGGAAAGGTCGTCGCCACCGACATCGACACCTCTCTGCTCGCCGCTGTCGCCCGCCCGCCGGTGGACGTGCGTGTCCACGACGTGGGTGCCGAGGAGCCGCCGGGGGAGGGCTTCGACCTGGTGCACGCCCGGCTCGTCCTCGTCCATGTGCCGGACCGCGAACGGGCGTTGCGGTCGATGATCAAGGCACTGCGCCCCGGCGGCCGGATCCTGATCGAGGACGCCGACCCCGCCCTCCAGCCCCTGATCTGCCCCGACGAACACGGCGCCGAGCAGCAGCTCGCCAACCGCCTGCGCAGCGGCTTCCGCCGACTGCTCGCCGACCGGGGCGCCGACCTCTCCTACGGCCGCCGCGTGCCACGCCTGCTCCGGGAGGCCGGGCTGCGCCAGGTGCAGGCCGACGCCTACTTCCCGCTCGCCTCCCCGGCCTGCGCCGCCCTCGAGTCCGCCACCGTCCGCCAGATCCGCGCCCAGCTCGTCGCCGCGGACCTCGCCACGGACGAGGACATCGACCGCCACCTGGCGAACGTCGAGGCCGGGGGGATGGACCTGGCGACGGCTCCGATGATCTCGGCCTGGGGGCGCAAGGCCTAGGGGGTGGTCCCGGTGACCGGCCGAAGCCTTGCGGCCCGGGGCGGACGACACCAGCCTGGGGAGTATGACGGACAACACGACACGTCTCGATCATGTCGTCCTGTGGGTTCACGACCCGGTCGCCTCGGCCGACTTCTACGAGAAGGCGGTCGGGCTGCGGCCCCTGAGGGTCACCGAGTTCGCCGCGGGGAAGGTCTCCTTCCCTTCCGCGCGGCTCAACGACGAGACCATCCTCGACCTCATGCCCCACTCCGTGGCGGAGAGCATGAAGATGCTCCCCGGCGCCGCCGACAGCTCGGGCCATCCGGTCAACCACGTCTGCCTCGCCCTGCCCGGCGACGACTTCGACACCCTGCACAGCCGGCTCGAGGAACGCGCCGTCCCCGTCTCGGAGTTCTCGTACGACTCCTACGGCGCCCGCGGAAAGGCCAGGCGCAGCTTCTACTTCCGCGACCCGGACGGGAACGTCTTCGAGGCCCGGCACTACGACTAGCCAGAGGTGTGCAAAGCACGCCGGGGGCGGAGAAAGGGGTGCCCACGCGCGCGTACGCGTGGACACCCCGGTGCACTGTGCACACCCCCGCTCACTCCTGTTCGGGAGCTCAGACGGGGCTCACCCCGCTCAGCGCTCCGTGCGGGTCGAGCACGTACTTGCGGCTGGCGCCCTGGTCGAACTCGGCGTAGCCGCGCGGTGCGTCCTCCAGGCCGATGACGGTCGCGTTGACCGCCTTGGCGATGTGCACGCGGCCGTGCAGGATCGCCATCATCAGGCCGCGGTGGTACTTCATCACCGGGCACTGCCCGGTCGTGAAGTGGTGGCTCTTGGCCCAGCCGAGGCCGAGCCGCACCTTCAGCGTCCCGGACTTGGCGTCCTCGTCGATCCCGCCGGGGTCGTCCGTGACGTACAGCCCGGGGATGCCCAGGGCACCGCCCGCGCGTGTGACGCCCATCAGCGAGTTGAGGACCGTAGCGGGCGCCTCGGGGGCGTCCTTGCCGTGGGCGCGGGCCTCGAAGCCGACCGCGTCGACCGCCGCGTCCACCTCGGGTTCCCCGAGGATCTGCACGAGCTGGTCCTCGACGCTGCCCTGGGAGATGTCGACCGTCTCGCAGCCGAAGCTCCGCGCCTGGGCGAGACGCTCGGCGTTGAGGTCGCCGACGACGACCACGGCCGCACCCAGCAGCTGCGCCGACGCGGCCGCAGCCAGACCGACCGGGCCGGCCCCGGCGACGTACACCGTCGAACCGACACCGGCGCCCGAGCTCACCACGCCGTGGAAGCCGGTCGGGAAGATGTCCGACAGCATGGTCAGGTCGAGCAGCTTCTCGCGCGCCTCGTCCCGGTCCGGGAACTTCAGCAGGTTGAAGTCGGCGTACGGGACCATGGCGTACTCGGCCTGGCCGCCGACCCAGCCACCCATGTCGACATAGCCGTACGCCGCCCCGGGCCGGGCCGGGTTGACGTTCAGACAGATGCCGGTCTTGCGCTCCTTGCAGTTGCGGCACCGCCCGCAGGCGATGTTGAACGGTACGGAGACGATGTCGCCGACGTCGATGAACTCGACGTCCGGACCCCGTTCGACGACCTCTCCGGTGATCTCGTGTCCGAGGGCCAGCCCTTCGGGCGCGGTCGTCCGCCCGCGCACCATGTGCTGGTCGCTTCCGCAGATGTTGGTGGCGAGCACCTTGAGGATCACACCGTGCCGGCACTTGCGGCCGACGTTCTCGGATGCGACCCCCGGCCCGTCCTGGAGTTCAAGCGTCGGGTAGTCGATGGTCCTCACTTCCACCGCGCCCGGCTTGAGATACGCGACTGCCCTGTTTCCGCTCATGCGTGATCGCCGTCCCTTCGGCTCCGAGCCTTCGGATGCCAGTGGCTGTGCGCATGGCGGAGTCTGCTACCGCCGCTCCCTTCCGGCCACCCTTCGCGCGCGTGGTTGTCGCTCAGAACAGCGGCTCGGGCAGTACCCCCTCCAGCGCGAGCAGCTTGCGCTTCGTCTCCAGCCCGCCCCCGAACCCGCCGATGCCGCCGTCGCTCTCGACAACCCGGTGGCAGGGCACCACCACCGGCAGCGGATTGGACCCCATTGCAGTCCCCACCGCCTGGGCCGCACCCGGCTGGCCCACCCGCCCGGCCAGGTCGCCGTAGCCCACGACCGCGCCGTACGGCACGCCGGACGCCAGTTCGCGCAGCACCTGCCGGTTGAAGCCGGAGATCAGCGACCAGTCCAGCGGCAGCTCGAAGTCACGTCGCTCACCCGCAAAGTACGCCTCGACCTGCCGTATCGCCTCGGCCAGCAGCGGCGAGTCGGGTGCCTCGACGGGCTCGCAGCCCAGCCGGGACGCCAGCCGCTCGAGCGCCTTGTCGCGCACCGCGTCCGTGGCGTGGAACACGACGTTGACCAGTCCCTCGCGGGTCGCGGCCAGCAGCAGCGGACCGATCCCGCTGTCGACCACCGCCCACACGACCTGCTGTTCGTACTGCCCATGGCTGTCCATGCGCCCACCGTACGACCCGACACTGACAACGCCCGGCGAGCGGGCCTCAGGGCGCCTGCAGCGCGGCCCGGACCACGTCGGGCTTGTTGGTGATGATGCCGTCGACGCCGCGCCGGGCGGCCTGCCGGGCGGTGTCCGCGTCGTCGACGGTCCATGTGAAGACCGTCAGCGGCCTGCCGTGCGGCCCCGTGAAGGCATGGACCGCGGCGACGTAACGGGTCGAGACCGAGCTGTGGGAGGGATTGATCCCGTCGGCGAAGGACGCGTACTCGGGCAGGTCCGACATGGCCGGCGCACCGAGGAAACCCGTCCTGACGGCGGGCTTCAGGTCATGGACGATCCGCAGGCTGTTGGCGCTGAAGCTCTGGACGATCAACCGGCCGGCCAGGTGCTGCCGGTCGAGCCAGCCCTCGTTGCTCAGGACCTTCAGGGTCTGGCGTTCGATACCCGGGTACAGCTCGGGGTTCTTGATCTCCAGGAGCAGCTTCTGGTGGTTGTGCTCGACCCGGTGCATGTACTGCTCCAGCGTCGGCACGCGCGTGCCCGCGTACCGTGGGCCGAACCAGCTCCCCGCGTCCAGGCGCGCGATCTCGGCCGCGGTGAAGTCCTTCACCTTCCAGGACGTCCGGCTGGGGAAGACCTTCTCGACGTCGGTCGTGCGCTGCAGACTGTCATCGTGGATGACGACGAGCTCGCCGTCCTTGGTGCGCTGGACGTCGTTCTCGACCCAGCCGATGCCCAGCCGGGCCGCCTCGTCGATGGCGGCAAGGGTGTTCTCGGGCGCGTAGGCGGAGGCGCCGCGGTGACCGAAGACCAACGGCCGCTCGCTGACGACGTCGCCCGCCCGGGCGGCGGAGCCGGGCAGCAGGAGGGCGGCGGTCCCCAGCAGCGCGGTCGTGATGGCGGCAAGTGCGCGCGCGTACATGCGTACTCCCTCACGTCGTGCGATCACGGACAGATCAACTGTGACAGCAGAGCGTCAACGACGGAGGGGCGCAGAACGGCCACACATTGGACGGAGTCGCCCAAGTCCGCTCACGGGTGCCGCACAACTGGGGCAACGACGTGTTTCTTTGCCGGAAAATCGTTCGACCATTCTGGTGGGAGTCATACTCTCTGCCTCAACCCTGACCGCTCGGGCGGTCCTGGGAGGGGGCGCATTTCAGGGAATTCCGGGACGTAAGAGGGCGGGAAGGGCAGCCGCGCATGCAAGGCACGGTCGACGGATTCAGCTACGGACTCGTCACACCGCTGGTGGCCTATCTCATGGCCTCGCTCGGTGGCGCCCTCGGCCTGCGCTGCACCACCAGATCGATGCTCGTCGCACACTCGTCGCGCCCCGCCTGGCTCGCCCTGGGCTCGGCGGCGATCGGCTCCGGCATATGGACCATGCACTTCGTCGCGATGATGGGGTTCACGGTCAAAGGAGCGCCGATCCACTACGACAAGCCGACGACGTTCGCCAGCCTCGGCATCGCGATCGTCATGGTGGGCGTCGGGATCTTCATCGTCGGCTACAAGGGCGCGACCGGAACGGCCCTGTTCACCGGCGGCACGATCACCGGCCTGGGCATCGCCTCGATGCACTACCTGGGCATGGCCGGCATGCACCTGAACGGAAAGCTGGAGTACAACACGCTCACCGTCGCCGTCTCCGTCGTCATCGCGATGGTCGCCGCCACTGCCGCGCTGTGGGCGGCCGGACAGGTCAGAGGGTTCCTGTGGAGCGTGGGCGCGAGCCTCGTGATGGGGCTCGCGGTCAGCGGCATGCACTACACGGGCATGGCGGCCCTCAGCGTCCATCTCCACGGCACGGGCGCCCCCACCTCCGGCGACTCGCCCGCCGCCCTGCTGTGGCCCATGCTGGTCGGCCCGCTCGCCTTCCTCCTCATCGCCGCCGTGATCGTGATGTTCGATCCGCTCATGGTCATGGGGAAGCCCGACTGGACCCCCGTCGAGCCGAAGCCGGGCGTACCGGCCCACCCCGCCGTCCACCACCCGGCCCGCCGCCCCCCGCTCCGCCCCTCCCGCCAGCCGGGCCGCCGCGGCTCCCGCACCCCGCAGAATCGCTGATCGGGCCGCGTTGTCAGTGGCGGGTCGTACGGTTGATTCCATGCGGCCCGTTTCCAACATCGAACGCACGGTGGCGCCCTTCGAGGTCGTCAGCCCCTACCAGCCCAGCGGCGACCAGCCGACGGCCATCGCCGAGCTGGCCAAACGCATCGAGGCAGGCGAGCGGGACGTCGTCCTGCTCGGCGCGACCGGCACCGGCAAGTCCGCCACCACCGCGTGGATGATCGAGAAGCTCCAGCGCCCGACACTCGTGATGGCGCCGAACAAGACCCTGGCCGCCCAGCTGGCGAACGAGTTCCGCGAGCTGCTGCCGAACAACGCGGTCGAGTACTTCGTCTCGTACTACGACTACTACCAGCCCGAGGCCTACGTCCCGCAGTCGGACACCTACATCGAGAAGGACTCCTCGATCAACGAGGAGGTCGAGCGCCTGCGCCACTCCGCGACCAACTCGCTGCTCACCCGCCGCGACGTCGTGGTGGTCGCCTCGGTCTCCTGCATCTACGGCCTCGGTACGCCGCAGGAGTACGTGGACCGCATGGTCCCCCTCAAGATCGGCGACGAGATCGACCGCGACCAGCTGCTGCGCCGTTTCGTCGACATCCAGTACACGCGCAACGACCTGGCCTTCACCCGGGGAACCTTCCGGGTCCGCGGCGACACCATCGAGATCTTCCCGGTCTACGAGGAACTCGCCGTCCGCATCGAGATGTTCGGCGACGAGATCGAGGCGCTCTCGACGCTCCACCCGGTCACCGGCGAGATCATCAGCGACGACGAGCAGCTGTACGTCTTCCCGGCCTCCCACTACGTCGCGGGCCCCGAGCGCATGGAGCGGGCCGTCAACGACATCGAGAAGGAGCTCGGCGAGCGCCTGGCCGAGCTGGAGAAGCAGGGCAAGCTCCTGGAGGCCCAGCGCCTCAGGATGCGCACGACGTACGACCTCGAGATGCTCCGCCAGATCGGCTCCTGCTCCGGCGTCGAGAACTACTCGATGCACTTCGACGGCCGCGCGCCCGGCTCCCCGCCCAACACCCTGCTGGACTACTTCCCGGACGACTTCCTGCTGGTCATCGACGAGTCCCACAACACCGTCCCGCAGATCGGCGCCATGTACGAGGGCGACGCCTCCCGCAAGCGCACCCTCGTCGACCACGGCTTCCGGCTGCCCTCAGCCCTCGACAACCGGCCCCTGAAGTGGGAGGAGTTCCAGGAGCGCATCGGGCAGACGGTCTATCTGTCGGCGACCCCCGGCAAGTACGAGCTCTCGCGCGCGGACGGCGCCGTGGAGCAGATCATCCGTCCCACCGGCCTGATCGACCCGGAGGTCGTGGTCAAGCCCACCGAAGGCCAGATCGACGACCTGGTGCACGAGATCCGCACGCGCACCGAGAAGGACGAGCGCGTCCTGGTCACCACGCTCACCAAGAAGATGGCCGAGGACCTCACGGACTACTTCCTGGAGCTCGGCATCCAGGTCCGCTATCTGCACAGCGACGTCGACACCCTGCGCCGCGTCGAGTTGCTGCGCGAACTGCGCTCCGGCGAGTTCGACGTCCTCGTCGGCATCAACCTCCTCCGCGAGGGCCTCGACCTGCCCGAGGTGTCCCTGGTGGCCATCCTCGACGCCGACAAGGAGGGCTTCCTGCGCTCCGGCACCTCCCTGATCCAGACCATCGGCCGCGCGGCGCGCAACGTCTCCGGCCAGGTCCACATGTACGCCGACAAGATCACTCCGGCGATGGAGAAGGCCATCGAGGAGACCAACCGCCGCCGGGAGAAGCAGGTCGCGTACAACACCGCGAACGGCATCGACCCCCAGCCGCTCCGCAAGAAGATCAACGACATCGTCGCGCAGATCGCCCGCGAGGACGTCGACACGGAGCAGCTGCTCGGCTCGGGCTACCGCAAGCTGAAGGACGGCAAGGGCGCCAAGGCACCCGTGCCCGCCCTCGGCGGAAAGGCGGCCGGCGGTGCCAAGGCCAAGGGCAAGGCCAAGGAGACGGTTCCGACCGACCGGCCCGCGGCCGAACTCGCCGAACAGATCGAGGAGATGACGGCGCGTATGCGCGCCGCCGCCGCGGACCTCCAGTTCGAGATCGCGGCGCGGCTGCGCGACGAGGTCTCCGAGATGAAGAAGGAACTGCGCCAGATGCGGGAGGCGGGCCTGGCCTGACCCCTGTCGGCCGGCCGTCGTACCTCGGCAGATGCGCACTGTGTTGCAAGACCGACACAAAGCACGAGCCGGGGTACGGCACTGTCAGTGGCCCTGCGTAGGGTTCTGGTCAACCGCGGGTTCCGCGGCAACAGGGGACAGTTCGAGAGGGGAATCAGCGCGTGACCGTCAACATGACCAAGGGTCAGGCCATCAGTCTGCAGAAGAACGACGGAGGCAGCCTGACGGCGGTGCGCATGGGTCTCGGCTGGCAGGCGGCTCCCCGGCGCGGCCTGTTCGGCTCGCGCACCCGGGAGATCGACCTGGATGCCTCCGCCGTCCTGTTCGCGGACAAGCAGCCGGTCGACGTCGTCTTCTTCCGCCACCTGGTGAGCGACGACGGCTCCGTGCGCCACACCGGTGACAACCTCGTCGGCGGTGTCGGCCAGGGTGGCGACGACGAGGCGATCCTCGTCGACCTGGCGCGCATCCCGGTCCACATCGACCAGATCGTCTTCACCGTGAACTCCTTCACGGGCCAGACGTTCCAGGAGGTGCAGAACGCGTTCTGTCGCCTGGTCGACGAGACCAACGGCCAGGAGCTCGCCCGCTACACGCTGGCGGGTGGCGGACAGTACACGGCCCAGATCATGGCGAAGGTGCACCGCTCGGGCCCTGGCTGGACGATGACGGCCCTCGGCACCCCGGCCAACGGCCGCACCTTCCAGGACCTGATGCCGGCGATCCTGCCGCACCTGTAGGACAACCGGGCCGGGGCCCGTCCGGAAGCGGGCCCTGGCCGCACATGACACGACACACCGGCGACACAGGGGGACGAGGGCGATGACGGCCGAGCTGGTGCGGGGGCAGAACCACCCGCTCTCCCAGGCCCGTCTGGAGATCAGGGTTTCGGCCGGCACGCCGATCGTGGCCTCGGCCACGCTCAGCGACGAGCACGGCAGGGCCCGCGGCGTCGAATGGGTGGCCCACGCCGGCGCGCCCAGCCTGCCCGGGCTCGAGGTCTCCAAGCAGGCGGCCGCCGACCACCGTCTCGCCGTGGACCTCGATGCCATGCCCGAGGCCGTGCACCGCGTCAATGTGCTGCTCGCCCTGCCCACGGGGACGGGTCCGGTCCGCTTCGGCGCCGTGGCCGCCCCCTTCGTCGCCGTCACCGGCCTCGACGGAACCGAGGTCGCCAGCTACACGATCACCGGACTGGACGCCGAGTCGGCCGTCGTCGCCCTGGAGCTCTACCGCCGACAGGACGCCTGGAAGGTGCGCGCCGTCGGCCAGGGGTACGCCGGCGGTCTCGCCGAGCTCTTCACCGACCAGGGCCTGCCCGAGGCACACCACCTCGCGGGCAGCATCAACGAGGCGGTGTCCCAGGGCCTGTCCCGCTCGGTCCCGGCACCCCCGCAGCGCACGGCGGACGGCGACCGTACCCGCCAGACGGCCGCACCGGCGCCCGGCCCCGACCAGGGCGGCCCCGCGCCGCACGGCGGCCCCGGGCCCGTGTCCCCGCCGCCCGGCTCCCCGTACGGAACCCCGGGGACCGGCCTGCCGCAGCCCGGATACCCCGCAGGTCCCGCGCCCGCGGACCCCTCCGCCGTCACCCAGCCGTCCGCGTCCACCGCCGGCGGCCCGATCGACTACAGCCACCCGAGGCGGCAGAACGCCGCTCCGCCGCCGCCCCCGCCGACCGCGCCCCCCGCCCCGCCCGGGCAGCCCGCGCGGCCCGTCGCGGGTGACGCGACCGGCTGGTCCATGGAGGAGCGGCTCTACAACCAGGTCTGGGGCATGTTCGAGGACCTGGCCCGCACCACGTCCGCGTACCGCAGCGCCGTCGACTTCGCCGACTCGCGCATGGAGAAGGAGCTCGACCAGGTCCTCTCCGACCCGCGCAGCAGGATCGGCGGGCAGGGCGACACCGCGCGCGAGACGGCCCGCGCCAAGCACACACAGCTCGTCGACCAGGCCAGGGAGGCCCTCGACCGGGATCTCGCCCAGCTCGCCGCCGAGGCCGACGTCGTCGAGCCCGCGCTTCCGCCCGCGTACGCCCGCTGGGACAACCCCGTCTGGCACGGCTACCGGGTGCCGATGGAGATCCCGATGGCCCTGCGCCTGGGCGACCTCTACCTGCCCGAGAGCGAACTGCTGCGCATCCCGATGCTGGTCCGCCTGCCGCTCGAGCGCGGTCTGTGGATCGACAGCGGACGCACCGGAAGCGTCGACGAGTCGTTCGCCGACGCCCACGAACTGGGGCAGCTCGCGATGGCGACGGCCGTGGCGATCGCGGCCCGGCTGCTCGCGGTCTATCCGGCGGGCGAGTTCAGCGTGCACGTCATCGACCCGGCCGGCTCCGGGGTGCAGGCGCTCGCGCCGCTGGTGCAGACCGGCGTCCTCGCGACGCCGCCCGCCCTGGGCGCCGCAGGAGTGACGGACGTCCTGACCCGGCTCACCCAGCGCGTCGACCTGGTGCAGATGGCGGTGCGCGGCGGCGCCGCCGACGCGCTCCCACCCGGCCTCGACACGGCCGAGCAGCTGCTGATCGTCAACGACTTCCCGCACGGCTTCGACGACCGGGCCGTGACCCAGCTGCGCTACCTCGCGGACGAGGGCCCGGCTGTCGGCGTGCACCTGATGATGGTCGCGGACCGCGAGGAGGCCGCCGGTTACGGGCCGTTGCTCGACCCCCTGTGGCGTTCTCTGCTGCGGCTGACCCCGCTGCCCGACGATCACCTCGCCGATCCGTGGGTCGGCCACGCCTGGACGTACGAGCCGTCACTCGTGCCGCCCGGCAGTCAGGTCCTCCAGCAGGTGCTCACCCAGGTGGCAGCAGCCCGTACCAAGCATTGGTAAAGCATCTCTGACCAGCTATTTTGACCTTTTCTTTGCCAATCGCTTTACCGTTCCTTGGTGGTTGGGGTACTGTTGTTCCCACGGAGGGGAGTACTCCCTGTCGACTGCGGCGTGCCCGTCAATACGGATCGGATCTGATCCCGGGGCGTCGGCCCACCGTGGGTGGAAGAGACCTCCGGCAGCGCGACGACGCTGGTCATTGCCGTTACGACTGCCGGAGGCGCAGTGGATGTTTCCCCGACCCTGTGGGTCCTGACCATTGTGGGCCTTGCCGCCCTGATCGCGGTCGACTTCTTCATCGGCCGCAAGCCGCACGACGTCTCGATCAAGGAAGCCGGGATCTGGACGGTCGTCTGGATCGCCCTCGCCGGGCTCTTCGGGCTCGGGCTGCTCCTCTTCGGAAGCGGCCAGGCCGGCGGCGAGTTCTTCGCGGGCTTCATCACCGAGAAGTCACTGAGCGTCGACAACCTCTTCGTCTTCGTCCTGATCATGGCGAAGTTCGCGGTCCCCTCGCAGTACCAGCAGCGGGTGCTGCTCGTCGGCGTCCTCATAGCCCTGGTCCTGCGGGCGATCTTCATCGCCGCGGGCGCCGCGATCCTCGCCAGCTTCGCGTGGGTCTTCTACCTCTTCGGCGCGTTCCTGATCTGGACCGCCTGGAAGCTCATCCAGGAGGCCCGGGCCGACGAGGAGGACGAGGAGTTCGAGGAGAACAAGCTGCTCAAGGCCGCCGAGCGCCGCTTCGGCGTCGCCGACCGCTACCACGGCACCAAGCTGTGGATCCAGCAGAACGGCAAGCGGGTCATGACCCCGATGCTGGTCGTGATGCTGGCGATCGGCACCACGGACGTCCTGTTCGCGCTCGACTCGATCCCCGCGATCTTCGGCCTGACCCAGGACCCGTACATCGTGTTCACCGCGAACGCCTTCGCCCTCATGGGTCTTCGCCAGCTGTACTTCCTGATCGGCGGACTGCTCAAGAAGCTGGTCCACCTCAGCTACGGCCTGTCGATCATCCTGGGCTTCATCGGCGTCAAGCTCGTGCTGCACGCGTTGCACGAGTCCGGCGTGCACGTCCCGGAGATCTCCATCCCGGTCTCCCTCGGCGTGATCTGCGCGGTCCTGATCGTCACCACCATCACCAGCCTGAGGGCGTCCAAGAAGCAGGCGGAGGCCGAGGCGGCGCAGGCGGAGAGCGAAGGCGCTCCGAAGGACAGCATCCAGGCCTGACCGCGACCGACGTAGAAACAACCAGCACCGGGAGTGCCCCACGATGAATTGCAGCCCCCCGCTCCCGGTGCTTCGTTGGGTGCTGAGCGCTCCCGGCCCGGGAGCGCCACGGCCGGGTGGAGGAATCCGTGGACGCACCGATGAAGTTCGTGCAGATCATCGACTTCGAGACCGATCGCATCGACGAGATGCGGCAGCTGTCCGAGGAGACGGACCAGCGCCTCGCGGGCCGCAGCGGCGGCCCCACGCACCGTCTCGTCCTCAAGGACAGGAATCAGCCGAACCGATACCTCGTGGTGATCGAGTTCAACTCCTACGAGGAGGCCATGGCCAACAGCAACGACCCCGAGACAACGAAGTTCGCCGAGCGGATGGCAGCGCTGTGTACAAAGCCGCCGTCCTTCGTCGACTGCGACGTAGAGGCGATGACCGAGTTGAAGTGAGGCGCCGCGGGCCCCGCGCCGCCGGAGTGCGGGGCCCGAACCCCTCTGCGAGGATCGCTCCATGATCGCTCGGCTCAGGTCGCTCACCACCCGGTGGACGTACCTCGTGCCGGTGCTCGCGCTCGTCCTGCTGGCCTTCACCTGGGGACGAGACCTGCCCGCGGCGGTCGTCGCGCTGGTGACACTGGTTCTCGCGGGAGCCGTTCTGTCCGCCGTGCATCATGCCGAGGTGGTCGCCCACCGGGTCGGCGAGCCCTTCGGCTCGCTCGTCCTCGCCGTCGCCGTCACGATCATCGAAGTCGCCCTGATCGTCACGCTGATGGCAGACGGCGGGGACAAGAGCTCGACCCTGGCCCGGGACACCGTCTTCGCGGCCGTGATGATCACCTGCAACGGCATCGTCGGCCTCTGTCTCCTCGTCGCCTCCCTGCGCCACGGCCTCGCGGTCTTCAACCCCGAAGGCACCGGCGCCGCCCTCGCGACGGTCGCCACGCTGGCCACACTCAGCCTGGTACTGCCGACGTTCACGACGAGCAAGCCGGGCCCGGAGTTCTCCGGCGTACAGCTCACCTTCGCCGCGGTCTCCTCGCTGATCCTCTACGGCCTGTTCGTCGCGACCCAGACCGTGCGGCACCGCGACTACTTCCTGCCCATCACCCGCCAGGGCGAGGTCATCGCCGCGGACGACCACGCGGACGCGCCGACCGCCCGCACCGCCCGGATCAGCCTGGGTCTGCTCCTCGTCGCCCTCATCGGCGTGGTCGGGCTGGCGAAGGGCGTCTCCCCCACGATCGAGTCCGGTGTGGAGGCCGCCGGACTGCCTCACGCCGTCGTCGGCGTGATCATCGCCCTGCTGGTGCTGCTCCCGGAGACCATCGCCGCATTGCGCTCCGCCCGCCGGGACCGGGTGCAGACCAGCCTGAACCTCGCCCTCGGCTCCGCCATGGCCAGCATCGGCCTCACCATCCCCGCGGTCGCCCTGGCCTCGATCTGGCTCTCCGGCCCGCTCGTCCTCGGACTCGGCTCGGTGCACATGGTGCTGCTCGCGCTGACCGTGGTGGTGGCCTCCCTGACCGTGGTGCCGGGCAGGGCCACGCCGCTGCAAGGAGGGGTCCATCTGGTGCTGTTCGCGGCCTACTTGGAGCTGGCGATCAATCCATGACCGGCTCCGCGACCACCACCGTCACCGGCCGGGTCTCGGGCAGCATCGCGAAGCACCCGAGGCTCAGCAGCGCGATCCCGGTCAGATAGACGCCCACCCCCCACGGCACCCGGCCGCCGTGCTCGGCGAGGGCCGTCGCCACGATCGGTGTGAGCGCACCCCCGAGGACCCCGCCGAGGTTGTAGCCGACCGCCGCGCCCGTACAGCGCACCCGAGGCTCGTACAACTCGGGCAGATACGCGGCGATCACCCCGAACATCGTGACGAACGCGAGCAGCGCGCCCAGGAAACCCACGAACATCAGCAGCGGCTGACCGGTCGCGAGGAGCGCCACTGTCGGAAGCATCCACACGACCGCGGCAGTACACCCGGCAAGGCACATCGGCCGCCGCCCGTATCGGTCCCCCAGCAGCGCGGCCAACGGCGTCAGCGAGCCCTTCACCGCCACGGCCGCCATGATGCAGGTCAGCATGACGGTACGGCTCACCCCCAGCCGCTCCGTCGCGTATGCGAGGGACCAGGTCGTCACGGCGTAGAAGATCGCATACCCGATGGAGAGGGCGCCCGCCGTCAGCAGGACGAGGCGCCAGTGGTCGCGTGCGACCTCGGCCAGCGGCACGCGCGCGTGGTCGTCGATTTCGAGGAAGCTGGGGCTCTCGGCGAGCGACGACCGCAACCACAGTCCGACAGCGGCCAGCACCCCCGCGAACCAGAACGGCACCCGCCAACCCCACTGCGCGAACTGCGCGTCGGACAGCGTCGCCGACAGCGCCAGCACCACACCGTTGGCGAGCAGGAACCCCAGCGCAGGCCCGACCTGCGGGAAGCTCGACCACAGCGCACGCCGCTCGGCGGGCGCATGCTCCGCGGTCAGCAGCACGGCCCCGCCCCACTCCCCACCGAGCCCCAGGCCCTGCAGAAAACGCAGGACCAGAAGCAGCACGGGGGCGACCACACCGATCGAGTCGTACGTCGGCACACAGCCGACCGCGATCGTCGAGGCGCCGGTCAGCAGCAACGAGCCGACGAGGACCGGCCGGCGCCCCCGCCGGTCCCCGATGTGCCCGAACAGCACCGAACCCAGCGGCCGCGCCACGAACCCCACGCCGAACGTCGCGAAGGCGGCCAGCGTCCCGGCCACCGGCGAGAACGTCGGGAAGAACAGCGGCCCCAGGATCAGCGCTGCCGCGGTCCCGTAGACGAAGAAGTCGTAGAACTCGATGGCCGTCCCGGCGAGCGAGGCGGCCGCGAGCCGCAGCATGGAGGGCGCCCTTACGGTGCGTACGTCGTGCATGCCGCGTCAACTACCCACGGTGACCGCGGGTTACGGGGGCGCGTGAGCGCGGTCGGGTCTCGTCAGTACGTGACGCTGATGCGCCGGGCGGGGCCGTCGACGCGGACGAGGCCGCCGTAGGGGATGACCAGTTGCGGATCGGTGTGCCCGAAGTCCACGTCGAAGACGATCATGGTGCCGGGGGCGTACGTCCGCATCGCGCGCAGTACGGCCTCGCGTTGCTCGGCGGCGTAACGCGCGCCCTCCTCCGGGCTGTTGGGCTGCTCGAAGGACCAGGTCTTGGCCCGGCCCATCAGCAACGCGGAGAAACGCTGCAGGAGCCCGCGCTCACCCATGTTCCGGAGCATTCGGAAGACCTCCGTGGCGCTGGGCATCTCCTCGGAGGTCTCCAGCAGCAGCACTGAGCCGTCGTACTCCGACAGATCGTGCGAGATCTCCCGGTCGGCCATCAGGAGCCAGCCCAAGATCTCCAGACAGCCGCCCCAACTGCGCCCCTCGACGACCCGGTCGGGGTTCACCCACGTCCATCCGCTGCCGGGCCTGGTCTCCGGCTCCTCGTCGAACGTCGTCGGGTCGGCCCAGTCGCGGTTGACGTCGCCCCAGCGCTCGGCGGGCTTCAGCTCGTACTCGCCGGAGGTGAACAGCGCAGCCCGCAGGGACTCGACGGTCAGCTCATGCATGGCGACCGGGCGGCCCAGTGCGGTCATCACGGTCGCGCCGTGGTAGCCGACGATTCCCGTGTTGCGCAGATACATGAGCAGGTTCGTGTTGTCGCTCATCCCGAAGAACGGCTTCGGGTTGGCCCGGATCAACTCCCGGTCCAGCAGCGGCAGGACGGTGATCTGGTCGTCGCCGCCGATCGACGCCATGACGGCCTTGACGTCCGGGTCGGCGAACGCGGCGTGGATGTCGTCGGCGCGCTCCTGCGCAGTCGCGCCCATCTTGCGGGTCGCCGGGTACTCGACCGGTTCGAGGCCGAACTCCTTGCGCAGGCGCTCCAGTCCCAGTTCGTGGGGGCGCGGGAAGAGCCCGGGCAGGCCGGACGCGGGCGAGATCACGGCCATACGGTCCCCGGGCGACGGCTTGGGCGGGTACGAGATCGTCGTCATGCCGGGAGGGTACGGGCCGCCGCGCTCTCGGCGCACCGTGATAAACCGGGTCTGAACAGCGGTCCTGTACGGATCGCGCCACCCGAACGGACCGGAGGAACCGTGCCCCGCACCCTGGCCAACGCCCCGATCATGATCCTCAACGGCCCCAACCTGAACCTCCTCGGCCAGCGTCAGCCGGAGATCTACGGCAAGGACACGCTGGCCGACGTCGAGGCGCTGTGCGCCAAGGCGGCTGCCGCGCACGGGGGCACGGTGGACTTCCGTCAGTCCAACCACGAGGGCGAGTTGGTCGACTGGATCCACGAGGCGCGGCTGAACCACTGCGGGATCGTGATCAACCCCGGTGCCTACTCGCACACGTCAGTCGCGATTCTGGACGCGCTCAACACCTGTGACGGACTGCCCGTGTTGGAGGTCCACATCTCCAACATCCACCAGCGCGAGTCCTTCCGGCACCACTCGTACGTCTCCTTGCGGGCCGACGGGGTCATCGCGGGGTGCGGTGTGCAGGGGTACGTGTTCGGCGTGGAGCGGGTCGCGGCTCTGGCGGGGGCAGCCCAGGCCGACGCGTAGGGCCGGCGGACGGGGCGGTGTGTAAGCCCCGATGACCAGGCGCGCGACTCTTACCGGGACTCTTGCAGAAAGCCCCGGCGTTCACGCCGGGGATGAGTGCATCTCAAGGCTGCTGTGACGTGCACGTCAGAGGGGACGTTTTTGC